>NZ_JBHYGW010000006.1:295480-483734 GCF_042738015.1 Lentzea sp. NPDC059081
ACGCGGCGGTAGCGGGCCAGCGGCGTTGGGCGACAGGGCGGAGCAGCCGCGGCGGTAGCGGGCCAGCGGCGTTGGGCGACAGGGCGGAGCAGCCGCGGCGGTAGCGGGCCAGCGGCGTTGGGCGACAGGGCGGAGCAGCCGCGACCGTGGCGGGCCAACGGGTGTCGCGGCACGCCGAGCGCTCGCCCCGGCGACCTCACGCGATCCGCTCCCGCCGGTCAGCCGGCACCGGCGTCGCGAACGGCTCCCCCGCCACCCACCGCCCCACCTCCTCCACGGCGTGCCGCCCGAGCCGGACCCACTCGTTGCCCTGCGACCCCGCCAGGTGCGGCGTGATCAGCACGGCGTCACTGCGCCACAACGGGTGGTCCGCCGGCAGCACCTCGGGGTCGGTCACGTCGAGCACGGCCCGGATGCGCCCGACCTCGGCGGCCAGCGCGTCCTGGTCCACGACGGCGCCGCGGGCGGTGTTGATCAGCACGGCGTCGTCGCGCATCGACGCGAGCAGCTCGCCGCTCACCAGGCCGCGCGTCTCCGGCAGCAACGGCGTGTGCACGCTGACGACGTCGCTGCGCCGGAACAGCTCGGTGATGCCCACGGACTCGGCACCGTCCACTTCGGTCACGAACGGGTCGTGCACCAGCACGTGGAAGTCGTGCGGCCGCAACAGCTCGATCACCCGGCGGCCGATCAGCGACGCCGACAGGATGCCGATCGTGGCGCCGTGGTTGCCGACGGAGGCGGGCACGTCGTACACCGCGGTCCGCCGCGAAGCGCGGTACTCGCGGGCGCGTTCGAGGACGCGTTTGCCGCTGAGCAGGATCATCGCGAGGGTGTACTCGGCTACCGGCAGCGCGTTGGCCTGCGCGGCCGAGGACACCGCGATGCCGCGCTCCCAGCACGCGTCCGTGACGAAGCCCCTCACCGAGCCGGCGGTGTGCACGATGGCCCGCAGCCGGGGCAGCCGGGCGAGCACCTCCGCGGTGATCGGCGGGCAGCCCCAGCCCGTGACGAGCAGGTCGACGTCGGGCAGCCGGGCGAAGTCCGGGAAGACGCCGCCGAACTCGCAGAGCGCCGTCAGGTCGGCGAGCACGGGCGTGAGGACGGCGCCGGCGGCGTCCGCCGACATCACGCCCGCCGCCCTCACTTGACGGCTCCCGCGGTCATGCCCGCGCGCCAGAAGCGTTGCAGCAGCATGAAGGCGAGGATGAGCGGCAGGACGGCGAACAACGATCCCATGATCACCACCGGGTAGTACTCCGGCGAGACGGTGGCCGAGCTGTTCCACTGGTAGAGCCCGAGGCTCACCGGGTACAGCTTCTGGTCGGACAGCATGACCATCGGCAGGAAGAAGTTGTTCCAGATCGTGGTGAGCTGGAACAGGAAGAGCGTGACCACGCCGGGTCCCAGCATGCGCAGGGCGACCCTGAAGTACGTGCCGAGGTCGCCGGCGCCGTCGATGCGCGCCGCCTCCAGCACCTCGTCCGGCACGTAGCCCTGGGAGAAGATCCGGCCGAGGTACACGCCGAACGGGTTGAACAGCGCCGGGATGAACACCGCCCAGAACGTGTTGACGAGCCCCGCCCCGGACGCCATCAGGTACAGCGGCAGCGCGAGCACGGTCTGCGGCACCATCACGGCGGCGAGCACGAGGCCGAAGAGCTTCTCCTTGTGGCGGAACGAGTACTTGTCGAACGCGTACCCCGCCGCGATCGAGATGAACGCGCTCGTCGCGGCGCCGACCACCGCGTACAGCAGGCTGTTGACGTACCAACGGCCGTAGAGGCCCTTGTCCATCGCGAAGAGGTCCTCGACGTTCTCGACGAACGAGAAGTTGTTCAACGACAGCAGGTCGCTCTGGAACAGCGCGTCGACGTTCTTGGTGGCGGCGAGCAGCAGCCACAGCACCGGGAGCAGGGTGTAGAGGACCGAGACGCCGACGACGACGTTGACCGCGGTCCGGCCGAGGAGGGTCATCAGGCGGCCTTCCTGTTCGTCCAGCGGGTGACGGCGAACGACAGCGCGACCGTGAACGCCAGCAGGATCACCGAGGCGGCCGCGGCGAGGCCGTAGTTGTTGCGGGTGAAGGCGGCGTCGTAGATGTACATGCTCGGCGAGAACCGCGCGCTGATCATCGGGGTGGACTGGCTGAGCAGCACGGGTTCGGTGAACAGCTGCAACGCCCAGATGAGCGTGAAGATGCCGACCGTGACGACCGCCCCGCGCACCAGCGGCGTCTTGATGCGCAACGCCTGCTTGACCGGACCGGCACCGTCTACAACGGACGCTTCCAGGACCTCGCGCGGCACGGCCTGCAGCGCCGCGTAGAAGATCACCATGTTGTAGCCGAGATTGCTCCACAGGGCGATGTTCACGATCGACGGCAGCACGGTGTGGATGCCGAGGAAGTTGATCTGGAGGTCGGCCTTCGCGAACAGGTCGATGATCGGGCTCAGGCCGGGCGTGTAGAGGTAGAGCCAGATCAGGGCGGCGATGATGCCCGGCACGGCGTGCGGCAGGTAGAGCCCCATCTGCGCCCAGCCGCGCAGCTTCGCGACGCCGGAGTCCAGCAGCAGCGCGAGGGTGAGCGCGCCGACGACCATCAGCGGGATGTAGAGCAGGCAGTACAGCACGACGGTGCCGAGGCCGCCCAGGAACGTCGGGTCGCTCAGCACGGCCGCGTAGCTGCGCAGGCCGACGAACACCGTGCTCTCCTGGCCGAACCCGAGCCCCGGCTGGTCGGCGGCGAAGAAGCTGAGCCAGACCGCGGTGCCCGTCGGCACCAGGAACACCGTGACGAGCAACAGGAAGAACGGCGCCATCAGGACGGCGCAGGCGAGCCTCCCCTTCATCGCTCACCCTCCTCAGTGGACAGACCGAGGGCCCTGAGGTCGGGCATCGTGCCGCTCTGCGCCTCCCGGACGGCGTCGACCAGCGTGCCCTGACCGGCGCCCGCGCGGGCGAACCCGTCCTGCATCACGCGCTGGGTGGCGGACATCCGCGGCCCCCACACCCAGCCGTCGCGGATCTTGTCGGCCTCCTGCTCGAACAGCCGGTAGACGTCCTGGCCGCCGTAGTACTCGCCGGGGAACGCCTTGGCGCCCGCCCCGACCAGACCGGGTGCGGCCGGGTACTGGCTGCTGGTGCCGCTCTTGAGGCGCGCGGTGAGCGCGTCCGGGTGGGTGCACTGCCACTCGATGAACTCCATCGCCGCCTCGGGCTCGCGGGAGTCCTTGGTGACGGCGAACGTCGACCCGCCGTGCGTGCCGACGACCGGCCGGTCCCACACCGGCATCGGGGCGATGCGCCACCGGCCCTTCTGCGCGGGCCTGGCCCGCATCTGCGCGCCCGCGTCCCACGCGCCGCTCAGCCGGGTGAGGATGCGGTCCTGGCCGAGTTGCGCGTCGTGCTGCTTGCTGTCGGCGGCGTTGCGGAAGACCAGGTCCTCGTCGATCAGCCGCTGCCAGTAGCCGGCGACCTCGCGCGTGGGCTCGTCGGTCATGGAGACGCGCCACTTGCCGCCTGTGGTGTCGAACCACTGCGCACCGGCCTGCCAGGCGAAGCACGCGAACTGCATGGCGCCGTCCGTGGGGAACAGCGCAAGCCGCTTCTCGGGGAACTTCTGCTTCACGGTGCGCGCGAGAGAGGTGAACTCGTCCCAGGTCGCCGGGACCGGGAACCCGTTGGCCTCGAACAGGTCCGCGCGGTAGTGCAGGACCATCGGCTCGACGTCGAGCGGGACGCTGAACACCCGGTTGTCGAAGGTCGTGAGCTTCAGCGCCTGCGGCAGCAGCTTCTGCTTCACCCGGTCGGTCACGAGGTCGGTGATGTCACGGGCGACACCGTCGATCGCGTACCCCGGGACCTGCGGGTACTCGATGGTGGCGACGTCGGGGGCGTTGCCCGCGCGAGCCGCGTTGCTGAGCTTGGCGTACCCGCCCTGCCCACCGGAGGGGATCTGCTGGAAGACCACCCTGATGCGGTTCTGCGAGGAGTTGAACGCGTCGACGACCTGCTGGCTACCGCGCAGGGCCGACCAGAACGTGATCTCTACCGGACCTCCGGCACCGCGGCGTTGCGGAGTGGAGCAGGCCGCCAGTGGTGCCGTGAGGCCCGCCGCGAGGAGCGTGCGACGACTCAGGCGCATGGTTCGCATCCTGATCGCCTGATCGGTTTGTCGTCAAGAAACGGTCAAACGCTCAGTCGATGACCTGATCTTCAACTCGGGCAGCAGCTCGATGCGCTCGGCCGTGGTGGTGCCGCTGCGCAACTGGCGCAGGAGCAGTTCCGCGGCCATCTTGCCGACCTCGGTCTTCGGCGGCGCGACGGCGGTGAGCGGGATGCTGCCGAGCGCCGCGACCACGTCGTCGTAGGCGACGACCGAACATCGCCGCGGCACCGCGATCCCGGCGTCGGTCAGCTGCTGGACCAGCATCAACGCGTCCACGTCGCCGTGCAGGATGGTCGCCGTCGCCCGATGGGCCCGCAGCACGCTCACGAGCCCCGTGTCGGGCGAGCTCCTGACCGTGATGGCGTCCTCGAGATCGGCGGAGATCTCGGTGAACGCCTTGCGCAACGCCCTGGCGGTCGGGCTGTCGTCCCGCGCGGCCAGCACGATCCGGCGGTGGCCGAGGTCCGTCAGGTGCTGCACGGCGAGGTGCATGCCGTACCAGTGGTCGGAGCAGACCGAGTTCATCGCCCGCAGCCGCCCGCCCGGCCGGCGTTCCATCACGACGGTCGGCACACCGGTGTCGGCCAGCCACCCGTCGGCGGTCTCCTCCTCGTGCGTGCGCCACCGCGGCGCGATGAGCAGGCCCTGGACCGGTTCGCTGAGCGCGCGTTCGACGATCGGCCGCTCGGCGCCCTCGACCTGCGGCGCGATGTGCAGCACCACCCGCATGCCCGCCTCCTCGAGCGCGGTGCGGGCGCCGTTCATCGTCTCGTACAGGTACGTGTGCCGCTCCGGCACGACCAGCGCGACGGCCCCGTTCGGCGCCTGCTCCGCCACCGGCTGCCCGACCGGCGTCAGCGAGCGCGCGACCCCGTGCCCGCGGCGCAGCCTGCCGAGCTGGGCGAGCTCCTCGACGTCGCGCCTGATCGTGACGATCGAGACGTCGAGCTCGCCGGCCAGATCGCTCACCTTGACCGTGCCCTGCGACGCGACGACGGCCAGGATCCGCTGCCGCCGCACCTCGCTGGACTCACGCATGGGTGTCCGCCTGTTCGTTTGAGCGTTTTGCGGCGAGCATAACCCGCGGAACGGTCACCGCGCCGACCACCGCGCCGACGGCGGTCGTCCCGGCCGCCACCATGGCCGCGACGTGCAGCGACACCGCCTCGGCGAGCCACGGTCCCGCGATCGCGCCGACGAGCGTCGCCACCGCCTCGGCCACGAGGAAGAGCGCGCTGATCCGGCCGAGCAGGTGGTTCGGCGTCAGCCGTTGCACCGCGGTCCTCGGCGTCACCACGGTGACCGAGCCGAACACCCCGATCACCACCGCCGCGACCATGGCGCCCCACAACTCCCGCGCGCTGAACAGCCCGGCGAACCCCGCCGCCGTGCAGAGCTGCGCGACCGCGAGCGTCGTCCGCGGCTGCACCCCGTCGAGCCACCTCACGAGAACCGCCCCGCCGAGGAACCCGACCCCCAGTGCCGACAGCACGAACCCGACCTGGGCGCTCCCGCCGAGGTGACGCACCCCGAACGGCACGAGCAGCGCGGTCAACGCCGCGTTCGCCGCGAGGAACACCGCGCCCAACGGCAGCAGCACCCGCGCCAACGGCAGCTTCCGCAGCGCCTCCACACCGGCCAGGAACCCCGATCGCTCGCCCGACGCCGCGGACCGCGTGCGGGTCAGCGAGATCGCCACCGCCGACACCAGGTAGCTGACGACGTCGAGCGCCACCAGCACCTCGAACCCGGCCCACGCGAACAGCACTCCCCCGAGCGGCGGCCCGACGAGCCCCACCACCCCGTCGGTCGCGGCGTTCCACGAGTTGGCGCCCGCCAGCGCCGGTCCCGTGCCCACCACGGCCGGCACGTGGGCCTGCGCGGCCGGCCGGAACAGCACGGCTCCCACGCTCTCCGCCACCACGGCCGCGTAGATCGCGGCCGGCGTCCCCAGCAGCATCACCGCCACCGCCGCGGCGCGCACCAGGTCCGCGGCGATCATCACCCGCCGCCGGTCCCACCGGTCGACCAGCACCCCGGCGACCGGCCCGAGCACCACCGCCGGCAGGTACTCCGCCGCGAGCGCGAGCCCGGTCGCGAACACCGACCCGGTCAGCGCGTAGACGTGCGCCGGCACCGCCACCACCAGCAACCACGACCCGAGCGAGCTGACCGCCCGCCCTCCCCACAACAACCGGAAGTCCCGAATCCCCCAGGCACTCATACCCACAAGATAAAGACAGCGAAGTTGTGTTCTGTCAAGATAGCAACGTGGACACCCTCGGACCCACCCTCCGCTCACTCCGGCAGGCGAGCGGCCGCACCGTCGCCTCGGTCGCCGCCGACGCGGGCCTGTCCGTGCCGTACATCGCGAACCTCGAGAACGGCCGCGGCAACCCCACGACCGGCGCCCTGTCCCGCCTGGCCACCGCGCTCGGCACGGACCTGCGCGTCTCGTTCGGCGAGCCGGACCCGGCCCCTCCCGCGCTGCCGCCGTCACTGGTGAAGCTGCGGCGCACCGACCGGTTCCGGCAGGCCGTGGCGCTGCTCGGCACGGAGCCGGAGGCCGTGGTCACCGCGCTGGCCGCCGTCGGGCAGGTGGTGGACGCGGGCGAGCAGGACTGGTGGCGGCTGCTCGACGCGATGGTGCTGGTCGCGCGGCACCCGCTCGGCTGACCAGGCTCGCTGAAACGACTCTCAGGAAACGACGGCTAGCTTCGGCCGCGAGGGGGCGAGATGAAGATCGTGATTCCGGGAGGCACCGGCCAGGTCGGCACCGTTCTGCGTCGCGCGTTGACCGCGTCCGGCCACGAGGTGGTCGTCATCGGCCGGAGCGGCGGCGTGCACTGGGACGGCGCCACGCTCGGTCCGTGGGCGAAGGAGATCGACGGCGCCGACGTCGTCATCAACCTGGCCGGACGCAGCGTGAGCTGCCGTTACACCGCCGAGAACCTGCAACAGATGATGCGCTCGCGGGTCGACTCGGCGCGCGTGGTCGGCCAGGCGATCGCTGAGGCGAACGACCCGCCGGCGCTGTGGCTGCAGATGAGCACGGCGACCATCTACGCGCACCGGTTCGACGCGCCGAACGACGAGGAGACCGGCGTCCTCGGCGGCCGCGAGCAGGACGTACCGGGTTACTGGGCGTACAGCGTCGAGATCGCCAAGCGCTGGGAGGCCGAGCTCGACGAGGCCGACACCCCGCACACCCGCAAGGTCGCGCTGCGGGCGGCGATGGTGATGAGCCCGGACCGCGGCGGCGTCTTCGACTACCTGTCGTGGCTGACGCGGCTCGGGCTCGGCGGACCGGTCGCGGGCGGGCGGCAGTACGTCTCGTGGATCCACGACGAGGACTTCGTGCGGGCCGTGGAGTTCCTGATCAGGACGCCGGTCGAGGGCGCGGTGAACCTCGCGTCGCCCACCCCGTTGCCGCAGCGGGACCTCATGCGCGGGCTGCGCAGCGCGTGGGGCGTTCCGGTCGGGCTGCCCGCGACCGGGTGGATGGCGGAGATCGGGGCGTTCGCGCTGCGCACCGACACCGAGCTGCTGCTCAAGAGCCGCCGGGTCGTCCCCGGCAGGCTCCAGCGGGCGGGGTTCGAGTTCCACTTCCCGAACTGGCGGAAGGCGGCGCAGAATCTGGCTGAGCGCAGGAGGTGAGATGCCGAGGATCAACGACGTCGGCGGGCTCGACGGCTTCGGGCCCGTGCTGGAGGAGCTCGACGAGCCGCCGTTCCACGCCGACTGGGAGGCGCACGTCATGGCGATGAACCGCGCGCTGATCGGGCAGAAGGTCTACAACCTCGACGAGTTCCGCGACGCCGTCGAACGGACGATGTCGCACGAGTCGTCCTACTACGAGAACTGGTTCCGCGCCATCGAGACCCTCCTGAAGGAGAAGGGCGTTGTCTGAGCGCTTCCGGACCGGCGACCGCGTGCGGACGTCCACTGTGGACCCCGACCACCACACGAGGCTGCCGCACTACGCGCGCGGCCGGGTCGGCACGGTAGTCGGCAGCGACGGCGTCCACCCGCTGGCGGACCTGAGCGCGCAGGGAGTCCAGCAACGGCAACAGGTGTACCTCGTGCGGTTCTCCGCGCGCGAACTGTTCGGCCACGGCGACCACAACGTGACGCTGTCCCTCTGGGAGGACTACCTCGGCGATGAGTGACGACCACGACGACTCCCCGATCGCCGCCAGGGTCCGCGAGCTGGAGGCGCTGCTGGAGGAGAAGGGCCTGCTGGACCCGCGGGAGCTGGACCAGGTGCTGGAGGCGTTCACCGCGAACGCCAAGCCCGCCAACGGGTTCCGGGTCGTGGCACGGGCCTGGACCGACCCCGGCTTCCGCGCCCGGCTGCTGCAGGACGCGAACGCCGCGCTGCCCGAGCTGGGCCTGTCCATGGGCGGCGGGCTGCAACCTCAGGTGCTGCACGTCGTCGAGAACACCGCGGACGTGCACAACGTCGTCGTCTGCACGCTGTGCAGCTGCTACCCGCTCTCGCTGCTCGGCCCGTCCCCGACCTGGTACAAGAGCCCGGCCTACCGCTCGCGGGTGGTGAGCCACCCGCGCGAGGTGCTGGCGCAGTTCGGGCTCGTGCTGCCCGAGGAGACCAGGATCGAGGTGTGGGACGCGAACGCCGAGTCGCGGTACATGGTGCTGCCGCGCCGGCCGGAGGGCACGGACGGGCTGCCGGAGGACGAGCTCGCGGGCGTGGTGACGCGCAACGGCCTGATCGGCACCGCGGCCGTCTGACCGGCGCCGTGTCCCGGAAGTGCGTCCGGGACACGGCCTCGCCGCACTACAGGGTCTTCATGATGGTGTCGATCGCCTTGCCGAGCTTCGCGTACTTCTGCGTGTACAGCACCGGGAACACGCCGGGCGGGTCGGCCGGGCGGTCGGCGTCGACGTAGTCGGTGCCGAGGTTGCAGAACACGACCACGACGTACTCGCGGTCGTCCCTGCCCCGGAACGACTTCACGATGCCCGCGTCGGACCCCGTGGTGTCGACCCAGCCGGTCTTGTGCGCGAAGGTCACCTCGGCGGCCTCGTTGCACGGCCGCACGTCGCGGTCGTAGACGGCGTCACCGACCGTCACGGTGCCGTCCGCCTTGGTCCAGCGCGCCGGGACCCGCTGCGGGATGCCCTGCACCGGGTAGTCGCGGCCGCACCAGTTCGGCGTGGACAGCATCTCGTTGTGGCCCTGGCCCGCCAGCGTGTCCTGGTAGAACTTCCGCGACGACGCCGACAGCTCGTCGCCAGTGACGTGCTTGCCGGCGCCGGTCGTCCACAGCACACCCGCACCGCCGTTGACCAGCAGCAGGAGCTTCGCGGTGTCGAGGCCGCTCATGTTCGAGCCGATCCAGCGGCCGCCGTTGCCCGGGATGGTCCCGGTGACCATCAGGGAGGGCATGCCGAGGTCGACGAAGCTCGCGTTCACGGCGTCCCACGAGTTCAGGTCGTGGATCATCTTGATCAGCGCGCAGGTGGACTCGTTCTGCGACTTCGTGATCATCTCGTCGAAGAACTGGCGGACCTTCTTCGTCTGCTTGCCGCCGCACGCCTCGCGCACGGGGTTCGGGTCGTAGACGTAGTCGGCGTCGAGGTCGACCTTGCCCTGGTCGGCGAGGCGCAGCACGCCGAAGCCCACCATCAGCTTGAACACCGACGCCGGGTAGGGCGAGGAGAAGTCGATCGGCGCGTTCTCCCTGCCCGCCAGCACGTCCCGCGTGCCCTTGCCGCCGTTCGCGTCCCACTCGTCGTCGTCCCACCAGCGGTAGCGCACCTGGTCGGTGGCCAGCGACCCGCGCTGGACCGGCACGACCACGCCGTTCGGGTACTGCGGGCTGAGCAGCACGTTCGCCACCGCGGCCGGTCGGCCGGCGCCGTCGAGCTCGATGATCGCCGCGTCCATGTTCGGCGTCTGGTGCAACGGTTTCCCCGCCTGGACCGACAGCGTCCTGGCCTTGGCCGCGAGGTCGGCCGGGCTCGGGTCGTACTTCTCCCGCTGCCCCGCCACCCGCGCCGTGCCGCTCTGCGGCGGCGTCAGGTCGATGACGTCCTTGAAGTTCTGCGCGACGATCGCCTCACGCAGGCGCTCCGCCAGCGGGTGGTGGTGCTCCTCTCCTGCGCTGGCCGACGGGGCCGGTGCGGCACCCGTGATCGAGAGCGCCGCGCACAGCGCGGTGAACCGCTTGAAACTCATGCACTTCCCCCGGTGAGCGTCTTCGACCATTCAGGACAGTGATTTTTCCCCACATCAAGTGATCACGCACGAGATGCGCCCCGGGTTGCCACGATCGCGAAAGTCATCGCGCCACAAGGGACGGAGGCGTGTTCTCGACCGACCGCACCGAGCGCGACGCGACCATCGCCGCGGTGGCGAGCAGATGCACGGCAGCGCAGCCGAGCAGGGTCGCCTGGACGCCGGCCGCGTGCGACACCGGCCCGACGGCCAGCTGCGCGAGCGGGACGGCCGCGAAGGACCCGAGCATGTCGTAGGAGTAGACCCGCGCGAGCTTGTCCGCCGGGACGTGGTGCTGCAGCGACGTCTCCCAGGCCACGCCGAACTGCTCCAGGCCCAGCCCGCACACGAACGCCGTGGCCATGAGCAACCAGGGCTCCGGGTGCACGACCATCGCCAGCGGCAGACCCGCGAAAGCGCCCGCGCACGTCACGCCGAGCAGCAGCAGGCGGCGCACCTTCACCCGCATCGCGACGAACGCGCCGGCGACCATCCCGGCGGTCTGCGTGGCCAGCACGAAACCCCACGTCTCCCGGCCGAACGTCGTGTCGGCCAGTACGGGACCGAGGACCAGCAGCCCGCCCACGTGCGCGGCGTTGACGAACGTGAAGGCCACCACCACGACCCAGACCCATTGCCGTGCCACGAACTCCGTCCAGCCTGCCTTCAGCTCGGACAGCGGCGACGGCTTGTGGGCGGCACGGGTGGCCGGCACGCGCACGAACGCGAAGAGCACCCCTGCCACCACGAACGACAGCGCGTCGACGGCTAGTCCCCAGCCGGGGCCGATGAACGCGACCAGCAGGCCGCCGAGCGACGCTCCCCCGATGTTCGCGGAGTTCACCCCCAGGCGCCGCAGCGCGTTCGCCCGCAGCCGCAGGTCGGCCGGCACCGCCTGCGCCACCAGCGCGGAGATCGCGGGCAGGGCGAACGCGCTGGACATCCCGTTGACCGCCGACAACACCACGAACCACGGCACCGACACCGACCCGGTCAGCACGAGCGTCGCGACCAGCGCCTGGCTGGTCGCGCTCACGGCACACGACCCGACCAGCACGAACTGGCGCGGCACCCGGTCCGCGACCACCCCGCCCCAGAGCAGGAACACCACGTTGGTCAGCGACCGCGCGGCGACGACGACGCCCAGCGACGTCACCGACGAGGTGAGGTCGAGCACGGCGAACGCCAGTGCGATCGGCGCCATCGCGTTGCCGGTGACCGTGGTGACCTGGGCCGCGAGCATGCGCCGGAAAGCCGGATGCGCCAACGGCGCGAACATCTCCCCCATGTCCCGGCACCGTACAACGCGCGGGAGCCGCCCGGTCTGCTCGACCGGGCGGCTCCCGTTCACCGCACCTCCCGGTGCGATGAGGCGATGACCACCGCGGCGGCGACGGTCACCAGGTTCTTCAGGATGTACTGGGCCTCGAACGAGGCCCGCAACGGCGCTGACCACATCTCACCGGGGAACAACACCAGCGGTGTCGACACCAGCACGACGTGCCCTGCCAGCAGGACCGCGCACGCCCTCGGCACGCGGAAGCTCAGCAGCACCAGCGCGATCCCGATCTCGCTGACCGCGGCGCCGAGCCTCGCCAGGTCCCCGTGGACGAGTCCGAACGTCAGCGCGGACACCGTGCGCTCCACGAGGTCCTCGGCGGGGCTCGCGCCGGGGAACAGCTTCAGCACGCCGAACCAGAGGTACACGACCCCCAGCCCGATGCGCAGCAGCGGAACTCCCGCCTCCCCCGTGACGCGGGCGATGCGCTCTCCCGTGCTCTCGCGGCGTGTGGTTTCTGTACTCGGCATGGATCTCCCTCTCCTGTCTGACAGCCACCACCCGGTCAGACAGGACGAGCGAGGGCGATCACGCCCGCGGGTCGCCCAGCGGGTTCAGCAGGTCGGCCTTGCCCTCGAACGCGAACAGCAGCAGGTCGACCATGCGGAACGTGCTGGAGTCCGGTCCGAGCGTCGGCCGCCAGTACGGCGAGCGCACGATCGAGATCCGGCTGCCCTCCATCGCGCGGTGGAAGACCTCCGCGGTGAGCCGGCCGCCGACGGCGCCCAGGCGCCCGCCGCCGATCTCGGCCTCGCGCAGGACGTAGAACCACAGCGGCGTCGCGGCCACGAGCTGGGCCCGCTGCTCCTCGGTCAGGCCCTCGACGACGGCGCCCCCGTCGCCGGTCAGGATCTGCTCGGCGGTCAGCGGTTCGGCGCGGAACAGCTCCGCGAGCTGCTGGCCGGTGGCGAGCTCCATCATCGACGCCCTGGTGAGGTTGCGGAACGCGAGGTTGCGCTCGATCTCCCGGAACGTCGTGCCGCGCCCGCCGAACGTGCCGGCCGGCAGCTGCGTCAACGGGTCGACCAGCAGCGTGTCGATCCGCTTGGTGACGTTGCCGCCGCCGATCTCCGCCGGTGCCACCAGGTCCTCGCGGTCGGCCTCGGTGAAGTCGTAGAGCCGGCGGAAGTCCGCGATCCAGTTGCTGGGCAACGTGAACAGCGGGCCCCGGTTGACGTCGTCGAGGTCGCCGGGCGTCGTCGAGCCCGGGTCGAAGTTGCCCGCCACGCCGGTGAACGTGAACAGCGCGAACAACGACGCGATGCCGCCGGGACCGGTCGAGTTGAACACGCGGTTCCACTGGTAGGCGCCGCGGACCTGGCTGTGCCCGAACCGGTACGAGGCGACCGAGAACTCGATGGGCATGGTCGGCGAGTCGTCCCGGCCGTACCGCCGTCCCGGCACCTCGAAGAACCTGCGGCCGTGGGTGAAGACGTCCTCCACGACCGCCGGGTCGACCACGCGCGGCAGGAAGTCGGTCCTCAGCATCCACTGGTAGTGCCGCACCACGAGCTCCCTGGCGGCGCGGAACAGCCGCTCCCCCGTGAGACCGGTGAGCGCGAGCTCGTCGACCACGCGGTTGTGGAAGCGGATGAACGCGAGGTGCGTCTGCGCCACCACGAGGTTCTCGTCGTTGCGGTGGTCGGGGATCAACGGAAGCCTGCGGTCCGCGGCCGTGCCCGCCGTCCCGCCGCGGCGCGGCAGGTCGAAGCCCTCGAACGGGACGTTGGTGCCCTCGTCCGGGAACGGCACGGGCGTCGTGGTGCCCGTCTTCAGCTTCACGCCGTCCTCGGCGTAGAAGACCTGGTCGTCCTTGTCGCGCGGACCGCGGCCGTAGACCGAGTCCAGGTCCAGCGCGGGTGACCTGCCCTGCAGCAGCTCGTCGAGGTTGACGTCCTGGCCGAGCTGCGTGTCGGTGCGGTCCATCGTCAGGTCGTGGTCGACGAACTGGCCGAGGTAAGTGAACCCCGCCGGGACGCCAGGGGCGTCGGGCTGGGCGACGTTCGCGGTGATCGCGGTGGCGAGGGCCACGCGCGTCTCCTCGTCCGTCCTCGGCCCCTTCGGCCCCAGCCGCGAGAACCGGAACCTGCGCAGCTCCTCCGCGGTGGAGGGCGGACGCGTGACGGCCTCTCCCCCGCCGTCGAACTCCAGGACTCCCTCGCCCACGACGAAGAAACTGTCGCGCACGTGCCTCTTCATTCATTCCCCCTGTTTTTTCACGGTGTTCCAGGTGGCTGTTCTCCCCAACAAGCACCTGCCCCACCGCCAGTCTCCGGACGGACGAAAATACCGTCGAAGCTTTTGCCGAGGACCAAAACATCGTCACCCGGCGGATACCGGAACCAGGGAAATATTCCTGAGAACGCGGAACGAGACGATCTCATCGAATCAGATCTCGAATTCACGCGACACCCCCGGAAGATCCCTGACGGGCGACGGCGATCGGATGGTTTCACGCGTTCGCCGAGCGGGTACCGCTACGAGATGCTCGAAGTCACGGTGACCCGGTCGTCACCTGCCTCCACCCTGGTCACCGTCTCAGGTGAACTGGCCGGCTCCGGATCGGAAAGACTGCTCGCCCGTCTCGACCGCCTCCTCGACAACGGCCACCGCTACGTGGTGCTCGACCTGACAGCGGTGACCTTCTGCGACTCCAGCGGCGTGAGCGCTCTCGTGCGCGGCCACGCCCGTGCCTCCGCCGCGGCCGGCGGCCTGCGCCTGTCCGCCGCGTCGCCCCAGGTGACGAAGGTCCTCGAGATCTCCGGCCTCGCCAGGATGCTCGGCCTCAAGTCCACAATGGACACGATCACACCGTGACGACGAGCTTGCCGGTGGTGTGCTCCCGCAGGAAGTCGGTGCACGCCCGCGGCCCCTCGTCGAGGGTGTAGCGGCGGCTGATCGTCGCGGGCAGCGCACCACCGGCCGCCAGCTCGGCCACCTCGCGCATGCCGCCGAGCGCGCCGTCGAGGTCCAGCACGAACTCCAGCCCGATGTCGTCGCGAACCCGCTCGGGCGGCGGGAAGGTGATCGTGAGCAGCCTGCCGCCCGGACGGACAGCTCCGGCGATCCCCGCGAGCCGGTCCCCCGGCAGCACGAGGTTGAACGCCAGGTCGACACCCTCCGGATGGACGTCCGCATATCCCACGGTCTCCGCCGCACCGAGATCGCGCAGCAGCGCCTCGTCCGCGGCGGTGGCCGTCGCGACGACGTGCATGCCGGCGGCCGCGAGCAACGGGACGAGCGCCGTTCCGACGCCACCCGTCGCCCCCACCACCAGCGCCGTCTCCCCCGCTTTCGGTCGCGCCGTCACGAGCAGCGCCCGTGCCGTCAGACCGGTCGTGGCCAGTGCGGCGGCGTCCGTCGCGCTCAGACCGGGCGGACGGTGCGTCAGCAACGGCGTGTCCGCCTCGAACACCGCGTACTCGGCCAGCGATCCGGTGCTCAGCGACGGCCTGGTCGCCCCTGCCATCGCCCGCAGCGCGCGCGGCACGGCCTGGCCGAAGATCTCGTCCCCCACCGCGAACGCCGTCACACCGGCGCCGACCTCCGTGACCGTGCCCGCGAAGTCGTTGCCGGGCACGTGCGGGAACTCCAGCGCCACGCTGTCCCGATAAGCCCCGCCCGGCAGCACGACGTCGGCCGGGTTGATCGACGCGGCGGCGATCCTGACCTGGAGCTGTCCCGGCCCCGGACGCGGCACCGGCACGTCCGCCACCTCGTAGTCCTCCGGCGGGCCGTAGCTCGTCGCGACCACTGCCTTCATGTTTCCCCCACTAAACGGACCGACTGGTCACCTTAGCCTGCACGAAACGGACCGCGCGGTCAACTTGTTAGGGTGACGAGGTGTCACTGCGTGCCGACGCCGTCCGGAACCGCGAGCTGCTGCTGGCCGCGGCGGTCGAGGAGTTCGCCCGGCAGGGCGTGGACGCGCCGATCTCCGCGATCGCGCGCAGGGCGGGGCTGGGGAAGGGCACGGTGTTCCGCCACTTCCCCACCAAGGACGACCTGGTCGCCGCCATCGTGCTGGACCGCGTCACCAGGCTGACCGCGCTGGCCGGCGACCTGCTCGGCGCGGCGGACGCGGGCGCCGCGGTGCTGGAGTTCCTGCGGTACGCGGCACGGCAACGGCAGCAGCTCGACCTGTCGTTCCTGTCCGGCGACCTGGGGCCGGAGGTGGCCGACGCGCAGGAGCACATGGCGCGGGCCATCGCCGCGCTGGTCGACCGCGCACGGGCAGAAGGCGCGCTGCGGCACGACATCACCGGCACCGACGTGATGCTGCTGATGTGCGTGCCCAACGACGTGGTGAAGCACGTCCCGGACGCGCCGCCGGACCTGTGGGAGCGCTATCTCGCGATCCTGTTCGACGGTCTGCGCCCGGAAGGCGCGCACCCGCTACCGCACGCGGTCACCTAGCGCAGACGCCGCGCATGGCCTCGGCCAACGCGTCCTCGTGCAGGCGGTCGAGGCGGTTGAGCACCACCGCGGACCGTTCCGCGACCGTCGCCTGGATCTCGCACCTCACCGTGGGGCGGCGCAGCTGTGCGGTGTCCTTGAGCTCGGCCAGGATGTCCGTGGTCAGGCGGTCGAGAACGGGACGGACCTCGGTGGCGAGGTCGGGCCTGTGCGCGGGGACTTCCTCGGGGTGCTCGGTCCACCGCGCGTAGAGGCCGCGCTGCACGAGCTTGTTCGCCTCGATCTGGGCGCGGAAGAACCGCGCGGCGTTCTCGGGGTCGATGGCCAGCTCGACGGCCTTGGTGCGCACGGTGTCGAGCACCTGCTGCTCGCGGACGGGGTCGTCGATGGGCTGGGTCGTCCCGAACTTGGCCGCCGCCACCAGGTCGGCCACCTGGACGCGCTGGACGGCGAGGCCGGTGAGCTCGCCCAGCGGGCCGACGGGGGTGAGGGACGCGGCGAGGGTCAGGGCGACCGCGAAGAGCTTCATGATCTCCAAAGTGCCATGATGGCGGGGTGGAGTCCACGCGCATCGACCGCTGGCTGTGGGCGGTCCGGCTGACGAAGACCCGCCCGGACGCGGCGCAGGCGTGCCGCGGCGGTCACGTGCGCATCAACGACAAGCCGGCGAAGCCCTCCACCACCGTCGTGCCCGGCGACCAGGTCCGCGCCCGCGTCGGCGACAAGACGAAGATCGTCGAGGTCGTGCGGGTGATCCAGAAGCGGGTCGGCGCGGCGGACGCGGCCACGTGCTTCATCGACCGCACTCCCCCGCCCCCGCCGGACATCCCGATCGCGCGGCGGGACCGCGGCGCCGGGCGTCCGACGAAGCGGGAACGGCGCGTGCTGGACCAGTTCCGGTCACAGAACTAGGTCAGCCAGCTCCGTCAGCGACTTCCCGAGCGGCAGGTCGACCCGCAGCGACGCGCACGGGTCGCCCCGCGTCTCGCCGCGGTTGATGATCACGACCGGCAGCCCGGCCTCGGCCGCCCGGCGCACGAACCTCAGCCCGGACATGACGGTCAGCGACGAGCCGAGGACCAGCAACGAGCGTGCGTTGTCGACGAGCGAGTAGCACTGCTCGACGCGCGGCCGTGGCACGTTCTCGCCGAAGAACACAACGTCCGGCTTCAGCACGCCACCGCACTCCACGCACGGGACGAGGGTGAAGCCGCGCACCTGCTCCTCCGGCAGGAACACGTCGCCGTCGGGGTTGATCTCGTCGGTGGTGGCGGCGAAGTCCGGGTTTGCCTCGCGCAGCCGGTGGTCCAGCTCGATGCGCGGCGACAACAGCCTGCACGACAGGCAGATCACGCGGTCGAGGCCGCCGTGCAGCTCGACGACGTCCGCCGAGCCCGCGGCCTGGTGCAGGCCGTCGACGTTCTGCGTGATGACGCCGGAGAGCTTCGGCGACAGCCTGGCGACGGCGTGGTGACCCGCGTTGGGGTGCGCACGGGCGATGGTGCGCCAGCCGACGTGGCTGCGCGCCCAGTAACGCCGGCGGCCGGCCTCGCTGGTGGTGAACTCGTCGTAGGTCATGGGCGTGTGCTTGCGCAGCGACCCGCCCTCACCGCGGTAGTCGGGGATGCCGGACTCCGTGGAGAGGCCGGCGCCGCTGAGCACCAGCACCCCGCCCTCGGTGACGATCGGCACGACGTCGGCCAGGGTGGAGGTGCGCGGCAGCGACGGGCCTGGGTTCGACCAGGTCAGGGTGGGCCTTGTTCGCACTTCACCAGCTTACGTACCACTGGCGAATCTCGGCCTCCGCTGCCGCGACGTTGCCGTTCGACGGGGCCGTGACCAGCGCGAACTGCCGTCCGGAGCCACCGTGGAGCAATAGCGTGGAGCCCACGACCGACGACGGCACCGAGCTGACCACCAGCGGCGACCGCAACGGCTCCGGCAGGTGCAGCTCGGTCGGCGCGTCGCCGCCGTTCGAGTCCCACACGAGCACGGCGAACGGCGCCGACCCGACGAGCGCGCGGACGTTCGGCAGCGGGATCTGCTGCCAGGTCTGGTAGGCGCGGTCCTCGTAGGTGAATGCGAGCGTGGTGCCCGCGACGGCCTGCGGGTAGACCCGGTCGACCAGCGCGCGGTCGACGGTGAGCACCGGGGCGCCGGACGCGTCGAGCTTCACGGCCGAGAAGTGCTCGTCGTTCATGGCGTCGCCGTCGGTCTTGACCTTGTCCGGGTTGTCGTTCATCAGCTCGTGGTGACGGCCGTAGTTGATGTCCCAGTGCCACTGGCTGCCGGAGACCACCGTGCCGCGCGGCGCGGACCACCAGCGCGCACCCGGCGCGGCCGAGTCGAGGCCCTGGTAGATCGCCTTGAGCACGGACGGCGTCTTGTCGGAGGTGAAGCCGGAGACCGGGTGCCCGAACTCCGACACGATCGCGGTGGTGCCGAGTGCCGCGGCGCGCTGGCGGATCGTGCCGAACGCCTGCGTGTACTGGCCGTCCGCCGCCTTGCCCGGCATCAGGATCCCGGACTGCGCCTTGCCGTCGTAGAAGTGCGCGTTGAACACGAACCGCTCCCCGAGCGACGGCACCAGCGCGAGGCCGCCGGGTTCGGCGAAGAAGTCGACGTTTTGGTTCCAGAACACCAAAGGTTCTACGAACGCGGGCTTCGCTGCCCAGCCCGCCTCGTCCATCTCCGCCCGGAACCGCTGGTAGAACGGCATCAGCAGATCGCGTTCCCACTGCTGCGACGTCTGGCCGCTGTCGTACTTGCCCGCGTAGGGCTCGTTGAGCGGGTCGACGCCGACCACGAGCTTGAACTCGTTGGCAGGCAGCGCTTCCCGCACGTGCTTCAACGCCTCGCCGGCCGCGTTGACGAACGACTCCCGCACCCCGTTCCGGTCGTGCCAGAAGTCGTAGGTGGCGGCGGTGACGGCGTTGTTGTTCTTCATGTTCTGTCCCCAGTGCACGCAGATCCCGCACGACTCCTTGGGATATCCGCTCGCGGCCCACGCGGGCGCGCCGTCACCGGTGTACCAGCTGTCCTTGTTGAACAGGTGGCGTGAATAGAGGTCCTGGTGGAAGTCGAGGTAGACGCGGATTCCCACGTCCGTGAACGCGCGCAGCTGCGCGGTGACGCCGTCGAGGTAGCCGTGGTCGATCTGGCCCCGCTGCGGTTCTATCCACGCCCACGTCAGCAGGAACCGCACGGCGTTCGCACCGGTGAGCTGCTTCATCGCCTGCGCCGACCTGCGCGCGTCGGCGACGGTCGCGAACGGCAGGCCGCGGTTCTCCGCCAGTTTGGCCGTGCCGGAGACGTTGAAGCCGCGCAGCACCACCTCGCGGCCGTGCTCGTCGCGGAACACCCCTCCGGACACCCTCAGCTCGGTGCCGTCGAAGTCCGCTCTCGCCGGGGTGACCACCAGGGAGAACAGGAACAGGACCGTCAGGAGAACCGCTCGCCGCATCGCCGCCGCCTCTGGGAACGTGAACGAGATTCACGTCAAACGCTAGCGGGTGCGGGCGGCTCGCGGATAGGGTGCGAAGAGGGGGTTTCGGATGACGGAGCTGATCAACCGCGACGACGTCGAGGTGCTGGAGCACACCGTCGCCGACGAGCTCGACGCGATGCGCGAGGCGTGGGACTGGTTCGAGAACCTCGTGGGTCTCCAGGGGCGCAAGATGTTCGCGCGCGTCGACGAGACGGCGGGCACCTACACCGTGTGCACGCCCCGCAAGCCCGGCGACTCGTTCTCGCTCACCGTCGGGGTGCTACCCGGCGGGTGGTACCGGCGCACGGTGCTGGAGGGCGACCCGCCCGCGTTGTACGGGCGGATCGGCCCCGCGATGGAGGAGCTGAAGGCCTCGGCGCCCTGGGACTCCTCGCGGCCGCTGGTCGAGTTCTACCGGCGGCACACCGTGATCGAGCTGTGGGTGCCGGTCAGCTGAACGTCGCCGCCACCAGCTCCGCGGTCTGCGCGAGCAACGGCTCGTCGGCCGCACCGGTCGGCTCGCTCTCCCGCGTCGACAGCACGGCGATCACGATCGGCGCGCGGTCCGGCGGGAACGCGATGCCGACGTCGTTGGTCGTGCCGTACTGACCGGTGCCGGTCTTGTCGCCCCATCCCCACGCCGCCGGCAGGCCCGCGCGGACCCGCTTGCCGCCGGTCGTGTTGGCCAGCAGCCACTTCGTGAGCTGCTCGGCGTCCGGGCGGTTGAGCGCGTGGCCCAGCGTGAGGCGGGCGTAGCTCTGGCCGATGGCGCGCGGCGACGTCGTGTCGGTCGTGCGGCCGGGCTCGGCCGAGTTCAGCTCCGGCTCCCAGCGGTCGAGGCGCGTCACCGGGTCGCCGATGGAGCGGCTGAAGCGGCTGATCGCGGTGGGGCCGCCCAGTTCGCGCAGCAGCAGGTTCGCGGCGCAGTTGTCGCTGTAGGTGATGGTCGCCTCGCACAGCGCCGAGACGGTCATGCCGTTCGCGAGGTTCTCCGGCTTGCCGGTGACCGGGCCGTGGCCCGACTTGTCGACGTCGGCCTGCGTGTAGGTGATCACCTTGCGCAGCAACGACCCGTCGGTGTCGCGGCGCAGGATCGCGGCCGCGGCGATGGTCTTGAACGTGGAGCACATCGGGAAGAGCTCGTCGGCCCGGTGCAGCACCGTGCGGCCGGTGCCGGTGTCGGTCGCGAACACGCCGAGGCGCGCGTTGTGCTGCCGTTCGAGCTCGCGCAGCCTGCCGGTCACCGGCGAGGCCTGAGCCTGGGACGGCACCGCCACGGCGAGCGCCGCTCCGGCACCCAGAGCCAGCACCGCACGTCGGTTGAAACTCAACGTCCTGCCCCCTTCATGTGAAACCTCTCCACATGCCAGGACGCGCGGGAGATCAACTGGTTGCCGAAACGAGACGCCTCAGTGCACCCGGCGCCAGCACGCGAGGAAGGTCAGCGCGGCCAGCAACGACCCGGCCGAGGCGAACGAGCCGGCACCGAGGTAGATCACCCACTCGTCGGCGTCCAGACCCTCCTGTGCCAACGGGAAGACCCACAGCACCAGCCCCAGCGCGAGGATCGCGGCCGCGGCGAGCGACCAGAACACCACCAGCACCACGCGGCCGACCCGGCGCGGTCCGTCGTAGTGCCGCAGTGATCCTCTCCTTTGCAGCCACCAGGAAGCGAGCGCCGCGATCGCGAGCGCGATGCCGTCGGCGGCGAGGGTGTCGCTGAGCCGGTGCCACTTCGCGGTCAGCGTGTACTGGCCGATCGCCGTCGCCCACGGCAGCACGAAGAACAGCAGCACGCCGCGCCACTTCCACGGCACCACGATGACCGCGGCGAACAGCACGGTCATCGCGATCGTCGTGTGTCCACTCGGGAGGCTGTTGTGGCCGTAGTCGCCGGTGATCTCGACGAGCGCGGGCCGCGGCAGGATGAACCGCTTGAGCGCCTGCACGACGAGCTGGCCGGCGACGATCACGCCGACCGCGGCGATCGTGAGGTCCCAGCGCTTCCTCAGCACGCCGACGAGCGCCACGGCGACGACCGCGGCCGCGAGCGAGTAGACCGTGATCTGGCCGAGCGCGGTCCAGGCGGCGTCCGTCTCGGACACGTTGTCCTGGTCGGCGCCGCGCAACGCCGCGTTCTCGATGGTCTGGCCCGCTTTCGTGAGCACCGCGAGCACGTACACGGCCGCAGCGAAGACGAACCCCGCCGCCGCGACCACGGGCCACCGTCGAAAGTTCACCCCGGCAAGTCTGCCGCCGTTCGGCCTAACGCGCAGAACGAAGATCGATTCGGTCCAGCACGGCGGTGACCGCGAGGTCCACGGTGGACTCGAACTCGGCCTCGCGGTCGAACTCGGCGAGGTGGGCCGCCGTCGCCACCACGGCGGGCAGCCCGGACGCCGCCAGCACCTCACGCCGCGCCCCGTCGTCGCCACCGAACGCCGGAGCCGCCGACACCTCGCGCAGCAGCGTGCCGATCAACGTCGCGATCAGCATCCGCAGCAGGCGAACGGCCTGGTCCGGCGCCGCCCCCGCCCGGAGCAGCACCGCCAGCACCGCGTCCACCGGTTTCAGCCCCTCCAGCGACGACAGCTGACGCGTGAGCACGAGCGGCGCGGCGGCGGGGTGGGCCAGCGCGCGGTCCCGGAACGCCACCGCGATCGCACGGAGGTCTGCACGGGGATCGCCGGTGGGAGCCGGCAGCACCAGACCGCCCAGCAGCTGCTCGGTGACGGCGTCGAGCAGGCCGTCCTTGCCGTCGACGTGGTTGTAGAGGCTCTTCGCGTCCACGCCGAGGTCCCGCGCGACGGAACGCATGCCCACGCCGGCCACGCCCTCGGCGTCGATCACCCGCAGCGTCGCCGCGACGATCGACTCGCGGGACAGCAGCGGGGTGCGCGGGCGGCCGCGGCGAGCTTCGGTCATCCCACCATTGTGCCTTGCGAATGCCCACGGTGTGGGTTTAATCTTGCCCTCAATAACCCACACTGTGGGTATATTGGAGGATGATGATGCGGTTCCCGTGGGGAACGACCGACGCGGCCGACCTGCCGACGATCGGGACCGAGATCGACACGCTGGGCGGCATCTTCACGGCCGAGGGCGGACCGGGTGCCCGGCTGCGGGTGGCCCGCGAGCGCGGTGAGGCGTTCCGGCGGGAGTTCGCCACGACCGGGACACCGGACGGCATCGTCACGCGTGACCTGGTGACGCTGCCCTACCCGACCCGGTTCGGGCTGTTCAGGGCGTCGCGGGCGATCGCGCCGTTCCTGTCGATCACCAACCGGATGCTGGTGGTCCGGTGGCACGAGGGCGACCGCGAGCGTGTGCTGCTGTTCGAGCCGAGCGACCACGAGTACGGCCGGTACACGCCGTACTTCGAGGACCTCTCCGGCCGCACCCCCGACGTCGTCGAGCGCCGCATGGTCAAGACCCACGGCACCGTGCCCGGCCACCTGGAACAGCTCGGGATCACCCCGGACCAGGTCGACTACCTGATGTTCGACCACCTGCACACCCAGGACCTGCGGCGGTGGATCGGCACGTCGGCCACGAAGCCGTTCTTCCCGCGCGCCAAGGTGATCGTGCAACGCGACGAGCTGGCCGCGATGGCCGAGCTGCACCCGTTGCAGAAGCCCTGGTACCAGCCGGGGACCTACGCGGACGTGCCGGCGGAGGCGTTCCTGCCGATCGACGGCTCGGTCGTGCTCGGTCCCGGTGTCGCCGTGGTCAAGACGCCCGGTCACGTGTTCGGCAACCAGAGCCTCGTGGTCAACACCTCCACCGGCATCTGGGTGAGCAGCGAGAACGTCATCGCCGCCGAGGCGCTGACGCCGGAGCACTCGAAGCTGCCCGGTCTTGCCTCCTGGTCGCGGCGGTGGCAGCAGGAGGTGGTGCTCAACGCGAACACCGTCGAGACCACCGCGGACCAGTACAACTCGATCGTGCTGGAGAAGACGCTCGCCGACCGCAGCCAGGCCGACCCGCGGTTCCTGCAGTTCTTCCCGTCCAGCGAGCTCACCGGCGCGTGGACGAACCCCGGCACCACGCCGACGTTCACCCACGGCCAGATCGTCCACTGAGGAGTGTCGATGTCATCCCGTTTCGTCCTGCCGTCCGAGGAAGTCCTGCGGGCGCGGGAAAAGCTCGTGCTCGACCACTTCGCCGACGAGGTGGCGCACGACTGGGACGCCACGCTGTCGACGTTCCCGCACCCGCACTACGAGGTCATCGCGCAGATGGTCGTGCACGACGGCGACGCGGCGGTGCGGCAGTACTACACCGACACGCGGGTGGCGTTCCCCGACCAGCACCACGAGCTGATCTCGTTCCGGCACAGCGTGGACGCCGTGATCGTGGAGTTCTGGCTGATCGGCACGCACCTCGGCCCGTTGGGCAAGATCCCGGCGACCGGTGGCACGCACCGCACGCGGATGAACGCGTACTTCATCTTCGACGAGAACGAGAACCTCGTCACCGAGCGGATCTACTTCGACCAGCTCTCGGTGCTCAAGCAGGTGATCGGCGGGATCGACAGCAAGAAGCCGAGCGGGGTCGCGAAGCTGCTGCAGGTGCTGCGCGGGATGCTCGCGATGTCGGGCAGTGAGCCTGACGCCCGGCTGACCCGCACGACCCCTCCGTCCCTGGACGACTAAAGCCGGATGAGCTTGCGTTCCACGGCGGTCGTCACGGCCGCCGTGCGCGTCTCCACCCCGAGCTTCGCGAAGATCCGCACCAGGTGCGTCTTCACGGTCGCCTCGCTGATGAACAGCGCCTTGGCGATCTCGCGGTTCGACAGGCCGCGCGCGAGGTGCTCGAGGATCTGCACCTCGCGCTTGCTGAGCTTCGGCGCCGGGCCGCGGACCTGGCGCAGCAGCCGTTGGGCGATGTCCGGCGACAGCACGGTCTGGCCGGTCGAGGCCGTGCGCACCGCGTCCGCCAGTTCCTCCGGCGCGCAGTCCTTGAGCAGGTAACCGATCGCGCCCGCCTCGACCGCGCGCACGATGTCGGCGTCCGAGTCGTACGTCGTCAGCACCACGACCTGGGGCGGGTCGGCGAGCGCCCGGATGCGGCGGGTGGCCTCCACGCCGTCGATCCCCTTGCCCAGCTGGAGATCCATCAGCACGACGTCCACAGTGGACGCCTTCGTCACGGACTCCTCACCCGTCGCCGCCTCCACCACCTCGAAGGCGCGCGACAGCAACCCCACCAGTCCGAACCGGACCACCGGGTGGTCGTCCACCACCAGCACCCTCACGGCGTCGGCACCGTCACGGCCACGGCGGTTCCCTCCCCCGGCGCGCTCTCCACGGACACCGTGCCGCCGAGCTCGGCGATGCGCCCGCGGATCGACGCCAGCCCGTAGCCGCGCCCGTCCGCGCTCCGCACGGCCGCCGGGTCGAAGCCGAGTCCGTCGTCCACGACGTCGAGTGTCACCGCGTCTCCCAAGTACGACAACGTGATCGCGACCCGCGAGGCCGCGGCGTGCTCGGACGCGTTCGCCACGGCACCCTGCGCGACCCGCAGCAGCGCCACCTCGGTCTGCACGCTCAACGGGTACGGCTCGCCGTCCACCTCGACGTGCGGGCACAACCGGTGCAGCGCGTCGACCAGCGTGCCGCGGATCGGCGACAGGTCGCGGACGAACCGCCGCGCCTCCGCGAGGTTCTCCTTCGCGACCTCGGCGGCCCGCGTGGTCTCCCCCAGCTCCAGCAGCAGGTTGATGCTGGAGAACCCCTGGGCGAGGGTGTCGTGGATCTCGCGCGCGAGCCGTTGGCGTTCCTCCAGCACCCCGGCCTCGTGCAGCAGCCGCGCCCGGTCGAAGAACACCGCCGCCGTCAGCACCGCCACCCCCACCGGCCCGAGCACCAGCGACCAGTCGAACGTCGTGGCCAGCCGGATCTGCGCCAGCACCACGGCCGCCGTGAGCACCGCCGCGATCGGCAAGGCCACCCGCGGCCGGAGCTGCCGCAGGCACTGGAAGAACAACGGGATCGCGCACCACCCGAAGCTGGGCGCGAGCCACACCAGCACCAGCCACACGGCCAGCACGACCGGCAACGCCCGCGTCCACCGCACGCTCGCGGGGTAGCCGAGCCCCAGCGCGAGCGCGAGACCGAGCACGACGAGATCGGCGCCGTGGTACGCGACGTACCGCGCCGCCGACGCCGTCAACAGCACGTAGAAGCCCGCGTGCATCGCCCGGTGCAGCCACACGACGGCGACTGTAGGCGACCACCCCGGTCCCGCGGGTCAACCGATGGGTTGAACCCGGGTTCAACCGTCACCACCATGGAAAAGGTCTCTGACCAGCGCAGTCTTGTGGCCATGGACCTCAAGAAGATCGCAGTCGCCACCCTCGTCGTGCTCAGCATCGGCGGTGGCTACGCCGCGGCGGACCAGCGCACCCCCACCCGCACCGAGAAGGTGCTGACCATCGACGCCGCCCTCAAGGCCGCCCAGACCGCGCTCGACGCGGCGGAGAACGAGAACCAGCGCGTCACGGTGGCCGTCGTGGACCGCAGCGGCGACCTGGTGGTGCTGCTGGCGGGCGACGGCGCAGGCCCGCAGACGGAGGAGTCGGCCCGGCGCAAGGCCTTCACCGCCGTCTCGTTCAACGCGCCGACCTCGGAGCTGGCCGGCCGCGTCACGGGCCAGGGCGCGACGCTGCGGGACATCCCGGGCACGCTGTTCCTGGGCGGCGGGGTGCCGGTGGCGGTCGACGGCACGTCGGTGGCGGGCATCGGGGTGGGCGGGGCGCCCAGCGGTGACCTGGACGAGAAGTACGCGAAGGCGGGTCTCGCGACCCTGCGGTGACGCCCGGACCGGCGCCCGTCAGCGGCGCCGGTCGGTCGCGTTCCAGCCCGGCGGGATCCGGTCCGTGGCCTCGGGGTCGACGGAGTGCCGGGCGACGTGGCGTCCCGGCTTCGGCTTCTTCGCCATCAGCATCACGACCACGGCGACGATCAGCCCCACCGTGGCGAGTCCCGCGGCGACGGCGCGCGCGGCCGGGTGGTCGAGGATCAGCGTGCAGATGGTCAGGGCGAGCACGAGCGCCGCGATCGGGCCGATGACGGCGATGTCCGAGCGCTCCTCCCGCACGGCGGCGGGCTCGGCCGGTGCGGCCGGAACGACCTGCGGCCGGTACGCCGGGGCCGGTGCTGCCGGGGCCTGGACCTCGATCGTCTCGAAGTTCCCGCGCCGTTCATAGGGCGGGGGCCGTAAGCCGGGAGGGACCGTCACCCTGGCCATGCTGCCCGAGATGGGCGCGTCGCCGCAAACCTCGCGATTCCCATCTGCTACGTGTTCCCCTGGTGGTGCCGGGTTCGAGGAGGTCGTCATGTGCCGGTGGCTCGCTTATTCCGGTTCGCCGGTGTTGCTGGAGGAGCTCCTCTACGCACCGGAGAACTCGCTCGTCATGCAGTCCAAGCACGCCCGCCTCGGTGCGACGGCGGTGAACGGGGACGGGTTCGGCATCGGCTGGTACGGCAACGCCGCGACGCCCGGCCTGTTCCTGAGCACCGAGCCGGCGTGGAACGACCGCAACCTGCGCGAGCTGTCGGCGCAGATCACCGTCGACCGGGTGTTCGCGCACGTCAGGGCGTCGACGGGCGGGGCGGTGCAGCGGTCGAACTGCCACCCGTTCCGCCACGGCAGCTGGTTGTGGATGCACAACGGGCTGATCGCCAGGTTCCCCCTGGTGCGGCGCGAGCTGATGCTGGCGATCGACCCCGAGCTGTTCCCGCTGGTCGAGGGCTCGACGGACTCCGAGATCATGTTCTACCTGGCCGTCAGCTTCGGCCTGGAGCAGGACCCGCCGGCCGCCGTCGCGCGCATGGTCGGGTTCGTCGAGGACGTCGGCCGCCGCGCGGGCGTCGAGTACCCCGTGCAGATGACCGTCGCGGTCACCGACGGCTCGACGACCTGGGCGTTCCGCTACTCGAGCCGCGGCAAGTCGCGCACGCTGTTCCACAGCACCGACGTCACGACGCTGCGCCGCCAGTACCCGGACAACCCCGCGCTGCACGACCTGACCGACGACTCGCGGCTGATCGTGTCCGAGCCGCTCGGCGACCTGGTCGGGGCGTGGCAGGAGGTGCCGGAGTCGACGTGCGTCGTCGTGCGGACGGGGGTCGAGGAGGAGCTGCTGCCGTTCAAGCCCTGAGCGGGGGTGTCAGCCGGGGAACGCCCGGTGCAGCACCACCCAGACCTCGCCGGGCCGTTCCACCGCGCCGGGGAACCAGCGGGGAGCGATCGCCTCGGCCAGCTCGTCGGCGCGGTCGAGCAGCGTGCTGACGGCCGGCTCGCCGACGACGACCACCGCCGACCAGTCGACGTGCGCCAGCAGGAAGTCCTGCGGCACGCCGAACCGCCGTTCGAGCACGGTCATCAGCTCGTGCCCGGTGTCCGGGCCGGCGTCGACCTGGCTCACGTCCGGCACCTCGACGGACTCCCGCAACTCGGCGATCTCCCGCACTTCCTCGCGGACCCGCTCCTCGTGCTCCCGCTGCTCGGACCACACGTGCTTGCCGAGCGAGTAGATCTTCGACGTGAGGTCGTCCGCCTGCTCCTCGGTGAGGATCAGCGTGACCGAGCGTCCGTCGGTGAGCGTGAACGTCAGCTCCGCCTCCGGCACCCCGCCTGATCCCGGCATGGCGTCGACGTTCCCGGCCACCTCGCCGCCCAACGCGTGCTCGGCGTGGGTCTCGGCGCCCATGTGGAACGACGGCAGGTTCGCGGCCATGTCGACGACGAGCCGGGCGGCGGTGAAGAACGCCTCCTTGTCGCGGAACTCCGTGCGGCTGCTGGTGAGCGTGCGCCCGATGCCGGTGGGCTCCACCCGCGCCTCGACCGAGCCCGCCGCTCCGTCCCACCGCGCGTGCACGGTGACGCCGTTGGCCAGCCGCTTGCGGTAGTGCTCGTGGCGGCCGTCGCGGCTCAGTTCCCAGCCGGCGACCGGTTCCTCGTCGGACAACAGCGATCCCTCCCTCGGTATCGGGGTTCGACGTGCGCGAGCGGAAGATCGTTCCGGTGCGGGCATAGGATCGGACGCGTGTTCGTGAAGCTGTGTGGTCTGCGCACCGAGTCCGATGTCGCCGTCGCGGTCGAGACCGGGGCCGATGCCGTGGGGTTCGTGCTCACCGCCAGCCCTCGCCAGATCGACGCCGACCTCGCCCGTACGCTCGTCGCGGCCGTGCCGGACCACGTGCTGACCGTCGCCGTCGTGCGGGGCATCTCGGCCGCCGAAGCCGGCGAGCTGGCGTTGAAGACCGGCGTGCGCGCGTTGCAGCTGCACGGCGACTACCCGAAGGAAGCGTTCGACGAGCTGGCCGGTCTGCCGTTCCAGCTGGTCAGGGCCACCGCACTCGGACCGGCGACCGACGTGCGCACCGGCGCGTTCGGCGAGGAGCTGCTGCTGATCGACTCGCCGGTCGCCGGGTCGGGCGAGCAGTGGGACATCTCGCGCCTCGACGAGAACCGCCCGTCCGGCCGGTGGGTGCTGGCCGGCGGGCTGGCCCCGGAGACGGTGGCCGGGGCGATCGGCGTCGCGCGGCCGTGGGGCGTGGATGTGTCGAGCGGCATCGAGTCGAGCCGCGGCGTGAAGGACCACGCCCGCATGCGCGAGTTCGTCGCCGCAGCCCGCCAGGCCCCGCAGGTCACGTGACGATCTGCAGGAAACCCTTGGGAGAGCCGTGGATGCGGCCGCACTGCGTCAGTGCGAGCACGCCGTGCCCCTCGACGTCGCCCTCGAAGTACGTGGGGTCGACCGACAGCTCCTTCGCGACGTCCGTGGCCCAGATGTCCTCCAGGTCGTCGTTCTCGTCGCTCCAGTCGTGCGGCAGGCCCCAGCCCTCCTCGACCTCGAGCTCGCCGAACTGGTCCTCGTCCTTGAACGCGTCGTAGTAGCGCAGGACCTCGCCCTTCTCCGCGATGCACCAGGCGGTCCAGCCGTCGCCGCAGCTCATGCCGTAGTAGTGCGCCTCGCCGAACACCGCGCTGAGCACCGCGCAGATCTCCGGCACCGACCGGGTCCCGTGCGCGAACGGCTCGCCGAACACCAGCGTCCAGCCGTCCCACGCGCCCGTGACGTAGACCCTGGCGCAGTCGACGTGCTCGTCGTCCTTCGCCCACGCGTGGTGGTCGTTGTTCCAGGCTTGGGCGCCGAGGACCTTGGTCACCGGCGTCGGGTCCTGCAGCCCGCAGACACCGAGCACGGCGGCCTGGTCGTCGGTCTTGAGCGCGTACCAGCCGCCGCAGAGGTGCATCTCGTCGGTCTCGTACGCCTCGTCGGCGATCTTGGTGCGGATGAACCGCTCGACGACCCCGCGGTCCTCCGGCGAGAACGCGTCCGGGCCCGCGACCTCCGCGATCCCGGCCAGTGCCGCCCTGCGCACCGCACCCTTGGCCGTGCGGCGCGTCTCCTGCAGCAGCGGCAGCACGTCCGGTCCCATCGTGCCGAACGCCCACAGCGCTTCCCTGCGCACGTAGAAGTTCTCGTCGGCCAGCACGGGCAGCAAAGCGCGGGCGTGCAGGAGCGCGTGCTCGCCGCGGAACATGCTCGCGGCCTCGCGGCGGACGGTCTCGTGCGGGTGCGCGAGCGCCTCGACGTAGATCTCGTCGCCGGCCTTGAGCAACGAGAACACCCGGCACGCCTGCCGCACGACCTGGCCGTCCTCCGAGGTCGCCATCAGATCGACGATCTGCCCGAACGTCGTGATCCCCTGCGCCGACGCGAACTCCTGCGCCTCCTGCTTGAAGCGGTCGTCGTCCATGCGGTCGAGCAGTGCCCGGATTTCCATGGCGCGGCACCTTAGCGGGTCGTCCCAAGTGGACTTCCGGTTCCTCCGGATGGCGCAGACCTTGACTCACAGCGGCCTACCGGCCACGCTGCGAACCGTGACGAGCCTGGCTGATCAGCACGTCAAACCCGCGGTGCGCTGGGGCATCGGCCACGCGCTGCCGCGCACGGTGCTGCGGCTGGCCGCACGCCGCGGCGACCTGCAGGGCCGCATCACGGTCGAGGCCTCCACCGGCGCCGACCTGACCGGCCTGTTCGACGAGATCCGCTCCCGCGGGCCGCTCGCCGCCACGCAGGTCGGCCACACCACGACCCGCCACGAGGTCGTCAGGGCGGTGCTGTCCGACGACGCGTTCGTGACGGCCAGGCCGCGGTTCGGCGCCGGCCTGCTCGGCAAGCTCGCCGCGTGGTCCGACACGGACGTGATGCACCCCGTCCGCCCGCCGTCGCTGCTGGCCGTCGAACCGCCCTCGCACACCCGCTACCGCAAGCTGGTCACCCGCGTGTTCACCGCCCGCGCCGTCGACCAGCTCCGCACCCGCACCCAGGAGATCGCCGACGAGCTGCTCGACGGCCTCGACCCGGCGAGTCCCGTCGACCTCGTCGAGGCGTACTGCGGCTTGCTGCCGGTGACGGTGATCAGCGAGATCCTCGGCGTGCCACCGGAAGAACGCGCGACCGTGCTGGCCATCGGCGCGGCGGCGGCGCCCAGCCTGGACCTCGGCCTGTCGTGGCGCGTGTTCCGGACCGTCGAGACGACCCTGAACACCTTCGACGCCTGGCTGAGCCACCACCTGGACACGTTGCGCCGCAACCCCGGCGACAACCTGCTCAGCCGCCTGATCACCGCCCGCGAGGACGGCGAGGGCCTCACCGAACGCGAGCTGAAGGCCACCGCGGGCCTCGTGCTGGCGGCCGGTTTCGAGACGACCGTGAACCTCCTCGGCAACGGCATCTCCCTGCTGGCCGGGCATCCCGAGCAGTTGGACGCCGTCCGCACCCGGCCGGAGCTGTGGAGCAACGCCGTCGACGAGGTCCTGCGCTTCGACCCACCGGTCCTGCTGACCGGCCGGATGTGCGCGCGGGACACGACGGTCGCCGGCATCCCGGTCCGCCGCGGCCAGCTCGTCACCACCGTGCTCGCGGGCGCCAACCGCGACCCGGACGTCTTCGAGAACCCCCTCCGCTTCGACGTCACCCGCACGAACGCACGCGACCACGTCTCGTTCGGCGCGGGCCGCCACTACTGCCTGGGCGCGCAGCTCGCGCGCATGGAGGGCGAGATCGGCCTGCGCACGATCTTCGAGCGTTTCCCGCGACTCCAGCCGTTGCCCGGTGCCCGCCGCCGCCCGACCCGCATCCTGCGCGGCTTCGAGAGCCTGCCGACGGCGCTGTCCTGACCAGAAGTGCTCTGACGTGCGACGTGAGCCGATCGGGGCATTTCTGCGAGGAAGCGTCCCGAATCCGGTTTGACCTCCTCCACTACAAGCAACGGGCCCCTGCACCCGCGCACCACGCGCGGGCATCGCCCGCTAGGGAGTGTTGGAGGAACAGTGTTTCTGCGTTCACGTTCACGCCTGCGCACCGCGGCCATCGCCGCGGTCGTGGGCGCCGGCGTCCTGACGGCGGCATCCCCCGCTGCCGCGGCGCCTCTCGCGGGCACACGCGCGTACCTCGTCATCACGGCACCGGGCGCCACGGCCGGAGCCGCTGAGGCGATCGCGAGCAACAACGGCACGGTGTGGACCACTTACGACGCGATCGGCGTCATCGTCGCGCACGCGAGCACTACCGACTTCGCGACCAACATGCGCGCCGTCAGTGGCGTGCAGAAGGTCGGTGCCACCCGCACCAGCGACATCCCCTCCGAGGCGGCGAACCCGCCGATCCCGGCCGCACCCTCGCAGGCGACGCCGGCGACGACCGAGCCGGTGCGCACGGACATGTCGCAGATCGGCGCCGACCGGGCGTGGGCCGTCAACCCGGGCTCGTCGAGCGTGACCGTCGGTGTCCTCGACACGGGCGTCGACGACCTGCACGACGACCTCAAGGACAACTTCGACGCGGCCAACTCCGCGTCGTGCGCCTACGGAAAGCTCGACACTCGCACGGGCTCGTGGCGGGACACGGACACGCACGGCACGCACGTCGCCGGCACGATCGCGGCCGCCAAGAACGGTCGTGGCGTGGTCGGTGTCGCTCCCGGCGTGAAGATCGCCTCGGTGCGCATCGCGGAGAAGCCGACCGGGTTGTTCTTCCCCGAGAACACCATCTGCGCCATGGTCTTCGCCGGTGACCGCGGCTTCGAGGTGACCAACAACAGCTACTACACCGACCCGTGGCTGTTCAACTGCCCCGACAACGCCGACCAGGACGCGATCCTGGAGGGCACCAAGCGGGCCGTGGCGTACGCGGAGGGCAAGGGCGTCCTCACGGTCGCGGCGGCGGGCAACGAGAACTACAACCTCGCGAGCAAGACGCGCGACACCACCAGCCCGAACGACTCGACGCCGGTGCAGCGGAACATCACCAACGACTGCCTGAGCGTGCCGACCGAGATGTCCGGGGTCGTCAGCGTCTCGGCGATCACCACCGCGAACGGCAAGTCGTCGTACTCCAACTACGGCACCGACAAGGTCCACGTCGCGGCGCCCGGTGACAGCGTCTACTCCACGGTCCCCGGCGGCCGCTACGGCTCCAAGTCCGGCACGTCGATGGCCTCCCCGCACGTCGCGGGCGTGGCGGCGCTGCTCAAGTCGGCCAACCCCGGGGCCACCCCGGCGCAGCTCCGCGCGCTGCTCGCGACCCAGGCGGACGACCTGAGCTGCACCGACAGCAGGTGCAGCGGCACCACGGCCAAGAACAACTTCTTCGGCGAGGGCCGCGTCGACGCGTTCGAGGCGGTCGACACCGGCACCCAGCCTCCCGGCGGCGGCTCGTTCGAGAACAGCGCCGACGTCGCGATCCCGGACGCGGGCGCGGCCGTGACCAGCCCGATCACCGTCTCCGGCATCAGCGGCAACGCGCCGTCGACGTTGAAGGTCGACGTCGCGATCCCGCACACCTACCGCGGTGACCTGGTCGTCGACCTGGTCGCCCCGGACGGGTCGGTCTACCGGTTGAAGGGGTCGAGCGGCAGCGACTCGGCCGACAACGTGATCGCGACCTACACCGTCAACGCCTCCAGCGAGGTCGCGAACGGCACCTGGCAGCTGCGGGTCCAGGACGTCGCACGACAGGACACCGGCTTCATCGACTCGTGGAAGCTCACTTTCTGACCGGCATTCGGACGAAAGTCGCCCTTTCCGGCTAACTCAGGTCCCCACCAGCAGCGATAGCAGTGACGTGGAACCCGACCTGTGGTCGACGGCCGCCCAGGCTCTCGACGAGCACGAGCACGACCTCGTTCTGGCCCGGCTGGCGGGTGCCGTCGTCCAGCCTGGCCAGACCGCGCGCCTCGCGAGGGGCGAGCGGGACGTCGTGTTCCTGCTGCCGGACCGGCTCGTGCTCGTGCGGCCCGACCCGTTCTGGACGGGCTCCTACGAGCGGACCGCGATCATGCGCATCATGCTCGCCGCCGGGCACGTGCAGTTCGACGTGACCGGCGGCGACAGCGTCGAGTTCTGGATCGACACCGACCTCTCGCCCGCCGAGCCGTTCATCGAGCAGGCGCAGACGTGGCTCACGCCGAAGAAGAGCTCGTCGGGCGGCGCGGTCATCGCGTTCGGCCTCGCCATCTTCGTGGCGCTGCTCTTCGTCTTCGGGCCGATGGACCTCATGCCGCAGGACGACCGGCTGACCGTCCGGTCGAGCTGCAGCGACTTCCTGCGGGCGGGCGGGGACGAGCAGGTCGAGCTGCTGCGGCGGCTCTTCGGGCAGGTGGGCAGGCCGGACGAGGCGGAGAAGCCGATCACGCTCGACGCCTCGCGCAGGCACTGCGGCGAGCACGGGTCGTCGACGCTCGACTCGCTCGTCACCGGCAAATGAGACTTACAGTGCAGACATGTTCGACACGCGCCAGCTCGAGGTCTTCGCGACCGTCGCGAGGACCGGCTCCTTCAGCGCGGCCGCGCGGGCGTTGCACTGCAGCCAGCCGGCCGTGAGCCAGCAGATGCGCGCGTTGGAACGGCAGGTGGGCGGGCCGTTGTTCGTGCGCACGGGCCGTGGCCTGCACCTCACCGAGGCCGGGCGGATCCTCGCGGAACGCGGGTCGGACCTGCTCGACCGGCTGGCGTCGACGCACCAGCAGGTCAGCGCGATCGCCACGCACGACATCGGCACCATCCGGATCTGCGCGTTCCCCAGCGCCAACGTCGCGCTCGTGCCCGCGGCGGCCGCGATCCTCGCCCAGGAACGCCCCAGCCTCCGCCTGGAACTGGTCGAGCAGGAGCCGCCAGACTCGTTCTCCCTGCTCAGGAGCGGCGAGGTCGACCTGGTGATCAGCTTCAGCTACCAGGACGAACCGCAGGACGAGACCGCCGTCAACGGGATGCTGCGGGTGCCGTTGCTGCGTGAACCGCTGGCGTTGCTCGTTCCGGTGGGCCACCGGCTCGCCGGTCGTGGTCGAGTCTCACTCGCGGACGCCGCCGAGGAACGCTGGATCGCCGGTTGTGTCCGGTGCCAGCGCGCGGTGCACCTGGCGTGCTCGGCGGCCGGGTTCGTCCCCGACATCACCTGCTCCACGGACGACAACCTGGCGATCCAGAGCCTCGTCACCGCCGGGCTGGGCGTGGCGCTCGTGCCGCGGCTGCTGCTGTCGTTCCTGCAGCACCCCGGCCTGACGGCGGTCGACGTGGAGTCGTCGGCGGAACGGCTGACGGCCCTCTACACGTGGCCGGACCTGATCAAGCTGCCGATCATGCGGGCCACCGTGGACGCGCTCATCTCCGCGTCGGCCGCCAAGGCATAAGCCCGCCTTATACGGCCCCAAGCAATGTCCATCTACTGCGAATAGGCCGCCGCCCCCACCGTGATGGTCATGGGGATCACCAGGGCCACTCCGCGCACGTCCGACTCGGTGGTGCCCGGACTCGCCCTGGTCGCCGGCGGTGTCGCGATCGCGGTCGTCGTCTCGTTCCTGCTGCCCTCGGTCAGCGCGCTGACCGTCGCGGTACTGCTCGGCGCGGTGGTCGCCAACGTCGTGACGCTGCCGCCGTCGACGACTCCCGGCATCAAGCTGGCCGGACGCCGGCTGCTGCGGCTCGGTGTGGTGCTGCTCGGGCTGAAGCTGGTCGTCCAGGACGTCCTCAAGCTCGGCTACGAGATCCTGGCGCTCGCGGTCGTGGCCGTGGTGGTGACGTTCGTCGTGACGCGGTGGCTCGGCCGGGTGCTCGGGGTGAGCGAGGGCCTGTCGTTGCTGATCGCCACCGGGTTCTCGATCTGCGGCGCGTCCGCGGTCGCCGCGATGAACAGCGTGCGCGAGCAGGACGAGGAGGACGTGGCCAAGGCGCTCGGGCTGGTCACGCTCTTCGGCACGATCGCGATGTTCAGCCTGCCCGCGCTCTACCCGCTCACCAGCCTCACGTCCACGCAGTACGGCGTGTGGGCGGGCGGGAGCGTGCACGAGGTCGCCCAGGTCGTGGCCGCTGCCGGACCGGTCACCGGCGCGCTGGCCATCGCCGTGGCGGTGAAGCTGACGCGAGTGGTGCTGCTCGCGCCGATGCTCGCCGCGGTGAGCTTCGCCGAACGGCTCAAGTACCCGTCCACGGGCCAACGTCCGCCTCTCGTGCCGTTGTTCGTCCTCGGATTCCTCGCGATGGCGGCGGTGCGTGCGACCGGTCTGCTGCCCGACGTCGTGCTGACGACGGCGACGTTCGTGGACAACGTGCTGCTGGCGGCGGGCATGTTCGCCCTCGGCACGGCGGTGCGCCTGCGGTCCCTGCTGCGTTCCGGCCCGGCGGTGTTGCTGCTGGGCCTGCTCTCCACGGTGCTGATCGTCGTCCTGGTGCTGACGGGAACGGTGCTGATCAGCTGACCCTCGAAGGAGGACCCCGCTCATGACGCACAGCCTGCTCTCCCCCACGGCCACGCTTCTGGTGGGCTCGCTCCGGGCCGCGATCGCGCGCGGCGGTGACGACGAGGCCGTCGCCGCACGGGTGTCGCGGACGCTCGCCGGCCACCTGACCGACCCGTTCCTGCTGAGCGCGGCGCAACGGGAGCCGGATCCGAACGCCTACCGCCAGCACGTCCTGCACGTCGAACCCGACGGCAGCTTCTCCGTCGTCGGGCTGGTCTGGTTGCCCGGCCAGGAAACCTGCATCCACGACCACGTGTCGTGGTGCGTCGTCGGCACGTACGTCGGCGAGGAAGAAGAGACCACCTACGCGCTGCGCGGCGGCCGGCTGATCCCGTTGCGCGTCAACAAGACCCCGGAAGGCGTGGCGTCCCACCTCGTGCCTCCGGGGGACATCCACAAGGTGTGCAACAACTCCAGCTCGGTGGCGATCTCGATCCACGTCTACGGCGCGGACATCGGCGTGCTGGGCACCAGCATCCGGCGGCGCTACACCCAGCCCGTCAGGGCTTGGTGATCCCCCGTTCGACCGCGCGGCAGGCGAAGTCGACGAGCTGGGCCGGCTTGACCTTGTTGATCCGCGCGCCCTGCAGCAGCAGGTCGTCGGCGAGGCCGATCAGCGTGTCCCACACCCAGTGCGGCAGCGCCGGGTCGTCGACCAGCTCCTGCCCCGACTGCTCGGCGGTCTCGCGCAACGCCGTCGCGAGCGCGCGGAGCGTCTTGCGGTAGTCCTGCGCGGACCCGGCGACCTCCTTGCCCCGGCGGCCGCCGGAGAGCACCTTGGCCTCCCACTGCGCCGCCGACCGCCCGAACCGCCGCCAGAAGTCGGTGACCAGCGGCTGGACCTCCTTGAGCACCCCGACGACGCCGAGACCCCGGTCGACCGACGCGAGCGCGCGTTGCAGCTCGTCGTGACGCCGTTCCATCAGCGCCGCGAACACGTCCTCCTTGCCGGAGAAGTACTGGTACACGGTGCCGGAGCTGACGCCCGCGCCCACCGCGATCGCGCGCATGGTCAGGCCCGCGTAGCCCTGCTCCTCCAGGATCAGCTCGGCCGACGACAGGATGTCCCGCCGCCTGCCCTCCGCGTCGCCCCACGCCGTCTGCTCGGTGCTCACCTCACCAGCTTACTTTGAACAACGTTCAGAACCATATTGAACGTTGTTCGGTTTACCCCTACCGTGGTGGGAGCGGAGGTGAGCGCGTGAACCACCTAGACACCCTGGAAGCGGACAGCATCGACGTCTTTCGCGAGGCCGTGGCGGAGAGCGAGCGGCCGGTGCTGCTGTACTCGATCGGCAAGGACAGCTCGGTCCTGCTCCATGTGGCGCGCAAGGCGTTCTACCCGTCGAAGCCGCCGTTCCCGTTGCTGCACGTCGACACCACGTGGAAGTTCCGCGAGATGATCGCGTTCCGGGACGCCACCGCGCGGGAGCTCGGCCTGGAGCTGATCGTGCACCGGAACCCGGACTGCGTGGCGGCGGGCATCAACCCGTTCGACCACGGCTCCGCGCGGCACACCGACCTGTGGAAGACCCAGGGACTGCGCCAAGCCCTCGACGAGCACCGCTTCGACGTGGCGTTCGGCGGCGCCCGGCGGGACGAGGAAGCCTCACGCGCCAAGGAGAGGGTCTTCTCCTTCCGCACCGCGCAGCACCGGTGGGACCCCAAGAACCAGCGGCCGGAGCTGTGGCGGCTCTACAACACGCGGGTGGCGCCCGGCGAGAGCATCCGGGTGTTCCCGCTGTCGAACTGGACCGAGCTCGACGTCTGGCGCTACGTCGAACGCGAGCGGATTCCCGTGGTGCCGCTGTACTTCGCCGCGCCACGCCCGGTCGTCGACCGCGACGGCATGCTGATCATGGTCGACGACGACCGCATGCCGTTGTCCGAGGACCCGCGCACCGAGCTGGTCCGGTTCCGGACGCTCGGCTGCTACCCGCTGACCGGCGCGGTGCGCAGCGAGGCGCGGACCGTGGCGGAGATCGTCGAAGAGATGCGGACCGCGACCACGTCCGAACGCCAGGGCCGGCTGATCGACCACGACCAGAGCGGGTCCATGGAGCGCAAGAAGCGGGAGGGCTACTTCTGATGGAGCTCCTGCGGTTCATCACCTGCGGCAGCGTCGACGACGGCAAGAGCACGCTGATCGGCCGCCTGCTGTACGAGTCGAAACTGCTGTACGCGGACCACCTGGCGGCGTTGGAGGCCGACTCGCGGCGGGTCGGCACCCGCGGCGGCGAGCTGGACTTCGCGCTGCTGGTGGACGGGCTCGCCGCCGAACGCGAGCAGGGCATCACCATCGACGTCGCCTACCGGTTCTTCGCCACCGAGGCGCGGCGCTTCATCGTCGCGGACACACCGGGCCACGAGCAGTACACGCGCAACATGGCCACGGGCGCGTCCACCGCCGAGGCGGCGGTCATCCTGCTCGACGCGCGCAAGGGCGTGCTCGACCAGACTCGCAGGCACGCCCGGATCGTGTCGCTGATGGGCATCCGGCACGTGGTGCTGGCCGTGAACAAGCTCGACCTCGTCGGCTACTCGCGCGAGGTCTTCGACCGGGTCAGCAGGGCGTTCGCGGAGTTCGCCGCCGAACTGGACCTCGCCGAGATCACCAGCGTGCCGATGTCCGCGACCGAGGGCGTGAACGTGGTCGACCGCAGCGAGCTGACGCCGTGGTACGACGGACCCACGTTGTTGCAGTGGCTGGAGACGGTCGACACCGGCAGGAGGTCGGACGGCCCGTCGCGGTTCCTGGTGCAGTGGGTCAACCGGCCGGACTCGACGTTCCGCGGCTTCTCCGGACGGGTGCTGGGCGGCACGCTGCGCGCCGGCGACGAGGTCCGCGCGAACGGTCGCAGGTCAACTGTGGAGCGGATCGTCACGATGGACGGCGATCTCTCCACCGCACCAACGGGTTCGTCGGTCACCGTCGTGCTCGCCGACGACGTGGACGTGAGCCGCGGCGACGTGCTGGCCGCCGCGTCGGACCCGCCGGGTGTCGCCGACTCGTTCCAGGCGCACCTCGTGTGGCTCGACGAGACGGGCCTGCTGCCGGGCCGGCAGTACCTCGCCAAGATCGGCGCCCGCACGGTCGGGTTCACCGCCACCAAGGCGTTGCGGCTCAACGAGATCGGCGTCGACACCGTGCACTTCGACGCGCCGGTGCCGTTCGAGAGCTACCGGACGAACCGCGACCTGGGCTCGTTCGTCGTGCTGGACCGGCTCTCCAACGCCACGGTCGGCGCCGGAATGATCGACTTCGCGTTGCGCCCGGCGCACGTCCGCTGGCAGACCCTCACCGTCGACAAACGGGCGCGGGCCGCACGCAACGGGCACCGGCCGTGCGTGGTGTGGCTGACCGGGCTGTCGGGCGCGGGCAAGTCCACGATCGCCGACCTGGTCGAGAAGGCGCTGCACGCCGAGGGCAGGCACACGTTCCTGCTGGACGGCGACAACGTCCGGCACGGCCTCAACTCCGACCTCGGGTTCTCCGACGCCGACCGGGTCGAGAACATTCGGCGCATCGCCGAGGTGGCGGCGTTGATGGTCGACGCGGGGCTGATCGTGCTGGTCTCGTTCATCTCGCCGTTCCGCGCGGAACGGGCGCTCGCGCGCGACCTGGTCGCCGAGAACGAGTTCTGCGAGGTCTTCGTCGACACCCCACTGGAGGTCGCCGAACAGCGCGACCCGAAGGGTCTGTACCGCAAGGCCAGGCGCGGTGAGCTGCCGAACTTCACCGGCATCGACTCACCGTACGAACCACCGCTGGAGCCCGAGGTCAGGCTCGACACGACGGCACTGGACCCCGGGGCGGCCGCCGACGTCGTGGTGGCTCGGCTTCGCACGCTCGGCGTCTGTTGAACGTTGTCCAGAATCGTGTACGTTCACTAGAACACGTTCTAGATTCGGGAGGCATCCGTGCCGGACGAGGCGTGGTCGACGTTCTGCCGGGCGTTGGAGAAGGCCGGTGAGGTGGTGCTCTCCGGGCCGGACACCCCGCTGGACCGCGCGGAGGGCTACCGGTACCTCGCCCGGCTGACCCGCGAGATGCTGTACTCCTGCCTCGACAACGCCGATCCCGACTTCCCGCGCTTCCACGAGCTCGACCTCGTCAAGATCGGCGCGGACAACCCCGACAACGTCTACCTGTCGGCGAACATCCGCGGCGACCGCACGTACCGGATCACCGGGAAACGCGGCACGATCGCGTACTTCAGCATCGGTTCCAAGGCCAACCGGTACGCCAAGGACGGCACGATGGCGTCGACCGGCGAGCTGTCCGACGCCGATCTCGCGGTCGCGGCGGACGGCACGGTGGAGATCATCGCGAGCGCCGAGGAGCAACCGGGGAACTGGCTGCCGCTGGCGCCCGACTCGACCGGGCTGGTCGTGCGCCAGACGTACCTCGACCGCACCACCGAAGTGCCCGGCGAGTGGCACATCGAGCAGGTCGGCGGCCCGTCGACGCCCGCCGGCCTGACCCCCGAGTTCCTGGCCAAGGCGTTGCAACGGGCGTCGCTGTCCGTGCACGGCACCGCGGCCACGTTCGCGCACTGGACGCGCACGTTCATGGCGCGCCCCAACGAGCTGCCCGACTTCGGCCAGGAGATGTTCCAGCGCGCCGGCGGCGACCCGGAGATCTTCTACCTGCACGGTTACTGGGCGCTGGAACCCGGTGAGGCGTGGGTGGTCGAGACCGACGTGCCGGACTGCCCGTACTGGAACTTCCAGCTCGACAACTGGTGGATGGAGTCGCTCGACCACCGCCGCCGGGTCACCGTCAACAAGCACACCGCGACGCTGTCGTCCGACGGCCGGCTGACGATCGTCGTGGCGGCGGAGGATCCCGGCGTGGGCAACTGGATCGACACCTGCGGGCACTCGTCCGGCACGGCGTTGCTGCGCTGGCTCGGCGCTTCCGAACACCCGGTCCCGAAGTGCCGCGTGGTGCCCCTGGAGGAGGTCCGATGACGGTCACCACCAAACTGGACGTCGCCGAGCTGCTGGACAAGGCCCGTGCGAAGACCGGGCTCACCGACTTCGGCGACGACTGGTTCCGCGAACCGCTCGACGTGCTGGTGCGCGGCCTCAACACCGAGGCCGCGCTGTCCCCGTTGGGCTTCGAGCTGACCAAGCACCGGCTGACCGCGTTGCTCTCGGACCGGTTGCGGTTGCGGGAGTTGCAGCGCGTCGACCCGTCCGTGCTCGACGTCGACGTGCGGGTGGCCGCCGAGATCTGCGGCCTGCCGCGCACCGGGTCGACGCTGCTGCACCGCCTGCTGTCGGCGTCGCCCCAGGTCACGTCCACGCTGTCGTGGGAGGTCGCGTACCCGCTGCCGTTCCCCGGCGAGAGTCCCGAGGCCGAGAAGCGCAAACACCGGGCCCGGGAACGCATGCAGGTGTTCGCGCAGCTCTCCCCCGACTTCGGCGACCTGCACACGGTCGTGTGGGACGGGCCGGAGGAGGACGTGCTCCTGCTCGACCGGACGTTCGTGTCGATGAGCTTCGACTCGTTCTACTGGGTGCCGTCGTACGGCGACTGGCTGCGCTCGGCCGACCAACGGCCCGCGTACCGCGAGCTGCGCGAGTGGCTGCAGGTGTTGCAGTGGCAGAACCCCGGCCGCTCGCAGCCCTGGGTGCTCAAGTCGCCGCACCACCTGACGGCCGTGGACACCGTCCTGGACGAGTTCCCGACGTGCAAGATCGTGATGACGCACCGCTCACCGGTGAACGCCGTGCCGTCGTACGCGTCGATGGTGCGGGCGATGACCTCGCAGTACAGCGACAACGCCGATCCGGTCCTGATAGGACGGTACTGGTCGCGCCGGTTCGCGAAGACGTTGCAGGACTTCACCTCCGCACGGGCGGCGCGCCCGGACCGGTTCGTCGACGTGCGGTTCGCCGACACCGTGGGCAAACCCGTCGAGGTGGCCCGCCAGGTGCTCGACCAGCTGGGCCTGCCCGCCGGTCCCGCCGACGACGCGGCGTTCGAGGCCTACCTGGACCGGAACCGCACCGAACGGCACGGCTCGCACTCCTACACGCCCGAGGACTTCGGCCTCGCCGAGGACCAGCTGCGGCGTGACTTCGCCTTCTACTCGGAGGTCTACCTGTGATGCTCCAGGACGAGGTCGTGGTGATCACGGGCGTCGGTCCCGGCATGGGGTCGAAGCTCGCCGCGCGCGCGGCGGCCGAGGGCGCGAAGGTGGTCATGGCCGCCCGGTCCGCCGACGTGATGAAGCAGGTGGAGAAGGACGTGCTGGGCGCGGGCGGCGAGGCCGTCGGCGTGCAGTGCGACGTCCGCCGGGCCGAGGACGTCGCGAAGCTCGTCGAGACGGCGGTGGACCGGTTCGGCACGATCACCGGCCTGGTGAACTCGGCGTTCGGGCACCCCGGCTTCTTCGACCTGCTGGAGACGCCGGAGAAGGCGGTCCGGCGGTCGATGGACATCATCCTGTTCGGCGCGCTGAACGTGACCCGCGCGGTGGTGCCGCACATGAAGGCCGCCGGCCGCGGTTCGATCGTCAACATCGGCACGATGACCACCCGCAAGCCGATGCGCGGCGAGGCCGGCTACGCGGTGGCGAAGGCGGCGATGGCGACCGCGACCCAGTTCCTGGCGCTGGAACTCGGCGAGCACGGCATCCGCGCCAACCAGGCCGTGATGGGCTGGCTGGACGGACCCGGCGTCCGGTTCTACCTCAAGCTCACCGCCGACGCGCGCGGTCTGTCCGAACAGGACGTCTACGACGAGATCGCCGCCCGCAACCCGCTGGGCCGCATCCCGGCCGACGACGCGTGCGCGGGCGCTGTCCTGTTCCTGTTGTCCCGCTTCGCCTCCGAGGTCACGGGCGCGGTGCTGGACGTCAACGGCGGGGAGTACATGCCGGCATGAGCCACCTCGTGGAGTCCGTGACCGTGGAGATCGACGCGCCCGCCGAGTTCGTCTGGAGCGTCCTGCTCGACTACCCGAACTACCCGCGCTGGAACCCGTACACCCGGGCCGTCGACACGACGCTGGCCGTCGGCTCGCCGATCGACCTCACCCTGCCCAAGCCCGACGGCAGCGACGGGACGTGGGTCAGCCGCGAGTACATCCGGGTCGTCGAGCCGCCCCGGTTGCTGCGGTACGACACCGGTGACACGTTCCCCGGCCTGCTCGGCACCCGCGACCAGCTGATCACGCCGCTCGACTCCGGCCGGTGCAGCTACCGCACGTTCGAGACGTTCACCGGCAAGTACGCGGACGCGGTGTTCGCGGCGCAGGGCGCTTACGTCAAGAACGGCTTCGACTCGGTCGCGCACGCGTTGAAGGGACGGGTGGCGGAGCTCATCTCGTCACGGTGAGCAGCTCCTCCACCAGTGCCTCGTCCGGCTCGCCGCCGAGGTGCGCGATGGCGAGCAGCATCGCGAACACCTGGCTCCACGCGAACAACCGGTCGCCGTCGAGCCCGCACGCCGCCGCGACCTCCTCGCACCGGTCCTCGATCCCAGGTCCGGCCACGACGAGGTCCGCGGCGTCGAAGCACGGATCACCCACGCACGCCTTGGGATCGATGGCCACCAGCCCGCGCGCACCGCCGTCGAGCACGTTGCCGAGGTGCAGATCGCCGTGCAGCAGCACGGTCCTGCCCTGCGAGTCCAGCAACTTCTCACACCGTTCGACGGTCCGAGCCCAGTCCGCCGGGGACACCCGCGCCCCGATCGCCGGCTCGTCCAGCCGCCGCCCGATCCGGCCGAGGAACTCCTCGCACCGCCCGCGCAGCACCCCGACCGGCCGCTCCGGCACCGCGTGCAACGCCGCGAGCAGCCCCGCCCACCTCTCCGGCAGCCCGGCGAGCGGCAGGTCCTCCGCGAGGGTGCCCGGCAGCACCTCCTCGAGCACGAGCGCGTCGCCGTCCGCCGCGAACACCGCCGGCACCCGTCCCGACGCCGCGAACAACCCCAGCGCCCCGGCCTGTGCACCGAGCAACTTCTCGCCGGGGCTGAGCTTCAGCACCGCGGGCGTGCCGTCCACCCACCGGCACCGGAACACCACCGACACAGCACCGGGTTCGAGCTCCTCAAGCAGCTCGAACCCCCACCGCCGCTCCAGCTCCGCCACTCGCGCCGGCACGCCCTCGCACCACCGCGCGACCCCCGGCCCGAATCGCAGAGCCAGGCGCGCGGTCATGTCCCCAAGATCTTCCACCGACACCACGTTACCCAGGCCCGTTGGACCATTCGTGGGTATTGGGCGCTCCCTCCGACACACATGCCGACCGGCGCGCGACTGACAGGTGAGTGCTCACCTGACCGTGCGGAGGCGCCCGGTGAACAGTGATGCCTGAGTGGATCACCAGCCGGTTCATGGCACCGGTGTACGCGTTGCTGATCTCGTTCGGCGCCGCGCTGGTGCTCGGCGCGCTCATGACCTCCGACGACGCGCCGGCGGAGGTGACCGTCCGCCTCGTCGCCAAGCAGGCGAACGAGAAGGGCAGGTTCGACGACGTCTCCCCGGCGGAGCTGGCGGGCAGCGCGGTGCGCGTCCGCAGGGACGGCGCGGACGCGGAGCTGGCGGTCGGCGCGCAGGGAGCGGTCACCCTCGCCAGGGCCATCGGCCCGGTGACGCTGTGCGTGACGCTGCCCGCGGGCTGGACGGGACACGGGACGGGCACGCCCTGCTGGTCGATCCCCGCCAAGAGCCGCGAGGTCTCGATCCAGGTCGTCAAGGGGGGCTGACCGTGTCGGAACGGGTGATGGCGCAGGTGGTCCTGGGGGCGACGGTGGTGCTGGGCGTGACCGGCGCCGCACTCGGAATCTCGTTCTTCGACGGACTCGGCACGATCCGGACGCTGGTCGTCGTCGCGTTCTGCGGCCTGCTCGGCATCGCGCTCGCGCTCGTCGGGGTGCACGGCGCGGACGCACCCGAGCCGCAGGCGTTCCCGGCCCCGGCACCCGCACCCCGGCCCCTGCCTGCGCTGCCCGCACCCCCGCCCGCCCCCGTTTCCGCGCCTGCTCCCGCGCCGAGGAACGACTGGTGGAACCAGACCAGCCGGCCCGTCGCACCGCCGCCAGTCCAGACCGCGCGGAAAGCGGTGCCGCTCCACGACTTCGACGCCCACCGGGCCCAGATCGCGCAGTGCCCGCGGTGCGCGGGGTTCGAGCTCGACCTGCGGCGCGACGACGAGGTCTGCGCGTTCACCTGCCGCAACCCCCACTGCCGCACCGAATGGGAGTGGCGCCAGGGCACCCCGTGGCCGCCGACCGTGGTGCGGCACAACCTGACCAGAGCCACCCCTGCCGAGGAGGAGCACAGATGACCATCGGCACGTACCGGCAATGGGTGTCGCGAGCGACACCGGGATGCGTCGTCATCCTCCTCGACCGGTCGGACTCCATGAAGCTGCACTGGGGCGCCACGGGCGGGTCGCTCGCGGCGGGCGCGGCGCTCGCGGTCAACAACATCCTGCTCGACATGTGCGTCAAGGCGACCATCGAGGTCAACGCCCCGGTCCGGCACTACTTCGACGTCGGCGTGTTCAGCTACGGCGCACGGATCACCGGTCCCGGTGGCGAGGGCGTGGAGAGCGCGTTCGGCGGTGCGCTGACCGGGCGCGGCCTGGTGCCGTTGCCCGAGCTCGCGGCCAACCCGTTCGCGGTGCGCGACGAGCCGTCGATCGACGCGATGCCCGTCCCCGTGCGGATGCCGGTCTGGGTGGACCCGGTGCACGGCTACCGCACGCCGATGTGCCAGGCAGTGGAGGCGGCGGGGGCGCACGTGTTCGACTGGGTCGGCGCGCACCCGGACTCGTTCCCTCCCATCATCATCAACATCACCGACGGCATGGTCACCGACAGCCCGCACCAGGGCGCGACGCTGCAGGACTGGGTGAAGCGGCTGACGTCGATCGAGACCAGCGACGGGCCCGCGTTGTTCTTCAACGTGTTCCTCTCGCCGACCGACGCGCGGGAGGTCGTGTTCCCCTCCGACCCGAGCGGCCTGCCGCAGCCGGGGCCCGAGCTGTTCGCGCTGAGCAGCGAACTGCCGCCGCCGATGGCCGAGAACGCCCGCGCCGACGGGTACGACGTGCGGCAGGGCGCGCGGGGGCTCGCGCTCAACGTCGGCCGCTCGACGCTGCTGCGGGTGCTGCAGATCGGCACCAGGGTGCCGGACCGGGCGCGGTGACGTCGTGCACGCCTGGCAGGTGGTCTTCTCCGCTCCCAAGCAGGGCAACGACCCGTGGGAGTGGGAGGACGGTGCCGCCGCGGCACCGGAGGACCCGGCGACCGGGCGCGGCCCGCGGTTCGCGGTGGCGGACGGCGCCACCGAGGGGTTCGGCTCGACGCGGTGGGCGATGCGGCTCGCCGAGGGGTTCGTGGCGCCGGACGTCGAGCTGACCGAGTCGTCACTGCTCGGCTGGGCCGCCCGCGCGCAGGACGAGTGGCGCCACGACCCCTTGCTGGCACGGGCTTCCGGCGTCGAACTGTTCAAACTGGACAGTGTCGGCTCGTTCGCCACGTTCCTCGGCTGCGAGCTCACCGACCTGACGGGCAGGCACCCGCGCTGGCGGGCGGTCTCGGTGGGCGACACCGTGCTGTTCCACGTCCGCGGCAACCGCCTGCTGGGCCACTTCCCGCCGATGAGCTCGGACGACTTCGGCGTCAACCCCGCCGGCGTCTCCACCGCGCCGTCCGCGCTGCCGGGCGTGCTGGAGCGGATGACGTACGCGGAGGGCGCCGTGGAGCCGGGCGACCTGCTCTACCTGGCGACGGACGCGCTCGCCCACTGGATGCTCCGGCAGGACGAGGACGAGCTGTGGGGCCTGCTCGCCGGGCTCGACCACCCCGACCGCTTCCGCGCGCTCGCCGACGACCGGCGGGAGACGAAGGAGATGACCAACGACGACGTCACGCTGATGCGGGTCAGCGTCGCGGCGTCGTGGCCGGACCAGCTGGTGGTGTGCGTCTGATGCGCTATCCGGGGTTCGACGACTACATGAAGGCGGTGCAGCGGCCGGACGCGTTCACCACCGACGGGCTGCGCGCCCTCGACCTGGTCGTGCACCCCGTGTTCCAGATCCCGTCCCCCGCCTCGGGTGCGAGCGCGGTGGTGTTCAAGGCGATGGCCGGCGACGAGGCCCGCGCGTTGCGGTTCTTCACCCGTGCCGACGCGAGCAACAGCGGACGCTACGACGCGTTGCGCGGGCACTTCACGTCCCGAAAGCTGACCGACGCCGTCGCGCTGCCGCGGTGGATCGACGACGGCATCCGCGTCGGCGGCGCCACCTGGCCCGTGGTCGAGATGCCGTGGGTCGAGGGCCACACGCTGAACCGGCACGTCGACGAACTGGTGACGCACCAGGACACCGCGGCGCTCGCGGAGCTGGCGCGGTCGTGGCGCGGCCTGGTGCACCGCCTGCAGCAGGCGGACTTCGCGCACGGAGACCTCCAGCACGGCAACGTGCTCGTGGACACCCGCGGCGCGTTGCGGCTGGTCGACTTCGACTGCGCGTGGATCGAGGACTTCGCCGGCGGCGCACCGCCCGCCGAGACCGGCCACCACAACTACCAGCCGCCGGGACGGCCCTGGGGCCGCTGGATGGACACGTTTCCGGGGCTCGTCATCTACCTGTCGCTGTCGGCTCTCTCGCTGCGCCCGACGTGGTCGACGCTCAACACCGACGACAACCTCCTGTTCACCCAGCAGGACTTCCAGTCGTTCGACACCCCGGCGTGGCGGCACCTCGCGAGCCTGGGCGACCCGCGGATCGACCGGCTGGCCGCGCGGCTGCAGGAGTGCTGCCGGCCGGGGTGGAGGGCCGGCGGGGCGCTCGACGACCTGCTCGAACCCTCCGCGCTGCCGTGGTGGCAACGCACCTCGACCGTCGTCGCGGGCAGCGCCGGGCACGCCGTCCCGCCGCCGCGACCGGAGATTCCGCCCCAGCCCGTTGTCCCTCCCCCGCCACCACCGCGCAGGCCCGTGGCGAACTGGTGGGAGGCAACGGCTCCTGCCCCGGTGCCGCCCAAGCCGAAGAAGAAGCCCGCCGTCTGGCTCGTCCTCGTGGCGGCCGTGGTGACGTGGTTCCTGGCCGGGGTGACGTCGGCGGGCCTGCTCGACGCGGCGGACGCGGACGAGGACCTCGCCACGGTGTTCGCGAGTGTCGCGTTCGCGCTCGTGCTGGCCGGCGGGTTCGCCCTGCGCGGCAGAAAGCCCTAGAAGACGCCGGAGAAGGCGGCGAACAGGAGAACGCCGGCGAGACCGATCCCGGCGATCACGACCGCCGCACGGGACCTCGGTTCCTTGCGCGTCAACGAGACGAGGGCGAGCGACAGTCCCAACGCTACGGTGACCAGCAGCAGAACGACACCGACGCGTTCGACGACGCGGTCCTCCCGGGCCACGGCGAAGAACAGGAACGGCAGACCGGTCGCGCCGAGCACCGCGCTCACGAACGCCAAGGCGCGCTTGGCCTTCGGCGCGGGCTCGGGTGCCGCCGGCTTCTGCTGCTCGGTCGCCTGCCACCACCCGCCGGTCGGCGCGGCGGGCGACGTCGCCGGCTGTCTCGGCGGGGTCACGGCGCCGTTCTGGACGAGCGTGCGCAGCCAGACCGGAGCCTCGTCGCCCTTCGGCTGTTCCTCCGGCGTGGCACCGGGTTCCTGTTCCGGCTCGGTCTTCGCGGGCTCGGGTTCGCGCGTGCCGGGCCACTGGTGCGCGGGCCGGGGCGGCTGCGGCGGCTCCGGCTTCCTCTCGCGCTTCGGCGGCGCCGAGGGAGGAACGGCGGGAGGCGGTGACGGCCGTTCGGTCTCCTGCTCCGGCGGGGGCTTGGTCCTGCCCTGCCGCCAGTGGTCGGTCGGCGGCAGCCGGGTCGCGCCGTCCTCGGTCTCCGCCACGACCCGTTCCGCGGCCTCCAGCAGGGAGTCGACCTCCTCCGCGTTGCCGACCGTGAGCTCCTTGCGGCGGCGCAGCTCCTTGAGCAGCTTGACGATGTCGGCCCGCGCGACGTCGTCGTCCTCGTTGCGGAGCTTGCTGCGGAACTGGGCGATGAGCAGTTCCTGGTCGTCGGCGGGGATCGGCTTGGGCCCGAGCCGTTCGGCCATCCGGTAGAGGTACTCGAACGGCACGGCGGGCGGGTCCGGCAACGGGTCGGGCAGCACGATCCGGCGGCTCGCCAGGTCGGCCAGCGCGGCCACCAGCGCCAGCACGGCCTCCGGCGTGCGCTCGCGGTAGTCGATCGCCTGCGTCTCCATGATCGGGATGCGCAGGTTGTGCACGGGCCCGACCTGCACCGGCAGCACCGGGAGGCCCAGCTTCTTCGCGTAGTCGAGCTCCTCCTGGCACGGCTTGGACCGCCACGACGCGTCGGACAGCGCGAAGACGAACACCTTGGCCTGCTGGATGGTCCCGATGATCTCGCGCCACCACTGCTCGCCACCGTGGATCTCGTGGTCCAGCCACACCTGCCAGTGCAGCCGCTCGAGGTCGTCCTTGAGCGCCTGCACTCTCCGGTCGTCGTTCCTGGTGTAGCTGACGAAAATGATGGCCGCTCACCCCTCGGTTCCCCACCTGCCTGTGAAATCGCCCGAGCGGAGGTATGTGTTGCGCGCAACACCCGAACGGCCCAACGAACGCCGGTGAGTAGTTGTACCGATGCCGTGGGCGGCCGGTGGCGGCACTCTCGAGGTGTGACCGAAATCGACCGTGGCAAGCTCGCCTCGCTGGCCGGCTTCGCCACCCCCGCAGTCCTGCTGGTCCTCACCGCCGCCGCTCTCGTGGACGGCACCTTCGGCTGGCGAGGGGGCGCCTACCTCCTCGCGTTCTTCTGGATCGCGCTCGGCTCGGCCGTCGCCGGTGGCCTGGTCAGGGTCGCGGCGCCGGACTCGTGGCGCTCCGCCGGCTCCGGAATGGTGCTCGCGGGCACCACCGGTGTCGTGCTCTTCGTCGTGCTGGTCGGCGCTTTCCTGTGGGCGCTCTCGACCTTCACGCCGTAGCCGGCGCCTGCGACAGACCGCGCAGCACCAGACCCAGCGCGCGGGCCAGCTGTTCGCGGTGCCCGTCGAGCACACCCGACGTGACGCCGCCGACCGTGGCCTGCGCGACGTCGTCCGTCGCCACCCGCAGCACCGCGCTCATGGCGGCGGCCTGCACCCGCACGTCGATCGCGTCCGCCGGCTGGCCCAGCCGGCGGGCGAGCACGTCGACCAGCGTCTTCTCCGCGCGTTCGTGCAGCATCAGGTAGACGGCGCGCAGGCCCGGTTCGTCGTGGGTCAGGCGCACGACCCCGAGCATCGAGTCGACGGTGCCCGCGGGCGACGGGTCGGCGACGGGCGTGTAGGCGGAGCGCAGGTAGTCGATCAGCTCGAGCTCGGCCGGCCAGCCGCGCAGGACGGCGCAGAAGGCGTCGACGCCCTGGGCGAGCAGCGGTTCGACGCAGCTCTCCTTGTGCGGGAAGAAGCGCCAGAACGTGCGCTCGGAGACGCCGGCGGCCTGGGCGATCTGCTCCCCGGACGTGCCGGCCACGCCCTGCTCGGCGAACAGCCGGACGGCGTGGCGCGAGATGTCGAAGCGCTGGCGCTCACGTTGCTCGTCGCTGACCGGTGGCCGGCCCCGGCGCGGCTTTCCTGTCGCAACGTCCTTCATCGGGCGATTTAAGCACGTCGAAGCACTCGGAAGATTTATTGGCAGCATCTGCCAGAAAGCGCTACGGTCGGTGCATGAGCATTGACGCAGAGCGCCTGAAGCTGCCGCTGCCCAGGCCGAACGTCCTCGAACTCGCTCCGCTGTACGAGGTGCTGCGGCGCGAGGCACCGATCGCGCCCGTCACCACGCCGGCCGGCGACCCCGCCTGGCTCGTCACCCGGTACGACGAGGTCCGCCAGCTGCTGGGCGACAAGCGCTTCGGCCGGTCGCACCCGGAACCGGAGAAGGCCTCCCGCATCTCGACCGCCGCCGTCCAGGACGGCCCGAGCGGCGAGTACGAGACCGAGGAGGTCGACCACGCCCGCATGCGCCGGCTGCTGACCCCCGCGTTCTCCGCCAAGCGGATGCGGATGCTGGGCGAGAACATGGAGCAGCTGGTCGACGGCTACCTCGACGCGCTGGTCGCCGAGCACGAGCGGACCGGTGTCGTCGACCTGCACCGCGGGCTCGCGTTCCCGTTGCCCGTGGCCATGATCTGCCGGCTGCTCGGTGTGCCGGAGGAGGACAACGAGCTGTTCGCGTCGCTGTCCGAGCGCATGGCGGGCACCGAGATCGGCGAGGAGGCCCACCAGGCGCGAGAGGAGTTCTTCCGTTACATGGTCGGGCTCGTCGAGGCCAAGCGCGGCCAGCTCGGTGAGGACGTGATCTCCGACCTCGTCCGCGCGCAGAGCGAGGACGAGGCCTACGACTACGTGCAGATGGTCCGGCTGTGCGTCGGCCTGCTGTTCGCGGGCCACGAGACCACCGTGAACCGCATCGGCCTCGGCGTGCTGTTCCTGCTCACCGAGCGGTCCCGCTGGGACGCCCTGGTCGCCGACCCGGACGGCCGCGTCGACGCGGTGGTCGAGGAGGTCATGCGCCTCGGCGCGCCCGGCGACCTCGGCCTGCTGCGGTACGCCAAGGAGGACGTCGACATCGCGGGCGTCACGATCCAGGCCGGTGACGCGCTGGTCCTGTCGATCAACGCGGCCAACCGCGACGCCGACGTCTACAGCGAGGCGGAGTCGTTCAACCCCGACCGTCCGGAGAGGACGCACCTCGGCTTCGGCCACGGCGCGCACTTCTGCATCGGCGCCTCCCTGGCCCGCACGGAGCTGCGCGTGGTGTTCGCGTCGCTGGCGAAGCGCCTGCCGGACATGAGGCTCGCCAAGGGCCTCGACGAGCTCGCGATCCGCCCCACCCTCACCGGTGGCGTGTCCGAGCTGCCCGTCACCTGGAGGTCGGCGTGAAGGTCGTGGTGGACCAGGGCAGGTGCGTCGGGGCCGGGCAGTGCGTGCTGGCGGCGGACGACGTGTTCGACCAGCGCGACGACGACGGCCTGGTGGACCTGCTCGACGCGAGCCCTCCGGAGTCGCGGCTCGCTGACGTGAAGCACGCGGCGGCGGTCTGCCCGGCGTCGGCGATCGCGGTCGAGGAGTAGGAGTCCTTGTGCGGCACCGGGTCTCCCGCCCGGTGCCGCGCTCATCACTGCTTCATCAGCGGCTCGGTCAGCTTGCCGCCGTCCGCCTTGCCCACGAAGCAGTAGATCAACCGGTTCGAGCTGCGGTACCCGTTCTCCGTCCTGGCCTTCCACGCCTCCGCGGTCGGGACGACCACCCAGTACCGCAGGGTCTTCTCCTTGTCCTGCACCGGCACCTTGTCCGACAGGAACGTGCGCGTGCAGTCGGTGCCGCCCACCTTCGTGAGCTCCTCCACGCCGGGGTACGCCACGTCCTTCTCGATCTCGGCGTTGGCGAGGACGGTGTCGAGCAGCTCGACGTCGTGCTCGGCGTAGCAGCCGACCCTCATCTTGGTGTCGAGCTTCGGCGCGCCCTTGTCCGGCGTCCAGGTCAGGCAGGAGTTGCGGAACGCCGACAGCGAGTCGTACGGGAGGTCGCCTTCCGGGCCGAGGGTCAGCACGGGCTGCATGGCGGGCGTGCTGGCGGGGCCGTCGGTGAGGCCGATGGTGGTGAACAACGGCTTGAACACGGTGACGTAGAGCAGGACCAGCGCGCCGACGAGGAACAGCGGCACCAGGGTCGCGGACAGGATCAGGCCGACCGGGCGCTTGCGGCGGGGCGGGACGGGGACGGGCGGCGCGCTCATCCCGGTGGCCAGCGGGCCGGACGTGATGGGACCTGATGTGACGGGACCTGATGTGACGGGCGCGGACGTGAACGGGCCCGAGCTGACCGGACCGGACGTGATCGGGCCCGACGTGATCGGGCCCGGGGGCTGCCGCAGCCAGCCGTGGGCGACCCCCGCGCTCACCGGTCCGCTGCCCGCCGGCCTGCCGTCCGGCGGCGTCCTGACCACCGTCGGCGCGTCGAAGGGCCGCGTCAGGTCCCCGCCGGCCAGCGCCCGTTCGATCAGCCGGTGCGCCGCCGCCACTCCCAGCCGCCGCGCCGGGTCCGGGTCCATCAACCCGGTGATCAGCTCGCCGAGCGGGCCGGACACGCGCGGCACCGGCCGTTCGTTCATCACCGCCAGGATCGTCGCCGACGTCGTGGGCCGGTCGAACGCACCGCGTCCCTCCGCGGCGAAGAACAGCGTCGCGCCCAACGCCCACAGGTCCCAGGCGGGCGAGGCATCCCCGCCCGCGAGGCGTTCCGGCGACATGTAGGCGGGCGAGCCGATCAGCGTGCCGGTGGCGGTCAGGCGCGGGTCGTCGAGCGACTGCGCGATGCCGAAGTCGGTGAGCTTCGCGGTGCCCTTCACCGGCACCATCACGTTGCCCGGCTTGACGTCCCGGTGCACGACCCCGGACGAGTGCGCCGCCTCCAGCGCCGCCAGCAGCTGCCCGGCCAGCACCGCCGCCGCGCGCACCGCCAGTGGTCCTGAGCTCTCGACGAGGTCCTCCAGCGTGGGAGCGCTGATCAGCTCCATCACGATGAACGTCTGGTCGTCCTCGGAGATGAGGTCGTACACGGTGACGACGGCGGGGTCCCGCAGCTGGCTCGCGATCCGCGCCTCGCGCAGCACGCGTTCCTGGTACACGGCCCGTTCCGCGGCCGGAACACCGTGGGGCAGCAGCAACTCCTTGACCGCCACCTCGCGGCCGAGCACGGTGTCCTGCCCGAGCCACACGGCCCCCATGCCGCCCCGCCCCAGCTCGCGGACCAGCCGGTAGCGTCTGTTGCCCACCTCGCGCATGCGCGGAAGTCTCGCAGTCGATCGACACGCGACCGTCACCCGGTCCGGTGACGTACACCGGCAGCGTCACGTGACGGGCGCGAGGACCGGGACGGCCCGCCTAGCGTCGCGCCGCGTGAGACGACTGACGAAGCTGTTGGCCACAACGCTGTTCCTGACCGGCCTCGCGCCACTCGCGCCGGCCTCCGCGAGCACCCCGGCGTGCGCGCCCGTCCCGATCACCGCACCCGCGGGGTCCGGGGTCGAGAGCACGAGCGCCGTCGAGAAGACCGACCACTGCGAGATCACCGTGACGCTCACGCACGCGGACGACCACGTGAAGGTCGTGGTCGCGCTCCCCCGGACGGGCTGGACGGGCCGGCTCCAGGGCGTGGGCGGCAGTGCGTACGCCGCGGGTGACACGGGCGCCCCGCTGCTGCAGGCGGTCCAGGACGGGTACGCCGCCGTGACGACCGACGCCGGTGTGCTCGACGGCCTGAACACGAGCTGGGCGCTGAAGAACGGCAAGATCGACCAGACCCTGCTGACCAACTTCGCCACGCGGTCGGTGCACGAGGCGGCCGTGGTCGCCAAGCAGGTCGTGCGCGCGCACTACGGGCGTTCGGTCACCTACTCCTACTGGAACGGCTGCTCGACGGGCGGCCGTCAGGGCTACTCCGAGGCGCAGAACTTCCCCGGCGACTTCGACGGCATCCTCGCCAACGCGCCTGCCGTCGACTGGACCCGGTTCGCCGTCGCGACCCTGTGGCCGCAGGTCGTGCAGAGCCAGGACCGGCACGTCGTCGGCAACTGCGTGCTGGACGCGTTCCGCAAAGCCGCCATCGAGGCGTGCGACGCGAAGGACGGCGTCACCAACGGCATCGTCGACCGGCCAGACCGGTGCAGCTACGACCCGCGTCAGCTCATCGGCGCGAAAATCCTGTGCGAGGGCAACGAGGTCACGGTGACGCGCGAGGACGCCGACGTCATGCGCAAGATCTGGGACGGCCCCACCGACGAACGCGGGAAGCAGCTCTGGCCCGGCCTGCCGAAGGGCGCCGACCCGGTCTGGCTCGCGGGCACGCTCCCCGGCGCGACCGGCCCCGGCTTCCCCGTCGCCGCGCTGTGGGTGCGGAGCTTCCTGCTGAAGCAGCCCGGTTTCGACACCTCGACGCTCACCTACGACCGGTTCCGCGCCCTGTTCCGGCAGTCGGTCCGCGAGTTTGGCGACGTCATCGGCACGGCCGACCCCGACCTGTCGGGGTTCCGCCGCTCGGGAGGCAAGCTGATCACGTTCGTCGGCACGAACGACCAGCTGATCCCGCCCGGCGGCACGCTGGCCTACCGCGACCGGGTCGAGCGGACGACGGCCCGCGTCGACGACTTCTACCGGCTCTTCACCGCGCCCGGCGTCGACCACTGCTTCGGCGGCCCCGGCGCCCAGCCCACGAACGCGCTGGGACAGCTGGTCGACTGGGTCGAACGCGGCAAGGCACCGGCCACGCTGACCGCGGCCACGGCCGACTCGACCCGCGACCTCTGCCTCTACCCGCAGATCTCCCGGTACGTGCACGGCGACCCGCGCAAGGCCGCCAGCTACCGGTGCGCGCGCTGAGGTCCGCTACCCGGCCAGCTCGCCTTCCTCGGCCACGACGAGCGAGTCGATCGCGTCGAAGAAGGCCTTGATGCCGGGCAGGTTCGGCCCCTTCCGGCTGGACTCCGCGTAGTCGGCCGACGAGCGCCACTCGACGACGTCGAGCCACTCGTCGTCCGGCAGCCGCACGAGCCGCGCGCCGAGGAAGCCCTCCCGGTCGGCCTCGAAGTCGGCGATCATGCCCGGCCGTGCGGCCAGGAGGGCCTCCACCTTCCCTGGCGCCACGCGGAAGCGGGTGAGTTCCACCGAAGTAGTCATGACTTGATGATAGTCATGATTGGTGACTAAATCCAGCCGTCAGGACACGCCCGACAGCGCCTTCGGGTAGAGCCAGCTGCCGGGCGTGTCCTCGGCGGGGTTCGTGTAGTAGTCCCGCACGGCCGCCACGTACTCGTCCACGCTGATCGCCCCGTCGCCGTCGGTGTCGAGGTGCGCGAACGCCGTCCCGCAGTCCGCCTCGCTGAGCCCGCGCGCCTTCAGCAGCACCCGGAACTCGTCCGCGTCGACCCGCCCGTCGCCGTTGGTGTCCGCGATGTCCAGCAGGGACCGCACGACCTCGAGCAGGTCGACGTTGATCGGCCCGCCCTCGACGAACGCCTCGATCATCGCCGCGCGGTACTCCTGCGGCCCGATCCGCCCGTCGCGGTCGGTGTCGCAGTGCTCGGCGAGCAGCTCCCAGAACCGGTCGTACGCCTCGACGAGCTCCCGCCCGCGTTCCGACGACGCCGGCTCCCCGAACGCCCGCAGCAACCGGTTCGCGAGCGCGTAGACGTCCGCGAGCTCGATGACGCCGTCGCGGTTGACGTCGTAGTGGGCGAAGGTCGAGTCGATCCTGTGCTGCAACACCTGCTTCATGACCTCGCACTGTCGCGACCCGGCGGGACCGCCGCAACGCACGTCCCACTCCTGGGTGGTGTTGTTCAGCCGTCTTCGCGATGCCGTTATTGTTATACCGGCATCCCTGATGGAGGAACACGGTGATCGAGCTCAAGTCGCCCGCGGAGATCGCGAGCATGCACGTGACCGGCCAGTTCATCGCGGAGGTGCTCGACGAGCTCTCCGCCAAGGCCGCGGTCGGCGTGAACCTGCTCGACCTGGAGCACCACGCCCGCCACCTGCTGGCCGAACGAGGCGCCGAGTCGTGCTACTGGGACTACTCCCCGTCGTTCGGCAGGGGCCCGTTCCGCAACGTCATCTGCCTCTCCGTCAACGACGCCGTCCTGCACGGCCTGCCGAAGAGCCACGTCCTGCAGGACGGCGACCTGCTGAGCATGGACATCGCCGTGAGCATCGACGGCTGGGTGGCCGACTCGGCGGTGTCGATCATCGTCGGCACCCCGCGCGAGGAGGACCAGCGGCTGATCCGCTGCACCGAGGTGGCCCTGGAAGCCGCCATCGAGGCAGCCCAGCCGGGCAACAGGCTGGGCGACATCTCGGCGTCGATCGGCGAGGTCGCCGCCGACTTCGGCTACCGCTGCAACCTGGAGTTCGGCGGCCACGGCCTGGGCCGCACCATGCACGAGGCACCGCACGTCCCGAACAACGGCCGCCGCAAGCACGGCATGAGGCTCAAGCCGGGCCTCACCATCGCCATCGAGCCGTGGCTGGCCGCGACCACCGACAAGATCACGTTCGACGAGGACGGCTGGACCCTGCGGTCGGCCGACGGCTCGCGCACCGCGCACTCGGAGCACACGGTGGCGATCACGGAGGACGGGCCGCTGGTGCTGACGCGGCGCCGCTCGGAGACCGCCGCTCGCTAGTACCAGTCGCCGGACCCCTGCCGGCGACGACGTGGACGCCCGTACCGCTGACGCCGCGTTCCGGCAGGCCTGCTGACGCGTTCGTCCCGGAAACCTGTTAACAGCAGCGGTCATCGGCTGGTGGCGGATTGCCCACGACACGGGTATCCATGCGGGTGGGCTGATCGCGGAGAGAGCAACGGAGGACCGACGACAACGGGAGTCTGGATGACCACAGGGGGCAGGAAGCAGCTCGGCATCGACCTGGACGAGCTGCGTCTGCTGGTCGGCATGTCCTACCGCGAACTGGCGCGCCGCACCGGGTGTGCGCGCAGCACGTTGCACGACGCGTTGACGGGGCGGCGGTTTCCGCGGCTCGACACGGTTCTGGCCATCGCCACCGCCTGTGGTGGCGACACCGCTCGCTGGCGGTTGCGGTGGGTTGCGGCGTGCCGGCGGTCAGGTGCCGCGCAGCGTGCCGACGACGTCTCGGCAGTCGACGAGGCCCAGCTGACGGGAGTCCTGTGAGCGCGGGTTGTCGCCTGCCACGGCCACGAAGCCGGCGGGGACGCGGGTTACGCCGGGCAGGGCCGGTGCCAGCCAGTCCGGCACCGGGTCGCCCGCTACGGCCGCCACCCTCTTGACGCGGTGAGGCAGCTCGGGGTCCGGTACCCGGAACACGATCACCTCGCTGCGCCGCGGACGGCGGAAGAGCTTGCGCGCCAGCAGTTCCTGGCCGTCGCGCAGGGTCGGGGCCATGCTGTTGCCCCGCACGGTGACCCTGATCCACATCAGCTCACCCTCGCATCCTGGTAGCCGTCCGCCTGCAGCCGGAACAGGCGGGCGTACTCGCCGCCGGCGTCCATCAGCTCGTCGTGGTCACCCTGTTCGGCGATCCGCCCGCCGGCCAGGGTGACGATGAGGTCCGCGCCGCGCAGGGCGGCCATCCGGTGGGAGATCAGGAGCCTGGTCCTGCCCACGGCGTGGCGTCGCACCGTCTCGTGCACCCGGTGCTCGCCCTCCGCGTCGAGGCCGGACGTCGGTTCGTCGAGGATCATCAGCTCGGCTTCGGTGCGCATCAGGCACCGCGCCAGCGCCACCCGTTGCCACTGCCCGCCGGACAACGTGACGCCCGGCCCGTCCTCGTCGGCGTGGGTACGGGACAGCACCGTGTCGTACCCGTGCGGCAGGGCCTCGACGGTGTCGGCGATGCGGGCGGTCCGCGCCGCCTCGACGATCCGCACCCGGTCCTCCAGAGCGGACACCTGGCCGATGCCGATGTTCTCCGCCGCGGTCAGGTCGTAGGCCATGAACTCCTGGAACACGACGCCGATCCGTTGTCTCAGCGCCAAAATGTCCAGGTCACGCAGGTCGACGCCGTCCCACGTGATCGATCCCCGCTGCGGGTCGTAGAACCGGCACAGCAGCTTCACCAACGTGCTCTTGCCCGCGCCGTTGACCCCGACCAGTCCCACGGCCTTGCCCGCGGGGATCGTGAGGTCCACCCCGCGCAACACCCACGGCCCGTCGTCCTCGTACCGGAACCACACATCGCGCAGCTCGATCACGCCCGGTCGAGGCGCTTGCGCACCGCCGGCGAGGTCGTCCGGCGTGGCGAGGACGTCGAGGTAGTGCCCGAACAGCCGCACCGCCCGACCTGCCTCGCCCAGCTGCAGCACCACGCCCGACAACCCGGTCTGCACGCCGGCCACCGCACCGAGGAACAGCACGAGATCACCGACCGACGACTGACCGCGCACGACGTTCAGCGCGACGACCACCGTGCCGGCGCCGGCCACCACGGCCGACAGCAACGCCAGGGCGGCCTGCACACCCGTACCCCTGCGCTGCGCGGAGAGCCGGGCGTCGGACACGGTCCGGAGCGACCCGATCATCCTGGCGTGCAACAACTCCCCGAGCCCGAACAGCCGGATCTCCTTGGCCGCCCGCACGTCCGTGAGCAACGCCCGGTAGAACAGCCTCCGCCGATCGGTCGCCACCCACGCTTCCTCGGTCGCCGCCTCACGCCGTGCGGTCGCCAGCCGGGCGACCACCGCGGTCACCACGGACGCGAGCAGCAGCACCGTCATCGGCGGCCACACCACCAGCAACGCGCCGGTGAAGCTCGCCAGCAAGACGGCCGACCTGACCACTTCCTGCGCGAACTGGGACAGCGTGCCGGGCGCCTCCTGGGCCGCCTGCTCGGCGAGCCGCAGCCGGTCGTGGAACGCCGGGTCCTCGATCCGGCTGAGCCCCGGCAAGGTCGCGACCCGCCGGAACAACGCGCTCTCCACGGTGAGCGCGACCCGCTGCCGCACCACCTCCCCGAGGTAGCCGCAGAGGTAGAGCACCGCGATCGCGACGCCACCCACGAGCGCCGAGGCGACCGCCAGGAACGCCGCCCTGCCACCGTTCGCGGCCTGCGACGTCAGTTCGTCGACCAACGACATCGTCAGCCAGGCACCCAGCGCGGGCGCGGCACCGGCGAGCACCGTGAGCGCCAGTGTCCCGCCGGCGACCACCGGCGCGGTCCTGAACGGCAACGCCAGCGCGGCAGTGGCGGTGCGGATCATGCCACCGGCGCCGGAGCTCCGGCGAAGTCGTCGAGCCTGATCCCGGACGCCGTGACGACACCGCCGTGCGTGTGGACGAGCGTCGGGTACGCCATGACCTCGAACGCCGACAGCACCGGGTCGTCCGTGCCGACCACCACGACCCGGCCGAAGCCGCCGACCTTCTCCACCAGGCGTTGCGTGGCCTCGGGATCGCTCGGGTCTCCGTCCACGATGGACACGAAGCGCGCGGCGGGTGGGCTGTCGAGCAGCGCGTCCGTCAACGTCCGGCACGGCCCGCAGCCGACCGAGAAGAAGCCGACCTGCACCGGCCCGTCGAGGTCGGCGCGGGTGAACGTGCGACCGTCGGTGTCGACCACCGCGAAGGGCTTGACCACCAGGCCGGGCCGGGGCAGGTTCGTCACGGGCTTCTCCCGTTCCTGCAGCTCCCGCACCCTCGCCACCAGCCCGAACGTGAACAGCACGTGCAGCGCCACCACCACGGCGAGCAGCACGACGGCGATCGTGAGCAGGGTCAACGGTTCCTCCCATGATCCAGGCGCCGGTACGAAGGCCCCCAGCGCGGCGACACCGGTCAACGCCCCGTTCCGCACGAGGTGCCGGGGCCCCAGCACGCCTCCCCCTGCGCCGAAACACCTACACCGAACGGGCTTCCGGCCGCGCATCGCCAGCAAGATCCCGCCGCAGAACGCCAGCAGCAACGCGACGACCACCGCGTACCCGAGCAACGTCCCGGGAACGAGAAGCAGCACGACAGCCACCGCCTCCCCCACGAGGACCGAGACGGCCACGAGGTCGGCGGGCAGCCGCGGCACAATGGCCGCGACCGAGTCCCGGAACTCCGCGAACCCCTGCCGGGTGCGGACCTTGCCGGCGAACGCCGCGACGAACACGACGACGAGCAGCACACGAGCGAACAGATCGAGCACGTCGGCCTCCCGCGACGGATGCGGGGTGCCGGCGAGACGCGCTCGCCGGCACCCCCTTGCGTCACTTGCAGGTGCTGCTCACCGACGAGCAGATCCCGTTGCAGTTGAAGCGGTAGCCCTTCTTGCAACACTGCCCGTGCTCCGGCACGCAGGCACCGGCGTCGATCTTCGGCAGCACGAGTCCGACGAGCCGCTCACCGGCCAGCTTCGCGAGACGCTTCACGGTCCGCTCCTCCCAGTCGACCAACATCAACGCCCGCCACGCTCACCCGGCGCCGGCCGGGAGCGGAAGAGGGGTCGGACGGTGTCGGACGGGGTCGGACTGCGGATCACCCGTGCGGCCGACCGGCCGCGACCCCTTTCAGCGCACGGAGTTCGGCTGCGAGGACGCCCAGCTCGCCAGCAGCCGCAGGTTCTGCTCCGACGACGAGCCGGGCTCGACCGTGTTCAGCAGGATCGACACGTCCGGGTCGTCCTCGGTCACCAGGGACTCGTAGCCGACCGCGATCTCGCCGACGACCGGGTGGACCAGCACCTTCGAGCCGTGGCCGTGGCTGTACACGTCGTTGTCGGCCCACCAGCGCCGGAAGTCCGCGTCCCGCACCGACAGCTCACCGACGAGCGCGGCCAGCTCCGGGTCGTGCGGATGCCGCCCGGCGTACACCCGCAGGGCCGCCACGCCGTTGCGCGCGTTCGTGGCCCAGTCGGCGTACAGCTCCCGCGCCGCCGGGTCGAGGAAGGCGTAGCGGATCATGTTGCGCTCGTGCGGAGGTGCCGCGTCGAAGTCCTTGTACAGCGCACGCGCCAGCCGGTTCGCGGCCAGCACGTCGGTGCGCCGCCCGATCACCATCGCCGGCACGTCCGGCATCGCGTCCAGCGCGACCCGCAACCCCTGCCGCACGCGCTGTGGTGGCAACGGACGGGCCCGGCGCGTCGGTCTGGCCACTGTGTACAGATGAGCGCGCTCGGTCTCGTCCAGCCGCAACGCCCTCGCCAGCGCGTCCAAAACGGACTCCGACACGTTGACGCTCCGGCCGCGCTCCAGACGCACGTAGTAGTCCACGCTCACCCCGGCGAGCTGCGCGACCTCCTCGCGGCGCAGGCCGGGCACCCGGCGCGTCCCCGGAAACGAGGGCAGTCCCGCCTCCTCCGGCGTGACCTTGGCGCGACGGGACCGCAGGAACTCGCGGAGCTCGGTGTTCACCTGCCCAGGCTAGGACGGGCCGGCCGCACGTGCGGGGTACTGGCAGGACCTGTCACGAGCGACGCCGCCTGGGGTTGCGTGGAAGACATGAGACACAGGGTTCTGGGCACGACCGGCATCTCCGTCAGCGAGTTCGCGCTGGGCGCCATGACGTTCGGCAGCTTCGCGAACGCCGACCACGACGAGTCGGTCGAGATGATCCGCACCGCGCTCGACGCGGGCATCAACTTCATCGACACCGCCGACGTCTACTCCGACGGCGAGTCCGAGCAGATCGTCGGCAAGGCCATCAAGGGCCGGCGCGACGAGGTCGTGGTGGCCACGAAGTTCTACTTCCCGATGGGCGACGACCCGAACCGCCGCGGCGGGTCCGCCCGATGGATCAAGCAGGCGGTCGAGGACAGCCTCCGCAGGCTCGGCACCGACCACATCGACCTCTACCAGATGCACCGCCCCGACGAGCACACCGACATCGACGACTCCCTGGCGGCGCTCACGGACCTCGTCCGCGCGGGCAAGGTCAGGACCATCGGCTCGTCGACGTTCCCCGCCAGCGAGATCGTGGAAGCCCAGTGGGCCGCCGAGAAACGGGGCCACCAGCGCTTCCGCACCGAGCAACCGCAGTACTCCCTGCTGGTCAGGGGCATCGAGGCGGACGTCCTGCCCACCCTTCAGCGCCACGGCATGGGAGCCCTCACCTGGAGCCCGCTGTCCGGCGGCTGGCTCTCGGGCCGCGCCGACCCCACCGACGGCGCCGCCGGCCGCCGCGCCTGGGCGGGCATGTACGACATGACCGACCCCGCCAACGAGGCCAAGCTGGCGGCCGTGCGGCAGCTCACCGCGCTCGCCGCCGAGGCCGGTGTCCCGCTGCCGACCCTGGCCACGGCGTTCGTCCTGGCCCACCCCGCCGTCACCTCGGTGATCATCGGTGCCAGCAAGCCGCACCACCTCACCACCCTGCTCGACCACGCCGGCACCGTGCTGAGCGAGGACGTCCTGGACCGGATCGACGAGATCGTCCCACCGGGCACCAACGTGCGGCAGAACGACACGTTCGCGACGACGCCGGCCGTCCAGGACAAGCGCTTGCGGCGCCGGTGAGATTCCACCTCGGCCCGGTCGGGGGTTCTGGGATTTAGCTCGATCGGGGCAATGACCTGGGGACCGGTCCGTGAATCATGGAAGCATGGGGATCGACCAGTCGTTCTGGGGGATGCTCGAACAGACCGATCGCACGGCCTTGGAAGCCGCGGCGACGCGTGTGCTGTTCCAGCCCGGCTCGGTGATCTGCCACCAGGGTGACAACTCGCGCAACGTGCTGCTGGTGTCGCGTGGCCGGGTCAAGGTCAGCAGGCTGACGCACAACGGCGAGGAGACCGTGCTCGCCGTGCGCGGGCCCGGCGAGATCATCGGCGAGCTGTCGGCGATCGACGGGCGGCGGCGGTCGGCCACGCTCACCGCCGTCGACCCCGTCAGCGGCATCGTGATCCGCTACACCACGCTGAAGCGGTTGTGCGGGAAGCATCCCGGCATCGCGTGGGCGATGCTGCAGGTCGTCGTGTCCCGGCAGCGCGCGACGGGTGACCAGCAGGACCTGCGGACCGGGCCCGCCCTGTGCCGGGTCGGGGCGGTGCTGCTCTACGTGGCCCACCGCGGGCCCGACGACCTGATCGCCACCGTGCCGTTGAGCCAGCGCGAGCTCGCGGGCATCGCGGGGATCTCGCGGGAGACCATCGCGAGGGCCTTGAAGACGTTGCGGGAGAGGGGGATCATCTCGACCAGCCGCACCAGCATCAAGATTCTGCGCGAGGACGAATTGCGCAAGCTGTGTGGCATCTGACGCAGACGTTCCGGCCCTACCGGCGTTTCCTTGGTGCACAGACGAAGAACACTCACCCAGGAGCCGTCATGAAGCGCCACACTCTGCCGGAAACCGCCTCCCGCAAGCAGATGCAGCGTGCACGGCGCAAGCACACGGAGCGGGTGGTGTACGCCGTCATCTTCACCGCTGTCGAACTGTGGGCCGTCGTCGCCGCGATCGTGCTGCTCAACGACTCCGGGGTCCTCGCCGTGGCCGTCGCCGTGGTGTTGTCGGCAGCGCTCATCGCCGTGTGGGACACATGGCAGTCGGTGCTCGCGAACGGTCGGGCGTTGCGCGAGAGGATGCCGGCTGAGAGTCCCACCGAGGGGGTCGAACCGGACCACCGCGCGAACCTGGTGCGGCTTTGATCCCGGGTGTGGCCGCGGCGTAGGGGGGCGCGGCCACACCGTCCCCACTCAGACGGCGACGGGCTGGGCCACCAGCTGCCGGACCGCGTGCGCGATCCGCGTGGACGGCGAGCCCGTGCCGTACGGAGAAGCGATCTCCCGCAGCGCCGAGCGGTGGGCGGCGACGTCGTCGAGCCACGGCAGCACCGCGTCGCCCACCAGTGGTCCCGGAGGGACGAGGGTACCGAAGGTGCCCTCGATCTCCGGGCGCTCGGTGCTGCGGCGGACCACCACGACCGGGCGCTTGAGCACGCTCACCTCCTCCTGGATCCCGCCCGAGTCCGACACGACCACGGCGGAGGCGTGGGCCAGGGCCAGGAAGGTCCGGTACGGCTGCGGCTCGACCACCCGCAGGCGCCGCAGCAGACCGGAGAGCCCGAAGGTGCTCACCCGCGCCGCCGTCCTCGGGTGCAGGGGCAGCACGACCGGCAGCGGCAACGCGCCGAGCTCGCGCAGGATCGTCTCGAGGTTGCCGGCGTCGTCCACGTTCTCCGGGCGGTGCACCGTCGCGAGCACGTAGCCGTCACGCACCAGGCCCAACTCCGCCAGCACGGCGTTCTCCTCGTCGGCGGCGGGCAACGCGTGCGCCAGCGCCTCGACGACGGTGTTGCCGGTGACGACGACCCGGCTGTCCGCGACGCCCTCGGCGAGGAGGTTGTGGCGGTTCAACGACGTCGGCGCGCAGCACAGGTCCGCGAGGTGGTCGATCACCACCCGGTTGTGCTCCTCCGGCATCGCGCGGTCGTAGCTGCGCAGCCCCGCCTCGACGTGCACCAGCGGGACGTCGCAGGCGTTGGCGGCCAACGCTCCCGCGAGCGCCGAGGTCGTGTCGCCCTGGACGACGACGGCGGCGGGACGTTCGGCGGCCAGCACCTCGTCGACGGCGGCGACGGCGCGGCCCAGCTGGTCGCCGCGGCGCAGCCCGCCCAGGCTCAGCTCGTGGAACCCGCCCGGTTCCGGCACCTCACGGCGGATGAGCGAGTACATCGAGCGGTCGTAGTGCTGGCCGGTGTAGATCATGGTGCACGCGCTGCCGAAGCGGTCGACGAGCGGCGCGAGTTTGATCAGTTCGGGCCTGGTTCCGCAGACGATCGTCACGGTGGTGGTTTCCCGCACGGCCGCAAGCTACTTCACCGGTCTCGGCGTTCTCCGGCGTTCACCGCCCAGGTTCACTCGAAAGCGTTGCCTGGGATATCGCTCGAAAGTGTTGCGGCAGAGGCGTGTCGTAGGGTGCGCGCTCATCTGATCTGAGGCGCGCGCCGAAGCGTGTTTCGCCGAAACCAACGGAGAGTCCCGCGTGTCCGGTCATCTGGCGCTTGCCGTGTCCACCGTGCTGTACGGGCTGGGGATAGTCGCGCAGACCGTCGCCGCGCGCAGGGCGGACGAACGGCCCGGCACCGGCGTGGGGCTGCTCGCGCGGCTGGCGTCGGACCGGGTGTACCTGCTCGGGTTCACCGGACAGGCCGGCGGGTTCGCGTTCGCCTTCCTGGCGCGCGAGGACCTGCCGCTGTACCTGGTGCAGGCGGGCTCGTCCAGCGCGGTCGGGCTGGCGACGGTGATCGGCGTGCTGCTGCTCGGCTGGCGGATCCGGCGCGTCGAGATCGCGGTGCTGGTGGTGATGGCGTGCGGTCTGCTGCTGCTCACGGGCGCGGCGGCGCCGTCGGCCGCCGAGGAGCTGCCCCTCGTCCCCGCACTGGCGGTGCTGGGCGTGCTGACGCTCGCGGTGCTCCCGTTGGCGCGCAGGCTGAAGGCGGCGACGCCCGTGCTGGCCGGCATCGCCTTCGCGGTGGTCGCCGTGGCGGCGCGCACCGTCGCGGGCAAGCCGGTGCTCGACCTCGTTCTGCACCCGCTGACGTGGGTGATGGTGCTCGCCGCGTTCGTCGGGCAGGCCTGTCTGGCCACGGCGCTGCAGCGCGGCTCGGCCACGTCCGCGGTGGCGTCGATGGACGCGACGACGGTCGTGATCAGCTCGGTCGCGGGACTCCTGCTGATGGGCGACCGGATCACACCCGGCCGCGAGTGGTGGGTCGGACTGGGCGTGCTGCTGGTGGTGTCCGGGGTGCTGGTGCTCGGCTCCGTCAAGCAGCCGGCGCGGGAGCTCGCGGACGTCAGAGGCGCGCGGTGAAGCCCGTCGCCAGCGTGTCGCTGGACCTCGACAACCTCTGGGCGTACCTCAAGACGCACGGCGACCCGGCGTGGGAGCGCAGGCCGAGCTTCCTGCCGTCCGCGGTGCCGAGGTTGCTGGACGTCTTCGGCGAACGGGGTTTGACCACCACGGTGTTCGTCGTCGGAGCGGACGCCGAACGCGACGACGGCGCCGAAGCCGTCGCGAAGATCGTCGAGGCCGGGCACGAGGTCGCGAACCACTCGTTCGGCCACGAGCCGTGGCTGCACCGGTACTCCCCCGACGAGCTCGAGACCGAGGTGGCGCGGGCCGAGCAGGCGATCACCGCCGCCGGCGCACCGACGCCGACCGGGTTCCGCGGCCCCGGCTACAGCGTCACGCCGCAGCTGCTCGACGTGCTCCGGCGGCGCGGATACCGTTACGACGCCAGCGTTCTGCCCACCTGGATCGGCCCGCTCGCCCGCGCCTACCACAACCGCACCGCCGGGTCGGCGCACGACGCGGCCGACCTCTTCGGCGGCTTCGGCAAGGTCAAGGCGCCCAACTCCGCGTACCGCTGGGGTTCCACCGGGCTCGTCGAGCTGCCGGTCACCACGATGCCGCTGCTGCGGGTGCCGATCCACGGCGCGTACCTGTTGCAGCTCCACCAGATCTCGCCCCGGCTCGCGCGCGGTTACTTCCGCACGGCGCTGCGGTTGTGCCGGGCCCGCACCGTCTCCCCGTCGCTGCTGTTGCACCCCACCGACGTGCTCACCGCCGCCGAGGCGCCCGGCATGGAGTTCTTCCCCGGCATGGCGATGCCGGGCAGCGAGAAGGTGGCGCTGCTCGGCTGGGTGTTGTCGTTGCTGCGCCGCCACTTCGACGTGGTGGGCACCGGCGAGCACGTCGCCCGCGTCTCCGGATCGGTGCTGCGCGAACGGGATCCGGTCGCATGTGGCTGACGGCCCTGCTGCGCGTCCTCGCCTGCGGCACGGTCGCGCTGGCCCCGCTGGAGGGGTACCTGTTGCAGGTGAACGGCCAGCTGGCCAAGGTCGTGCCCGCCGCGCTGATCGGGGTCTGGGTCGTCTCGCTGGTCCGGAACCGCAGGCTGCCCGCGCCGCATCCGTTGCACCTGCTCGTCGCGCTGCTGGCGGTCGTCCTGCTCACCACCTCGGCCGTGCACGTGGCCGAGCCGTTCACGCTGGAGTACCTGGTCCGCTGGGTGCCGTTCCTCGTCATCACGGTGGTGCTGGCCGACGTGGCCGCGCGCGAGGTGCCGGTGAAGGCGCTGCTCGCCGCGGCGGTGGCGGGCGCGGTCGTGGCGGCGTCCGGTGGGTTGGTCAGCCTCTTCACCGGTGAGCTGCGGGCGACCGGACCGTTGGAGGACCCCAACGACCTGTCGTTCTTCCTGGTGGCGGCACTGCCGTTGCTCGTCGCGCTGCCGGCGAGGGGCCGGTCGCGGATCGTCCTCCTGCTGCTGGGCGCGGTGCTGGTGGCGGGTGCGGCGGCGACGTTCTCCCGTGGTGGTGGGATCGCACTGGCCTGCGCCCTCGCGTGGCTCGTGCTGCGACGGGCCATCCCGGTCCGCGCCGTCGTCGTCACCGCCGCGGTCACCGGCCTGGCGGCCCTGGTGTTCGCGCAGGTGGCGCACGCCGAGCTGGAGCGGGCGTTCCAGGAGAAGAGCCACATCGCGGGCACCAACGCCGACACCAGGATGCTGCGCTGGCAGGCCGCCGCGCGGATGCTGTCCGACGACCCGCTGCTCGGCGTCGGGCCAGGCGGGTTCCGCCAGGAGTACGCGGCGGCGTCGCGCAACGCGGAGATCGACGAGCAGACCCCGGTGGCGCACAACCTGTTCATCGAGGTGGCGGCGGAGCTCGGACTGCCCGGCTTCGCGGTGCTGGTCGCCCTGGTCGCACTCGGCTTCGTCGCGAGCGAACGGGCCGTGCGGACGAACCGGCGCGAGGCGGTGGCCGTGCAGGCCGCGCTGATCGCCGTGCTGGCCGCCTCGGTCTTCCTGTCCGAGCAGTACTACCTGCCCCTGTGGTCGCTCGTCGCCGTCGCGGTCGCGATCGGGCAGCGGGCCTCGAAGGAGAGTCGATGCGCGTCCTCCACGTGATCAGCGAGATGGGCGCGGGTGGTGCCGAGGCGCTCGTGGCCGGGATGGTGGCGGCGGGCGGTGACGTCGGCTGGGAGTCCGCGGTGGCGAGCGGCGGCGGGTTCCGCGTCGATGCGTTGCGGGACGACGGTGTTCCCGTGTTCGACGTGCCGGTCGCCCGCAGGTCTCCTGCCGGGGTCGCGCGGGCGGCCTGGGCGACTCGCGGAGCCGTCCGCCGGTTCAAGCCCGACATCCTGCTGGCGCACAACGTGTCCGCGAGCCTGACCGCCAGGATCGCGGCACCGCGGCGGCCGCTCGTGACGGTGTTCCACGGCGTGGCCGACGCGGACGTCACGGGCGCGGTCAAGCTGCTGCGGCGGGTGTCGGACACCGTCGTCACGGTGGCGAACGCCGCCGCCGGACGCCTGCGGGACGCCGGGCTCGGTTCCGTGGCGGTCATCCCCAACGCGATCTTCCCCGAACCCGCGCGCACGGACCGGGCGACCGTGCGCGCGGCGATCGGCACGCCACCGGACGTGCCCGTCGCCCTGTGCGTCGCCAGGATGGAACCCCAGAAGCGGCATGACGTCCTGCTCGACGCCTGGGGACTGGTCCCCGGGAAGGCGGAGCTGTGGCTGGCCGGCGACGGCAGCCTGCGGCCCGCGCTGGAGGACCGCGCCCGGCGCCTGCACGGCGTCCGGTTCCTCGGCACCCGCACGGACGTGCGCGACCTGCTGGAGGCCGCGGACGTCACCGTCCTCACCAGCGACTGGGAGGGCATGCCGATCGCGCTGCTCGAGTCGCTGGCGGCGGAACGCCCCGTCATCGCGTCCGATGTGGACGGTGTGCGGGAGGTGCTGGCCGGCGGCGGCGGGGTGCTCGTGCCGCGCCGCAGCCCCGGACAGACCGCGAAGGCCCTGCGCGGGCTGCTGTCCTCCCCCACCGCGCGCTCGGTCGCCGCGGCACGGGACGGCGGCGGCGACGCGCTCACGTTGATGAAGTCCTACGACGAACTGCTCCGTACCGTCCTGGAGGGACGATGAAGGCTTCCCGTGCTGTGGTGGAGGGGGTGCTGGCCGCGGTCGCGGTCGGCGCGCTCGTGCTGCTGGCCGTCGCCCTGCGCGACGGCGTGAGCGAGGGCAGGCTCGCCCTGCTCGCCACCCCGTCCACACCGGACAGCGCCCAGTTCGGCGAGGTCACCTCGCTCGCGGCGCCCGCGGTGGTGCAGCTGGTCCGCAGCCCGTCCGTGCTGGAGGCGGCGGCGAAGGAGGCCGGCACGTCGCCGGACCGCCTGGCCGACGCCATCGCCGTCGAGCTGGTGCCGGCGTCCGGTGTCGCGCGGATCTCGGTGCGCGCGGACTCCGCCGAGCACGCCGCGAACGCCGTGTCCGCAGTCGCGAAGGCCGTGATCGACGCCGACCTGCTCGCGCCCGCGGCCCGGTTCCGGCTGGTCGACCCGCGGCCGGAGACCGCGACGGTGAGCCCGGACTGGCGGCTCGCCACCGGTCTCGCGCTGGTCGCCGCGGTGATCGCGGGGGTGGCCGTCGGCGTGCTGCGCCGGGGCAACACCGCCCGGTCCGCGCTCGCCAAGGCGGGCATCGACCACCCCGTGGTCGTGGCGCGCGACGACGACCCCGCGCTCGTCGAGCGGCTCACGGCGTTGTGCGTGGCGGCCGCCCGGCCGGTGCGGGTGCTCGCGGTCGGCCCGGCGCTGGCCGGACGGGCCGAGGAGCTCGCGCAGGCGTTGCCGGACAAGGTTTCCGAGCCGGGCGAGGGCACGGCGGTCATCGCCGTGGCCGAGCGGGGCCGCACCGACCTCGCGCCGGCCCTCGCAGTGCTGCCGGAGTCGTCCGTCGTGGTGGCGGTGGTGCTGGCGTGATCACCACGACCAGCCGCGCGGGGCTCGCCAAGTCGCTTCTGGTGGGGCTCGTCGCCCTCGTCGGTGCCGCCAGCGCGTTCCGCGCGCTGCGGCCGTCGTGGGAGGTGCCGCTGCCGACCGGGGCGAACCTGCCGGAGGAGCGCATGCAGGACTTCCGGGACGCGCTGTACTTCCCGATCCGCGAGTTCCTGAACGGCGGCAACCCGTACGACCCGGCCGTGATGTTCGACCACTGGCCGGTGCGGCAGAACTTCAACCTGTATCAGCCGTACCACCTCGTGCTGCACCTGCCGTTCGCGCTGCCGGACTACCGGGTCGGCGCGGTGGCGTTCGCACTGGCCTGCCTGGTGCTGCTGGTGGGACTGTCGGTGATGGCGGCGCGAGGGGCACGGCTGCCGCTCGTCTCCGGCACGGTCGTCGTCGCGACGCTGCTGGTGACGAGCCAGGTCGGCAAGGCGCAGCTGTACATCGGCCAGGTCAACCCGCTGCTCGCGGTCTGCGTGGCGGGCGCGTTGCTGCTGCGCACGTCGAACCCCGGCTGGGCGTCGGTCGCACTGGCGCTGGCGTGGCTCAAGCCGCAGTTCGGGTTGCCGCTGGCAGTGGTCCTGTTCGTGCGCGGTGACCGGAGGGTCGCGCTCCTGGGCACCGCGATCGCCGCGCTCGCCAGCCTCCCGGTGGCCGTGCTGCTCGTCGTCAGGGGCGGTGGCCTCGGCGAGTTCCTCGACGTGATCTCCCGCAACCTCGCCTGGGCCAGCCACACCGGCTACGGCGCGGTCGACTCGATGACCGCACAACGCGTCGACCTCCCGGCGGTGTTCTTCCGCACGACCGGCTGGCTGCCCCCGGCGGCGGAACTGCTGGCGCTGTGCGGAGTTCTCGCCGCGACCGCACTCCTGGCGCGCCGGCTCGACCGGGCCGAGAACGGGTCCGAGGTCGCGGACGTGCTGGCGTGCCTGGGAATCGTGGTCGCGCTGGTGCACCAGCCCGGTGACGTGCTGATCGCGGTGCCCGCGCTCGTCGCGCTGGCGGTGCTGTGCTGGCGGCGCCGGGCCGAGGGGCACTGGCGGTGGGCAGGGTTCGCCGTGCTGCTGCTCGCGGTTCCGTTCGTCCACCTGCACTTCGTCGACACGGCGGTGAGGAACCTGTTCGGCACCAGGGCGAGCGTGACGCTGGACGGCCTGGCCGTCGTCGCCGCCTGGGTCCTGCTCGTCGTCTTCGCGGTGCGGCACACCCGGCGCACCGCATGACGGACGTGGCGGTGCGCGGCTCGCTCTGGCTCTTCGCGGTCAACCTGGTGAGCAAGAGCAGCCAGATCGCCGTCACCCTGGCGCTCGCGGTGTTCCTCACCGAGGCCGACCTGGGCGCGGTCGCCCTGGTCGTCTCGGTGGTCAACATCGGCCAGGTCGTGCAGGCGATGGGTGTCTACGACATCGTCAGCCGCACCGAACGGGACCCGCTCCGGCTCGCCGGCACGGTCCTCACGATGAGCGTCGGCACCGGCGCCGTCCTGGCCGTCGCCGTGATCGCCGCGGCCCACCCGATCGCCGGCGCACTCGGCGCGCCCGAGTCGGCGGGACTGCTGCGGCTCGCGGCGCTCACCCTGCCGTTCACCGCGGCCGGGGGCGTGCAGATGGCGTTGATGCACCGCAACCTCGACTTCCGCCGCCGGATGCTGCCGGACGCGGGCGGGATGCTCCTCGGCGCCGCGGTCACGGTGGCGCTGGCGGCCAACGACAGCGGGCCCACCGCGCTGGTGGCCGGGTTGCTGTGCACGGCGGTCGCGCAGCCGGTCCTGGCCGCGGTCGCCGGGGCACGGATCCGGCCGGTCTGGGACCGCGACTGCGCGGCCGAGGCGGCGCGGTGGATGGCCGTGGTCGGACCCGGTGCCCTCATCGCCGTGCTGCTGATCAACGTCGACTACCTCGCGCTCGGCCACGTACTGGGCCCGGAGGCGGTCGGCGGGTACTCGCTCGCGTTCCGGGTCGCCTGGGTGCCGTACATCATGGTGGCGGTCGTGCTGGGCGGTGTGCTCTTCCCGGTCTGCGCCGATCTCGTCCGAAGTGGACGGAGGGACGAGCTCCCGGCGACGCTGCACCGGTTCACCGTCGCGACCCTGGTGGTGACCGGTGGCCTGTACGTCGTCGTGGCGCTGCTGGCGGACGGGATCGTCGTGCTGGGCGCGCAGTGGGCGGACGCGGCGCGGATCCTGGTGCTGCTCTGCGGGTACGGGCTCGGGCTCGGCCTGCTGCACGTCTGGTACCAGGCGATCAGGGCCGCCGGACACGCCAAGCAGTACCTCGCCCTCGAAGCCGCGCACCTGGTCTCGTTGCTGACGGCGCTGGTCTTCACGACGAGCCACGGTCCCGAGGCGGTCGCCACCACCCAGCTCGTGGTGGTGTGGCTGCTGGTCCCGGTCACCTGGCTGGTGCTGGCCCGCACCGGGCTCGCGCTCCCCAGGTTCGCCCGCCCTGTCGCGACCGTGGTCGCAGGCGGTGCTCTTTGCCTCGGACTGCGCGGCGTGCTCCCGGCCGGTACGAGCATCCCCGGCCTGGTCGCGACCGGAGTCGTGCTGGCCGCGGCGTACGCGGCCGTCGTCCTGCCGCTGAACCGCACCGTCCTCATCGGACTGAAGGAGCGCGTGTGAAGGTCGTCCACGTGACGCAGCCGGTCGAGGCCGGTGTCGCGGTCGTGGTGCTGGCGTTGGCCCGAGACCAGCAACGGCGGGGCTGGGACGTCCGCATCGCCTGTCCACCGGGATGGCTCACCGACCAGGCACGCCAGGCCGGCATCCCGGTCCTCCCGTGGCACGCGACCCGCTCCCCCGGCCCGCGCACCGCGTTGGAGCTCAAGGCACTCCGCAAGACCCTCAAGACGATCGACCCGGATGTCGTGCACCTGCACAGCTCCAAGGCAGGGCTTGCCAGGCTGGTCCTGCGCGGCCGCACCCCCACGCTGTTCCAGCCGCACCTCTGGTCGTTCCGCATCGCCGGCGGTCTGCTCAGCCGCGCCTGCCGGTTCTGGGAGGCCCGCGCGTCCCGCTGGACCGACCTGCTCGTGTGTGTGAGCGATGACGAGCTGACGGCCGGCCGCGCGGCCGGGGTGACCGCACGGGCCGAGGTCGTCTGCAACGGCGTCGACACCCGGCGGCTTCGCCCACGCCCCAAGGAGAACGACGTCCCGACCGCGGTCTGCGTCGGCAGGCTCGCCCACCAGAAGGGCCAGGACCTGCTCCTCGACGCCTGGCCCCTGGTCCGCGACCGGGTACCGGACGCCCGGCTCCTGCTCGTGGGTGATGGTCCCCTCAAGGACGCTCTCCACACCACCGACCACCCCGGCGTCCACTGGCACGGCCACAGCGACACCCCGGCCGACTTCTACGCGCAGGCCGATGTCGTGGTCCTGCCGTCACGGGCGGAGGGCATGGCATTGGTTCCGTTGGAAGCCATGGCCTGCGGACGTTCCGTGGTCGCGTTCGACGTCGAAGGCGTGCGGCAGAGCCTCGACGACGCGGGCGAAGTGGTGCCGCGGCAAGACACGACCGCACTCGCGCAAGCGATTGCGCTGAGACTCGCGGACCCGGAGCTCGCGGCCGCCGAGGGCAAACGCGGCCGGGTCCGCGCCGAGGCGCTGTTCGACCGCGACCGCATGACAGACCAGATCACGACCCTCACCGAGAAGCTGGTGGAAGGACGACGATGACACGGATCGCCTACCTGCTGACCCAGGACAGCGGTGGCCCGGTGGACGTCACCGTGCGCCTGGCCGCCGCACTGGCCAAGACCGACCACGCCGAGGTGCGCGTCTTCGGCCCGCGCCCGCGCAGGGGTGCCGAGCTGATCGACCCGTTCTTCGAGGAGATCCTGGTGCCGCGCAAGGCTGACGTGCGTGCCGCGCGACTGGCCCGTGCCGCGCTCAGGACGTGGCGGCCGGACGTCGTGCACGCCCAGGACCGCCGCTCGGGGCTGGTGAGCGCGGGCCTCGCGACCACCGGCACCAAGATCGTGCACACCTACCACGGCGTGCCCGACGACGTGGACGAGCCGTGGTTCCGCGGTGTCCGCGGCGCCACTCCCCCGCCGGCCTACACGCGGGCGGTGCTGGCCGCCGACGCCGCCGTCGCCCGCGTCGTGCACCGCACGGTCGTGCCCGCCAGGGAGATGGGGCGGTTCCTGCGCGACCGGCTCTACGTGCCGCCGCACCGCATGACCCACATCGACAACTGCGTCGAGGTCGGTGCCGTGAACCCGCCGGCCGGCCCCGTCCGCCACCTGATCTTCGTGGGCCTGCTGGTCGAGCGCAAAGGCCTGCTCACCCTGCTGGACGCGCTGGAGACCACGATGCCGGACGACGCGACCCTCACGGTCGTCGGCGACGGTCCGCAGCGGGCGCAGGCGGAGGGCAGGGTCACCAGGAGGGGGCTCGGTGACCGCGTCCGGTTCCTCGGGTTCCGGTCCGACGTGCCCGAGCTGATGCTGGAGCACGACGCGCTGGTGCTGCCGTCCACCATGGAGCAGCAGCCGCTCGTCGTCGCCGAGGCCATGGCGGCGGGCAAGCCCGTGGTCGCGACGGACACCGGCGGCGTGGCCGACATGCTCGGCATCTCCGGTGAGGACTGCCCGCGGCCGGGTGACGTGACCGCGCTCGCCGCCAAGCTGAGCGCCCTCTTCGCCGACCCCGACCCCGGCGGCACGGGCGCCAGGCTGGCGACGCGGGCGCGGGAGCGGTTCACCGCCGAGGTCTGCGCCCGGCGGCACCTCGACCTCTACCGCAGGCTCACCACCTCGGAGCGTTGACGAGCACGACGGCGTCCGCGGGCGGCAGGTCCAGCTGGTCCGGGACCTGCTCGCCCCGCAGCGTCAGCAGGCCGGCCGGCGGGGTGAGCAGCACGGAGGTCTTCGTCGGGTTCACGGCCACCCAGCCGTTGCTGTAGCGGCGGACCCACACCCCGCTCGCCAGCCGGGCGGCCGACTCGACCGCCTCGCCGAGCCGGGCGTCCTGGTACACCGACCAGTACTGGTTCTTGTAGTCGGGGTTCGCCTTCGTCCAGCACGTGTGCGGGCTCGCGAGCAGCGCGGCGGAGGCGTACCCGACGCGTTCCTCCTGCTCCGACTTCGTGTGCGTGACGAGCAGCAGCCAGGACTCGCCGAGCGCGGCCTGGGCGCGCTGCTCCTTGAACTGGTTGCCCTGGAACGTGATCAGCTCACCGGTGCCGTCGTCGCCGCGCAGGCCGAAGTTCTCCTCCATGGCGCCCGCGTACCGGGAGTGCGCCGCCCACCGGCCGGGGGTCAGCTGCGACTCCGACACGTTGGGGACCAGCATCTTCCCCGACTTCTCCAGCGCGTCACCGGCGAGCGCGAGCATCGCGTCGAGGCCGTCGCGCAGCAGCCGGTCGGTCCCCGCGGTGTCGGTGGTGCCGGCGATCACCGCGGACGAGTAGTACTTGAGCGAGCTGAAGTCGTTGTCCGCCAGCACCCCGTCCCAGCCCTCGCGGAGCACCTCGCCGACGACCGCGTCCGCCCAGGCCTTCTGGTAGGCCGGGTCCCACACGGTCGTCTGCCAGTGCTGCGGGTAGCCCGTCCACTCGATGCGCTGCCCGAGGGAGTTGATCGCGAACCACTCGGGGTTCAGCTCCTCCGCCGCGAAGTACCCCACACCGGTGGGCAGGTACTTGGCGTCACGGCTGCCCTCGACGGCGCCGGGGTAGTTGCGCACGCTGGAGAAGTCCTTGTACACCAGGACCTTCACCTTGGGGTTGAGCTCGTGGAGCTTGCGCATGTGCGCCGTCTCCCACGCGTTGAGCACGACCACGTCGTAGAGGCGCGCGGCCGTCTTGATCTCCCACGCGGTCGGCGAGTCGCCGATGGCGTACCACCACGAGCACGGCGCCAGGGGTTTCGGCGCCGGTCCGGAGGCGGTGGGCTCGGTGGCCATGCTGACCGTGCACGCACTCGAAAGAAGCACGAGAGCGACAACGGCGAATCGACGTATCAGCGATTTCTCCGACAACACAACTCACCCGCTGTCATCAGTAGAATCCTCAGGTCGAGCCACAACGACCAGTTCGCGATGTAGTAGTTGTCGTATCGAGACCTGTCGGCGATCGAGGTGTCGCCCCGCAAACCGTGCACCTGAGCGAGCCCCGTCAGGCCGGTCGGAACGCGATGGCGTGCCCAATATAGCTCGTGAATAGCGGAGAACTCGCGAACGAAACCCGGTCTTTCCGGGCGCGGCCCGACGACGCACATGTCGCCGCGCAGGACGTTCCACAGCTGGGGCAGCTCGTCGAGCGACGTGCGGCGCAGGAACCGGCCGACCGGGCCGACGCGGGAGTCCCCCACGACCGACCACGTGCGCTGCGAGTCGTCCTCCCCGGACTGCCGGACGCTGCGGATCTTGTAGAGGACGAACGTGCGGTCGTCCATGCCGACGCGGACCTGCCGGAAGAACAGCGGCCGGCCGCTCTCGACCAGCACCGCGAGCGCGCACAGGCCGATGACCGGCGACAGCACGACCAGCGCGACCGCGGCGAGCAGCAGATCGGCGGCGCGCTTGACCCACCAGGTCGGGCTGCTGGTCGGCGAGGTGCCCAGGCGCATCAGCGGGTAGCTGCGCAGCCGTTCGATGCCGGGGCCGTCGGGGTGCAGCTCGTACATGCGGGGCAGGACGAGCGTCGAGCAGCCCATCCGGTGCGCGGTGATCGCGGCGTCCACCAGCGGCGACTCGCGCGTGTGCGAGAACGCGAGGACGACGGTGCCCGCGCGCAGCCGCACGATCGCGTCGGCCAGGTCGCCGTCGACGATCTCCAGCGGCGGCGGCTCGCGGTCGGGATCGGGGCCGGAGTCGGCGAACGCGACGGGCCGCAGCCCGAACTCCGGGTGCTCCAGCATGGTGGTCGCGAGGTTCACGCCGACCCGGCCGGCGCCGACGACGATCGTGCGGTCGCAGCGGTCGAACCGCTTGCGGCACCACCGACCGAACCAGAACACGCACCACCGGACCGGTTCGATGACCAGCGCGAACTCGATCATCGCCCACTGCGCGGCCGCGAGGTCGGGCGCGGGGGCGCCGACGGCCAGGCTGATCCCGGTGAGCAGCGCGAACGCCAGCGCGGTGCTCGCGGCGGACCGCGGCAGGTCCTGCAGCCACGACAGCCACAGCCGCCTGCGGTAGAGCCGCCACGCGCCCCTGATCGTGAGCACGGCGGCCGCGACCGCGCCTCCCCAGACCCAGCCGACCCCGCGGTCCAGGCCCACCGCGACGAGCGTCGCGCAGTCGGCGAGGACCAGCAGCACCGCCACCGCGTTCACCCGGCTGAGCAGGTCCCGGCGGGCTCGGGCGGGGTGCGGTGACCGGCTGGGCGCGGCCTCACGCGTGGGCAGGGGTGCGTCCGGAACGGCAACCGCCGAAAATCGCCTCATGGAAGATCATCCGATCGAAGGAGTTTTAACCGCGCTCTCGCGCGAAAGAGTGAATCTGACAGGAAAAATCATCTCTTCGGGTATCAAAATTCCCTCTTCAGTGGATCACTGATCGCGGTGGGTGAGATTTCGGGGTGCCACCTGCCCTGAACACGCCCAGGGTCGGCTCAAAAGCTTTAGCACGCCGTGTCAATAATTCACGCCACCAACCGCGAGCCACCGAAGAGGGGGCATTGAGTGAGAGTCGACGAACACGGCACCCGGCATTCAGCCGAGGGCGCCACGCTCGTGCAGGACCTGGTCCGCACGTGCGGCGACGTGCACCTCGTCCTCCCCGCCTACAACGAGGCGGCGGCGCTGCCCCGGTTGCTGCGCCGCGTCGCCGACGTCGAGATCGCCGGCCGGATCACCGTCTGGGTGGTCGACGACGGGTCGTCCGACGGCACGGGCGACTGCGTGGCCGGCGTGCGGGGCCTCGACGTCCGGCTGGTGCGCCACCCGGTCAACCTCGGGCTCGGCCAGGCCGTCCAGTCGGGACTGCGGGCCGCGCTGGCGGAGGCCGCGCCGGACCACGTCGTCGTGGTGATGGACGCCGACGACACGCACGACCCCGGCGTGATCCCCGTGCTGCTCAAGGAGATCACGGCCGGAGCGGACATCGTGATCTGCTCGCGCTTCGCCGAGGGCGGGGACGACTCGACCGCGCCGCGCTTCCGCCGGTTCCTGTCCCGCGGCGCCGCCGTCGTGCTCGGCAGGGCGCTCAAGGTCGAGGGCGTGCAGGACTACTCGAGCGGCTTCCGCGCCTACCGGGTGAGCCTGCTGCGCCGCGCCGCCGCGCACTGGGGCGAGCGGCTGGTCGAGGAGCGCGGGTTCGCGTGCATGGTCGAGCTGCTGATGAAGCTCAGACACTGCTCGCCCGTCGTCACCGAGATCCCGCTGCTGCTGCGGTACGACCGCAAGCCCGGCGCCAGCAAGCTCAAGCTCGGCAGGACGCTGCGGCAGTACCTGCTGCTGCTCACGCGTGACCGGCTCACGCCCGTCCCGTTCAAGAAGCTCTGATGACCGGCCGCGTCGTCGTCATCGGCGGGGGCATCTGCGGCCTCGCCACCGCCCATCGGCTCGTCCGCGCGGGACTGCCCGTGACGCTGCTCGAGGCGAGCGACCAGCTCGGCGGCCTCGGGACGTTCTTCTCCTCGCGCGACCAGTGGGTCGAACGCTTCTACCACTGCGTGATGCCGACCGACTCCGCGTTGCTCGCGCTGCTGGACGAGGTGGGGCTCCGCGAGAGCGTCGGCTGGCGGCCCACCAGGATGGGCATGGTCGTCGACGGCGTCCACCGCTCGTTCAACTCCGCGCTCGACCTGCTGCGGTTCACGCCGCTGAGCCTCGTGAACCGGATCCGGTTCGGCGTGGTCTCCCTGCTGCTGCGGCGGCTCGGTCAGGGCGAGGACCTCGACCGGCTGCGCACCGAGGACTGGCTGCGCGGCCTGTACGGCGACAAGATCTGGGACCTGGTGCTCGCGCCGATGTTCGGCGCCAAGTTCGGCTCCGCCTTCGGTGACGTGCCCGCCCTCTACCTGTGGCAGCGGCTCGGCCGGGAGAGCAACGAGTCGGTCCGCGGTTATCCCGCGGGCGGCTACAAGAGCGTGATCGACGCCCTGCGCGCGTCCATCGAGGCGGGTGGCGGCGAAGTCCGCACCTCCGCCCCCGTGCGGCGACTGGAGACCACGCCCGACCGCGTCGTCGTGACGCTGGACGAGGGCGAGACGATCGAGGCGCGCCGTGCGGTGTCCACCGTGCCGCTGCCGGCGTTGAGGGGCATCGCGGACGACGAGCTCGCGCGGCGGCTGCCCGACGTGCGGCTGCCGTACCAGGGCGTGGTCAACGCGTTGTTCTTCCTCCGCAAGCCGTTGTCCGGGCACTACTGGGCGCCGGTGCTGCGCTCGGGAACGGACTTCGACGGCGTCATCGAGATGACCCCGCTGACCGGTTCGCAGCGCTACGGCGACCGGCACCTGGTGTACGTCATGCGCTACACCGGCCGCGAGTCCGAGCTGTACCGCGAGGACGAGGACGTCATCGCGCGGCGGTGGACCGAGCAGCTGATGAGCATCCACAAAGGACTGACGGCGGCCGACGTCGACGAGGTCCGCGTTTTCAAGGCGCCGTTCGTCGAACCCGTGTACCCGCTCGGGTACCTGTCCCAGCGGCCCTCCGTGGAGGTGCCCGGCACGCCGCTGCTCCTCGCCACGACGGCCCACGTCTACCCGAACGTCACGAGCTGGAACTCGAGCGTCGAGCTGGCCTGCTCCGTGACGGACCTCCTCCTGCGCGACGCGCGCAGGTCACCGACCCGGGAGAACACCGCATGGTCAGCAGAATCGGCGCGGTGATCGCAGGCTTCACGATCACCGCGAGCTCGCTCGTCTCCTCCCAGCAGGTCCTGGCCGATCCGGAGCCGCTGCTGCCGGATCTGCGGCAGGCGCCCATCGGCTGTCCCGGCGGCTTCTCCGGCGACCCGGTCACGTGCCGCGACTGGGACGTGTGCCTGGTGCGCGACCCGGAGGAACCGCGCGGCAAGTGCGTCCACAGCGGCGGCCGGGTCGGCGCGGTCCGGCTGAGGTTCACCACGGCGATCGACAACGTCGGCGACGGCCCGTTGCTGCTGCACGCCCACCGCGGGTCCACCGCCACCGAGACGATGAAGGTGCGCCAGGCGGTCCAGTCCGGTGTGGACGGTTCGATCGCCCGCACGTTCGGCGAGGCACGGCGTGCGACCCGGTCGAGCGCCTACTACGAGCCGGCGCCGACGCACGAGCACTGGCACCTGCTGCACTTCGAGTACTTCCAGCTGCGCACACCGGGTGGCGACGTGGTGGTGACCGACCGGAAGAACGGGTTCTGCATCGGGGACCGCTACCGGGTTCCCGGCGACCTGCCCCACCGGCCCACCGACGACGAGACCCCGGCGGGACAGCTCGCCCGCAGCCTGGACGGCCACATGTGCGGGCACCACGACCCGTCCGCGGTGGACACGATGTTCGGCATCTCCGTGGGCTCCGGCGACGACTACCGCAAGGAGGTCGACTTCCAGTGGCTCGACCTCACCCGTGTGCCGTCCGGTGTGTACGACGTCGTCAACACCGTGAACTCCGACCGCGCGTTGCTGGAGAAGGACTACGACAACAACACGTCGTCGATCGCGATCTCGCTGCAGTGGCCGGACGGCGCGGCGAACCCTCCCTCCCGGATCGACACAGCGCCACAGGTGCGCCTGATCCGCAGTTGTCCAGGCCGGGTGCGTTGCGCGGGGACGCTGAACTGAGCGGTACCGGAACCTGACACAGAACGGGATACATCTGTCAACTCAGATGTATCCCGTTTTTGTACCGGCACAAACGGGCGACATTCGGGCCGGAGTTCACGATGTGCTTTCCAAGCGCTATCCTCACTCTTCGAAACCATTAGCGATCTCCCATAGCACACGTGCGGGCAATCGCACAATTTCACCCTTCAACAGGGAGAAGCAGGCGTGTCAATAGGCCAGGCGGTGCAACATTGATCACAGCCGATAGCGGCAGGCGTTACCCCCTTGGACCTTGACCTGCCCAGGCGTGGACTTGAGAGAATTCACTTCGCGATTCCACCCCGTCGCGATTGTGAACCCGCCTGATTCCCCGGCCGATCAGGAGTGCCCCATCTTGAGCGCGCCCGCCGTCTCGTTACGCGATTTCGCCCTCGGTCAACTCCAGAACCTACTGCGCGCGGTCGGTTTAGCCGCATCCGCGAAAAGCGCGACAAAACTGCTGGCCGCGGCATTGGGCCCGGGATCCCGGCAGCCTCTTTCCGCGGTTCCGCAATGGCCTTCCCAGGTCGCCGACGACCACACACCCGTCGAATTCTCGGTGGCTTTGGCCCGGAACGAGCCACCGGCCGTGCGCATGATCGTCGAGTCGATCGCGGAGCGGCCGGACAGCAGGACGAACCTCGCAGCGGCCCTCGAGACCCTCGACCGGTTCAGCGCGGAGCACTCGCTGCACCTCGGCCGGTTCGACCGGGTGCGCGACCTGTTCCTGCCGGAGGACCCGCAGGGCGCGTTCGCGTTCTGGTACTCGCTGATCGTCGGTCCCGGCGCGGCGCCCGCGATCAAGGTCTACCTCAACCCCGACGTGCGCGGCCGCGAGAGCGCGACCGCGCTCGTCAGCGAGGCGCTCGACCGGCTCGGGCTGAGCGCGGCCTACCCGTCGGTGGCCGAGCACGCGTTGCGGCGCGAGGGCCTGGACCGGTTCTCGTTCTTCGCCCTCGACCTCGCGGACTCCGACCGGGCGCGGGTGAAGACCTACGTGTCCCACGACGACGCCGTGGTGGCGGACGTGGTGAGGGCGGCCTCCGCGGTCCCCGACGCCGATCCCGAGCTCCTGGCGGACGTCGTGGAGCTGGCGTGCGGCACCGGCCCGTTCACCCGGCGGCCGCTGATGTCCAGCTACACCTTCCTGTCCGGCGACGTCGACACGCCGAGCGGCTACTCGCTCTACATCCCCGTGCGGGACTACGTGCAGGACGACCTGGAGGCCTGCGAACGCGTCCTGGCGGTGATGGCCCGGTGCGGGCTCGACACGACGCCGTTCGTGCTGGCGCTGGCGAGCATCGTGCGACGGCCGCTGGGCGAGGGCGTCGGGCTGATCGCCCACGTGTCGCTGCGGCTCGGGAAACCGCGGCCGGGAGTCACGGTCTACCTGTCCTCGGAGGCGTACGACGTGACGCCTCCGCGCACCACCGCTCTGGCTGTTTGAGAAAGGCAACGTTGTCGTGGAGCCGTACCGCATCAAGGTCGTCGAGCCCATCCCCATCACCACCCGCGACTACCGGGAACGCGTGTACGCCGCCGGTGGCTACAACCAGTTCAACCTCACCGCCGACGACGTGACGATCGACCTGCTCAGCGACTCGGGGACGGGCGCGCTGTCCGCGGAGCAGCAGGCGGCCGGCATGCGCGGCGACGAGACGTACGCGGGTGCCCGGTCGTGGTTCCGCTTCCGCGAGGTGTGCGCGGACCTGACCGGGTACGAGCACATCTTCCCGGTGCACCAGGGCCGTGCCGCGGAACGGATCCTGTTCTCCGCGCTGCTCAAACCCGGGCAGATCTCGGTCAGCAACACGCACTTCGACACCACCCGCGCCAACGTGGAGATCGTCGGCGCGGTGGCGCGCGACCTCCCGTCCCCGGAGGCCGCCGACCTCGACAGCGACGCGCCCTTCAAGGGGAACATCGACCTCGTCGCCCTGGAGGAGGTGCTGGCGGGGCCGGAGGACGTCGGCCTGGTGCTCATGACGATCACGAACAACGGCGGCGGCGGCCAGCCGGTGTCGTTGGAGAACCTCGCCGCGACGAGCGCGTTGTGCCGCAAGCACGGCGTTCCGTTCATCCTCGACGCGGCGCGGTTCGCCGAGAACGCCTGGCTCGTGACGCAACGCGAGGACCGGTACCGCTTCCACAGTCCACGCGAGGTGGCCAAGCTCGCGTTCCGGCTGGCCGACGGCTGCGTGCTGAGCCTGAAGAAGGACGGCATCGTCCACATCGGAGGGTTGCTCGCGCTCAACGACGTGGAATTGGCCAAGCGGTGCGAACTGCTGCTGATCGCCACCGAGGGCTTCCGCACCTACGGCGGGCTTTCCGGCCGTGACCTCGACATGTGCGCCCAGGGCCTGCTCGAGGTGACCGACCCGATGTACCTGCGGGAGCGAGCGGAAGCCACGGCCTACCTCGCCGACTGCGCGCGAGAGGCCGGAGTGGACAGTGTGCGGCCCGCGGGCCTGCACGCCGTGTACCTCAACGCGGCCAGGCTGCTGCCGCACATCCCGTCGAGCCGCTTCACCGGCCACGCGCTCGCGTCGGAGCTGTACCTGGCGGGCGGAATCCGTTGCGCCGAACTGGGTTCGCTCTACCTCGGCGAGATCGACGAGGCCGGCGTGCTGCACAAGCCGGCGCCGTTCGAGCTGGTGCGCCTGGCGATTCCGCGCCGCGTGTACACCCGCAGCCACCTGGATTACGTGGCGGAGACGCTCGCGGGGATCGCGAAGAACCCGGAGCAGGTGCCCGGCTACCGACTGGTCGAGGCACCGGTGATGCTGCGGCCGTTCCGGTGCAGGCTGGAGCAGGTGCGCGAGAACTGACCGGGGTCAGCGAGGCCGGCTCGTCCGGCCTCGCCCGCGGGTCGGCTCGTTCGGCCGGGCGGCGGAACCGGCCGGATCTAGTGCTGGCGGGCAAAGCCTGCGCCGGCCGCTCGATTCGGGCGCACCAGCGCCGCCGCGCGATCCAGGCCGCGTCGGCCGGGTCGACAGCCAGGCTCACCGGCACACCGCCGACGTTCGCCAAGGCGTCCCACCGAGGCCGGCTCACCCGGCTTCGCCCTGCCCGGCTACGGAACCGGCCGGAACCGAGTGCTGGCGGTCAAAGCCCGCGCCGGCCGCGTGGTCCGGGCCTCGTTGGCCGGACCGGCGATCGGCTCGCCCGAAGCAGAGCCGACAGGCCCCGGCATTGGACGTGGCAGCCCACCGAGCCCGGCTCGTGGCGGCCTCGCCCGCGGGTCGGCCGGCTGCGGCACCGGCCGGACCGAGCACCGGTCCTAGCCGGCCATCGCGTCGAGCCGGTTCATCGCGTGCTCGATCACGCGCGCCAGCACCGCCTTGCACGACTCGCGGTCGCGGGCGTCGCACAGCACGAGCGGCACCGTGTCCGCGACGTCGAGCGCCTGGCGCATCTCGTCCGCGGTGTAGGAGTGGCTGCCCTCGAAGCAGTTCACGGCCACGACGAACGGGATGCCCCTGCGCTCGAAGAAGTCGATGGCGCCGAAGCCCGCGTCGAGCCTGCGGGTGTCGACCAGCACGACCGCGCCGATCGAGCCGACGGACAGCTCGTCCCACATGAACCAGAAGCGGTCCTGGCCCGGCGTGCCGAACAGGTACAGCACGAGCTCCGGGTTGATCGTGATGCGCCCGAAGTCCAGTGCGACCGTGGTCGTGTTCTTGCCCTCGACGCCGGCGAGGTCGTCGATCTCCTCGCCCGCCTCGGTGAGGAGCTCCTCGGTCCGCAGCGGGGTGATCTCGCTGACCGCGCCGACCATCGTGGTCTTGCCGACGCCGAACCCGCCGGCGACGACGATCTTGACCGACGAGGGGACGAGCAGTTCTTCGCCGCGCCCCTCAGATTGCACGGACACCATCGAGCACCTTCTGGAGTAGGTTCAGGTCCATGGGGACCGCGGTCCGCGACGGGTCGCGCGTGATGACGTCACCGCGCTGGATGAGGTCGCTCAGCAGCACCTTCACGACGACCAGCGGCGCGTTCAGGTAGGCGGCGACCTCCGCGACGGAAAGCGGTTTCCGGCAGAGCTTGATGATCTCGAGGTGCTCCACGAGGAGCGAACCCTGGTCCGAGGTCGTGCGGAGAGCCCGGACCTGGGTCGTGAGAGTCAGTTCGTCGCCCGCCGGCTTCGGTCTGGTGCGGCCGCTGGTCATCGCGTAGGGGCGGACCAGGGGGCCCGCCGCCTCGTCGTACCACCAGTCGGCCGAGTGCTGGCTCATGACAGGCCGAGCGCGTTGGGGAGCCTCGGTGAGGCCAGTGTCCTCGGTGCCGAGGACAGGTAGCTGCCCACCCGCTTGACCAGCATGTTCATCTCGTAGGCGATCATTCCCATGTCCGCGTCCTCGTCCCCGACCACGGCCAGGCAGGCGCCCTGGCCGGCGGCGGTGACGAACAGGTGGGCGCGCTCCATCTCCACGATGGTCTGCCGGACCTGCCCGCCTCCGAAGTGCCGTCCGGTGCCCCTCGCGAGGCTCTGGAACGCCGACGCCATCGCAGAGAGGTGGTCGGAGTCGTCCTTGGACAGTTCAGGAGATCGGGCGAGCAGCAGGCCGTCCGCGGACAGGACCACGGCGTGGCGTGCGCCGATCACTCTGGAGACGAGGTCGTCCAGCAGCCAGTTGAGCTCGGGGTGCCCGCCGGTCTTGTCGTCCACTGAAGTATCCCTTTCGGTGTTCAGTCGTCCCACGTTCAGTTTCACGGTTCCACGACGTCGTCCGTCTGGCGGGCGTTGCGCGTGCCCCGCTGGAAGGCCGACATGCTGTCGCGAGTTCGTTCCGCCCGGTCCTCGTTGTTCAGCTCGTCGAGGTCGGGCATCGGCCGGATTTCGTCGTTGGCCAGCTGCGGTACGAGGTGCTGCTGCCGCCTCCGGCGCGGCAGCTCCGGCCTGGTGTCCTGACGCGTCTCAACGCCTTCCGCCTGGTCGTCTTCCGGCCACGCCCCGGCCTGGCGGCCGTCGTCCTGCGGCAGTTCGAGGCGACCGCTGATCTCCGGTTCCCGCGGCTGGACCGGACCGCGGCCTTTTCCCGCACCCGCCTCTGCCCAGAACTCGTCCAGGGCGAACGTCTCGGTCGGCCGGGAGGACGCGTCCTCGTGCACCAGGTCGCCCTGCAGCGTCGGGTGCGAGGCCTGCTGCAGCGTCTGCTGGCGGAACGTCGGCTTCGGCATCTGCGTGGCCTCGACCGGGTCCGCGGCACCCGCCTCGCCGACGATCAGGTCGGACGGGATGAGCACGAGGGCGATCGTGCCGCCGGACGGGCAGTCGCGCAGCTCGACGTGGACGCCGCGGCGGGCGGCCAGCCGGGCGACGACGAACAGGCCGAGGCGGGACTCGCCGCGCAGCCTCATCGCCTCGAAGTCGGGCGGTGCGGCCAGCATCTCGTTGTGCTGCTCGCGGTCCTCCGCCTTGATGCCGAGACCGTGGTCCTCGATCTCGATGACGAGGCCCTGCGGCACCTCGCTGCTGTGCACCTCGACCTGCGAACGCGGCGAGGAGAACGACGTCGCGTTGTCGACGAGCTCGGCGATCAGGTGGATCGCGTCCGCGACGGCGGCGCCGACCAGTGCCACCTCGGGCACCGGGTTCACCTTGACGCGGGCGTACTGCTCGGTCTCCGCGACGGCCGCGCGCACCACGTCGAGCATGCGGACGGGCTTGCGCCACTGCCTGCCGGGCTGCTCACCGGTGAGGATGATCAGGTTCTCGGCGTTGCGGCGGGCGCGGGTGGCGAGGTGGTCCAGCTGGAAGAACGCGTCGAGGTGGTCGGGGTTCTCCTCCTCGCGCTCCAGCTTGTCCAGGATCTTGAGCTGGCGGTGCACCAGACCCTGGTTGCGGCGCGCGATGTCGAGGAAGACCCGGTTGACGCCCTCACGCGTCTGGCTCTCCTTCACCGCCGCGGCGACCGCGGTGTACTGCGCGGCGTTGAACGCGTCGGCCACCTGGCCGATCTCGTCGTTGCCGTAGTCGAGCGCGGGGACCTCGGCCGCCACGTCGACGTGCTTGCCGTCGCGCAGCCGCTCGACGATGTTCGGCAGCCGCTCGTGGGCGAGCTTGAGCGAGTCGCTCTTCAGGTTCGTGAGCCGGACGATCAACGCCTTGTTGACCAGGCGGCTGGAGATGCGCACGGCCAGGAAGATTCCGATGATCACCGCGACGAGGGCGATCAGCGAGCCGATCAGCACCTGGGTGAACTTGCTCTCGCCGTTGGACATGGCGATGTTGACGGCGCCGGTCGTCTGCTCCTGCACCAGCGTGGTCAGCTCGGTCGACACCGCGCGGCTCGCGGACTCCCAGTCGGCGAGGGTGACGGAGTTGCCGATCGGCCGTTCCGCGTTCTGCAGCAGGCGGTTCTCGAGGTTCACCAGCTGCTGCCACTGGGCGCTGCTGACGATCTCCTTGTAGTGGTCCCGCACGTTCGGCAGCGAGTCGGGCTCGGTCGAGGTCAGGTACGAGCGGTACCCGCCGACCAGTGTGACGAACTCGCGGTGCTCCTCCGGCGTGAACCTGCCCGCGGCGATCGCGGCGGCGGCGATCGAGCTGGACCGCGACATCGCGTCGTTGGCGAGGAAGTACTGGAAGCCGGTGAGGGCGCCCTGCACCGTCTCGGCGTCCGGCACGATGCGGGCCTGGGTGCTGAACAGCGAGGCACCGGCGTCGAGCACGCTGTTGTAGTACCGGTAGATCTCCTGCTTGAGCGCTGTGCCCGACTCGACCCTCTCGCGCTGCTCCGGCAGCTGGTCGAGCACCGCGTTGAGCTTGTTGATCTTGTCGACCACCTCCTGCGGCGCCTGGGACGCGAGCTCGGCGAACGCCGTCTTCATCGACGCGACGTCCGAGTCCGTCTCCTGCTGCTGCTTCACCAGCGCGGTGGTCCCCGAGCCCGGCTTGCTCAGGCTCGTCATCGTCAGCTCGCGTTCCTTCTGCAGCGACGCGAGCGACTGCACGGCGGGAATCGAGGCGTCACGCGCGCCGGCGGCGACCAGCTGGAGGTACAGCCCCTCGAACACCGTGTACGACGAGAACAGCGCCCACATCACCAAGAGGACGATGCTGGGAACCACCACGACACCAGTGAGCCGAGAACGAATTGTCTTGTAATTCGTGTCCGGCACGTTCTTCAGCTTCACAACGCTCCACGACCACCCGAATTGGCGACGGAAAGATAGCACCGCTTGAAGTGCATGATCAACAGCGATGATCTTGAGGGGGTGTGAGCAGAGTACTCAGTCAGATGCGGTGTGCAACACCCCTGTTCCCGAGTTGAGTCCTGCCGACTCGGGACAGGAAGGCGCTTTCCCAGGTAGAGGTGCGTGAGCGGTGTTTATCGAAGTGAACACCAGAAACGTCTCAACTATTGCACCGAGACCCGCAGGAGGGTACGCGAAGTAGCCCCGAGCAGGACGGAGGGCGACCGGACGTTGCTTTCCGTCACCGGCGGGTTTGGAAAGGCGCCGGAGTCCCGAACTGCTCGGAGTGAACGCGCTGAAGCAGGACCATTCCCAGATGGTGATCATCACCACGGTCGCGGAACCGGTCGCGACGATCTCGGGGCCCACCTCCAGAACGTTCTATCACGACAGCCCGCCTGTCTCGCGCAGGACTCCTCCAGGAACAACGACGACAGCCGGCCCTGGTTACGGGTCGGCTGTCGCGAGCATCGGACAGACCACACGCTGCGGTGAGTCCAATTTCGTCAGTGCGCGAGGATCGTCCGCACCGCACCCGGTCCCCCATCGCGCTCTGCCCCACGCGAGCCCGGCCCACCGCGAGCACGAGCACACTGCCTCAGCTACCGCTCATCCGAGAACAGCGACGCCAATACTTCGATTTGCAATACATTTCTTCAGTCGGTTTCGGACACCCAACTGCCGAGCCCGTCCTGTGGTGTCCTCTGCGGATTCAGCCGAAAGGCATCTCACGTGGGCAGGCGCAGATCCTCCGGATCACATCCCGAGGACACGTCGAGCCTGATGATGGACAGCTGGTACTGGACGCTGCCTTCCGCTGCGCCTCCCCGGTGCAACCGCACCTGGCCGCTGTGCTTGTCGAGCAGCCGGTGCGCGACCCCCCACAAGTGCACTCGAACGACCTTGCCCTTGTTGGCGATCCGGCCGTGATCGCTGAAGATTGACATCGCGAGCTGCGGACAGGGTGCGCCACCGACCGGTTTGGGCAGCGCGGCGGTGAGGAAGTCGACGGCGGGAACGGCGTCGGGCCTCTTGCCGACCTCGACCGCGGTCAGCAGTTTCTCCGGCTGCATGGTGAGCAGCACCTGCTCGATGCCCTCGGCCAGATGTTTGCCGGCGGTGGCTCCGCAGCGCAGTTCCCGGAACTCCCGGAGCAGCTTCTCCCGCGCGTGCGGGGGGCCCGCCGGCGGAACAGGTTGTTCGTCGTCCGGATCATCGGACGTGTCCGGCCGTCTCGTCGGCCTGGACATGGCCGGTGATCGATCAGCATCGTTGTACGCGTCCGGTGCCATCGCGGTGACGGACTCCGGGACGGCGCTGGCGTACACCTTGACGTACAGGTCGTGAATCCACCCCGGGGTGAACACGTCGTGGGTCACCGCGGTGGCCAGCTCGGTCGCCGCGGACGAATCCATCCCCGCTCGTCCCCAGTGGAAGGCTTCCGGCCGATGAGGAGCCATGGCCCCGAGTCCGTCTTCGGCGTAGGTGTAGGAGAACGGCTTGTGCAGCATCCAGCCGATGATCTCGCCCCAGTCGAGCGTGATGTTGTAAAGGGCGCCCAGCCGTTCGACCTCACCAGGCCACCGCTTCACCGCCGCCATGGTCTGCACACGACGAGCTTCCAGCAGAGCCAGCGCGTCCTCCAGCGCGGTCGCCTTCGCCGCCAGCTGGAAGACGTAGAACTGCGTCACCACGGCCCCAGCCGTCACCGCTCCCACCACCACGAACAGCCAGGACGGCAGGCCGACCACCAGGTCGGCCGTCCAGCCGGCGATCGCGGCGACCATGAGAGCCATGCACACGGTCATGCGCAGGACGAGCCTGTCACGGATCCGTTCCAGCGGTTTCAGCTTCTCCACGCGCCGCTTGTTCTGCGACTCGTACTCGTTCTTGAGACCGACCAGCGCCAGCAAGGCCTTCTCGATCTCCTCGTCGACGTGGTGGACCAGCCGCCCGATCAACGAGTTCTTCCCGTGATTGCGTTCCATCCACGCGTCGAAGTCCTGTTTGCACTGCTGGAGGACGAGCAGTTGCTCGGCCCTCACCTCGCGGTGGAGCCCTTTCCGCTCCGCCACCGCCATTTCCGCCCTGCGCAGCTGCTTGAGGAGGTTGCCCGCCGCGAAGCTGTCCGTGGGTCGGATGCCGGCGACGATGATGTCGCAGCTCTCCAGGATCCTGGCTGCGGCGTCACCGACGACAAAGGTCTCCTCTGGCGGCGCGGCGACCCAGCTCGGGTGTGAGACGCTCGGCCGCAGCTTCTCGAGCTCCTCGAGCTCACTCGGGAAGTTCCCGCCGTCGACGAGGCTGAAGCCGAGCTGCCGCAACGGTGGCCACAGATTCGGCTCGGCCGGGACGGTGCGGGGCATCATGGGGTTCTCGCGCAGGCTGTCCGGTGCCTGGGCGGCCAGGTCGGCGGCCTCGTCCGGCGACAACCGCCCCCGCTCCCCGTCCTCCGACGCGTCGAGCAACCACTGTTCCTCTTCCGGCTCCAGGCGCGTCAACGGTGTCCTGCCGAGTTGCAGAACGCCGTTGCCGATCGCTTTGCGCCAGAAACTCCACAGCATCCTGAACGTCTTGCGCACCCGCCGCCGCGGTTTGACCAGCGGCGGTTTCTCCGGCGGGTGGTAGCACAACGCGTGGCCATCGACCCTCACGAACGCTTCCGCCGCCTCCTCGATCAGCTTCTTGTCGTCGACCACGTAGGCGCGCCGGTGCGGCCGGTACTGACCGAGCGCCGAAACGCCGTCGTGCAGCAGTGCGGGCAGGATCTGCTCGGGCAACGGTCTGCAGTCGGCGACGCGAGCGAACGGCCGCACCACGACGACACCGCCGCGGGCACCGGATCCGAACTCCTGCGAGTCGTCGAAGGGACCGTCCTCGGTGGACGACCACAACGCACCGATGGTCGCGCAGGCCAGGGCCGTGTGACCCGCGAACACCTCGGAGTCGTCGAGGCCCTGGTCGATCATGTTCTCCGCCGGGCGGTCCTCCGGTGACACCACGACGTTGACAGCGCAGTCCGGGTCGATCAGGCGTTTCGCGGCGACCTCGCCGTCAGGCGGCACCACCACGTTGATCCGAAGCAGCGTGGTGGTCTCGGAGACGCGTTCGCGCAGCCTCAGCGTGAACGCGGCAAGCAGGTCGTTCAACTCCGTGTCGGTCTCGTCGTCGAGGACCTGCCGCACCGACACCACCCGGATCAACCGGTAGGCGGTTGATCCGAGCGCCTCGCGCAGCTCGCAGCTGACCGCGGCTCTGCCGATCGCTGTCACCTCGGTGCTCATCACACCTGGAGGGTTCTTCGCGAGGTCCTCGCGCTCGATCCACACCGACTGCCGCAGCAGCCCGTTGGCCGACCAAGCCTGGATCGCCTCGCGCACACCAGGCGACCCGGACACGGCCAGCAGCGTGATCGTGTCCGGCATCAGCCCGTCCCCTCGACGATCTCACGGATCACCCGTAGCGCGTCGAAAATGTCCTCGCGCAGGTCCCACGCGCGTTCGACGTCGGCGGGCACCATGGCCGGCAGCCTGCGCTCGGCTTCGGACTCGAGAGTCACCAGGGCCTCCTTCAGCGCGGCCAGGGCGCCCTCCGTGCCCATCACGATCTGGTCCCTGTTGCCGTCGAGCTTGAGAAGCTCCTGATACGAGCGCAACGCGATCGGATCGCGGTCCAGGTGCTCGATCAGCACGAGCGGCATCGACTCCAGCAAGGCCGCGAGCGTGTCGAAAGCGTCGGAGACGTCCGGCGTGGTGGTGAAGACCTTGAAGGTCAACGGGGTGGTGAGCCTGGTCCGCATGTGCAGCTGCTCCCCTGCCTCGTCGATCCGGATCTCGGTCTTCACCGCGTGCGCCAGCAGCCAGCCGCGCACCAGCGCCCTGCGTTCGGCGAAGGGCAGCGGTACGGCACGCGGCAGAGGACGGGCCCTGCGCCACCTTGCGAAGCCTTCCCGCTTGCTCGGTTCACCGCGCCTCGTCTGCCAGTCGCCCTGGATCGGCTCGGTCAGCGAGCTGAACGCGATGGGGTGGCACGGCGCGCTCAGGAACGAGGTGAGCTCGACGTCACTCGGTCCCTTGGTGCTGAACTGCGCGACGACCCGGTCCTCGTCGAGCCTGAGGTGACGCATGAGCAGGTTCTTCGTCTGGTCGTAGGCCTGTGATCCCGGTTTGAGCGGAATCGGGCTGATCAACGGGCGGTACGCGGCGGCACCGGGGTCCAGGTACCTGGACGTGTACCCGTTGTCCAGGCGCACCAGGGGTGCGGACGCCGCGATCGCCTGCTCCAGACCGTTGACGAACCGGCGCAGGCGCTCCTGCTGCACGATGTCCGGCTGGTCGTCACCGAGTGCGTCGGACAGCGTGTGCCGCAGGTACTCGCTGAAACCCCGCACCTCCCACACCCAGGCGTCACAACGACCGAGCAGGTCAGTGGCGGAGGCGCGAACGCGGAACGCGGCGGACTGCTCAACCTTCTGGCGTCCCGACCACAGCCGCACCGCGACCGGTTGCCAGCTCGACGTCTGCTCCAGCAACTTGATCGTGCTGGTGTCGTCGGCCCCCCTGTCCGTCAGCAGGACCGCGCGCACCGCCGCCGTGATCGCATCACCGGAGAGCTGTTCTCCCGACGCTTCGCAGAGCAAGTCGGTGAAGACGCGGGGGTAGTCCTCCACGGGGTCGACGAGGAAGCGCGTACGGCTCGGCCGCAGAGCCAAGGGCACCGGGTACGCAGGTCCCTGTGGCCACTGGCTGGTCAGGGCGGGCGTGCCGTCGGAGCCCGGAGTCGAGTCCTCCCGCAGTTGGTGCACCGCGGTGGCGAGCTCGCCCGACAGCCGCTCCAGCAGGTTCTCGGCGAAGTCGGCGAGCAACTCGGCGCACAACCTGCGCACCTCCGCGTCGAACCCGCGGCCCATCGCCGCCTCGATGCCCCGGTTGACGCCGCCGACGACCCGCTCGTTCTCCGGCCCGAACAGCTTGCGTCCGCCGAACCACCCCCTCGCCGGCGCGGAGCCGAGCGCCTTGACGATCTCGCTGACGAACTCGGCGGCACGTTGGTCGTCCTGGATGGACAGGTCGTGGGTGCTGGGAACCTCCGTCCCGACGATGTCGTCGATGAGTGAACGCACCAGAAGATGTGTCACCACGATGCCGTCCGCCACGATCGACTCGCGGATCTCCTTCAGCAGCAGGCCCTGGACCTCGTTCGCCCACGCCTCCGCGAGCCGCCAGAGGATCGGCCGCTGTCTGCTGAGGAAGCCCTCCACGCGGTTGTCGACAGCCGTGCTGATGACGCTCGCCCATTCGCCGATCTCACGTGGAACGACGCCAACGGTCTTCAAAACCTCGCTGCGCTCGGCCGCGAGTGCTTCCGACCGTCGCGGGTTCAGCTTGTCGAACAACGACTTCTGCGTCGCGTTGGTGAGACCTCTGGCAGAACGGCCGAACTCCTTCTCGCGCTGGCGCACCGCTTCGTCGAGGTCGGCCTGCTTCCCGGTAGGACCGAAGAGCAGGCGCTCAGCGCTGGCTCGTGCGAGGCATTGCGCGCTGTAGAGGCGGAACAGGTCTCTGCCGAGCGTCACGCTCGCATAGCCGAGCGCCGAGAACGGCATGTCGAGCGACGACTTGACGAGCCCGAGCGGGTCAGCGCGGTCGGCGCCTTGCTGCCAGTTGCTCTGGACGTATGACGAGAACTGCTGCTGGATCGCGGGGCTCGTCGCCCATGCGGCCATCGACCGGGCCACTACCCCGAAGACGTCGTTCTGGTCGTGGAAGGTCAGCTGGCCGTTGCTCATGCCGACCAGGAACGAGTGTGCGGGACCGCTGCGCCGCATGTCCTGGAAGACCGCTCCGGCGGCGACGTGCACGGGGTCCGGGCCCGGATCGGCGAGCCAGTGACCGGCGAGCATCTCCGACACCGTTGCCAGCGCGTTGGCCTGCACGCCTTTGCGCAGGTCGTCGCGCAGCTCGCGGAAGACGTCCGGTGCGTACAGAACGGCCACCGAGTTGTCGGTCCAGGTCCGGTCGAGCCCGCGCAACAGGTCGCACACGTCCAGGAAGATGCCGGATCCGGTGCCGCCCGCGAGGGACGAGAACACCACGACGATCGGGGTGGGCGCGGTACCACCGGGGCGCTCGCCGAGCAGGGCGGCGGCCACGTCGTCGAGGCTCGCCAGTGCGTCCGCCTGTTCCACGCGCTGAACGGCGAGCGCGAGGCTGGTGTTGATCTGCTGCATGCGGTGGATCGCGACGGCGCGTCCGATCGCGCGGTACTGGCCGGCGCCCTCCTCGATCGCCACGTGGACGCGGTCGGGGTCCGGCCGCCAGCCGGAGAACGCGGCCCTGACCGCGGAGGGTCTGTCGTTCACCGCGGTCACCAGTCTGCGATAGCTGACGTTGCGCGAGGCGAGGGGAACGTAGTCGCTGTTCGGGCTGTGCGGCAGGCCGTCGGCGTACTCCTCCGTCACCCGCGTGTCGATGTGGACGAACTGCCAGCCGGAGGGCATCCGGGTGATGCCCGCGCGCCGTAGTCGTTGGCTGAGCTCACGGTGCAGGAAGCGGAGGGTGTCGCCGCCAGATCCACCGACACCGACGAACAGGAAGGGTTGCAACACTGGATAGCTCCTCTTGGGGTGTCAGTCCGGTCTGTGGTCCTGGTCTTGTCCGCGGCGCGGAGGCCGCAGCCGGGTCGCCGCCCTGCCCGCGAGGTCGCGCAGGCGGGCCACGCGTTCGGGATCGAGCCAGCCGGCGTCCAGCACGATCACCACGTCTGCGGTGAAGCGCTGGTAGGCCCGCTCCTCATCGGCCACCACCACGACCTGGTCGGTCAGGTTGAGCGGAAGGCCGTCGACCATCCGGCCGGGACTGGTGGAGTCCGGTGTGGCCAGCACACGGCCGTGAGTGGTGACCGCTCTGGCCAGCGGCGGTCTGAACGGGTTGAGCGGAGTTCTGGTGCGGAACTCCACCGACTGCGCGGTCAGCCTGCGACGCGGTGGCCTGCTCGGCGGGTAGTACTCACCTCGCTCCCACCAGCGGTCGTCCCACTGGACGCCCTCGGGGGTCACCTCGACGTCCAGGCACAGAACGGTGAGCAGGCGTGGATGAGCGAACCTCGCCACCCAGAACCAGTTCGCGAACAGCATCAGGCCGAGTGGAACCAGGGTGAGCAGGAGGAGCACCAGCATCGCGACGATCTGGTCCAGCGCATTCGCCTCCGACACGAACTCGAACGGGACGCCCACGGGCACCGGTTTGCCGTCGACCTCGAGCACCACCGGCAGCACGCCTCGGACGAGGCACCGGCAACCTCGGCTGACACCCAGCTCGAACGGCACCTCCACGCGCTTGCCGGCGTCGACCCGCACACAACGGTCAGAGGCGTCGGCCTTCGCATCGGCCATCAGCTTGACCTGGGCCGGGCGCACCGTCGTCCGGGCGTCGTCGATCCACGCGCAGCCGGGCGTGGTGCCGGCGGCGACGGTGATCACACCGCGGATCGGTTCGCGTCCCTGTCGCTTCGGCAGGGACAGCGACTTCGGCGTCACCGAGAGCGGCGTTCTCACCGGTACCTTGCGCACCAACGGCGAGGGATTGATCTCGATGCCGGATGGGGTCCGTACACGCAGCTCGACCTTGACCGTGACCTCCGACGCACGCCACGCCGGCGCGTCGAACGCCACCTCGGCAACAGACGACCGCGCGGTGTCGGGTTGCACCGTACGGCTCACCGTGTCCTCACCATCCGAAATGGACACGACGATCTCGGGATGCAGCGGAGCAAGGTTCTCCGGCGCGAACGCCCTGCCACCCGCCAGCACCTCCGTGCGCACCCGCCACGGTTCTCCCTGCAGGAAAACGGGTTCCTCAGCCAGCCGCTGTTCGAGATTGCTGGTCAGGAAGACCCGGCCGGACCTCAGCGAACTGCCCTCGACCCGCCACTCCCCCTTCCATCGCGCCGCGTCGCCAGGAGCCAGGTCGCCGTTGAGCACCACCAGGTTCTTGCTGATCCACTCCCAGCGCACCGACACTCCCGCGATCTCGGCCGCGTTTCCTTGGTAGAGCAACGAAAGTCCATCCTGCCCTCTGGGTGGCACCAGCCGTAGGGGCTGGCCGGAACCGTCGGTGTGGATCAACACGTAGGCGTTGCGCATCGGCGGTTCGAGCACGAACCGGCAGTCACTCCCACAATCGCTCACCGGTCCGTAGACGATCCGCGCGAACGCGTCGATCAAGCCTGGCCCGTCGGACGCGGACAGGTAGTACCCGAGATCGCGAGACGCGTTGACACCACATCCGTCACTCAGACCGGTGATGGAGCGCAACAGGTTCTCATCGGGAGGGCCTTCCCCTTTGAGCCCGACGGTGAGCATGGTGGCACCAGTCGTCCGCAACCGCGTGACCACGCCGTCCGCACCGCACAACTCGCTCATGTCCTCCGCGGACGGTGAGACGGCGCGGGGCATGAACACCCCGTCGGTGAACCAGAGCAGCAGCTGGCACGGCGGATCCTCGTCGCGCGCCCTGCTGTCTTCCACCTGCTGGAGCAGGGTCTCGTTGGCACTGCTGAGCGCCTTGACGTAGTCGGTTCCGTCGATTCCGTCGCGTTGTGCGAACCCGGCGACATCGGCCTCGATCGCGGTCTCCTCCGTGGCCAGGTCGCGCCAGATGCCCGGTTTCACGTCGAAGCTGAACCCGTCCAGGCGCATCCGCACGGACACGGGTCTGGAGTCGGGGACGGCGAGGCTCGCCTTCAACCGGCTCACCGCCACCATCGCGGCCGTCACCCGGTTGTCGTCGCGGTCGTTCTCCCGCAGGCTGGTCGACTCGTCCATCAACATCAGAACCGCGAGTTTTCCGCGCTCCCGCACGCATCCGGCGATCTCCGAGATCGCATCCTGGTCCCGTGCGACCGCCTGTGCCGGCAACACCACGGGGACGCCGACGGCGATCATCACGACCAGGAACAGCAGCACGCGCCTCACGACGCCCACCAGAGTGCAAGCCAGTAGGCGTGCCAGACACCGACCAATAAGCAGAGAACCGTCACGACGCCGAAGAGCGGCTTCTCCACCGAGTTCGTCACGTAGTCGGGACGAGCACGCCGTCTCCGGTCGACGAGCCGATAGGCGATGAAACTCCCCTCCGAAATCCAGGTCGCGCCAAACCAGCCAACGCCGTCGTACAACCAGGCTTGCGAAGAATTCCACGCGACAAAGCCCAGAAAAGTTGCCAAAAATAGGACAACGACGGACAACAGCAGCGGCCAGCGCGGCGGCGAGGTGCCCGTCCCGTACGAATCAGCGACAACAGCGCTGGTCACGAAGCACCCCCGGTGCAGCAGCGGATAACGACTGCACGTTGCTTCGGCAATGGGCACACAGCCGTTACAGGCGGTCCACGGGATGCGCCGAATGCGTGAATTGGCCGACCCTCGCTAACGCAACTCATCGCACGTTCGACGCAACGACTGCCGCAGGGGCTAACAGGCCGTGCCGATCACGCGCGGGAGGTGGAGCAATGCCTGAGCACAGATACCGGCGAACCGCACTGCTGATCGATGTGACAACCTTCGGGGGCACCGATGACGGATTCGACGTTCCCCTCGACCAGCTGAAGGCATTGCCGTTCAGCAACGAGGTCGACGAGCTGGCCACAGCGTTCAAGCAGGTCGGGTACCAGGTTGACAGGATCACGGATCCCGCTTCGGAGGACATGGAAGCGAAGATCCGGGCAGTCGTGCGCGACCACGGCCCTGGTGATGCCGTGGTCGTGCACATCATGACCCACGGCTATACCGGCGAAGTCGTCGAATCGCTCAACATCTGCGGTTCCGACTCGACACGTGACGGCCCGTCGATGGACATGACCATCCTTCTCCGTGACTTCATCCTGCAGAAGAGCGGTCCGCACATCCTGTTCTCCCTGGATTTGTGCTACGCCGGCAAAGCAGCCGAGCTGGATCACGTCATGCGAGTCCGGCACCCGGACAAAGTCTGGTACGTAGGTGCGACGAGCAGCGCAAGAGCGGCGTTTGACGGACGTTTTACCACAGCCCTCAAGAACACCCTCGAGTTGATCCGCGACGGATTGCTGGAAACCGACTCGCGACGGCCGTACGTGCCGTTCAGCGACTTCGCACGCACCGTTCGCGAAGAGTTGGACGAAGTCGTGCGGAAGAGCGAGTCGCGCACCCCGCAGACTGCCACGGCCACTCTCTTCGGTGGTGAACTGGACGTTCGCGACCTGCCCTTCTTCGACAACAGACAGGTGAGTCCGCCGCCTCGAAAAGAGGCCCAGGACGGACTTGCCTACTTCGTCGACGCGGCGAACGTCCAGTTCATCGACGGGCAGAACCACACGGACTTCACCGGACGCTTAACTGAGATCGGCACCCTGCTCACATGGTTGCGCGGAGGTGCGACTGCCGGTCCGCGGTTGGTCACCGGTCGTGCGGGCACCGGCAAGTCCGCCCTGCTCGGTGCACTGGTGTGTGCCACGCATCCGTTGCTGGCCCCGCGCACGACGTCGATCACACAGCGCATCGGGGCGGCACCGCAGATCGACATGATGGCCGCGGTGCCGGCCAGGCACCGCGACGTGGCCGGTCTCGTCACGATGATCAGCGCACAGTTGTTCGGCGCCAGCAACATCCATTCACCGCAGGGACTTGCGACCGCGCTGCGGTCGCACCGGGAACAACACCCGGACGACCCGCCGGCTGTCATCGTCGTCGACTCGCTGGACGAGGCCACGGCTCCGGCACAGGTCTTCAACACCCTCCTGCGCACTCTGAGCGAACTGCGGGACACGCGCGACCAGCCCATCTGCGAGGTGGTGATCGCGAGCAGGAGTACGTCCGAGGTCACAGACGTGATCCGCTCGGCGGCCACCGGCGTGGTCGACCTCGACGTCGCCGATCCCACGCAGCTGCGCAAGGACCTGGAGAGCTACGCGTGGAACCTCCTGTCCGATGCCGCGTACCAGATCAACCGGCCTGATGTCCGCGGCGCACTCGCCGGCGCGATCGCAGACAGACTCGTGCGAGCGGACCCCCCGCCAGCCTGGGGCGAGTTCCTGATCGCTCGGTTGTACCTGAACCACCTGATCGAGAGTCGATCCGTGGTGGCGGACGTCGCCGAGGCGACAGCACTCGGTGAGGAGGTCCCTCTCGACGCCGCCGACGCGCTGGAACTGGGGCTCGCGGCCCACGGTGACAAACCTTGGGCTCGCCCGGTGCTCGCCGCGCTCGCCCTGGTGCACGGTCTGGGAGCACCAGCGAAGGTGATCGCCGACCTGGCCGGTCTCTTCAGAAAGCCTTCACACCTGCGCCCCAGCCGGTACGAGCTGGTTCAGGTGCTCAAGGCGCTCGGCTCCTACCTGCGCGTCCTTCCAGCGCCCGACGACGGAGACCTCTACCGGCTCTTCCACGAGGGTCTCGCGGACCACCTGCGCGAGCACCCGATCAGTCCCACCGTTGAGAACCCCGTCACCGCACTCGAAGTCTGCGACGCGTTGATACTGGGCACGCATTCCTGGGCCACCGCCGACCCCTACGTCCTGCGCCACGTCCTCCACCACGCGCGCGGGACGGAGCAGCTGCCAAAGTTGTTGAAGGACAGGGACTTCCTGCTCTGCGGTCGTCCGGAGGTACTGCTCGCCGTCGCGGAAGTCGCCGAGGACACGACACTCGGCGAGCTGCGATCACTGGCTCGTGCGGCGCACGCGGTGATGGTCGAGCACGAACAGGCACCGGGTGACCTGGAACGGCTCGCGGTGGTCGCGGCACGCGAGGGTGACGTCCTGCTGGCAGAAGCGGTCAGCACCGGAACGTACAAGCCCGTGCTCGTGCTCGACCTGCCTCGCCCACCGTCCACTTCGGCGTCCCCTGTGCTGTTGTCCGGCGCCAACTCCAGCTCGGTGGTGCAAATCTACGGCCCCACTTCCGAGTACTGCGAGCTCTTCCAGGTCCGGCACCCCTACCCCGTGGTCTCGTTATGTGCGTCAACGCATCACGGCGATGAGCTCGTCACCGGTGACGACAAGGGCACGGCACGCGTGTGGCCGCTCATCGAGGGCTCCATCCCGCGTCTGATCCTCGCCGGGCACCTGGGTCCAGTTCGCGCTCTCGCCGCGATCGAGCGGGATGGCGAAACACCGATGCTCCTGTCCGCGGACGACCAGGCGTTGCGGCTGTGGAGTTCCGAGGACGGGGAGAAGCTCAGGACGATTCCCTCCGCGGCGCAGCACGTGATCGGCCTGGTCCCGTTCAGCCTTGCCGGGCGCATGCACTCCAGGGTGCTCGTACAGTCCGCGCCGCGGAACTACGTCTACAACCTCGAGGCAGACCACTGGGACCAACTCCCCGGGCAGGCCGGTGTGACGGCCCTGTACCCGGCCGAGAACGGTGTCAGCGCGCTGAGCTTCAGCAAGCACGGCGTCGTGGCGTCCGTAGACCTCGCCACCTTCGCGCATGAGCGCTGGATGCCCTCGGCAGGTGGCGCGGTCACCGCGGCGGCCTACGTTCCAGGGCTGCGCGGACCGGTGGTGGTCAGCGGCGACTCCAGCGGCAGACTGGCGTTGTGGGACCCCGGTACCGGTGGCCGCACCGATCTGGGAGAGGTCAGCGGCGAGGTGACGGCCTTGGCTTCCTTCGTGGTCAACGGCAGGCCGGCCATCGTGTGCGCGTCCGCGGACGGGAAGGTCAGCGTCTGGGACCCGGCGAAGGTCGAGCGGCGCACCAGGTTCGCGGTCTCCAAAAACATCACGGCCTTCGCACACGACTGGTCACCCGCAGAGGAAGAGCACCGTGCCGCACCACTTGTGCGGTGTGGCTGGGGGTTCGAAGGCGTGGTCGTCGCAATGGTCGACGTGGACAACACCGTGCGCGTGCACTGCTCCACCGGAGACTCGCTCACGCTGGGACCGTTCGACCGCGCGATCGCGGGTGTCTCGGTCGTGACGGAAGACGACTGCGCATCGGTGATCGTCGAGGACGATCGAGGACTCGCACGGGTGTGGCATCCGATCACCGGCGCGAAACTGTGGGAGACCGCGGCCAACACCGTGCAGAGCACGCCATCGCTCGGGCACAGCAGCCTCTTCGTCCACGACCGCCTCGTCCGTGTGGAGAAGGGCGACAACGGTGAGATCAGGCTGGTACCACTCGCGGACGACGATCAGGACGTGATCGAGTTCGAGGCGCATTCCGGTCCGATCACCGCTCTGGCGGCGTGGCGGCATAAAGGAACGGCCCGTGCCGCGACCTGCGGCAAAGACGGATTCCTGCGCGTGTGGGACGTCGACTCGCAGACCCTTCATTACCAGATGGAGCTGTCCGGCGCCGCGACGAACATCGTCGCGGTGCGTGGGGACCACCTGGTCGTTCAGACCGACGACGAGGTCATCGTCCTGTCACAAAGGGAGTCCAGATGAGGCAAGTCGTCGTCGGAGTGCACGGCATCAACAACCACCGGCCGAAGCTCAGTCCCGAGGAGGTCGCTCTGGGGCTGTCCCGCAGGTGGGCGAGCGCGCTGGGAGGCGATGTGGACATGACCGTCGCCTACTACGCTCATCACCTCCACAAGACCGTGCAGCAGAGCAGCGTCGACCCCGACCTCCTCGACGAGGAGGAACAGGAACTGCTCCTGGGGTGGGCGACCGAGTTGCTCGGACCGGTGAACGCGATGAACCTCGGCCTGGTGCCGATCCGGCAGCTCATCGAGGCCATGGCAGGCAGCAAGATCGCCATGGCTGTTGCGGAACCACTCATCACGCTGGCCACGCGCGAGGTGCGCAGCTACCTCAAGCGTCGTGACCGCCGGGACAACGCCCGCGACCACGTGGCCGGGGTGGTTCGCGAACGGCGACCGTCGGTGGTGATCGCGCACTCACTCGGTTCCGTGGTGGCCTACGAGGCGTTGTGCGCGAATCCCGATCTCGAGATCGATCTCCTGATCACGCTCGGCTCCCCGCTCGCGATCCGTCGCATGGTCTTCGACCGGCTCGAGCCGAACCCGAACGGCGTGCGACCGGTCCCGAGACCGGGGAACGTCAAACGGTGGGTGAACGTCGCCGACTACGGCGACATCGTCGCCGTGCCGTACAAGTTGGCAAACGCCTTCCAGGTGGACGCGGACCTCGACGTGGACCTCGGCCTCGCCTTCCACAAGGTCGAGGCCTACCTCGAGTCCGATCAAGTCCGCGGCCTGCTCCCGCGGTGATCCTTGCCGACGCGGGGGGTGTGCTGGTCAGGGCACGAGAATCGCGCGCCCACGCACCCTGCCGGCGGCCAGGTCGCCGAGCGCGTCCTGGAACAGGTCCAGCGGGTACTTCTGCGTGTGCAGCGCGACCTTCCCCTGTGCGGCGAGCACCATCAGCTCGCAAAGGTCGTTGTAGGACCCGACGAGATTGCCGATCAGGTTGATCTCCGTCGAAATGATGTCGATCGTGGGGACGTCGATGTTCTCGCCGTACCCGACGACGTGGTAGTCGCCGGCCCGGCGCAACATGCCCAGACCGTCACGAGTGGCCCCGCCTTCTCCCACGAAATCAATGACGGTTTCCGCGCCATGACCGTCAGTTAGATCCATAACCGATGAAATGTGCGTTCCGTCCGCGACAACTCCGTGGTCGGCCCCGATTGACGAAGCGAGCTCCACCGCGTCCGGATTGCGGTCGACGACAATCACCTCGGCGGCGGTCAGCGCCTTCAGCACCTGGACGCCGATGTGACCGAGACCACCCGCGCCGATCACCACGCACCGGTCCCCCGGCCGCAGCCGCCGCGCCGCCTTGGCCGCCGCGTGGTGGGCCGTGAGCCCGGCGTCGGCCAGCGCGGCCACGTCGGACGGTTCGAGGGCGTCGTCGATCTTCACCACGCTGCGCGCCGACGTCTTGAGGTACTCGGCGTAACCGCCGGCGGTGTCGATGCCGGGAAACTCCGCGCCATCGTGCGCGCGGCGGCAGCCCGGTCCGACGTGATCGACATGGACCACCTGCCCGCCGAGGTCCTGGTGAGCGGCGGGCACCGCCTGACCCGTCTGCAGACGTTGGAGCGCGACGAGATCGTCCGCTGCCTGGCCGCACCTGGCGCGACGATCGCCGGGCCTCGGCCGAGCTGGGCATCGGGCGCGCCACGATCTACCGCAAGATGGCGCAGTACGGCATCAAACCGCGTCAGCTCGTGGCCGCGTTGGCGATCCGGAGCGTCATCTGCTGCTGCGAGTCGTCCCGTGCCGTCGGCGTGAACGAGTAAGCGATGCGCCGCTGCTGATCCCGCGTGGAGAACATCCCCGCGTTGTAACCGTACTGCTCCCCCGTCTTGCCCCACACCGTGACACCGTTGAGTGTGAACGTCTGCAGCCCTGTCGAGTAAGCGGCGTCCCGACCGTCCACCATGGACACCTCGGGCAGGGTGAACAACTTCTCCTGGATTTTCGGTGGCAGCAGCTCACCGCTGAAGAGCGCCTTGCTGAACTTGGTGAGGTCTGCCGTAGTCGAGACCATGTCGCCCTCGCCGTACGACCGCGAGGTGTTGATGTCGCTGACGTCCACCAGCCCCTGGCCCGGCACGTTCAGGTAGCCGTGCACATGGCTGCCGCGGAGCGCCGTCTCGTTGCGGCCGGGCACGTAGGTGTTCCGGAGGCCGAGCCGGCAGATGATCCTGGTGTCGACCTCCCGGCCGTAGTCGTGGCCGGTGACCTTCTCGACGACCATCGCGGCCAGCACGTAGTTGATGCCGCGGTACTCCTGCTGCGTGCCGGGCGTGAACTTCGCCTTGGTGTTCGGGATGTGCTCGGCGCGTTCTCCCGGCGCCCAGCGGTCGTACCGGTGCTCGAGGACCTTCTCAGGAGTGCTCAGGTCGGGCATGTCGACCTCGAACGGAATGCCGCTCGTGTGGTTGAGCAGCTGCTCGACGGTGACCGGTTCCAGGTTCGGCGGAAGCACGCCCGGCAGGTAGTGCTGGACGGTCTGGTCGAGGTCGATCTTCCGTTCCGCCGCGAGTTGCAGGGTCACCGTCGCCACGAAGACCTTGGTGACGCTGCCGATCCGGAACCTGTCGTCCGGCCGGACGGGCCGGTGCTGGTCCGCGGTGCCGGCCGTGCCGTACCAGGTGCCCGCCGTGCCGTCGACTCGCAGCTGGGCCGAGGTCGCTGCGGGGTGGTCCAGGTCGTTGATGGCCGACTGGAGGGCTTGAGGGTTGAGCGGGGGTAAGGGAGTCGTGGCGATCAGGGCCGCCATCAGGAGTGTCTTCATGATCGCTACGGTCTCGCTCGCGCGGGGGCGTGACCATGTGGCCAGCCCCCGCGGCCGAGGTGGGGACAGCCCTAGTTGTCACCCAAGGGGTAGGTGTCCGAGTAGTTCACCGTGCACACGAGGGCGTCGCGACGGCACTCGCCGTTGATCGCTTCGAGCTCGGTGACGCTGTGCAGGAAGTCCTCGTCCCTGAAGATGATCAGGTCGCCGGGGACGAGCGTCCCGCGGAAGAGGACGTCACCAGTGCCGTCGTGCAGCATGGTCTCGCCGCCGTCGCAGTTCTTGTCGACGACGTAGACGATGATGTACTGCTCGCCATCGCGGTGGGGCCGGGTCACGACCTTGGACCGCGTGCGGAAGAGGTTGACGCCGAAGGTCCCCCGGACCTGCTGGTCCTGTTCGGGGACGACGGAGAGGATCGCCTTCACCCAGTCGACGAAGTGCTCGTCGGCGGCGAGGTCGGTGCGGACGAACTCGCGACGGCCGGCGTGCTCGCCACGGCCCTCGATCCCGATGTCGTGATGACCCTTGATCGCGATCTCCCCACCGATGCGGTCGTAGCGCAGCACGTCGCGCGCGCGAAGCCGGTCGGCCGGGATGTCGCCCTCGTAGCTGCGGAGGTGCTCATCGGTGAAGTAGGTCTGGTGGAACTTCTCGCGAAACACCTCGACCATGCCCAGCTCGCGGTCATTGGTCACGACGAAGCCCTCGGCCGAGAGCTTCTCGCGCACAGCGGTATTCGGTTGAGTCATGCGGACATCCATCAGTGTGTTGGGTCGGGGAAGGGTCACCCCACGAAGGCCGTGTCCCTGATCGACTCGATGAGCCGCCGCGTCTCATCGGGGTCTAGAGAGCTCTGCATCAGCTCGTCGTGGTGCGCCCGATAGCTGGCAACCTGCTCGACCGTCTCAATCGAACCGAAACCCGCATGTGTTTCAACGTGGACGACGTCTCCCTCCGAGTCGTCGAACTCGAAGTAGGCCCACATGCAGGTGCTCGTGAACGGAGGAGTGGTGCCGAAAGGCAAGACTCTAAGTTCTACATTGGACAAACTGGATCGCTCGATCAGGTGATTCAGTTGATCACGCATGATGGCGGCGCTGCCCACCAGCTGCCTGATGCTCGACTCGTGCGTCACCGCCACGAGCTTCAGCTTTTCCATTCCATCGCGATATTCCAGGGCGTGGCGCCTCTTGGCTCGCACCTCCAGTAGCCTTTCCAGCTCCTCCTGGCTGTGCCACGGTTCCATCCGCTCGTACAGGGCACGGGTGTATGCCGGCACCTGCAGCAGCACGGGCAGCACCGGGATCGTGTAGACCCGGATCACAGCCGCCTCGGCCTCCATCGCGACGTGGAGGTCGAGACCGCCCCTGATGGCGGGCAGGTAGCTGTGCCACCACTCCTTCTTGCTCGCGGCACGCGTCCAGCGCATGAACTGCTCGGCTTTCACCGAGCCCTCGAGCTTGAAGTAACGGATGAGGTCCTTGACGTCCCGAGGTGTCGGGTTGCCCTGGGCGGTCTCCAGCCTGGACAACTTCGACTTCGAGATCATCAAGACCTCCGCGAGGTCTTCGAGCGTCAGCCCGGCGTCCTCCCGCAGCCTGCGGAGTTCGGCTCCGAGCAGCTTGCGCGGCCTGACTGGTCCTTGGACCGACGTCATGATCTCGCCCTCGCAAAGGTCTTCTGGGAGTCGTCAGGTGGGATTCCCAGGATGCGGATCGTAGAGGCACGCCTTTTCCCAACCTCATCAGGGTGGCATAGCGCATCGCTCAAGTGCCGTCAGACCAGGGCAAGGCCCCTGAATGGCCGCATACGCCACACGTGTGCGCGCCTCTGGACCTCGCGCCTAGGCCAGTCAGGTGGCGTCCTCCAAATATGCACCGTGGGAATTGCAGGGCGGGAGGACCAGCAATCAGACTTGAGCCGCAAGCCAGACGCGCGCGAACCGCGCAGCTCTGCAGCAGCGATCCCAGGGGGGATGGCATGGACGGCCCACCTCTGACACCGCCCCGGCATCGGGTGATCTTCGCGATCGACATCGAGGATTCCACCACGAGGACCAACTCCGCCAAGGGAAACCTTCGGCGGGTGATGTACGAGCTGTTCGACCAGTGCATGCAGATCGCCGGGGTCCGTGAGCACCACCGGGACCCCCTTGTGGACAGGGGAGACGGGATTCTCGCGCTGGTCCACCCCGTCGACGAGGTCCCGAAGACGCTGTTCCTGGACACCGTCGTCCCGTTGCTCGCGACGCTGCTGACCGCGCACGCCCACAGCTTTCCCGACGAACGCATGCGGATGCGGTCGGTCCTGCACGCCGGCGAGGTGCACCAGGACGGGTACGGCCACTTCGGCGAGTCGATCGACGTGGCGTGCCGGCTGCTCGAAGCCCCCGACCTCAAGCAGCGGTTCCGCGAGATCGCGGAACCGCTGATCCTGATCGTGTCGAACCACATCCACGAGACCGTGGTCCGGCACGGCTACCAGGGCATCGACCAGGACTCATACCTGCCCGGCCCGTTGGTGCGGGTGGGAACGCAGCGGTTCCGCGGCTGGATCCACGTCCCGACTGGCGACGACGAGCTGCATCGCAACGCCTGGCCGTTGGTCAGGGTGCACAGCCAGCCGACGTTCAGACCGGCAGACGACCCGAGACCCTTCCCGTTGAGACCACCGGTGCTGACCGAGGAGCGCTCCGCCTAGCACTTCACCCAGTACCCCGGCGAAGTCTGCCGGATCGAACTGGTCGTGAACGTGTTCCACAACCCGAGCGCCTGGTTCGACCCGAGCGCATAGGTCTGCCCGAGGTTCGCATAAGCACGCCCAGCCACGGTGTGCGCGTAGTTGGAAGCGGAAACGCACTCCGACGCAGGAGGAGTGGTGGTAGTCGTGGTCGTGGTGGTGGTAGTAGGCCCAACGCCCGAACTCAAAGCCCGCACCATGTTCACCACCGCGGTCATCTGCGGCCCGCTCTTCACCGCGTACTGCGCCGACTGATACCCCCACCAGTCCCAGCACCCACGCGGGTTCGCCCCCAGCGTGGTCGCCTGCGGGTAGAGCACGATCATGTTGTTCGTGTCGGCGTACTCGTTGAGATAAGCCTTGTCCATCAACGCATTCCCGACGAGCCCGTAGTACTGGTAGCACCCGTGCAACGTCACCATCAGCTTGCAGGCACCGGTCTCACAAGCCGAAGGCACGTAAGCGAACCCCTCACGTCCCATGCTCACGGAAGCAGCGTTGCCGCCGGGCACGTAGGTGTTCTGGTCGAACTGCACGAGCTTGCCGGACAACGAAGAAGCCGCCGAGTTCACCGAACCGAACAGGTGCGAGAGCATCTCCCGGACAGGATCCGCCGAACCGCACTTGTTGATATAAGGCGAAGAAGTCGCCCCGCAAGCGTTCGGGCCGATCGGGCTCACCCACGCATGGCCGGCCGCCGAGGAGTTGTTGTAGACGACCCGCGCGCCGAAGTCGCGGTAGTAGGTGGCCAGGTCGTTGTTCACGGCGGTGTCGACCGTGGAGTCGGCGGTGCCGTGGAACAACCACACCGGGTCGCCCGAAAGGTTCTGCGGTGAGTCCACGCTGCCGCTGGAGGCACGGCTGCGGGTCAACGACTCCAGCTCGGCCGGAGTCTTGCGCGGCAGGACGGTGTCCATGCAGGCGGACAGGGCGGTGCTCACGCTGTTCTGCGCGCAGTCGTAGGGGCCGGCCGAGAAGATGCCCGCGCCCTGGAACAAGGCCGAGTAGGCGACGTGGAGCTGGTTCGCCATGTAGCCACCGGACGAGATGCCGCTGACGTAGGTGCTGGTGATGGTGTACTTGGCGAGAGAGCCGGGCTGCGGCGTGGGGACCGCGGCGATGGACATCGACAGGGATGCGGCGGCCAGACCCGTGGCCGCGCCGAGTGCCAGGAACACGTTCCTCAATCGCATGTGCTCGCCTCCGTCGTTGCAGGCAGGAGCATCGAGGCTAGAAGCCGGCGACGGGCCGCCACCACGTGTGCGATCGATACGGTCCGGTGGCGCCGGACGTCGCAAGACACCATTGCCGGGACCCGCGGCAGGCCATATAGTGCGCGCGGACCAATTCGCCGCGAAACTTCTTGCAGCCTCTCCCGGTGAGCGCCGCCGCCTGGTACGACGGGGGAACCCCTGCAGCAAGGAGACAACGTGGTTTCCTCGGCTTTTCGCGTCCTGCTCACGGCCGTGCTGGCCGTCGTGCTCTGTGCACCGTCGCAAGGTTTTGCGACACCGCCGGGCAACAAGGACGTCACCGTCACCCTCTTCCAATGGCCGTTCTCGCGGGTGGCCTCGGAGTGCACGAACGTACTGGGCCCCAAGGGCTACGGGTACGTGGAGGTCTCACCCGCGACCGAGCACATCCAGGGTCCGCAGTGGTGGACCTCCTACCAGCCCGTCAGCTACCGCATCGCGGGCAGGCTGGGCGACGAGAACGCGTTCCGGAGCATGGTGAGCACCTGCCACAACGCCGGCGTGAAGGTGATCGCCGACGCGGTGATCAACCACATGAGCGCGGGCTCGGGCACCGGCACCGGCGGCACCGGGTACTCGAAGTACAACTACCCCGGCGTCTACAGCGACTGGGACTTCCACTCCTGCCGCTCGTCGATCAGCAACTACCAGGACCGTTCCAACGTCCAGAACTGCGAGCTCGTCGGACTGTCCGATCTGGACACCGGCAGCGACTACGTGCGGGGCGCGATCGCCGGCTACCTGAACCGGTTGATCGGCATGGGCGTCGACGGGTTCCGGGTCGACGCGGCCAAGCACATCGCCGCCGCCGACCTGGCCGCGATCAAGGGGAAGCTGAGCAACCCCAACGTGTTCTGGGTGCACGAGGTCATCTACGGCGCGGGTGAGGCGGTCCAGCCCGGCGAGTACACGGGCTCCGGTGACGTAGACGAGTTCCGTTACGCCTACGACCTCAAGCGGATCTTCACCAACGAGAACCTCGCTTACCTGCGCACGTTCGGCCAGGCGTGGGGCTTCCTGCCCAGCGGTCAGGCGCGGCCGTTCGTGGACAACTGGGACACCGAGCGCAACGGTTCTACGTTGACCTACAAGGACAACTCCACCTACACGCTGGCCAACGTGTTCATGCTCGCGTGGAACTACGGCGCGCCGCAGGTCTACTCGGGCTACGAGTTCACCGACAAGGACGCGGGCCCGCCCGGCAACAACGTCTGCTACAGCGGCTGGAAGTGCCAGCACGCGTGGACGCAGATCGCGAACATGGTGGCGTTCCGCAACACCGTCGCCGACACCGACGTGAACAACTGGTGGGACAACGGCTACGACGCCATCGCGTTCGGGCGCGGCAACAAGGGCTTCGTGGCGATCAACCGCGAGACGTTCGCCGTCACGCGGACGTTCCAGACCGCCCTGCCCGCCGGAACTTACTGCAACGTCCAGGAGAACGGGTGCGTCCGCGTGACCGTCGACTCCTCCGGCAGGTTCACGGCGACGCTCGGCGGCGGAGTCGCACTGGCCCTGCACGTCAACGCGCGAGGCTAGTGGCGAACGTCGAAGAAGGATGATCGGGCCCGCTGCGGCGGCTCGCGGGCCCGATCAAGATCCGCAGGACTCCCTGACCACCAGCCGGGTCGGCAGCACCACAGGGCCTTCCGGCCCGGCTCCGGTGACCATCGCCATGATCGCCTTGGCGGCCGCCACCCCGAACCCCGGCTTGTCCTGGGCCACGGTGGTCAGCGCCGGTTCGACGACGGACGCGATCTCGATGTCGTCGAACCCGACGAGCGCCAGGTCCTCCGGCACCCGCACCCCGGCGGCGCGGGCGGCGAGCAGTGCGCCGACCGCCATCTCGTCGGAGGACGCGAACACGGCCGTGGGCGGGGCGTCCAGGTCCAGCAACCGGTCCATGGCGGCGGTTCCGCTCGCTCGGTAGAAGTCACCGGCGACGACGTACTCCGCGCGCTCCTCCAGTCCCGCCTCCCGCAATCCGGCGCGATAACCGGAGACGCGGGCGTCCGACGGCTGGTTGCCGGGCGGCCCGGTGATCGTCGCGATCCGCTTGTGTCCCAACGACACCAGGTGGCGGACGGCATCGCGTGCGCCGCCCGCGTTGTCCGAGGTGACGTAGGTGGCGCGGGGTCCGTCGACGGCGACGTCCAGCGCGACGCAAGGAACGCCGGACTGGGCGAAGACCTCGAACGCCTCCGCGTCCGACCCGCTGTCGATCAGCACCACACCGCCGAGGTGGTGGCGGCGGGTCATGTTGACGTACCCGACCGGGTCCGCGAGCGACGCGCCGACCTCGCGGGCGTCGCCGCTGGTCGCGAGCATCAGCAGGTGGTAGCCGTGCGCGCTGAGCGCCGACTTCAGGCCGATCAGCAGGTCCTGGAGGTACGGGTGCCGCCAGCCGGGCCGGCGGTGGTCGGTGTCCCAGACCAGCCCGATCATCGTGGACTGCTTCGTGGACAACGAACGCGCGGCCTCGTTCGGCCGGTAGTCCAGCTCTTTCGCGACCCGCAGCACGCGTTCGCGCGTTTCCTGGTTCACCGTTTCCGGCTGGTTGAAAACGCGTGACACGGTCGCCACGGACACCCCGCAGAGCTGGGCGATCTCGCGCCCGGTGGCCATCGGACCTCCGTCTCACCGTAAGCGGTTACATCAACCTACGATCCAGACCTTACCTAGTCAAATCGGGTGACGTAGTTGATCTGTTTATCATCTCGTTACTTGACGGCTACCGCGTAACCCCGTTGTCATAGGCGCCACACATCTTCGTCCGGCGATTTTCAGCGACGCCGGTTCATCGCTCGAAGAACCACCTCTTGGGCTTGAACGCGCCCAAAAATCGACGGAGGCCTCGAATGCGCCCCAAAGCACTCGCCCTCGGCGCTGCCGTGCTGGCGACCGGCTTGGTGCTCAGCGGTTGCGGCAGTGACGCCGCGTCCGGCGGCAAGACCAAGCTGACCATCGGGTTGTTCGGCAACTTCGGGTACGCCGAGCTGCTCAAGGAGTACGCGGCAGCGCACCCGGACGTCGAGATCACCGACCGCACCGCGTCGTACTCCGACCACCACAAGAACCTCGCGGCGCACCTCGCCACCAGCAGCGGCGCCGCGGACATCGAGGCGGTCGACACCGGGTACATCAACCAGTTCAAGGCCACGCCGGACAAGTTCGTCGACCTCAACACCAAGGGCGGTGACCAGCTCAAGGACCGCTGGCTGCCGTGGAAGTGGGAGGGCTCGATCAGCAAGGACGGCAAGCAGATCGGCTACGGCACCGACGTCGGCGGCCTGGCCATCTGCTACCGCCGCGACCTGCTGCAGAACGCCGGGCTGCCCGCCGACCGCGACCAGGTCGCCGCGCTGTGGCCGACCTGGCAGGACTTCATGAAGGCCGGCAAGAAGTTCCAGGAGAAGGCGCCCGACGGCGTCAAGTGGTTCGACGGCGGCCCGACCGTGCTCAACGCGATCGTCGGCCAGGCGCCGGTCGGCTACTACGACAAGTCCGACAAGATCGTGGTGGGGGACAACAAGGAGATCAAGGCCGGCTGGGACCTCGTCGTCGACGGCGTCAACTCCGGTCTGTCGTCCAAGCTCCTCTACTCCACGCCCGTCTGGAACACCGGCTTCAAGCAGGGCCAGTTCGCGACCGTGACCTGCCCGGCGTGGCAGATGGCGAAGATCAAGGACCAGGCCGGGCCCGAGGCCGCCGGCAAGTGGGACGTCACGTCGGTTCCCGGCGGTGGCGGCAACTGGGGCGGCTCGTACCTGACGGTGCCGAAGTCGGGCAAGAACGTCGACAAGGCCGTGGAGCTGGCGGCGTGGCTGACCGCGCCCGAGCAGCAGGCCAAGGTGTTCAAGAGCGCCGGGCTGCTGCCGTCGATCCCGAAGCTGTACGAGGACCCGTCGATCGTCGACTACAAGAACCCGTACTTCAACGACGCCCCGATCGGCAAGCTCTTCACCGACGCGGCGAAGAAGCTGAACCCGCAGTACCAGGGCCCGAAGGCCGGTGACATCCAGACGGCGATCGGCAACGCGATGCAGCGCGTCGAGCAGGGCAAGCAGAACGGCGAGGACTCGTGGCGCCAGTTCGTCGGCGACGTCCAGAAGTGACGCGCTGACATGGTCGTGGTGGACCCCCCAGCCCTGGACAAGGCGGCCAGGAGGCACCGGTGGGACGTCAGGTACGCGCCGTACGCGTACGTGACGCCGTACTTCCTGATCTTCGGTGTCTTCGGGCTGTTCCCCCTGCTCTACACCATCTGGGTCTCGCTGCAGGAGCGCAACCTCCTCGACGAGAGCGCCGCCCACCTGGTCTGGTTCGACAACTACGCGACGCTGTTCGCGGACCCGTACTTCTGGAACGCCATGGGCAACACGCTCAGCCTGTGGCTGCTGACCACGGTTCCGCAGATCCTGTTCGCGCTGGGCGTCGCGGCGCTGCTCAACCGCAAGGTGCGGACCCGCACGCTGTTCCGGATGGGCGTGATCCTGCCGAACATCACCTCGGTCGCCGCGGTGACGATCATCTTCGCGCAGCTGTTCGGGCGGGACTTCGGCCTGGTCAACTGGGTGCTGGAGCTGTTCGGCGCCGGGCAGATCGACTGGCAGGCCGGCACGGCGACCTCCCACATCGCGATCGCCGTGATGGTGGTGTGGCGCTGGACCGGCTACCACGCGCTGATCTTCCTGGCGTCGATGCAGGCGATCTCGCCCAGCCTGTACGAAGCGGCCACCCTGGACGGTGCGAGCGGGTGGCAGCAGTTCTGGCGGATCACCGTCCCGCTGCTGCGGCCGCAGATCATCTTCACGACGATCATCGCGACCACCGGCAACATGCGGCTGCTGGCCGAGCCGCTGCTGTTCAACCCCGGCGCGGCGGCCGCGACCGGCGGCTCGGACCGGCAGTTCCAGACGGCCGCGCTCTACCTCTACGAACAGGGCTTCACCAAGTACGACTTCGGCTACAGCTCGGCGATCGCCGTCGTGCTGGCGATCGCCACGGTCATCGTCGCCGGCTTCGGGTACCTGGTGACCAAACGGATCCAGACGGAGTGAGGAACCCATGACCGCTGTGCTGGATCCTCCCGCGCCGGTGCGTCCCACCGGCCCCGTGACGAGGGCGCGCCGGGTCGTCCGGCGCGCCGCCGGACCGTGGACCTACGCCGCCCTGATCGCGGTGCTGGCCGGGTCGGCGTTCCCGGTGTACTGGTCGTTCGTGGTGTCGTCGCAGACACCGGACGCGATCGACCGGGTGCCGCCGGTCCTGGTGCCGGGCGGCCACCTGTTCGAGAACATCGCCCGCGTCTTCGACACCACGGACTTCGCGCTGGCGTTGATGAACTCCATCATCGTGTCGGGCACGGTGACGGTGTCGGTGGTGCTGTTCTCGACGCTGGCCGGGTTCGCGTTCGCCAAGATGAAGTTCCGCGGCCGCAACCTGTTGCTGCTGCTCGTGATCGGCACCCAGGCCATCCCGACCGAGCTCGGCATCATCCCGCTCTACATGATGATGAGCGAGTTCGGCTGGGCCGGCGAGATCCACGCCGTGATCGTGCCGGGCCTGGTGACCGCGTTCGGCGTGTTCTTCATGCGGCAGTACTTCGAGCGGGCGATCCCCGACGAGCTGCTCGAGGCGGGCCGGATGGACGGGTGCCACTCCCTGCGGCTGTTCTGGCACGTGGCGCTGCCCGCGGCCAGGCCCGCGGCGGCCGTCCTCGGGTTGTTCACGTTCATGCAGGCGTGGAACGACTTCTTCTGGCCGCTCGTGGTGCTGGTACCGGAGAACCCGACGGTGCAGACCGCCCTGTCCACCCTGGCGAGCGGCTACACCACCGACTACACGCTGGTGCTGACCGCCGCGACGATCGGCACGGTGCCCGTGCTGCTCGTGTTCCTGTTGTTCGGCCGCCAGATCGTCGGCGGCATCATGTCCGGCGCCGTCAAGGGCTGACCCTGCCTGAGGAGACTGTTGTGAGCTTTCCCGCCAGCTTCCGCTGGGGTGTGGCGACCTCGGCCTACCAGATCGAGGGGGCGGCGCGGCTCGACGGCCGCGGTCCGTCCATCTGGGACACGTTCTCGGCCGTCCCCGGTGCCGTCGCGTCCGGCGACACCGGGGACGTGGCGGCGGACCACTACCACCGCTGGCCGGAGGACGTCGGTCTGCTCGTGGACCTGGGCGTCGACGCCTACCGGTTCTCGGTCTCGTGGTCGAGGATCCTGCCGGAGGGCCGCGGCAAGGTGGAGCAGCGCGGCCTCGACTTCTACCGGCGGCTCGTGGAGAAGCTGCTGGAGCACGACGTCGAGCCGTTCGTCACGCTCTACCACTGGGACCTGCCGCAGGCGCTCGAGGACGAGGGCGGCTGGCGCAACCGCGACACCGCCGGCTGGTTCGCCGACTACGCCGCGACCGTGCACGAGGCGCTCGCCGACGTCGTGACGAAGTGGACGACGCTGAACGAGCCGTACTGCTCGTCGATCGTGGGCTACGGCGAGGGCCGGCACGCGCCGGGTGCCCGCGAAGGGCACGGCGCCCTGGCGGCGGTGCACCACCTGCTGCTGGGCCACGGCCTGGCCGTGCAGTCCATGCGCGCCAACGGTGTGGCGGGCCAGGAGTTCGGCATCGTGCTCAACCAGTCCCCCACCGTGCCGGTGACGGACTCCCCCGCCGACGTCGCCGCGGCCGTCCGCCAGGACGTGTTGCTGCGCAGGCAGTTCACCGACCCGTTGTTCGGCGGGGAGTACCCGGCGGAGATGCGGGCGATGTACGGCGACATCACCGACTTCTCGTTCCGGCACGACGAGGACCTGCCGATCATCGGCCAGCCGCTGGACTACGTGGGCCTGAACTACTACTACCGCCTGCACGTGGCCGACGCGCCGCACCGCGAGCCCGACCCGGCCAAGCGCACTGCCCACGACATCGGCGTGGACACGACCCAGCTCCCGGACGTCCCGCGCAGCGGCATGGGCTGGCCGGTCGAACCCGTCGGCCTCACGATCGCCCTGGAGGACCTCAAGGCGCGCCACCCGCACCTGCCGCCGATCTACGTCACGGAGAACGGCTGCGTCTTCCCCGACAACGAGAACTTCGAGGACACCGACAGGATCGCGTTCCTGCGCGACCACATCGCCGCCGCGAAGGCCGCCGACGTCGACCTCCGCGGCTACTTCTGCTGGTCACTGCTCGACAACTTCGAGTGGGCGCACGGCTACAAGCACCGCTTCGGCCTGATCCACGTCGACTACGCGACGCAGAAGCGCACCCCGCGTGCCAGCTACCACTGGTACCGCGACTTCATCACGGCTCGACGGCAGGGCAGCTAGCCACCGGCGTCTTCAGGGAGAGCAGGTACTCGTCCACCCCGCCCCGCGTGCAGGCGTTGCGCGGATAGGCGATGTGACCCCATCCCTCGTACGTGAGCAAAGCGGTGTTGCGCGGCGCCTGCCGCTGGATGTTCACCGCCCACTCGTACGGGGTGGTGGGGTCGTGCCGTGCGCTGAGCACGAGGACCTTCGGCGCCTTGCGGATGTCCAGCCGGTGAGGCGGGTTGGCGGGCGGTCCCGCGATTCCGGCGCACGCCATGGCCTCGTCGTGGCCGAGGAAGGTGCCGCGCATGATCGGCGACCTCCGCAGCTCGTTCTCCCGCATCCGCGTGTAGTCCCGGAAGCTGTCGAGCCGCAACGAGAAGTCCTGGCACACCGACGCGAGCCGCACCGAGTCGTAGTTGGGCTCGAAGTACGCGGCCACACCGGCACGGCCGGCGATGTACTCGGCGGCCCAGGCCCAGTCCGGACCACGCAGCCCGTAGTACATGCTGTCGAGCAACTGCTGCCGGCCGCCCGGTTCCCCGTCTGCCCGCACGAGCGCCGCCTCCCAGGCGTCGTAGACGTTCCGCCCGTGCAGGGCACAGGACTCCGTGCGGTCGCACCACCGCGCGAACTCGACGAACGCGTCGTCCGCGGCGGCGGCCCGGTCCCCGACGAACCTCTGCAGGCCCGCGCTGTGGTCGACCACGCTGTCCAGCACCATCGCCCGGAGCCGGTCGCCGAACATCTCGGCGTAAGTCTGTCCGTACACCGTTCCGTAGGACAGCCCGAAGTAGCTGACCTCGCGCTCTCCCAGCGCCCGTCGCACCGCGTCCATGTCCCGCGCGACCGTGGCGCCGTCGGCGTTGTCGAACACCGGCCCGCTGCGCTCCCGGCACTGGGCCACGACCCGCCGGTTGTACCGCAGGACCGCGTCGAACCCGGCCTCGTCGGTGGGGTGGATGCCCGGTGCGTCCGTCATCAGGTCGGAGCACCGGATCGCCGAGCTCTTCCCGGTCCCCCGCGAGTCGATGCCCACGATGTCGAAGCGGGCCCGGATCTCGTCGCTGAACAACCCCGACAACGCGAACTCCGCCGCCGACCCGCCCGGACCGCCGGGGTCCACCATCAGCACGCCGATCCGCCGGGCGGGATCGGAGGCGACGTGCCGCGCCACCGCGACGTCGACGCGCTGCCCCCGCGGCTTGTCCCAGTCCATCGGCACGCTCAGCGTCCCGCACTGGCCCTCGGCGTTGTCGGGGCACGGCGCCCACTCGATCGACGGCGCTCTCTCCGCGGGTTCGGCGCTCGCCGAACCGGCACTGACAACCAGGATCACGGCAGCGAGGAGTGCTCGTGTCATCGTCACGGAGGACATCATGCTGCAGATCCGCGGAGGCGTCCCTGTTGAGACACCTCCGGTCAGCGTGCTCTGACGGGCAGGAACGTGCGGATGTCCAGCACTGCCGACCAACGGCGCCACCGCGGTACCGCCGTGCGCATCAGCCGCCGTGCCTCCCGCACGGCCGACCAGTACGCGTCCACGGCGGCCTGGTCAGGAGTACCGGGGCCGAACACCGTGTTGTCCGCCTGCGCGGCGAGACGGCCGAGGTCGAAGCCCGCCAACAGGTTCGCCTCCTGACGACGTGTCAACCCGCGCGGCACCCGTGCACCCAGGTCCCTGGCGTGGTCGACGAGCTCGCGCCAGCCGGTGGCGAACCGCGTCGCGGTGCTCCCCCGCGTCCGGCGGCGATGCCTGCGCACGGCCTTCCCGCCGACGACCAGGCCGATCACGGCGGCGATCGGCAGCAGCACGGACCCGGCGTCGACCAGCAGGTCCACCAGCCACCGCGGCAGCACCGCCACGCCGGGATCGCCGATGCCGACACCGGACGCGTCCGCGCGGCTCGCGTCGATGAGGGAGCTGGGCATCTTCATCGTGTTCGGCGGCGGGACGACGGCGGCGTCGGTGTTCTCGATCTCCTGCGGTGGCTGGTGGTCCGGCCGTTTCGAGCGGTCGGGCATGTACTCGGTGTTAGGGATGACCGCCCACGTGCCGTCCGCGAGGTGGATCTCCACCCAGGCCTGGACGTTCTCGCCGCGCACCACGCCACCCGAGCCGGGCACGGCGCCCAGCACGACCCTGGCCGGCATGCCGATCTCGTTGGCCACCAACGCGTACGCCGCCGCGTACTGCTCGTCGTTGCCCGCCGGGCGCTTGGCGTTGAAGAACGCCGTCAACCGGCCGGTGCTGTGTCCTGGCAGGTACTCCGTCTCGCCGGCGCCGCCGTCGGTGTACGCGCCGTTGTCACGCAGGTACGTGGCCGCAGCCTTGAGCCGTCCGGCGATCGTCGACGCGTCACCGGCCCACTTGGCGGCCTTGCTCCGGACGAACGCCAGGTCCGAGGTCCGCACGGTGGGAGGCCCGAACGGCTGGGCGTCGTCCGGGATGTCTTGCGACGCGAGGACCGTGTGCAGCGAGTACGTGTCACCTTCGCGCAGGCGGTCGGCGACGATGCCGGACGACGTCGCGAGGTTGTAGCGCAGGTTCTCGGTGTGGCCGGCCTTCCGGTCGCCGGTGAACGCGATCTCCCGCGCACGCCCCGCCGTCGGCAGCCACGCACTCAGCTCGTCCGCCGTCGCGTAGGCCGCTTCGATCTTGATCGTGACGTCCGCCTCCGCGCCGGGCGCGGTGACCGGGATGCGCACACCGATTCGTTGGAAGTTGTTTCGTTGCAACGGATTGCTGGTACCGGACGCGTCGTTGGTCGCGCCCCACACGCGCCCGTCGTACCCGTCGAGCGTGGCGATCCGGACGCGTTCCCCCTCCGGCAGGCCCTGCACGGTGAAGAGCGTCTGGTCCCACAGCTGGTTCGCGTCCTTGGTGTGCTTGCGGTAGCCGACCAACGGGCTCGCGTACGCGCCGATCTCGAACGGCGGCTCGACGTAGTTGCGCAGCACCAGCCGGTGCGCGCTGCCGGTACCGGGCAGGACCGGCGCGGCCAGCAACGCGAGTCCCGCGGCCACTCCCACCAGCACGACCGCGGTCACGGCGCGGATCCGGCGCAGCCCGCGCACGCCGGTGCGGTGCCGTCCCGACCGCACCGCGAGCCAGCCGGTGGCCACGGCCGCGAACACCGCGCCCAGCACCCCGGCCGCCTCACCGGTGCCGAGCAGGATCACCGCGGCGAGCACGGCCAGCGGCGCGCCGACCGGGGCCGCGCTCAGCGACACGCGGCGGGCCAGCGTGAAGCCACCCGCTCCGCACAGCAGCCCGAGGATGTACGGGATCACGAGCAGTGGACCGGCACCGTCGACCGGGGGCAACGTGGTGAGCAGCTGCTTCCAGCCGTGCACGCCGACGCCCGCGAGTCCGGCGAGGTTGTCGGGGGTCGGCACGCCCCCGTTCTCGCGCATCGCGACCGCGCCGCCGAGCAGGAAGAACACGGCTATCGTCATGGCGGCGACCGCGATCATCGGCCGGCGCAACGCGGACGCCACGTGCCCGGCGAGGACGCCGAGCGCGAGCCCGATGCCGCCGACGACCAGGAAACCCCAGCCGGTGTAGGTGGTCCGGAAGCCCAGCAGCGCCACGGCGAACAACGCGCACAGGAAGGCGGCGTCGACGAGGTCGTCACGGCGGGGCACGAGTCTGGTCACCGCAGGGTTCCTCCCGCCAGCAGCGCCGGCAGATCGTTCAGCTGTCGCAACGTGAGCACGGAGAACGCGGTGCTCGCCGACCTCGTGGTGCGCCCGGCCGGGTCCACCCGCAGCACGACCTTGCGCACCTCGGGTGGGAACGCCGACACCGCCACCCGCAGGTCCGCGTAACTGTGCTTCGCGCTGGTGAGGATCACGACCAGCGTGGCGTCGGGTGCCGCGGCCGCCGCACGGGTCGCGGACTCGGGGAGCGCGGGCCCGCCCAGTTCGGCACGAGCGAACACGTCGAGCACGTGTTGCGTCCGGCCGGACACGTGTCCCGCGGCGACCACGGTGGTGTCGATCTCGTCCGTCGCGGCGCGTTTCACCACGGAAGCCCCTGCGGACAAGGCCGTCTCGAACACCTCTGGGTCCTCATAGGACTGTTGAGCTCCGTCGACGATCACGACGAGGTGAGCACGTCGCGTGTCGAGGTACTGCCGCACCAGGAACCGTCCGTCCTGAGTGGACGCGGCCAGCTTGGCCGTGGAACGCCAGTGGATGTGCCTGCGGTCGTCGCCCGGCGCGTACTCGCGCAGGGCGTGGAACGCCAGGTCGCTCATCGACACGTCGTTGGTGGTGCAGCCTTCCAGGTCGCGCAGCAGCCCGGTGCCCAGCGGTGCCAGCGGCACGGTCACCGGGTGCACGAACAGCTCGATCGCCTCCCGCACCACGACCGCCCGGCGCACCAGCCCGAGCGGGTCGCCCCGGACCGTGGTGGCCGGTCCGACCGCGATCACCCCGCGCCGCAGCCCGTCGATCTCGACCTCGCGCCCGCCGTCGAACACCTCGACGCGGTCCCGTCCGATCGGCAGCTCGACCTCCGGCGCGAACAACGTCCTGCGCCCGTGGTGCTCGACCTCGACCGCACACCGCGTGGACTCGTCGGGTTGCAGGCGGCGCTTGGGAATCTCGATGCCGACCTCGACAGCCCCACGGCCCAGGGTGAGCCCGCAGGCCGCCGCCATCAGCAGCACACCGGTGGCGCCGAGCAGCACGAGCTCGTCCCACCCGAGCACGGCGCCGAGCACCCAGCCCGCGACCGCCGCGACGGCGAGCAGCCGACCGGACGGCGAGACGGCCTCCAGCCACCGCCCCACGTCAGGCGCCCCGTCGCAGCGGCGGCTCGATGTCGGCGAACAGCGAGTCCACCACCTTCTCGACCGTCGCGCCGTCGAACTGCGCCTCGGCGTGCAGCAGGATCCGGTGCCCCAGCACGGGATGCGCGAGCTCCTGGATGTCGTCCGGCGTCACGTGCCCACGCCCCTGCGACAACGCCCACGTCTTCGCCACCCGCACGTACGCGAGGCACCCGCGCACCGAAACCCCCAGCCGCACAGCTGGATGCGACCGCGACGCCTCGGCGATCCTGCTGACGTACGCGAGCACGACCGGGTCGACGTGCACGTGGTCGGCCAGCGCGGTCAGCTGCGCCACCGCGTTCGCCGCGATGGCCGGCGGCACATTCGCCGACCGGTCCCGCGTCGCCGCGTCGGCCAGCAGCGCCACGGTGGCGTTGTGGTCGGGGTAGCCGATGCTGGTCTTCATCAGGAACCGGTCGAGCTGCGCCTCGGGCAGCCGGTACGTGCCGGCCTGCTCGATCGGGTTCTGCGTGGCGATCACCATGAACGGCGACCCGACCGGGTGCGTCTCGCCGTCGACGGTGATCCTGCCCTCCTCCATGACCTCCAGCAGCGCCGACTGCGTCTTCGGCGACGCGCGGTTGATCTCGTCGGCGAGCACGATCGACCCGAAGATCGGTCCGGGGTGGAACCGGAACACCCCGCGTTGCTGGTCGTAGATCTGCACGCCGGTGACGTCCGACGGCAGCAGGTCCGGCGTGAACTGGATGCGCGCGCTGGTGCCCTGCACGGTGTTGGCCAGGGCCTTCGCCAGCGAGGTCTTGCCGGTGCCGGGGTAGTCCTCCAGCAGCAGGTGGCCGTCGGAGAGGAGAGCGGTGAGCGCCAGGCGGATCACGTGCTCCTTGCCGGAGATGGCGCGGGAGATGTTCAGCACCATTTGCTCGAAGGTCTGCGCGAACAGCCGAGCCTGGTCAGGACTGACGGTCATGGTTGTTCCTTTGCTTTGCTGACGCGATCACCAGGTCATCGATCCCTTGACACCACCACAGGTCACTTCAACCCATTTTCCGGAATATCCGAAATAGTTCTTGGTCTGCCTTCGCTCGTTCGGGCCGAAGGGTTCGACAACGAATCCGTCGGAGCCCATTTGGCTGTTGAAGGTGCAGTTCACGTTCCCGCTGAAGTTCGCGGTCTGCACCACGATGTAGGCGCAATACGACGAGGTGCAGACGCCACTTCCGTTGCAGCCCGTGGCAGGGCACGCGGCCCCCTTCGACACGGTCACGGAGGGTGGCGGCGGAGGCGGTGGCGTGGCCTGCTGCCGGGACTGGTTCAGCGTCGGACGACCGGCGTCCGACACCGTCACGGTCACTGTGACGTTCTGCGAGTAACCGACGTCCTGGCTCCCCGACCAGCTCCACCCACCAACACCCGTGGTGAACGACTGGTTGAACCCGCGGCTCGTCGTCACCTGGACGTTCGCCGGCTTGCCGTTCGGGTTCACCGACACCGAGAAGTTGATGACCGTAGCGTTGTTGTTCGACGTGTTAAGGACGAGGTCGCGCATCGGCCCGTACGTCGTCACCCCAGCGGAAACCGCGCTGTTGCAAGGGTTACCGGCGTACGCCCCACCCCCACTGCCGTTGCACGCCTGCAGGCTGATCGTCACCGGCTGCCCGTTCGGCAACCCGTTGACCGTCTGCGTCGCCCCGGCCTGCCCACCGACCGGGTAAGTCCAGGTCCCGCAAGACCCACCGGACCACGTGCAGCTGACGGTGTTCGACTTGCCGTGCGACGCACCCACGTCGAACCGCAGCGTCGCCTGCCCGTCGGAACCGGTGGCAGTGGCGGAGAACCCGGTGATCGGGTCCGGCGTGGCGGTCGCTTCCATCTGCGCGGCGGCACTGGCCGGCGAGGTGTGCCCGGCCGGTTCGGCCTCCGCGGCGGCGTTGGCGGCGACGACCGAGTAGCTGTAGATCGTGCCGTCGTTCTGCAGTCCGTCGTCGACGCACGTGGTGGCGGTGACCTTGGAGCACACGGTCTTGGTGCCGCCGCCGGTGCGCGTGAGCGTGTACGTAGTAGGGCCAGGACCGTTGGCACCGACGGCACCCCACGACACCGTGACGGCGCGGGTCTGGGCGTTGGCGGCGTTGGAAGCGGTGAAGGTAGGCGCGCCAGGAGCGTCCGGGGCACCGGCCGACTGACCCTCGACGGTGACCGCCGGGCCGGGACCCTGCGAGTTGACCGCGATGATCGTGAAGACGGTGCGGGCGTTGTTGTCGAGCCCGGACGCGGTCACGCTCGTCGCACCGCCCGGCGCGGTCGTGCGACCGCCACCGGACCACGAGATCTCGTGCCGCAGCACGGGTGTGCCCTCGTTGGGTGCCGGGGTCCAGCTGAGCTTCAACGTGCCGTCACGCGGCTCGGACGTGCTGAGACCGGAAACGGCTCCTGGCACGGTGTTCGGCTGGGCGGGCGCGGACGAGCCGCTCGGCTTGCCCCAGCCGACCAGGTTGTGGGCGCGGACGGTGAACGTGTACTGGGTGCCGTTGGACAGGCCCGTGATCGTGCACGGCGACGCGGCGCAGACCTGCTTGCCGCGGCCGTAGTCGACCTCGTAGGAGTCGATCGGGGCGCCGTTGCCCGACGGCGTGCTCCACGACAGTTCGACGACCTTGCTCAGCACCGTGCGGCCGGGCACCGGGACGCCGGGCGCGTCGGGGACGCCGAGCACGTTCAGTCTGATCCGGCCGGTGACCTTGCGGTCGTCGCGGCTGGTGTCGGTCACGTCCGTGACGACGACGTTGAAGTCCATCGCGCCGTGTGCGTCGCTGTTCGGTGTGATGCGCACGGTCGAACCGTCGTTCTTGGCGCTCGCCCCTGCGCCGCTGACCTGGTTCACCGACACGACGGAGACCTTCGGGTCACGCAGCTGCGAGCGCACGTACGAAACGAGGTCGACCGTCGCGGTGTCACCTGCCTTCACACCGTCCAACGTCACCGGCGAGACCGTGGGTGGCAGAGCGGCCGCCACCTTCACGGCGAGCTTGCCCTTCGGACCGTCGCCCGCGCCGACCTCGATCGTCCCGACCGAGCCCGGTTTCGCGCCACCGGCCGCCGTGACGGTCAGCGTGCGTTCGCCGGAGCCCTCCAACGACACCCCGTCGGGCTGTTCGAGCCACGACGCCTGGTACTTGACGTCACCGAGCTTCGAGCGGTCCGCCACCCACACGTGGCACACGGCGGTGACGTCGACCTTGACCGGCAGACCGCCCTCGACGACCGACAGCGCCGACGACGGGCAGCGCAGCACCGGTGTGTCGGGACCGACCTGCACGGGCACCGTGACCAGGCCGACCTTCGCCTCGGGATCGGTGAGCGAGGTGCCGTCGGTGACCTCGAACGTCACCGCGGCCGGTCCGACGTAACCGTCCTTCGCCGTCAGCACCAAGCCCGTGTCGCCCTCGTTGCGGACCTCGAGACCCCGTGGTGCCGCAGTCACCTTGTCGACGGTCGTGAGCTTCGGCTGCTTGCCCGACGGGACGTCGACGTAGTCCTTCACCTGCACGGAGATCGAGCCGTCCGCCGGCACGGTGATCAGCTTGTCCGGGATGGCCCGCGGCGCTCCGGTGCCCTTCGACGGCACGTGGATCAGCCCCGCGGCCGTCGCGCCGGAGGCATCCTTGGCCTCGTAGACGAACACCCGCGGGTGGTCGCCGACCGGCACGGTGACCTTGCGCCCGGACACCTTGGCCTGGTCGTGGAAGACCTTGGTGATCTCGACCTCGTCGACCGGCCCGTCCGCATCGGAGAGCGCGGATGCGAGGTCGACGTCGACCGTGCTGTCCTCCTTCTTCACCACCGGGAAGAGCTCGCCCGCGACCGGCGGGACCGCGTAGTCGTCCCGGCTGCGCACGGTCAGTGTCGCGACCGACGGCTGGCCGAGGCCGTTGGTGATGGCGTAGGCGATGACCAACGGCTTGCCGGTGAGATCCGGCGCGGTCAGCTCAATGCGGCCGTCGGTCGCCTTCACGTCACCGGGCAGCGACGGGTTGCGGGAGCTCAACGGCTCAACAGTCACCGTGTCGCCCGGCGCGCGCACGTCGTTCGTCAGCACGTTGACCGCCACACGCGCGCCGGGTGCGGCCGTCACGACGTCGTCCACGGCGACCGGAGGCTGCGGATCTCCTGGCGGCACAACGGCGACACGGACCAACGACTGACCAGTGCGCCCGTACGCGTCCGTGACCACGAACCCGAACGTGTCCGTGCCGTTGGACGTGGGGAACGCTTCGTACGTGAGGCTCGTGCTGGCGATCCCGACGACACGGCCGATCGTCGGCGCGGAAGCGATACCGGTGACAGCGACCGAGTCACCGTCCGGGTCGGCACCGCTGGACGGCACGGTGATCGTCACGCGGTCCCCCGCGACGACCCGCACCTCGACGGGTTCCGGCGCGGGCGGCTGGTTCGGGTTGGTCGGCGTGGGCGCCGGGTTCACGGTGACCTGCGCGTGCCCGACGGCCTGGTCGCCATCCGGGTTCTGCACCACGTACGAGATCTCGGCGGTGAGCGGTGTGTCGACGCGATCCGGTGCCACATAACGGACCACGTCACCGGAGACGTACGCGGTGCCGGCGTCGCGGCCGTCCTGCGTCCGGACGGTCAGCCGCCCGTTGCCCGGCGCGCCCTGCACGTTGGCCTGCAACGTCAACGGCGCTCCGGCGGGCGAGATGTCGTTGTCCAGCACCGGGATCGTCGTGGAGTCACCGGCGCGCGCCGCCGCCCGGTCGTCCTTCGGCACCGGGGTGTCGTCGGCCGGCGGCGGCAGCTGGGTGACGGTGACCTCGCCGGTGACGGGACCGGTCACGCCGTCCGTCACGGTGTAGCGCACGACCTGCGGGTTGCGGTCGAGGGCGGGCGCGGTGGCGTTGATCCGCAGCCACCGGCCCTTGACGACGGCGACCTCCAGCTGGCCGGACGTGCTCTCGGCGTGCTGGACGCCGAGCAGCGACCCCGCCGGGCTGAAGTCGTTGGCCAGCACGTCGGTGACGACCGGTTCCTGGCCGCGCACGACCGCGTTGTCCGGCATCGCGACCGGCGGCAGCGGCGAGGCGGGCGCGGCGGCGACGTCGATCCGGATGGCGCCCTTCGCGAACGGCGCGTTGCCGAACGCGGCGGTGTAGTCGAGCGGGAACGTGCCCGGCTTCGTGGCGGTCAGCGTCACGAGACCGGTCTTGGTGTCGGTCATGATCGTCGCGCCGGCGATCGGGGCCACGTCGGCCGCGAGCCGGAGCACGGCCGCGGGATCGACCGGGTCCGCGCCGGGCAGGTCGTTCTCCAGCGGGCGGACGAGCACCGGCGTGCCGACCTGACCTCGTGCCACGTCCGGGCGGGCGACCGGCGGCAACGCGGCGGGAGCGGCCGCGTCGAGCACGCGGACGCGTTCGGCACCGGCCACGGCGTTCGCGATGCCGTCGGTGACCTTGTAGTCGACCTGCTGCTGCCCGGCGGGCACCGGCGCCGCGTACTCGACGAACCCGGTGGTCGTGGTGGTCGCGACACCGGCCTTCGCGGCCGCCTCGGTGAGCACGACCGGGTCGCCGTCGAAGTCGCGCCAGTCCGCGAGCACCGGCATCGTCAGCCGGCCGCCGGACGCGACGGACCACTCGTGCGGCTCCGCGCCCTTGCGCACGGCGGGTGCCTCGTTCTGGGTGGCAGTGCGGACCTGCACGGTGACGGCGGCCGTCGCGTTGAGGCCCTTGCCGTCGTCCACCGTGTACTTGAAGTGCGCGTCCTGGGCCTGCTCCGGCAGCGTCACCTCGACGGTCTGGCCGTCCGGGGCGATGGCGAGCGCGACGTCCTTGCGGTCGAGATCGCTGACCGCCGTGACGGACAGGATGTTGCCGGCGGGGTCGGAGTCGTTGTCGAGCACGTGCAGGACGGTCGTGCGGCCCGGCCGTGCGCCGAGGGTGTCGTCGGTGGCTTTCGGCGGCTTGTCCTTGGCCGACTCGGTGGTGTTCTCGTTCTTCTCCTTGTCGCTGGAGTTCTGCTCCGGCGGTGGTTTCACCGACTGCCAGTCGTCGACCTTGCGCTGGGTGCTCAGGTCCCACACCGCGCCGGTCGCGACGTCGTTGAGCACGATCGCCTTGCGGTTCATCCGGAACACCGGCTGCACCAACGCCTTCGCGTCCTTGATGTTGCCGGCCGACGCCTTCTTCCCGTCGCACGAACGGAAGTAGCCGCCGGACGCGCCCGCCCACGCCGCGTGCACGCACTCGCCGAGCCGCACCGGTTCGGCGGGAGCACCGTTGACGCCCTCGTGCAGAACGGCCGTGCCGTCACCGTCGAGGTCGAACGTCTTGAGCTCGCTCTTGGTGGCCACGACGACCGCGGCCGCCTCCGGTCCGGCGTGCTGCAGGACGGACTCCCGGCCGGCCTGAGCGGTGGCGCCGCCGGGGAGGAAGAGGGTGCCGGACTCGGCGTCGAGGACCACGGCCTCGCCGCCGACCGCGGTGATCTTCGGATCCTTCGGCTTCCTGCTCAGCTCGCCGTACTCGGGTTCGCCGAACGCGGTGCCCTGTGCCGTCACCCGTGCCGTGCGGCCGTTGGCGGACACGACGTGCACCGTGCCGTCCAGACCGACGGCGAGGGCCGCGGTGTCGGCCGCGTCCAGGGTGGCGAGCGGCGTGGTCTCCTGGCTCAACTGGTCGAGCGCGCTCACACCGGCCTCGACGTCGACCCTGCTCGCCCACACCTTGCCCGCGGCGGGGTCGAGCACGGCGAGCGTGCCGCCCGCGAGCGCGACCTGCCCGCCGCTGGGCAACGCCAGTCCGTGGTCACCCGACGTCACCGAGCGGGCGACGTCGACCGGGTAGAGCTTGCCGCCCGCGCGGTCCCTCGCAACCACGGCGGCGGCGTCCTGGACGACGTCGAGCTGGTAGTTCCGTTGCGCTCCACCCGGCGGGTTGAAGGCGGCGTCGAGCGACCCGACCGGTTTGTTGAGCCTGCCGAACAACCCGTCGCGGTCGCTGGTGACCCAGACGCCGCCGTCGTTCAGGTCGACCTGGCGCACCGGATTCCCGGTGGACGTGAACGCGTACGCGACTAGTGAGGCAGCGGCGAGGACGAGCACCGTTCCGGACGCGAGCGTGGTCCGGTGCCTCCGAAAGAATCCCACTGTTTCCCTCACTGCGGTCGCGTGCGTTCGCCGGCGGTTCGGTCAACCGCCTATCGGGCCGATCCTCGAATTCGTTGCAGCATTCACCCGAATGCGGTGAACGCTTTATCCGCAGCTCTCCTGCGACCAGTCCGCGGTCGCGTTGCCACCGTCCGCGCGCACCACTTTCACCTGCAGGCACACTGGATTCGCGCCTTCCACGTCGACCTGCGGCTGCTTCTCCACACCGCTGCGCACACCGTCGGAGGTGCGCCAGGAGAACGTGTCGGTCGCCTGCTGGGCCGAGTAATTCCACGTGAAGCGGACGGTTTTCCCGTCCAGCCTGGTCGCGGTGATCGCCGGCCTGCCCGGCGGCGCGTCACCGGCACCCGCGTTCTGGTCGGGGACGTCGGCGATCGTGGCCACCACCGGACCACCTCCGCCCTTGTCCTCGCCGGACAACAGGAAGATCCCCACCCCGACGATCGCGACGGCGGCCAGCGCACCCGCCGCGTAGAGGGGCCAGCGCTTCGGGGCTCCTGACTCCACAGTGGACGATTTTGGCATGACGGTGGGCTTGGCCGGCCTGACGGTCGTCTGCGCCGGCCCGACCGTCCGCGCTGGCCTGACAGCCGTCTGCGGCGACTGGGTCACGCTGCGGGGCAACGGTGGCTCGTACTCCGCCACCGGGGTCAGCTTGCGTTGCGTAGGCGGCGAGATCGGCGGCGGAGGCGCGACGAACGCCGCGCGCACCGGTTCGGGCTCGGGTGCGGAGACGGGCGTCAGCTCCAGCTCGGTCTCGCGGAACCGTTGCGCCTTCTGGATCCGCTGCAACCCGGCGGCGAACTCGTGCAACGACCCCGGTCGTGCCGCCGGGTTCTTCGACAGGGCCCGCAGCAGCAACCGTTGCAGGTCCGCGGGTCCCGTCAGGCCGTTCGGCAGCCAGCCGCTGACGATCCGCTGCTCGATCGCGTCCGAGGAGTTGTCCGCGCCGGGAGGCATGAACGGCGAGTGCCCCACCATGAGGTGCCACAACGTCGCGGCGAACGAGAACACCTCGGACGGGATCCCGTCCCGTTCCACGGCGGACCGGTCGAGCAGCTCCGGCGCCGACCACGGCAGGGACAGCGCGACCTCGGCGTCCGCGTCGCGTTCGGCGAGGCGGCTCGCGATGCCGAAGTCGGTGAGGCACGGCCGCTGGTACTCGTTCATCAGCACGTTGGCGGGCTTGATGTCGCGGTGCAGCATGCCGCGTTCGTGCGCGGTCTCGATCGCGCCGGCGACCTGCACGCCGATGTCGAGGACCTCCTTGAGCGACAACGGTGCCCGGCCGGCGACCTTCGCCAGGTCGCCGCCGGGGCAGTACTCCATGACCAGGTACGGCCGTCCGTCGGCGGCGGTGCCCGTGCCGTACACCGTGACGACGTTGGGGTGCTTGCGCAGCTTCGCCATCGACTCGCCCTCGGCGATGAACCGCTCCCGCACCGCGTCCGACAGGACGGCCGACTTGGGCACCTTGACCGCGACGTCGTCCTTGAGGTTGCGGTCGTAGTAGCGGTGCACCATCGCGAACCCGCCGGCGCCGATGTCACCGCGGTACTCGAAGTGCGGGATCTCCGGCGGTCCCTGGCTCATCCGGTCACCTCGAAGGTGAAGTAGACCTGGTCGCCGAGCGTCACGCGGGTGCCGGGCGTGAGGAACTGCTCGATGTGCGGGGCGAGCTTCTCGGGCGGGCAGCCGGGGCGGGACACCGTCGTGCCGTTCGTCGAGCCCAGGTCGCGCACCAGCACGTCCCAGCCGGAGAGCCGGACGTCCACGTGCGTCCGCGAGATGTCCGTGTCGTTCTCCCTGCCGACCTGCACGAGGTTCGCGCCCCGGACGTCCCCGCTCGGGTCGCGGCCCATCACCACGTCACGGTCGAGCGCGATGGTGTCCCCGTTGGACAGTCGCAGCAGGCCGAGCACCGGCATCGCCAGCATCGCCGCGTCCTGGTGCGGCAGCGGCACTTCGCACACCCGGCAGTGCACCGCGTAGTCGGAGCTGAGGTGCCCGGCCGGGCACCGCTTCGCGCGGGCGAGCCGCGCTCCCCCGGTCCTGCCTGCGTGCAGCATCCGCGTGTCGTTGGGCGAGGCGTTGCTGCGCAACACGGTCTGGGTGACGGGCTCGGGTTCCGGTTCGGCCCAGGCGGGTGCGGGCGCCGCGGGCTGGGGTGCCCAGTCGAAGGACTGGATGACCCCGGTCATCTGGGTGACCTGCGGGACCGGCGGCGGCGCCTGCTCGCGAACGGGTTCCTCCTGCACCACCACGGTGTGCTCGACCACCTCGGGCGGCGGCGCGGGGACGACCACCTCGGGAACGACGACGTCGGGAACGGCCACCACGGGCTCGGCAGGCTGAGGCAGCGAAACGGGGACGTCGGTCAACGTCACCACGAGCTCGCTCGCCAACACCACACCGGCGTGCACCGGCAGTGAGGAACCACCGGACCCGATCGCGACCCGCAGCCGTGCCACGTCCTCCAGGTTGCGGTCGACCCACGTCCCCACACCGGCAGCGCTGATCTCCTCGACGTCTCCGGCCTCGCGCATGACCTGCAACCGCGCCCCGCCGCGCACCACAGCACGCTTCTCGCCGGCGGCGAACCGCACGAGCGCGAACCCGCTCACCGCGCGGAAGCCCTCGTCCATGATCGCCGCGATCACCTCGTCCAGCGGCTGGTCCGACCGCACGAGCTCCCAGCAACGGCGCACCAGCTCGGTCTCGGGTGCCACGGCCAGCAGGAGCCACGTGCTCTCCCCCACCACGGCGACCCACGTGCCCGGCACGTACTCGACGGCGGTCATCGCGGGCTCCGCGGCAGGGTGTCGCAAGTGGACTCGACGACGGCCGGGTAGTCGACGACGAGCGCCGTCACGTTGTCGCGCGCCCCGGCGGCGACGGCCCGGCCGACGAGCGCCGCGGCGGCGCCCTCCGCGTCGGCGTGCGACCTGAGCACGTCCTCGATCTCGCCGTCCGCCACCTCGTTGGTCAGCCCGTCCGTGCAGATGACGAACCGCTCACCGGCGTGCGGCGGGAACAGCCACAGGTCGGGGTCGGAGATGCCGGCGCTGCCCAGCACGCGGGTCACGACGTGCCGGCGCGGGTAGGTCCTGACCTCGTCCGCCGTCAGCAGGCCCGCCTCGACGAGCTCCTGCGCCTCGGAGTGGTCGACGGTGAGCTGGGTGAGCTCCGCGCCGTCGAACCGGTAGACCCGCGAGTCGCCGACGTTGAAGACGACCCAGTGCGGCCGCTCGGACACCGTGACGAGCGCGATGCCGGACACCGTGGTCATGCCACCGTGGTCGGCCTCCTCGAGCGACCTGCCGGCGGCGGCGAGCGTCGCGCGGACGTCGTCCAGCCCGTGCCCGTCCAGCTCGTCGAGCTGCCGCAACCGGGCGACGAGATGAGCGCTCGCCACCTCACCGGCCGCGTGCCCGCCCACGCCGTCCGCCACCGCGAACACCCTGCGGCCCGCGATGGCGTTGTCCTCGTTGACTTCCCGCACCACACCGGGATGCGTCGTGACGCCGGTGCGAATCACCACGCTCACCCGCTTCCTCCGTTCGCCCGTTCGGACCTCTCATCGTTCGGTGACGGCCGGGCGTTAGGCGGAAAAGAGGACAAAAAATGGCCACGGGAAACGAGAAACGTCCGAGGCCCCCGCGGCGATGGTTCATCGGCCCTCGTGGCCCGCGGACGACGAGGAGGACGTGATCGAACCTGATCAGCGAGGCGGCGACGGAGCCTGGACGCACAACCGGGTGGACCAGAACCTCGGAAACTCCATCCAGACGGGTGAAGCTCGGGGCGACGTGAACGTCGGCACGTCCACCTACCACTCGCGCACGACGACGGTCAGCCTCTCCGCCGTCGGAGTGGTCATCGGCGTGGTGATGACCGTGGTCATCGGCCTGGTGGTGTGGAAGGTGCTGGCAACCGACGACCCGTTTCCCGGCCCGACACCACCGACCTCGTCGGTCCCCGCGCAGGGCAGCGCCACGGCCACGCGAGAAGTGCGCCTGCAGCCCAAGACCGGTGTCGACGTCGACGGGGACGACCCCACGGCCAGACGCGTGGAGGGGGCCACCGGGGAAACCGACCTGTACCTGACCGAGTTCAGCCTGCTCAACGCCAACGGAAGCGGTTTCTCCGATGACCGGGGCCCGGAGCAGGAGGCGCGGAAGCGGTGCACCGAGGCCGTCGCCCACGGGGACAACAGCACCACCTCCGTGTTCCCCGGCACGGTCGGAACGCAGTACTGCTTCGTCACCTCAGCGGGCCGCGTGGGCTGGCTGCGCATCAAGGCCACCACGGCGTCGAAGTTCGACTCGTCGGCGGCCGTGGTCTTCGCGGTCCACGCGTGGCAGCCGTGAGGTGCCCTGGTCAGCGCGTCCTGGCCTTCGCGGCGCCGATCACCGACGGGGGCAGGTTCTCGCCGGGCAGCTCGAACAGGTCGCCGCCCATGACGTAGCTGGCGGAACGGTGCTCCTTGTCGTCCTCGCCCTTGCCACCACCGGGAGCGCCACCCATCGGGGCACCGCCCATGCCGGCACCCGCCGCGGACGCACCGCCGGGTCCGGTCATGCCCATCGGCACGCCGCCGCGCATCTGGCTCTGCACACCCGCGGCACCGCCGGACGTCATCGAACCGCCCGCACCACCGCCGCCTCCCGCGCCACCACCGAACGCGCCACCGCCACCACCGGCGCCCATCGAGGGCGTGAACGGCATCGGGCCGCCCTTCACACCGGCACCACCACCGCCACCCGCGCCACCGCCGCCGGGCCCGCCGAACCCACCAGGCCTACCGAAACCGCCAGGACCGCCGGGACCGGTGAAGCCCGGCGCCGTCGGGGTGAACTTGGGATTCTGCGGCGTGTACTGGCTTTCGCCGCCCTTGTTCGTGGTGCTGCCAGGCGTGAAGCCGCCCATCTGAGGCGTGTAGGTGCTGCCGGCGCCACTGGTGTACGTGCTGCCGCTGCCGGCTGCCGGCGAATAGCCCGGCGCAGAAGGCGTGTACGCGGCCGCGGCATTGGTGGTGCCCGGGTTGTAGCTCGGCATCTGCGGCGGGTAGCCACCACCGGAGCCGCCACCCGCAGGAGCCGACGGTGAGTACGCGACCGGCTGGTTCGCACCCGCGCCACCACCGGCGCCCGCCCCACCGCCGACCGCGGGCGGGGCCGCCACGGCACGATCACTCGCGGCCTGCGTGGACATGAACGAGTCGACGCCACCCAGCGCGGGCGCGGCACCCGAACGCGCCACGGCCATGACCGGTTCCTCGATCTGGCCGGTGTTCGGGTTGAACGGCGGCGTGAAGGCCGGCACGGACGAGTCGATCTGCCGCGACTGGCTCTCCATCGCGGTCATCACCGACACCGCTTCGTCATGCGCCGCACGGGACACGACGTTCGCGATGGCGATGTCCACAGTGGCCAGCACGAACGCGGGCGTGCCCGGCTGCGCCAACGCCGCCGCGGCCCGGTCCCAGTCGAACTCGACGGGCGCGGGCATCTGCGCGCGGGCGGACTCCATCACACGGCCCTGGTCGGCGACCTTGGTGCCGACCTCGACGGCCGTCCGCGCCGTCTGGTCGACCCAGTCCCCGAGCTTCTTCATCGCGTCCCGCGCGGCCTCGGCTGCCCCGCCCGTCCACCTGGACTCCGACGCGGTGATCACGGAGTTGATCACCCGTGACGCCTCGGTCAGCTCGCTGCCGTACTTGCCCCAGTCCGAGCTGATCTGCCCGGCCTGACCGGGGTCGTTGTTGTTGTGCACCGCGGCGAACAGCTCCTGGTGCGACCGCGACGCCCAGTTCTGCGGGTCCGTGAGGACCGGGACGTTCTCGACCTCGCGGAGGTCGCTCTCCTGGACCATGACCGGCCCGCCTCTCGACTCGTTCGGCACGGGCTCAGCCCACACCCATGTGCTTCTTCAGTTCGGCCTGCTGCTCCTCGTCGAGGCGCGTGAAGTTCTCGATCGCCTCCACGATCGAGTTCTTCGTCTGCTCCAGCACGGTCCGGTACGCCGTCATGACGCTGACGAACGAGTACTGCTCACCCTCCGCCCGGTCGGCGAACTTCTCGCGCATCGCGTCACCGACCGGGTTCGCGCCGAGCGCGGCCGGCCGGGCGATGCTGGTGTTCGCGCGCTCGAGCCACGAGTCGACCTGGTCGATCTGGGCCTGGAACTGCTTGCGGAGCTCCTCCCCCGCCTCCGGGTCGAGCTGCACCTGACCCGAGGAGACGGTGTCCTTGAGCGGGACAGCGTCGTTGGCACCGACGACGTACATGCGAACCCGTCCTCCCGTGGTCGTTGCGGCACAGCCACATCCGGCCGCCACCGGTCACACGGACGGGGGCTCACCACGGTTCACCGCGGAGACGCACGTCATACCGGCGCGTCGCCGCTGCCCGTGACAGCGACGACGGGCAGCGGCGACCCGGTCACCTCCAGTACGAGCGGTCAGCGGCCATCCGGACCCGGTCCGCCTTGTCCCGCCCACCCCCGTCGGCCGGCGTCGACGGACGGGGCTCGTCCGCGCACTCCGACCTCGACGGCGGCAGCACGCCGTTGATCAGGTAGTCGTCGACCTTCGCCGTGACGCACGGGTTGGAGCCGTAGTGCCCGTGCCGTCCGCTGTCCCGCACCGAGATCAGCTGGTCACCCAGCCGAGCTGCCATCGCGGGCCCGCCGTCGTACTGGGTCGCGGGGTCGCCGTCGGCCTGGACCACCAGCCCGGCCGGGTACCCGGCGCGCCGCAGCGGGACCAGCGGCTCCGGCGGGGTGAACGAGCGGAACGTGCAGTTGGTCGGCGCCGCGCTGATCACGCCGCTGCCGTTGCCGTCGACCCACGGTGAGTGCTCGCGGACGGCCCGCATGTCCTCGTAGTACGCGGCGAGGTCGGTCGGCCAGTCGGCCTCGCAGGTCACGGTGTCGTAGACGCCGTCGTCTACCTTGGCGATCCCGCGAACCAGGCTCACCGCGGTGCTCGCGTCCGCGGACATCGCCGTGCCGTCCGCCACGGCCCGACGTACCTCCGCGACGACCTCGGCGGTCACGTCCCAGACCGAGCGCGGCTGGGTGGCGAGGGCCAGGAACCGGTCCAGCACGGTGCGGTCGAAGCTGCGCGGCCAGTAGGTGGGCCAGTTCTCCGGACGATCGCGGGTGAACGGAACCGGCGTGTCCGCCAGCCGGGCAGCCAGTTCCTCGATGGTCGCCAGCACCGCGGACCGGGTCGTGCCGAGGTGGTAGGTGCCGTCGCGCTGCGCCACCCAGTCCGTCCACTGCTCGACGTTGAACCGCGCCGCCACCGACTGCTGTCGGCCCTGGTCCCGCCAGGGCCAGTCCGGGTGGATCGACGAATCGAGCACGCTGCGGTTCAACCGGTGGGGGAACAGGCTGCCGTAGACGGCTCCCAGGTAGGTGCCGTAGGAGTAGCCGACGTAGTTGATCTTCCGTTCGCTCAGCGCGGTGCGGATGACGTCCATGTCACGAGCCGTGTTGGCGGTGTTGATGAACGGCCGGATGCCGCCACCCGCCCGCCGGCACGCGTCCTCGTGGGCGCGGGCGTACTCGGTGAACGCGACGAACTCCGCGTCAGTCGGCCGCGAGGTGCGTGGCCGAGTGTCGGGGATCCGCTCGCACTTCACCGCGCTGGACCGCCCTACTCCTCGCGGGTCGAACCCGATGATGTCGTAGTGCTTCGCGAGCTCCGACCCGCGCAGCGCCAAGGGCATGCTCAGCCCGCCGCCGCCGGGACCACCGGGGTTGAACAGCACGACTCCCTTGCGCAGCACGGGATCCCCCGCTTTCAGGCGGCTGATCCCGATGCGGAGGCTGCCGTCCTGCGGCCTGCGGTGGTCCACCGGGACGATCACGGTGGCGCACTCGATGTACTTCCACTGCCCCTTCCACAGGTCGAAGCTGATGCCGTTGTCGGGTTCCTCCGAGGGGTCCGGCGGCGGAGGTTCCGCGCACGGGCTCCACTCGACCCCCCGATCGGCCGCGGCCGGGACGGGCATGCCCGCCGCCAGGACCACGATCATGCTGGTGCACAACAACTTTCTGAACACGACACTCCTCACTGGGAAACCTCACGAACTCAGGGCGGCGGTCGGCGGGGTGCGTGCGGCACGCACTGCGGGGTAGAACCCGGCCACCGCGCCGATCACCAAGGTCGCCCCGACGGCGGCGGCGATCGTCACCGCGGGCAACGCGAACGGCCAGTCGTTGACGACGGCCATCACCCCGGTCACGGCGGCGCCGAGCGCGGAACCGACGACGCCACCGAGCGCGGACAGCAACAGCGCCTCGCCGAGGAACTGGACGAGCACGTGCCACCGCGTCGCGCCGAGTGCCCGCCGCAGCCCGATCTCGCGGCGGCGTTCGAGCACCGAGATGACCATCGTGTTGGCCACACCGATGCCGCCGACGAGCAGCGCGATCGACCCGAGCCCCACGAGCAGGCCGGTGAACGCCTGGTTGGCGGCGTTGCGGGCGGCGAGGGCGTCCGACGGCCGCGACACCTCCACCTCGTTGGGCGCCTGCGGTGAGATGGTCGGGCCGAGCAGCGCACGAACGCGGTCCACGGCGTAATCGGCGGAGCGTTCGTAGATCGTCGTGGGGCTGCCGTCGAACCCGAACAGCTGCTCGGCGACGGGGGCGCCGATGACGGCCGCGCGGTCGAGCTCGGGAGCGAGCGCGACGGGCTCCAGGACGCCGACGACGGTGAAGTGGTTGCCGCCCAGCCAGATCTGCGTCCCGGGAGTCACGACGCCGAGCCGTTGCGCGGCGACCCCGCCGAGCACGACGGCCGGAAACGTGGAGGTGGCGGGGTTCAGCCAGGTGCCGCCGCGCACGCTGCCGGACACGACGCGCAGCAACGACTCGTCGCCGACCACGGTCGTGATCCCGCCCGTCTCCGCCGGGTCCGACAGCGGGCTGCGGAACACCGGGACGGTGAGCGCGGCGGCGGAGGCCACCGACTCGACGCCCTCGACCCTGCCGACCTTGCCCACGGCGTCGGGCGGGAGCGTCACGGCCTTGCCGTCCAGGCTCTTGCCCGCCCTGGCGGTGAGCAGGTTGGTGCCGAGCCGGTCCAGCTCGTCGTCGAGACGGGCCTGGCTGGACGCGGAGATCCCGACCACGGCGATCATCGCGGCGATGCCGATCGCGATGCCGAGGGCGGACAGGACCGCGCGGGTCGGGCGGGCGCGCAGGCCGGTCGTGCCGAGCCGCAGCACGTCGCGGCCGAGCAACCGGGAACGGGGAACGCTCATGCCGGCACCGAGTCGGCGACGACACGGCCGTCCCTGATCGCGATGCGCCGCGGCAACGTCGCGGCCAGCTCCACGTCGTGGGTGATGACGACGACGGTCGTGCCCTGCTGGTTGAGCTCGTGCAGCAGGTCGACGACGGCGGCTCCCGAGGCGGTGTCGAGGTTGCCGGTCGGCTCGTCGGCGAGCAGCAGCGGCGGGTCGCCGACCACGGCGCGGGCGATGGCCACGCGCTGGCGTTCGCCACCGGACAGCTGGTCCGGCCGGTGACGCAGCCGGTGCCCGAGACCGACCCTGCCGAGTGCCTCGACGGCCCGGCGGCGGCGCTCGGCCCGCGGCACCCCGGTGTAGAGCAGGCCGTCCGCCACGTTGTCGACCGCGCTCACGCCCTCGGCGAGGTGGAACTGCTGGAACACGAACCCGATCCGGTGCGCCCGCAACGCCGACAGCTCCCGGTCGTCGAGGTCGCCCACGACCTGGCCGTCGATGCGCGCGACACCGGCCGTGGGGCGGTCGAGTGTCCCGATGATGTTCAGCAACGTCGACTTGCCGGACCCGCTCGGCCCGACGATGGCGACCAGCTCACCCCGGTCGACCGTGAGCGTCACGCCGGCGCACGCGAGCACCGGGGGTCGCCCGTAGGAGCGCTGGACGTCCTCCAGCGAGATGATCGCGGTCATCGCTTCGGCACCACCACTCGCTGCCCGGCCTCGACGCCGGTGACCTCCACCCGTCCGCCCGCGAAGAGTCCCGTGGTCACGGGCACCTTCCGCGTCGCGCCACCGGCGTCCACGACCTCGACCCCGAACTGGCCGGGCGTGAGCGCGAGCAACGCGCCGACCGGCACGGACACCACGTTCTCCCGGCGCGCGCTCGGGACGCTGACGGTCACCGACGCCTCCTGCAGCGACTCTGCTGCCGCGGGGTCGTCCAGCGTCACGACGACCGGGATGACGGTCTCCTTCTGCTCCCCCGGCTTCTCGGCCGGTGTGCCGACCGACGCGATCGTCCCGGCGGTCCGGACGCCACCGGGCAGCAGCAGGCCGACCTTCGCGCCGACGACGCCGAGCTTCTGCTGGGCCAGCTTGAGGTCCGCGTCGACGATCCGGGTCGTGGCCGTCGTCGCGAACAGCTCGACTCCCGGAGCGGCCAGGTCGCCCACCTTCGCCTTGACCGTGCCGATCCGCACGTCACCGGCGGCGAACAGCACCGACCCGAGCGGCAGCCTGCCGGTGACCGGCAGCCCTGCCGCCTTCTGCCAGCGCTGGACCGCGTCGAGGGTGTACCAGGAGAACTGGTCGTCGGGGGTCTGCGTGAAGTGGCCGAGGTCGCGCAGGCTCTCCTCCAGCTGCCGCACGTCCGGCCCTCTGTCCATTCCGGACTGGAAGTCGCGCCACGCGGGAACCGTGCCGCGCAACAGGAACACCGGGACGTTGTCGACGGCGTGGAGCTTGCCGCCGAGCTTCACCACGGAGCCGGGCGTCGGCAGTTCCGTGACCACACCACTGCGCGAGGACTGGATCGTGCGCGCGTCGGCGAACCGCAGCTTGCCGGACGTGCTCGTGCTGCTTTCGAGGTTGCCCTTCACGACCTCCTCGGTGGCGCCGTCGAAGGTCTGCGCCGCGCTCTCGCCGTCGTCCCGCGACCCGACCACGGCGATCCCGGCGCCTGTTCCCGCGGCGAGGACGACGACCGCCACGGCGCCGACCAGGAGCGGACGTCGCCCCATCACCTGCCCCCGGTGCGGCCGACGACGCCGTTGGGCGCGCACTTGGTCAGGACGTCCTCCGGCGCGTCCCGCGGGACGTCCAGCGGCTTGGTGGCGGTGGGGTCCGGCACGTCCAGGCCGTGCTCGCGCAGGCACCGCGCGATCTTCAGCTGGTCGGCCAGCAGCTCCTCGTCCGACTTCCCCACGCCCTTGCCCTCCTGCGCGGGAGGCGTGCCCAGCTGCTCCCGGCAGGCCTTGGCCGCGGTCTCGAACGCGGCCATGTCGAGGCTGCCGTCGAGCCTGAAACCCCCGTCTGCCGAGGGATCGGGCACGTTCACCCCGTGTTCGCGCAGGCAGGCGGACAACGCCAACTGGAACTGCTCGAGCGACTCGAACGACTTCCCCGCCTGCTTCGACGTGCTCGGTCCCCCACCGGCGGGGCTGTCGGCCGAGCCGCAGGCGCCCAGCAGCGAGACCGCCGCCGCGGCGACGAGCATCGTGGTCCAGCGCTTCACCATCGTGATCACTCCTTCGCGGACCGCGGCGGTCGTGCCGCGGCCGCCGGGAAGTCGATCAACGCGGGGGTTGCCGGGACGTTCAGGAATTCGTTTATGAACCCGCAACAACGGACGTGGTTGGCTGCCCCGGTGCCCACCGGCGGAGGAATCACCGCATGCGCGTCCTGATCGTCGAAGACGAGCCGTACCTGGCCGACGCGATCCGCATCGGCCTGCGGCGCGAGACCATCGCGGCCGACGTCGTCCACGACGGGGCGGCCGCGCTGGAGTCGATCGCGGTCAGCGACTTCGACGTGGTCGTGCTCGACCGCGACCTGCCGGTCGTGCACGGCGACGAGGTCTGCCGCCGGATCGCCGCCGATCACCCGGAGGTGCGCGTGCTGATGCTCACCGCCGCCAGGTCGCTCGGCGACCGCGTGGGCGGTTTCGAGCTGGGCGCGGACGACTACCTGATGAAGCCGTTCGACTTCCCTGAGCTCGTGGCCAGGCTGCGGGCGTTGGAACGGCGCAGCCAACCGGCCAGGCCGCCCGTGCTGGAGTCGCACGGCGTGCGCCTCGACCCGTTCCGCCGCGAGGTCTACCGCGACGGCCGCCTGGTCAGGCTGAGCCGCAAGGAGTTCGCGGTGCTGCAGGTGCTGATGAGCGCGGACGGCGGCGTGCTGAGCGCGGAGACGTTGCTGGAGAAGGCCTGGGACGCCAACGCGGACCCGTTCACCAACACCCCGCGCGTGACGATCTCCCACTTGCGCAAGCGCCTCGGCGAGCCGCGGGTGATCCAGACGGTGCCGGGCGCCGGCTACCGGTTCGGGGTGTGACGTGCGGGTGCGCAGGCTGCCGATCCGCGTCCGGCTGACGCTGAGCTACGCGGGCATGGTCACCGGGTGCGGTGCGGCGTTCGTCGTGATCGTCTACCTGTTCATGCGGTTCGTGCCGAGCTACCTGGTCGTCGACGGGTCACCGCCGGTGCCCCGGCCGTTCGAGCGGACCACGCCGCGCACCGACTCGATCTCGATCGTCACGCCCACCGACTTCCTCACGGTGCTGCTCATGGTCTCCCTGGTGGCGCTGGTGGTGCTCGCGGTCCTCAGCGGTGCCGTGGGATGGGTCGTCGCGGGCCGGATCATCAAGCCCCTGGCGGCCATCAACGCCGCGGCCACCCGTGCGGCGACGGGCGAACTGGACCACCGGGTGGGCCTGGGCGGGCCGCGCGACGAGATCCGCGACCTCTCCGACACGTTCGACCGCATGCTCGCCTCGCTCGAACGCTCCTTCGCCACCCACCGCCGGTTCGCCGCGAACGCCTCCCACGAGCTGCGGACGCCGTTGGCCACCACCAAGACGATGATCGACGTGACCCTCGCCAACCCGCACGCGGACGCCGACGAGCTGCGGGCGCTGGCCGAACGCGTCCGGGAGGTGAACGGGTCGAACATCGAGACGGTGAACGCCCTGCTCGACCTGGCGGCGGTGGACGGCGGCCCCCTGGTCAGCGCGCCTCTCGACCTGCGCGAGATCTCCAGCGCGGTCGTGGGCGAGCTCCGCGCCGAGGCGGTGACGGCGAGGATCGACCTGCCCCAGCCGACGGGGCACGCGTTCGCGGTCGGCGACCCGGTGCTAGTCCGGCAGGCCATCTCGAACCTGGTGCGCAACGCCGTCCGCCACAACGAACCAGGAGGACGCGCCACCGTCGTTCTGTCCACTCAGGACGGAAAGGCGCGCATCACGGTGACCAACACCGGGCAGCCCGTGGCAGGGGACTCCCTCGACGCCCTGGTGGAGCCGTTCGTCCGGGGCTCCGGCCGCGTGCTCACCCGCGGGTCGGGGCACGGCCTGGGCCTCGCGATCGTCTCCGGTGTCGCGAGGGCCCACGCGGGCCGGCTGGAGCTGCACCCCAACCGCGGCGGCGGCCTGACGGCACACCTCGACCTGCCGAGGAGCTCGGCCCGACGGCGCCTTCCCACCCCCTGACACAGGGAGACGCCGGGGCGCGGCGTGCGCCCCGGCGTCGGGTCTGGCAATGCTGGATCAGCCGCGGTGCCACTTCTGGTTGGCGCCGCCGACGCAATCCCACATGTGCAGGACGGCGTCGTTGTTCGGGTTCCATTCCGCGATGTCCACGCACTTGTTGGCCTGCGGGTTCACCAGGTCACCCGCACCGGACAGCACGAACTGCTGAGCCGGGTTGCCGGAACAGGTCGCGATCTGCACGGCGGCGCCGTTGGCCGTCGAACCCCAAGCCACGTCCATGCACTTGTTGTTCTCGGTCCGCAGCGTGCCGTTGACCCACTCGAACTTCTGGTTGGTGCCACCGGTGCAGTTCCAGACGATCAGCCGCTGGCCGTCGGCGAAGTTCCAGTTCGGAACGTCGATGCACTTGCCGTGCCAGTCGCTGACGATGCTGGTGGTGGTCGACGGCGGAGGCGTGGAGCCACCGCTGAACGGCGTGAGCGTGATGCCTGCCGAACGCGGGTCACCGTCGTGCACCAGCGACTCCTGGGCCTGAACGTCGTCGAAGGCGAAGCCGTAGGCCTTGCCGTCGACCATGTTCTGGTGCACCAGCCGCGAGTAGTGGTTGGTGACCGAGCCCTGGTAGAAGTCGGACGCACTGCCGCCGGGCTGAACGTCGATGCGGTCGAGCGTGGTGCGGTGCAACGCGGCACACAGGGTGCGCGCGATCGGACCGACCACCTGGTCGTTGGGCGCCTGCAAAGCGCCGTCACAACCCCACACGTTCGCCGTGGACGGCTTCTGGAACGACGCCACCTGCTGCCCGGACGTGTTCGTGAAGTTCATCGTGGTGCCGGAGGTCCGGCCGAAGTACTTCACGTCCGGACGGTCGCCGAACGGCTGCACGGTCAGAGTCCTGCCCGTGTAGGTGTTCCACGCCTGCGTGATGTACGAGTCCAGGTAGTTGCGGTCGAACTTGCCGGCGTCGGCGGCCTTGCCCGGCGCCAGCGCGCGCAACACCGTGCCGTCCGAACGGGACATGAGCAGACCGCCCCACCCGGACTGGTTGCGCAGGCCGTTGAGGACGGCGTCCCGCCCGCCGGACTTGAGCTCGCCGGTCTTCTTGGTGACACCACTGGCGCCCGTCACGGACACCGCGTGCGGTACCGCGAACATGTCCACCTGCGAGCTGTTGAGCCAAAGCCCGGCGTCGTTGTAGGTGAACTCGCTCCAGTCGAACAAGATGCCGCTGTTCGGGTCGCCACCCGCCCAGGGCGCCGGCTGCACCAGGCCGTCCGGCGTGAGGAAGAACTTCAGCTTGTCCCCGAACGACATGTACACACGCCCGGAGATGAACCGCGGCACCCGCAACGTGGCGGTGCCACCGAGCCCAGGACCGGCGATGGACACGTCCGGTGCCGGGGTGGGCGGGTTGCCGCCCGGCGACCAGGGCGTGAACGCGCCCGCCTGGTTGACGTACCCGAGGCGCCCGTTGCGAATGTCCGTGCCCAAGACGTACAGGTGCACGGCCTCGGATCTGCCGCTGTTGTTCGTCACGTTGAGAGGCAACAGATCAGGCCCGATCGCCTGTGCGGGCGACGAGATCGCGACAGCCGCCGACGCGGTGGCCGCGACCGCGGCCAGCGCACTCAACCACTTCGTTCGCGTACGCATGTGACTCCTTGTGCAGGGATGCTCTGTCAGCAGGCCGCCAGACCGGCTTCAGGGACGGTCGGGCGGCCTCCGCTCCGAGAACTGGTCCAGACCGGTTATGAGAGCGCTTCCATGGTTGTGCGCGGAAGCAACCTCTGTCAATACCGGAACGGACCGGTGCCACCGAGAGCAACCACAATCACTTCGAGTCACCATGCCCGAAAACGGCAACGGCGCCGCGGACAAGATCCGCGACGCCGTTGCCGAAGCCTGGTCACCAGGCTCCTGTCGTTCTCAGTTCAGCACGAAGTTCCAGTTGGGCACGTACGACTCAACGGCACCGCTGCTCACCACAGGAGCGACAGCGGCAGCGCCGCTGAACGGCGTGAGCGTGATCCCAGCCGAACGCGGGTCGCCATCGTGCACCAGCGACTCCTGCGCCTGAACGTCGTCGAACGCGAACCCGTAGGCCCTGCCGTCCACCATGTTCTGGTGCACCAGCCGCGAGTAGTGGTTCGTGATCGACCCCTGGTAGAAGTCACCGGCCCCACCACCGGGCTGAACGTCGATCCGGTCCAACGTGGTCCGGTGCAACGCCGCGCACAACGTACGTGCGATCGGCCCGACCACCTGGTCGTTGGGAGCCTGCAACGCGCCATCGCAACCCCACACGTTGGACGTGGAGGGCTTGGCGAACGACGCCACCTGCTTCCCGGTGGAGTCGGTGAAGTTCATGTTGTTGCCGGAAGTCCGGCCGAAGTACTTCACATCCGGCCGATCACCGAACGGCTGCACCGTCAACGTCTTGCCCGTGTAGGCGTTCCACGCCTGGGCGATGTACGGGTCCAGGTAGTTCGCGTCGAACTTGCCGACATCAGCCGCCTTGCCAGGCGCCAGGACACGCAACACCGAACCGTCCGAACCGGACACGACAGCCCCGGACCAGCCGGCCTGGTTGCGCAGACCGTCGATGACGGCGTCCCGCCCACCGGCCTTCAGCTCACCGGCCTTCTTCGTCTCACCGCCGGCGCCCGTGACGGACACCGCGTGCGGCACAGCGAACATGTCCACCTGCGAGCTGTTCAACCACAGACCAGCGTCGTTGTAGGTGAACTCGCTCCAGTCGAACAAGATCCCGCTGTTCGGGTCCCCACCCGCCCACGGCGCCGGCTGCACCAGCCCGTCCGGCGTGAGGAAGAACTTCAGCTTCTCCCCGAACGACATGTACACACGCCCGGAGATGAACCGCGGCACCTGCAACGTGGCAGTACCACCAGCGCCGGGCCCGTCGATCGAGACATCCGGTGCCGGCGTGGGCGGGTTCCCACCAGGCGACCACGGCGTGAAGGCGCCGGCCTGGTTGACGTACCCGAGCCGGCCACTGCGAATGTCCGTACCCAAAACATAGAGATGCACGGCCTCGGACCGGCCACTGTTGTTCGTAACGTTCAGCGGCAACAGCTCAGGACCAACAGCCTGTGCCGGTGTGGTCGCGACCGCCGCCGAGGCGATCGCCGCCAGCGAGGCCAGCGCGCTCAACCACTTCGTTCGCGTACGCATGAAACTCCTTGTGCAGGGTGCTCTGTCAGCAGGCCACCCGACCTGGTTTCAGGGACGGCCGGGGCCCGCGCGCTCCGAGAACTGGTACATACCGGTTATGAGAGCGCTTCCATAGTTGATCGCGAGAGTGCCCGTGTCAACACCAGCAGAAGCAGCGAACGTCCCATGCGCACAGTCGACGCAGGTCAGACACCACAAATTTCTTTGAAAACAAAGGAAACCGCATTACGACACCACGCGGACATCGGGATCCCGTTCGCTTTCGGCAATCGCGTCAGTACCGCATTCTCACCACCGCGTTATCGTCGAGGACGGTGAGAAAACACCCCCGATAGGTGGCCGAATACTGCCACACGGCCTTCTACCCCAGCCCGAGGGCGTCCGCGGCCCCGTCGTCCACGACGTCCTTGCCAGCGGCGAACTTCTCTCGTGCCATCCCCCGGCCCCTGTCGACCTAGGCCGGGAAACTCGGATCGTCCTGATCGCTCTTCCACGCCGCCAGGTCCACCTCGACGAACGCACCCGCGGCACCACTGAACTCGCAGCGCAGGTTCATGTCGGCACTCGTGGGCGTGTCGTCGTCCCGCGCCACCGGCAGCAGTCCCGGCACCCGCCGCGCCAGCTCCGCGCAGCCGGGAACGCTCCCGACGTACTTGTCCTTCACCACAACGGTTTGCGAGGCCAAGGGTGACTGCGACGCGCTCATGGCCACCTTGCCGACCCCACCTCCGCAAGCAGCACCCGATCGGCATCCACGGTCAGACCGACCAGTGCGCCCACACGCATCTGCAACACCGCGCACCCGTACGTACCGCGAATCTCCGTGACGTCACGAGAGCGACTGTCGCTCTTCTCCCGCGCCTCTCGCAGTCACCGCCCGACCTCGGCCTGCCGGGCCTGGATCCTGGCGAGCCACGCGTCCAAGTCCTCCTCAGCGGCAGACCAGCTCTCGAACCCGACCGGCCGCGCCTCATCCAGTTCGCCGGCCCGAGCCCGCACCCGCACCGTCGCGGCGACCTGCAACGCGGTCATGTAGGTCATCAACAGGGTGCCGCCGAAAGCGCCAGCGAGCAGCCGGGACCGGGCTCGATCTCCGCCGCGAAACCGTCCCACTTCACCGCCCAACTTCACGCACCCCAAACCAGTATTACGCCAATCAGCCTAACATGGAAGACTATTCCGGGCCTGGGGGTTCGGCTTGTCGATCCCGATCGTGCGGCTTGCACGGAGCGCCACCTCAAGGCCCACTCGACCAAGCGAAACGACCGTAGGCTCTACCGCATTGGCGTCCCACGGGCGCTCAGACTCGGCGTTGGTCGCAAACCGAGTCCAGTCTGTCGGCCGCAGCGACAAGCCTGTCCTGGACCTGGCGCATCAGCCAGCGCGTTTCCGAACGACTGGCGTGCAGCTGCCTGCCGACGACGTGGCCGTCCTTGTCGTGGACGTCTCGGAAGTAGTCGATGACGTAGCCGTGCAGCGTGCGCGGTGCGATTCCGATGTTCGGAGAACCCTCTGCCATGGTGCTCCACGCAGACTTGATCTGCGTGGTGAGGAAGTCGATGTCGCTTTTCGGATCGGCGAGCAGCACCGTCCGATGTGCCGGCACGGTGTTGACGACCTGTTGCAGCTCGTAAAGCGTTCCCCGGGCTGACAGGTCGAATCCCGAGAGGTCCAGCACCACGAGATCGGCCTGGTGAAGCAGCACCGCAACAGCCTTTTTCCAGAAGGCGTCGTGGCACAACGCTGCCCGGACGGGGTACTGGCCGTACCAGCTCCACCAGTCCCACTGCTCCGGCCCGGTCGGCGCGGCGTCAAGGTGATCGAGCAGTTGTCGTTCGGAGGTCACGAACAGCTCATCCAGTCGGCCTTTCCGCCTCAGGCGCGCCAACTCCGAAGGTGCGACGAACTCGGCGTCGGAGAGCAGATGAACGTAGCCGAACTCCCGCCACGCACCTCGCTCGAAGCAGTCCTGACGGGCGCGGTTCGCGAACAGACGAAGGTAGACGATCTGCAAGGGTTGGCCACCCAGGACATTCGCGGTGGCCGTCACCCGCCGACGTCGCCCTACCCGGCGAAACAGCGTCGGAGGTGTTTCGAAGAGCACCACGGGTGGTGGCTGCGACGGCGCGATCAAGGGCTCCGCGTCCGTTGCCCGCTCCGCCTCAGCCGGTGCCAGATCCGGCTCAGCTGATAGCCGTACGACCTGGTTGATCGTGTACCAAAGACGAGCGGCACCCAGGGTGGCCAGCAATGAACATGCCACGAAGAGACCGATGGCCCACCGAGCCGTGATATCCGTCGGTGTGGGCGAGGTGTCACCGAGACGGATGACCAGGAAGGTCGTCGACAGAACGCTCACCGCGGCGTTCTGAACGGTTTGCCTGCGAGGGCTGGGCTCCAGACCGAGCGCCACGTAGTGGCGGCGGCGCGCGCGAGACTTGGTCATGTCTTCTCCTTCGTCGCGTCACCGACCCTGAAGTCGGTTCCTGGCGAGCTCAGGGAATCGGCGTTGCGGCGACTCGACCGGTCAGGCCGACGAGAGGCTGAGGAACTCCGCGGTCCCGTCCGAGCGCAGCTTCATGATCGGCACCGCCTTGTCCACGGCCGTACCGTCCTTGTCGAAGGACAACCGCCCACTCGCGCCAGGCACGGACATGGTGTTGTGCAAGCGGTTCTTGGTCTGGAGAACGTCCTCCGCGCTGACCACGTCAGCGGTCTTGCCGGTCGAGTAGCGGATCGCGTAGACGCCGGTCAGCACCGAGTCGTAGGCCATGATCGCGGCGGCGTCCTCCAGCGAGTCGCCTGGGAACGCGCTGGGAAAGCAGTATCCGCAGATCTTCTCCACGAGCATGAACGTGGCGTCCTTCTCGAACGCCTTCGGTTCACGGCTCCACGCCTCGGGGTGTGCGAGCGTGGTGAACACGACCTCCACCCCGGACTCCAGCGCCCTGTGGACGACACCGTCGCCGAAGATCGCGGTGGACACGTCGTCCCCGGTGAGGACCGTGATCGGATGTTCCCGGCAGCGGCGTCCGGTCAGTTGGGCGACGAACGATGCGAGGTGCTTGCCGCGGCCCGCGAAGAACACGATCTCCGGCTTGCTGTTGCAGATGTTCGGCATCATCTGCAGGAACGTGTTGTCCACGCTCGGCAGGCTGGAGTCGTAGAGTTCGGTCTGCCCCAACAGTGTGTGGTCCTGGTCGGGGAAGTGATCGGTGAACGACTCGGCGAGCGTGGCCGGGTACAGATCTGTCTTGCTGGCGTCCTGCACCAGCAGTGCTCTGTGCGCTCTCGGTTTGATGTAGGTGGCGATGGCCTTCGCCTGCCCGGAGTTGGTCGGCGCCATCCTCAGCAGGTTCGGGACCGTCCGCAGATCGTCCGACGTGACTGTCGATCCCAGCATCAGGATTCCCCGCTCGGACAGCCGGTTCATCGCCTTCCGCGCGTTGTCGGTGCTGGTCCCCATACCGGCGACTGCCACCAGGTGGTCGGGTGCGGCCGTCCTGGCCAAGAGCTCGCCGACGACGGGTTCCCACCCCGCGAGCTGGCTGCCCGCGTTGGCCATCAGCAAGCGGACCCGCGGCAGGTCGCCGGCGACGTGGTCGTGGTTGGCGCGGTACTGCGCCAGGTAGGCGCCCTGCAGCTGGTGCCTCACCCAGCTCATCGACACCGAGTCCTTCTCCGTCACCGTCATCTGCGCGAAGAACCCGATGGTCACGTAAGGTTTCTTGGAACGCAGAACATCGTCGTTCTCGTCGCGGATGCGCTGCTGGACGTTCGCGAGTTCAGGAGCGAACTCGTAGCTGCCATCCGTGACACCGACACATTCGCCATCTCGGCGAACGACGCCTTCGGCACACGTGCGCGCCGCGCCCATGACCATCGGCACCGCGACACCGCCACCGGCGAGGAGGGCCGCGACCGCGATGAGGATCCAGGGGGTTCTCCTGCGCCACCAGGGCCTGGGAACGTGCGGGGTGACCAAGCTGCTCACAGCAAACCCTTTCGATATGCTTCCGCGCGGTCTTGGAGTGCCAACGTCCCAGCGCCGTGCACCTGGATCGCGATGTGGTCGAGCGCCGTCGCGATCGTCTGCCGCAGCGTCCTGAACGGGTCGGCCAGTGGATCGCCGTACAACCACTGCGCCGCCACGAGACGGGACAGGGCCCGGGAGTCCTTGGCGTGCCTGGCCGTTCCGATGATGTGTTCGACCTGGTCGCGCGGATCAGCGTCCGGCGTCAGCCGGTTCGGCGCGGCTGTGATCGCGTCCAGGTCGTGGAGCCAGTGCCGACCGGCGTCCTCGTCGAAGTGGACCTCATCGGCGTCGAGCGGCCCGCTCAGGTGGGCGACGACGGCTTCGACGTCGCCGAGCGCGAGGCCGTGATAAAGAGCGTCCACCTGGCTGTCGTGTTTCTCGTGCCGCGTTCGGCACTGCGTGTGCACCCTGATCCAGCTCGCCCGGTGGTCGTCGGGACGCACCGCCAGCTGATGCAGCAGAACGCGGCGCAGCCAGGGGTTCAACACCAGCCGGCCGTGCTCCCTGCGCACCCAGAAGTTGTTGACCAGTGGCGCTTTCAGGGCGTGGAGGCCGTAGGACATCTCAGAGCCGAGCACCTTCGTGTCCGCGAGGAGCTCGATGCCCGGCCCCGCGCTGGCGGTGATCAGATCGTCCCGCTCGGTCAGGCTCCCGAACTCTTGCAACAGGTACTCCGTGCTCTCCTCCGCGAGCCCGTCCAGCACCGAGCGCAGTTCCGTCGTCTTGGGAGAGCCCGGCAACACGGAGGTCACCCGACGCACCGCCCACGGCAGCCCTCCGGTCAGCCGGTGCACGAACGGCGCGTGCGAGGGCGTCAGCTCGGCCGTGTCCTGCTCGGTGAGCTCACCGAGCAGGACCAAGTACCAGGGCGTACCCCAGCGCTCGAGCTTCGTGCTGTCACCGGCCGCCTGGGCGGGACGACGAGGAGGCTCGAGCGCGGCGCCTCGCTCGTCGGCGATTCCCGGCCGCTGCCACGCGTCCCGCCACGACGCGTTCCACTCCCTGCTCGTCGCGACGAACGCAACGGGATCCTCTCCCCGGACCCGCTGCAGCACATCCAGGAACGCCTGACCGGACCGCGCATGGCTGTTGTCCAGCAACACCAGGCAGTTCGCCGACCTGCGTGCACGGTTGACCCAGCCGGCGAAGGCGTATCGCAGATCGGAGAAGAAGGCCTTGCCGAACGTCGTGTCGACGGCGTCGTCGTCAGCACCGTCACCGATCGCCGTCATGAGATCGGTGAGAACCGACTGGGCGTCGCCCGCTCCGATGGTGCGGAACCGGTTCGACAGCCGCCGCCCCTCGGCCGCCGCGATCAGTTTCAGCAAGACGTCCACGGCGCCACTGAGCTCGGGCACGCTTCCGGCCTCGGTGACCTTGCGCGCCAGCTCACCCATCCTCGTCGCGAAACCGACCGTGGGACTGACCTGGTCGATCACCGCGCGCAGCTCGTCACCGACACGCGTCCCGGCACCGACATCCGACTTCCTGGCGACAACTGCCGCGCACAGCGAGACGAGCGGAAACGGCAACCTCCCGAACTGCGGGCAGCTCCTGCTCAATCCGACAGCAAGCTTCGAGAACACCTCGTACGGTCGCGCGTCCGGGTATTTCTCGAAGTCCAGGAGAACCCTGGGCACATGTCCGGTGAAGCTCTCTTCCAGCGCGTTCACCAATGCCGTCTTGCCGGCGCCTCTCGATCCGAGCGCAACCACCACGGGCAATGAACGGCTTTGCCGATCCGGACGTCCGAGCAGCTCACCGACTAGCTGGCCTACACCTCTCACCCCAGCGAAACGGGTTTCTTCCTCGACCATGACCCTCTCAACGCATCACTGCAGGTTCGACGAGCGAGAGAGTATGGCCATCTTCTTTCTCGACTGTAAAGCCCCGAACGAACACATAACCTTCGCCCGGCAACCATTTGAGCAGTGGTTCGCATGGAATACACGCGAGCCACAGGATCGACCACTGGAATAGTGGACAATACATGGACAGGCTCACCACACGTCGGCTTATACGAAGTTGACGCGAAGCAACTTAAATGAGGTCCATCGACCCGGCCGGTCGCGATCGCTTGGGGCGAACTGATCGTTCCACGTCACGCACCGCCCGCGCAGATCGCCGAGTACGCCGCAAAACACCCAGCTCTTCAGCGAGGACTTGGCCATGCGAAGCGTTCACCGGATTGCTTCGCCTCCGGAGGATGCGATGCAATCCGACCTGATTCGACAGGCGCCGTGCTCGACCCGCCCACCAGACGGTCCATCCGGGAGGACCGTGGCCACGGGGGCGACGCGCACCTCCGAGCGCGGTCTGCGCAGAGGACGTGACGCCGTTCTCCGGATATGGACCGGTCCTGACTCGTTGTACGCCCGGCTGCTGTAGTCGAGCGTCCCACTCCGCTCAGACCGGGTCGGTGAGCGGTGCCGTCGATCATCAGGCCACCATGGGCGATGGTGTTGACAACCTCGAACATCGGCTGATCACAACGCCGGTGCACGGTCAGCGGATCCGGACCCACGTGTGGGCGCCGTCGCCGAACAGTGACGTGCCGAGCGGGATGAGTTGATCGGCCAGGCGCTACACAGAGTGCGGCTGGTCGGCCATTGTGCCTCGGACGCCGAGCCCCAGTCGCGCATCCACTCGACTGGTGCCGACGTCGGCATGGAAGAGCGACCTGATGCTCTCTTCGCGTGTGATTAGGTCGATCATCGAGCGTGAGCTGCCGTCCGGTGCGGTTGGCGCTCGGACGTACCGCACTGGCCACTCGTCGACCATGGAGACATCGGCGTTGCGCACTGGGATAGCAGCGCCGCACAGCTGGACCAGCTGTGCGCGGTGCGCAGGCCCTCGACAGCAACGCTCCAGCAGGCCGGCACCACCCCCGTCGGCGGATGACCACCGCTGGCAAGTTTTACAGCGATCGAGTGATGTGCCGATGACGGAGCGCACTCGGTTCGACACTTGCGGTACTCATCGACTGTGCGAATCGTCATGCCACGGCCACCCAGGGGGTTCCGCAGCCTGCTCGGAGAGCGGAAGTGGGCGCGCCTGCTCGAGCAGGGCCTGGATCGTGTTCACGGTCCTCGAGTTCCCCTGCTGCGACAAGGAGAACCTGGGACGACCGTCCTCGCGGTGGTCTCCGGACGAGTGAAGGTCTTCGGCACCGAGCGAAATGGAGGGCGTGTGCTGCTCGCCTTACGCGGCGCCGGGGATCTCCTGGGCGAAATCTCAGCGCGCTCAACCTCACCCCGCACGGCGACCGCGGAGACGATCGATCGGTGCACCGTCCGCATGATGTCGGCCGATCGTTTCAACACGTTCCTGCAGGAACACGACGGCGAAGCAGCTCTCACCGACTATTCGATCGCAAAACTGTCCCAGACCGTCCCCTATCAGGTCGAGATGGTCCACTTCAGCCCGGAGCGCAAGATCGCGCGCCTGCTGCTGGAAGTCGTCGCGCTGGCCGATGAGGCGTCCTCGGATCCCGAGCGGGTGCCGTTCTCCCAGCAGGAGGTCGCCGATTCCCTGGGCATGGCTCGCAGCACCGTCGCGCACTACGTGCAGCGTCTCAAGGCCTGCGGAGCCCTGCGAACCGGTCCACGCCTCTCAGTGGCGGACCCGGATCACCTGAAAGCCATTGCAGGACTGTGACTCGCGTCACATTCCAATTGTCCGACAGCGGACATCAGTCCTGGTCCAGGATCGCCAAGCTCCTCGTCAAGTACACGACGAGGAGGAAGACGTGGTCCACAAGGCGTCCGAACTACCGCCCTACCGCGCTCTGCTGGTGGTGGACATCAAGGAATTCAGCGGTGTGCCTGGGCGGTACCAGGCTGAGGTGACCGACCTGGTGCCGGTGATCCTGCGGTCGGCCTTCGAACGCTGCGGCCTGATCGAGGTGTGGTCCGGTAGGCGCTTCTTCATCAGCACCGGCGACGGTTGCGCGATGGGCTTCCCGTCCGCAGTGCTTCCGCTGTTGCTGACTCCGTTCCTCCAAGGCCTGCAGGACGAGTTGGACTACCGCGACCAAGTACGCGCTGACCCGATGCCACTCCGGATGCGGGTCAGCGTCAACATCGGCGCGGTCACCGATTCCGGTCAGGAGCTGATGAGCGAGGGCAGCGGGGCATCCAGGGTGGAAACACACCGGCTGCTGGACGCCCAGCCCGTGCGCGATCTGCTGTCCCGCTCCGGTCCTGCCACCCGAGTCGCGGCAATCGTGTCCGTCCGCGCTTTTCACGATGCAGTCGTCGGCGGCTACACCGAAGATTCCCAAGACCTGTACGTACCAGCGCCGGTTCAGGTCAAGCAGTTGACCGACGTGGCGTACCTCAGGGTTCCTTCACCGACCGGCGACCTGCTGCACAGCGGTTTCCTGCCGCGTACCGAACCGGGCGGAGAAGGCATCGACGAACACGCGAGCACCGAGGACCGCCCGCAGGAAGCAGGCTCCACGACCAACAGCTCTCAGGACGTGCGAGGTGTTCTCTCCCAAAGTCGCGATCACGTCAACCAGGGGAACACCAACTACACCTTCCACGGCACGGGCAACGTCAACAGCGGTGCGGGCAACCAGTTCAACGGCGCCGATACCCGGTACTACGACAGGCGCGGGTCGTGATGACCGACATCGGAACGCCGGTCACCCCAACCACCACCAGTTATGACTTCCAGGGCACCGGCAACGTCAACAGCGGCAACGGGACGCAGATCAATTTCCTCCACATCCCCTTGCGACGACGACGCGAGTTGCGCGTCGTAGCGGGCGAGGAGATCCGCCGCCTGGCCGATCGGTTCGTCCGGCCGGCGCGGTTCCCGTTCGACGCGTTCACCGTGTCCAGCACAGCCGTCCTGACCGCGCAGGACGGATCCGGCAGACGCACTACCGCGCTCATGTTGCTGACCGATGTCGGCAGGAACGACGTAGACCGGCTGCGGGTGCTGGACGACAGGACCGACGATCCAGACGAAGACGCGTTCGACGTCGAGGAACTACGACCTGGTGAACCGCTCCTGCTCGACCTGCGCGAGACGGACGAGGCTCGCGTTCGCGAACTGCAGCCGCAGCTGGAGTTCTACCGCGCGGCCGTGGCCGAGAAGAAAGCCCGCCTCGTCGTAGTCGTGCGCTCCGATCAGGTCGAGCACTTGGCCGCGTCCTTGGCCGCGCTCGTCGTGAGGTTCGAACGTCCTGACGGCACCGCGGTCCTGCAAGCACACCTTGCTCCCGCTGACATCAACCTTCCCGACCCGCTGCCCTCCGCAGACCGGTTGCCTGACTACCTGCGGAACTCCACGGTGGGCGACATCGCGGCCCTGGCTCAGCTGACTGTCGAAGCACGTGACACGGGACGTGGCACGAACCTGACGGAGTGGCTGTCCGCAGCGCTGGGAGCCCGGCTCGATCGAGCCGCCAATGCGGCGAAGCTGTTCACCGACCAACAACGTGCTTCGGCGCGAGCCCTGCTGGTCGTTGCCGCTTTTCTACCAGGAGCACCGCTGGAAGCCATGGTCTCGGCTGAAGCCGTCTTCGGTGGAATGGTGCGGCTCCCCCGCGAGGACCGACACGTCCTGGACGGCGCCCACCTGGCCGAGCGCATGAAACAGGCGACCCTGCGCGTCGACGGGCGTCGCACAGTGGAGTTCACCGACCTCGCCATGGACAGCGCCCTGCGCACCCATTTCTGGACCTACTTCCCGGATTTGCGAGACCGGGTGGAGCAATGGGTTCAGGCCGTCCCTTCATTGCCGACCACGCCGCACCAGACCGCAGCCGACCTGCTGGACCGCTTTGCCGAACTGGTACTGCTCACAGGCCCTCCCGAGCCGCTGATGAACCTGGCACGCAGGTGGGCCGGAAATGATGCCAAGGGCAAGCCCGAACTGGCGGCACAGGCACTGGCGATCGGACTGCGCCACGACAGGTGGTCGAAGAAGTTCAGGGAGTACGTCTACTTCCGCTCACGCGAACACAACCTGCCGGCTCCGTTCGCCCAGGTGCTGATAGCCGTGTGCGTGGACGACATAGCTCCGAACCAGCCACCGCAGGCGCTGGTCCGGCTGCACCACTTCACCCGTCACAACGACAGTTCGGTGCGGTCTGCCGCACACGACGCGCTGATCGGTTCGACGGAGCGCTACGGCTTCCAGAGGTGGCTGCTCTACCGGTTGGTTCGAGGCGACTTGGGAGAAACCGACCGCGACATCCTGCTCGACCTCAACGTGCCCCCGCGCATGGCTCGGGAGCCTCATACGAGGCGCAACCTGCTGAACCTGTGGCGGCGGTTGTTCAGCGTCAGCACGCACGACATCGCGCCCGCGAAGTTGTGGGAGTGGATCGGCAAGCATCCAGCACTGCTTGTGGAGGCATGCGACGGCCGGGTGGCCCTGCTCAACGATCTCTTCGTGCTGGCCTCGGCTCGGGCACGGCGCGAAGAGGACGCGGCGACACGGCGAACGGCCACCGAGCGCGTCCGAACGTTGCTGTGGCACATCAACACGGCACTGCGCATCGACGAACCGAAGGGACAGGGATGGACAGGAGCATGAAGGAGGTGGCAGCAGGCACGACGTTCTCCCTGTTGTTGCCAATCTGCGTGGGTGCGCTCTTCGAGTGGGCCACCTGGGTCACCGCCGTAATGGTGATCGTTCTGCTCACCGCCACCGCGGTGGTGGTGCTACGTCGTCGTCAACACCACATCCAGCAGAGCATTCTGGCCGAGCAGTGGCGGCGCGAACGGGAACAGGAGCGCGCTGAGCAGCACTCACCGCCACCCGAACCACCCCCGGCAGCAGACCCGCCTGCCACCGTGTCGATCACCCCCGTGCGCCTGCCCAGCTCAGTCGACGAAATCCCATTCGCCTTCGACGGCACCGTGCATTGGCTCGCACAGGGGTACGGCTCTGGGGTAACGCACGCGGAGCCCGCGGCTCTGGCCGTTCAAGCAGTGCTCAAGAGAGCCCGCCAGGTGACCGAACTGCACCATCCCGAGGACAGCGTCGCCGCTGCGGTCGTGCTCGCATCCACACTGGGCCAGCCGGCGCCCGACGACACGAACGCGGTCATGGCCTGGGCGACGGCAACAAAGCTGACCGTTGGTGAGGAACATCGCGCTCACCTGCAGGACTTGTCGAGTTTGCGCAGGCAGCGGCAGCTCGATGTGCTGCGGATCGACCACGAGCGAATGGTGCGCTCGTACCTGGGCGAGGAGGTCCTCACCAGCGTTGGCAGCACCGTGGTGTGGTGGTTGGCGCAAGACCGGACGAGGGTCCGGGAAACGGTCGACTTGATCGGCACACTCGCCCAGCTCTCGGCGGCGGCCAACGACGCGAAGGTGGACGGCGCATTCCGGCACCTGCTGCCCGAACACCTGCGGCCCACATCGGCACAACACGACATCCTCTTCGACCTGGCCAACGGCAGCTCAGCCGATTCCAATGGTCAGACGGTGTTCGTTGTGGACAGCTCAGGCACTGTCGACAGCCATGCCGAGCAAGTCAACTCCCCAGACGACTTGCTCCCCCGTCCGGGCGACGAGCACAACGTCTTGTTCGGCCATCATCTGGCAGATCTGCTGGACCGCCACGAACACTCAGACCTCGCCGACGAAGCACGCCACCGATACGGAGTGCACGAGTCGTTCACGAAAGACCCACGCGAAACGGACGCGGACGATCACACTCGCAGGGGCGACACCTGACACCTCGCTCGCAATCCTGGCGGCGACACGCAGCCAGTGCGACGCAGCCACGGCCACCGCGATCGGACCGACCTCGTCGAAAGCTCGCTCGGCCACAGCGGATGCTCACTCAGAAAGTCTTGTGCAGCGCTGCTCATACAGCGGCGACGCATCCGCACGACTCAACCGCACCGCTTGCCACGCACGCCCCGAAAAGTCACCCAACTCCGCATGCTCGACCACCACCAACATCTCCTGGACCTCCGCGACGACAGTGCCCGAGAGCGCTTGGTCATGTGTACAGGGCCCTATCCGATGCTGCGGGCGACTTCCTCGACCAGCACGTAAGATTGAAAAGGGATCCCAGCTCACCGGGAAAATGTGCTGCCGCGCGTAGTCTCCAGCACTTCGACGATCTTGTCGCCCTACCGCGACAAGATCATGAGAATGGCCGCGAGTCGCAACGCCGCCTCCTGCTAGTTCAGTCGCGGCAGCACGCCACTAGGCCAGTTTGATGCCGACGTCAGTTCCCGCAGATTGACGCTTGTTCAGCGCCGTTCGGCAAGTTCACCCGTTCGTGGCGACCCCATTTGGCGTTGGTCAAAACGAAGGAGCCAGCGGCTCCTTATTCACTCCTTCATCCGCCTGTTGATCATGAAATTGATGATCAAGCGAAGATCGTTTCGAGCGCACGAAAAAGCCCGCTGACCTGGGATTTCACCCAGAATCAGCGGGCTGATTCAGACCGTCGGGACGACAGGATTTGAACCTGCGACCCCTTGACCCCCAGTCAAGTGCGCTACCAAACTGCGCCACGTCCCGGCCACACTCCCGGTTCCCCGGCGTGCAGGAAGAATCGTACAACACCGCGGACAGAGATCAAAAACGGGACCCCACAACGGTCGCTACCTGCGGATATACGGCGGGGACCCGAAGTTCGGGTCCCCGCGTCCCTCGGTCCGACCGATCCCCCGATCCTCGACCGACAGCGTCCACTATGCGCCGGTCGGACCAGTGCCACCACCGCCGAAAGTCGAGTCTTGTCCGTCAACCTTCGACTTACCGGGTGGTAGGACGGCGCTGACGCTGAAGCCGCCGTCCGCTCGGTACGAGGTGGTCAGGGTGCCGCCTGCCAGGCGGACTCGTTCGGACAGGCCGTGCAGGCCCGCGCCGCCTCGGTCAGCCGACACAGGCGATGCGCCTGGGCCGTTCACGACGGCCACTCGTACTGGTGAGGAGCGGTCCACTGTCACGGTCACGGCTGCGCCTGGGGCGTGTTTCGTCACGTTCGTCAGAGCTTCCTGCACAACCCTGAACAAGGCCCTGGAGATGGCCGGCGACAACATCCCGTCGCCTGTTTCCGACAGCGTTACGGAGACGCCTGCGGCTTGGGCTCGGTCCACCAGTTCGGACACGGACGGGTAGGCCACGTCGGAGGAGTTCAGCAGGCCCAGGGCGGCTCGCATCTCCGACAGGGATTCCTTTGCCAGGGAACGCAAGCGCAGGGCTGTGTCTCGCACGGACGGGTCGGTGGCGGTGGATGCGAGGGCTGCTGACTCCACGGCTATCAGGGTGGCGTGGTGGCCTACGGCGTCGTGGATCTCGCGGGCTATGCGGGCTCGTTCTGCTGCTCTGGCCGAGGTTTCCTGGGCTTCCAGCTCGGCCGCGCGGGCTCTGCGGGTTTCGTGCAGTGAGCGGGTCAGGTCCTTGCGGGTGGTGACCAGGGCGCCCAGGGCCGTGGGAGCCGCTGCCAGGCCGAAGGCGAACGCGGAGGCCAGTAGCAGCGGCGCCAGGGGAATCGAACCAGTCAGGAGTACTGGGGTGATGGCGGCGAAGGTCAGGGAAAGGACCCAGAAGAGCTGGACGGGGAAGGACTTCTCCTTGCGGCCCAGGCGGTACTGGGCTACCAGCGCTGGGGCCCAGCCCAGGCCGCCTGCGACGGCCGGGACGCAGAGCAGTGAAGTCAGCCAGGGCCAGCGGAGGCGTAGAGGGAGCAGCAACGATGCTGCCAGAGCTGTCCACAGCGACCACGGGAACGGACGGTCCTGGGTCAGCATAACCACGCCCACGACCAGGGTCACGGTGAGGAGCTCCCGCAGCAGCCGTTTCACCACACACCGACCTGGTGGGCGACCAAGGCCGCCTGCACCCGGTTCTCGACGCCCAGTTTCGTCAGGACGGTGGAGACGTAGCTCTTCACCGTTGCCTCGGACAGGCAGAGCTCGTCGGCTATCGCGTGGTTCGAGCGGCCGCCGGCCACCAGTTCGAGCACTTGGCGTTCGCGGGCTGACAAGGAGTCCAGCTGGCGGTTGGCTCGGAAGCCCCTCAGGCGAGGGAGCAGGCGGGCGGTGATGCGCGGGTCCAGGACCGCGCCGCCGGCTGCCAGGTCCACCACGGCTTGGACCAGGGTGTCCGGTTCGGCGTCCTTCAGCAGGAAGCCCTGAGCGCCCAGGTCGAGGGCCGTGGCCACGTAGTCGTCCAGGTCGAACGTGGTCAGGACGGCGATGGCGGGCGGGGTGGCCCACGCGCGGAGTCTGCGCACCGCTTCCAGGCCGTCCACGCCGGGCATCTGCACGTCGACCAGCGCCACGTCGGGCAGGTGGGCCGTGGCCACGTCGACGAGCTCGGCGCCGTCGGCGGCCTCGCCGACCACCTCGACTCTGCCGTCGGCTTCGAGGAGGACCTTGAGGCCCCGCCGCAGCAGGGCCTCGTCGTCGGCTAGCACCACGCTTACGGCCACCAACCCAACCAACCGCACGCACGGCCGGAGGGCAAATAGATCAGCCAGGTGATCCTGAAGAACTACTTCTTGCCGGCGCCGGCCTTCTTCTTCTCGCGCACGCGCACGGAGATGCGGACCGGGCTGCCCTCGAAGCCGAACTCCTCGCGCAGCTTGCGCTCGATGAACCTGCGGTACGAGGCCTCGAGGAAACCGGTCGTGAACAGCACGAACGTCGGCGGGCGGGTGGAGGCCTGGGTGGCGAACAGGACCTTCGGCTGCTTGCCGCCGCGCACGGGCGGCGGGGTGGCGGCGATCAGGTCGGTCAGCCACTGGTTCAGGCGGCCGGTCGGGACGCGCGTGTCCCACGAGTTCAGCGCCGTGCGCAGGGCCGGGGCGAGCTTGTGGACGGCGCGGCCGGTGAGGGCCGAGATGTTGACCTTGTCGGCCCACGGCACGCGCACCAGGCCGCGTTCGAGCTCGCGGACCATCTCGTTGCGGCGGTCCTCGTCGACGAGGTCCCACTTGTTGAACGCCAGCACGCACGCGCGGCCCGACTCGACGACCATCGTCAGCACGCGCAGGTCCTGCTCCGACAGCGGCTCGTGCGAGTCCAGCAGCACGATCGCGACCTCGGCGGTCTCGATCGCGGACTTGGTGCGCAGCGAGGCGTAGTACTCCGCGCCGCTCTCGAACTTCACGCGCTTGCGCAGGCCGGCGGTGTCGACGAAGCGCCAGACCTCGCCGTCGAGCTCCACCAGCGAGTCGACCGGGTCGACGGTGGTGCCGGCGACCGAGTCGACGACCGAGCGGTTCTCGCCGGTCAGGCGGTTGAGCAGGGACGACTTGCCCACGTTCGGCTTGCCGACCAGGGCGACGCGGCGGGGGCCACCACCGCGGGCGCCGAAGTCGTCGCGCGGGGTCTCCGGCAGCTTCGAGAGGATCACGTCGAGCAGGTCGCCGGAGCCGCGGCCGTGCAGGCCGGACACCGGGAACGGCTCGCCGAGGCCGAGCGACCACAGCGACGCGACGTCGGCCATCAGGCGGTCGTCGTCCACCTTGGACGCGCAGAGGATCACCGGCTTCTTGGACCGGCGCAGGACCTTCGCGACGGCCTCCTCGGTCGTCGTCGCGCCGACGGACGCGTCCACGACCACGAGGATCACGTCGGCGGTCGCCATCGCGAGCTCGGCCTGCGCGGCCACGGCGGCCTGCAAGCCCTGCGCGTCCGGCTCCCAGCCGCCCGTGTCGACCACGGTGAACTTGCGGCCGTTCCACAGCGCGTCGTAGGCCACCCGGTCACGCGTCACGCCCGGCACGTCCTGCACCACGGCCTCACGGCGGCCGATGATGCGGTTGACCAGCGTGGACTTGCCGACGTTCGGCCGTCCGACCACCGCGAGCACCGGCTGCGGCGGCGCGGACTCGTCCTCCCCCGTGCCGTCGAGGTCGTCGAAGGCTGACCAGTCGGCCTCGTCCTCCCAGGTGCCGTCCAGGTCCGTCATCGTCTTCCCTCACTCACACGAAGTCCATCGAGTTCGGCGACCAGTGTCGCCAGGCGGTCGCGCACCTGCTCGGTGGCAACGCCCAGGGCCGCCCGCCCCTTCCCCTCGGGGAGGTGGAACGGCTCACCGATCAGCACGTCGACCTCGGGCCGGAAGCCCTTGGCCTGGTAGGTCCCGCGGCAGGCGACCGGCAGCACCACCGCGCCGGAGGTCTTGGCCAGCCACGCCGCGCCGTTCTGCGCGTTCGCCACGTCGCCCTCGCCGCGGGTGCCCTCGGGGAAGACCCCGATCACCCCACCGGCTTTGAGCACGGACAACGCGCTGGTCAGCGCGGTGCGGTCAGCCTCTCCCCGCTTGACGGGGATCTGCCCGATCCTGCCCAGGAGGTGGCCCACGACGCCGCTGAACATCTCCTGCTTGATCAGGAACGTCACGCGCCGGGGCAGCACACCGAACAGGATCGGCCCATCGGTCATCGAGCTGTGGTTGGCGACGACGACCACGCCGCCGCTCAAGGGTACGCGGTCGCGGCCGTGCACCCGAATCCGGAACTGCCACGCGTACGGCACGCGCGCGATCCACCGGCCGAGATCGGTGAGCCACGGCGAGCTCCCGCGGGGAAGGGTCACCCTGTCACCCGCAGCCCGCGCTGTTGCACCAGGTCCAGCAACGCGTCCACGGTGCCCGCGAGGTCGAGCTCGGTGTTGTCGACCTCGACCGCGTCGTCGGCGGCCTTCATCGGCGACACGGCACGCGAGGAGTCGTACTTGTCGCGGCGCCGCACGTCGGCCAGCGCGGCGTCCACAGTGGACTGACGGCCGGCCGCGGTGTCCTGTTTGGTCCTGCGCGCGGCCCGCGCGTCCGCCGACGCCGTCAGGAAGACCTTCAGCGGCGCCTCGGGCGACACGACCGTGCCGATGTCGCGCCCCTCGACGACGATCCCGCCCACGTGGTCCAGCGCGTCGGCGATGATCGCGCGCTGCTGGGCCACGAGCAGCTCCCGCACGTGCCTGGTCGCGGACACCGGCGAGACGGCCAGCGACACCTCGGGCCCGCGGATCTCGGCAGCGACGTCGTCGCCGTCGAGCGTGATGCCCGGCTTCTCGGGGCTCGTGCCCACGACGAGCACGGCGTTGTCCGCGACCTCGGAGACCTTCACCTCGTCGGCCGGGTCGACGCCCGCGCGCAGCACCGCCAGCGCGACCGCCCGGTACATCGAGCCGGTGTCGAGGTAGCGGGCGTCCAACGCCGTGGCGAGGCGCTTCGCGACGGTGGACTTGCCGGTGCCGGCCGGTCCGTCGAGTGCCACCACGCCGCGCAACTGACCCTGGCCCACCACAGCTCCCTCCGAGACACCCACGGTCCACATTGTGCCTGGTGCGGACGCTCACATCGGCACCGGGACGCCCCGGAGAGCCGGACCACGTCATTCACGAGGAGGGAACGGGGACGGGGACCCCCAGGAGAGGTGCGGCAGATGGCTCAGCAGGAGCTCCTCGAGGGCGTCCGAAACACCTCGTCCCAGATGTCGACACCGGGTCGTGTCCCACGACTGACGCTGGTGGTCTCCCCGCGTAGCAGCCATCGCGGAACCGCCGGCACCGCGCGGACTGACGGACCTGTCGAGCAGGGCGATGTCGTCCAAGGCGCACTACCGCCGCATGTGGCCCAGCACGTGCGACTCAAGATCGGCACGCCCTGAGTGAAGACCAGCCGCTCCTCGTACTTCCCCACCAGCCGGTAGACCAGTCCGGCACCGAACCTGGGCCGGACGAGGTCCTTTCCTTGTGGTAGAGGTGTGGTCGTTGAGGATCCTGGCGACCTGCGGCTGATACCCCCGTACTGCCGATACAGCCGCGTCAGCTGGAACCGTGCAGGTGGAGCTGCCAGGCGACATGGCGGGCGCTTCCACAACAACGGTTCCGGCCTCGCCGATCTGCTCTCGCGAGGCCGCGTACGTCACGCTGGTCCGTCGCACCCCTGGCCAACAGCGTTTCGGCCGCCTGCCGGATCCATTGTGGACTTAACCAAACGGTGCCATCACCAGCCCCAGGACACCGAACACGACGAAAAGCAGGAACACCAGCACGATGATCGATCCGATGGTCACGGTCAGCACGAACGTGGTCACCCGCCATCGGTGGTATGGCTGTTTGTGCACGTCTGATCTACCTTTCTAGAGGCGGAGTCCCTCGTCGGCCAGGGTGCGGCCGGTGAACGCCTCGACGCTCGGGTGCGCGTCGTTGTGCTCGTCGGGCAGCGCGGCGGTCAGGAAGAACGTCACCTCTTTGAAGGTCGCCTCCATGCGGCGGACGATGTTGCCCTGGCCGACGCCCTGTAGCCATTCCTTGATCGCGAGTGAGTCCTCGGTGTCGACGTCCGCGAGCATCCGCCTGATCAGGTCAGCCTTGCTCACGGCAACGGCCAAGTGGATCTTGCTGAGATCCACGCCCATGGCCGTCATGGTCGACACCGTCTCGGAGAACGTGACGTGCGGCTCCTGCTGTGCGCGCCGCTCCTCGAGCGTCTCGCGCTCGACGCTGTCGAACTCGTCCCACACGGACTTGATCGACATCGGGTCGACGACGAAGACGAACGTCCGCGCGATCCGGAAGTACTGCAGCTCCTGGATCTGCTTGGCGTTGCTGAAGACCTCACCGGCGGCGTCGAATACATGCACCAGCTTGCGGGTGCCGCGACGCGGTGCGACGAGCACCGAGCACGCGGGTGGCGCGACACCTCCCTTGGTGGCGACCTTGGTCTTGTCCGGGCGTGAGGTGGCGGCAAGCTTGCGCTGGCCGTCCTCCGCCCACTTCCTGCTCTGGTCGTCGGCGTAGGTGAAGTCACCGCCGGACCGAGTCGTCATCGCCTCCATCGCGATGATCAGCACGGTGATCAGCTGCGTCTTGCCGGCACTGGGCGCGCCGAACACCGGCAGCACGATCTCGGCCATCTCCCCGGTGTGGCCGGTGAGCTGGTGCGGTTCCTCACCTTCGCGGTAGCGAGGGCACCACAGCGTGGGCTTGTCGTCCTGCTTGATGAACCACATCAGCACCATCAGCGACGGGAACGGCTTGCCGCACTGGCACCTGCGATAGGTCATGCCGTAGCGGCCCGGCCGAACGTCGCCGTGCAGCGTCGTCTTGCAGCCGGGACACCCGTACAGCACCTTGTTCACCCGATGTCCGCACACCTTGCACGTCATGGTGATCCCGCGGACCCTCAGCATCACGACGTCGACGAGCCGCAACATGTACAGCGCCAAGTAGCTGAGTCCGAGCAGCAGCAGGAGAGACAGCCCTGCCCCCACCCCTGCGCTCGCGAGGGCCGCGAACGCCAGCAGGAGACCGAGCGCGAGACCGAGGTAGTGGAACACTCCGAACCAGTTCTTGCCCACCGGGTTCTTGAAGTACTTCTCCCCGATCTCCTTGGCGCGCTTGACGATCACACCGCGCGCTGCGGCCGCACCGGCGCGGTGCGCGTGGACGATGTCGCGCCACGCCTGACCACGCAGGTAGAAGTCCCACGCGGGCTCCTCCTTGGCCGATCGCTTCGCCGGGGGCCTCTTCGCCGTGGCGGCGTTGGCCTCCTTGCCCATCCCGTAACCGGCCGCCAGCGAGACCACGTACCCGCGCAGCAGTTTGTGAGCGAACGCCATCGCCGCGACGAGCGGCGGGACGAACACCACGAGGAACAGCGCCATCACCAGGATCACGAGCATCACCGACTCCGCTTCTTGGAGCGCATCTGCTCAAGCGCGAACCTCGCCAGTGGATTTCCCGCGTAGGCCTGGGACTTGTGAGCGAACCAGTCCGCCAAGTCCTGCGGTCCGCGCCGCCGCAGCAGGTCGAGAACCTGGCGCACCAACGGACGTCGCCACTTCCGCACGGCCGGCAGGATCTGCTCGTGGAGTTCGTGGCGCATGGCGTTGGTCCCCCGCACTCCGACAACGTCGCCGAGGTACCGCGCCACCATGAGCAGGTCGGCGGCGACCGCGGGATCGGCCTGGCGCGGTTCGAGGGAAGGTTGTGCCGCGGCCCGGTAGGCGTCGCGCAGGTCCTGCAGCCGCGCGTACAGCACCGCGAACCGGTCCGGCGGGATCTCCCCCGCCTTGCTGATCAGCACCGCCATCAGCTCAGTGCGACGGTGCTCGTTGCGGGTGCCGCGGTACGCGCCGATGAACTCGTTCATGGCATGACTGAACTGCTGCTCCGACCGAGCCCGAACCATCCGGTCCACCTGCGAAGCCGCCTCGAACCGGGCGGTGATCCGCTTGACCGTGTCCCGCGGCAGAACCTCCAGCACGGGCTCCTCGCGCACCTTCGCGCACAGCCGGTCGTAGGTGTCGCCGCCGGACACCGGCGTCAGCAACACGGAGTTGAGCCACTCCAGCAAAGGCGACTCGCAGAACAACCGCTTTTCCACGTTCTCCAGCAGCAACAACGCGTCGTGGTGCGTCCAGCCGTCCGGCCACAGCAACGTCAACACCTCGACCGGCACGTACCCGGAGTCCGTCACCCGTGCCAGTGCCCTTGTCGGCGGAATCCGCCCCGCCTTCGCGTCCGCGATCGACACGGCGACGGCCAGTCCTGGCGCGTCCCGCAACCTCAAGACGGGCGAGAGGTCCGACGACACGACATCGACCACATCGGACAGCCTGGCGCGGACGGATGACGAGATGTGCGCCACGATGCCGTCTCCCAAGCCTGGCCACGAGCGCAGCAACGGGACCAGCCACTCCGCCGCGCCCTCGTCGAACGCCGCCGGTCCGACGGCTCGGACTCCGGTCTGGTACTGCACGTCGTCCCGTATGCGGATACCGCACGCCCCGGCCCAGTTCAGCAACGCCGCCGCGCTGTGGGCGTCGACGCGCGGCAACCGCTCCGCCAGCGCCGCCGCCACGTAGTCGCGGGTGGTGGCCGACCGCACCGGCAGCGCCTGCCCGGCGGGCACCGACTCGATGAACCTCTTCGCCCAGGCCAACTCGACCGCCTCGGCGAACACCGCGGCACCGACGGCGCCGGCCGCCTGCGCCATCCCGGCGAGCACGTCCAGCGAGCACTCCCCGACGTCGAGCAGGGAGCCGATCTGTTCGACGGTCCTCCCACCGAGCCGTGGTGCGTGTTCGGTGAGCCACGGCGCCACGACGGCCGCACCTGTGCCAGCGTCCGCCAGCACCACAGGATGCCATCCGTCGAGACCGTGCTCGTCGCCCTCGGCCAGCGCTGCGGCCCGCTGCCACTGCGCCTCCGCCGATTCCACGCCGACGGTCTCGGCGAGGTACTCGGCCAGCGGATGCACCGGAACAGGGCTGATCTCGTCCGCCACGAAGTCGAACAGGTGGTAGGTGTCGAACGCCGCCCTGTTCACCTCGGACTCGGCGAGTGTGCCCACCACGTGCATGCCGCTGTACCGCGGCTCGTGCTCGTAAGTGGCGAACGACATCTGGCGCACGCTCTCCTGTGGCAGGAGGTACGAGGCCGCGGCGATCCAGCCGGCCACCGTGGCCGCGTCGCGTTCAACCACGACGACCCTGCGGCCTCCTGGGCGCAACGCGAGGTCGATCGCGGTCAGCAACGCGGGCAGATGTGCCCTTCCCGGATGCGCCTCGACGAACGCCGCGGCGGCGGCCCGGTCCAGAGCACCGGGCACGAGGCCGCCGAGTGCCGGCAATGCCGGGTCGTCGACCGGTTCCCTGCTCCACAGCGCCGAACCCCACAGCTCGATCGGCAGCACGTCCCCGAAGTCCGCGCGGGGGTTCGAGGTGACGAGCGTGTGCGCGAAGTAGTTGCCGAACCGGCGCGAGTAGTCGGTGCCGACGAACGCGACCTGGGCCAGCATCGTCCTGGTGGCCCCCGGCTGGTAGCAGAGGTTCACCGGCGCCGCGGCGATCGCGGCGGCGTCCGCGCCGTACGTGAGTGAGCCGGGTGGTTCGTACCCGGTCATCTTCTCCGCCTCGGCCATGGCCTCGTGGCTCACGCCCGGCGTCGCCGCGTTGAACTGGTAGCCGGGGTGACCGGACAGTCCCCGTTCGCAGGAGGTGTAGTAGAGCTGGCTGAACCCCATCTCACTCACCTGCCGGTTTCGTCGTCTTGCGGATGGCGCCGAACTCGCTCATCAGCCACAGGAACGGGTCCTCGACCCTGTGCGGCTGCACACCACGGTCGGACACCCGTTGCGTGTCCTCCCCTTCCAGCCTGGGGCTCTCGCCGAGCGCGGACAGCCCGAACAACCGGTACCGGGTGAAGCTGTTGGCCAGCGTCTCGTCGAGGTTGCGGCCGGCCCACTCGTGCAACAGCGCCTGCATGTGCCGGTGCACTTCGAGGCTGTCCGGCTCGTTGTACACAGCGCTGTCCGGTGGGGTGCGGTGCCACGGACTGCCCGGTGGCAGGGAGCCCTGCAAGGCGTCCATCTTCGTGAACGCCACCGCGATCGGCTTGTCGATGCGCTTGCCGGCCTTGACGCTCGTGCTGCCCTGCAGCTGCTTGATGATGTTCGCCAGCACGGCGGACGGCGAGTCCTCGGCGGAGACGAGCTTGGGCAGCAACGCGTCCGCGTCGGCGTGCGGCCGTGCCCCTCGCATCTGCAACGGGTCGAGGAGCAGGACGATGCCATCCGCGCTCGTCATGTAGCGCACGTTCTGGTCGATGCTGCGCTCGTTGTTCATGTCCTCACCGGCGGTGTCGTAGAACGACAGCAGGGTGCTACGCACCTTGTTGCGGCCGCCAATTGTGAGGTTGAAGACGAGAGGACGCCGCCCACCCTTCTCCGCGCTCGCGGTGCGCGTCGCCCGGTACAGCTCGTGCTTCTCGTACAGGACGTGCTGGTAGACGTTCTCGAACCGGGTGTTCGTGGATGCATCGGCGCCCAGGACGGAGGCACGGATCCGCGCGCCGACATCGTTCATCAGCTCGTGCAGCAGCACCGTCATGTAAACGGTCTTGCCACTGTCCTTGGCCCCCACCAACGCGATCAGCTTGCTGTCGATCTGTCCGAACTGGACGGGAAGCTGGCTGTGACAGCGCGGGCAGACCCGGTAGTGGGTCTCCGCGCGGCACGCGTCGTGCACCGCGGTGGATTTGCGCCCGTCACCGTCGAACACGGGGTACTGCGGGTCGTGATCGCCCATCTGGTCGGCGAGGACCCGGTCGAGCTTCGTCTCGCACCGCTTCTTCGTCCCGACCCGGCCGGAACAGCGAAAGCGGATCTCCTTGGCGCGGAAGGACCGGTAGCAGTACGGGCAGTGCATCCCATTACCGAGCAGTGCGGGGAACAAGCGTCACCTCGTCGGAGGTCGTGGAGGCTGGGTCGGGAAAGCAGGCGAGGCCGGACAGCGGGCTGACCCGTTCCGGCAGCGTCACGGTCACCGGGACTCCGGCTGTCAAGCTGCACGGCGGCAGCGTGGCGACCACCCTGCCGCGATCGGCGCGGAGCGGGAGGATCCCGTCCGCACGGTGCACGACGACGATTCCGGGCGCTCTGCAAGCGTGATCACTCGTGAACGTGACGTCGAGGCGCCTGCCGAACAGGCCGGCCTGGCGGATCGAGTAAGCGACGGTGACCGTCCGTCCCGCCACCGAGGCGCGCACGGCGGCCGAGACGCTCTCCCCGTCCCGATCCTGCGCGACTGCCTGCAGTGCGACGACCGCGGAGTCCGGGCCGACCTTGAGCTCTGCACCGCCGGAGTCGGTGTGCACGCGGGCGGAGATCTCCTGCTCCTCCACGTGAATCGGCGTGTCCCCTTCAGAGGCAGGCCACCAGCGGACGCGCACGACGGTCGCGCCCGAGGGCCACACCCAGCGGACCCTGACCACGTCCCCGAACCGCTCGGTCCGGAGTCCGGTCACCGGTTCGACCAGCGACTGCGTCACGGTGCCGCCGATCGCCGCGTGGTCACCGGACACGGTCACCGCGGTGACCGTCACCCGGCCGCTGCGCACCGGCAACGCGACCCGCACTCGGCCGTCGTCACCCGGCGTCGCGGAGCCACCGACGGGCTGACCGAACCCTTGTGCCTCGGTCCTGGTCACCAGGGTGCCCGCCGGCCATGGAGGGGTGCTCGCCGACGTGCGCAACTCGACCGCGCCGGCCCGGGGCGGTCGCCACCCCACGACCAGCACGGCCTTGCCCTGCTCCTGGCGGACCTCGTGGACGAGATCGGTCACCGCATCGGGCCGGGCGTCCGGTCGCGCCGAGACGACCACGGGGTCGGATGTCCGCCGCTCGCCGCTCTTGTTCAGGTACACGGCGCGGAACGCGTACTCGTAGGTTTCGCCGCTGACGACGTCGTTGTCGTTGAACGTCGCCGCGGCCGCCGTGACAGGGATCCGGCGTTCGGCACCCCCGTTCCCGGCGGCACGGGTCACCACCACCTCGGTCGCTGCCGGATGCGCGTGCCACGACCCGCTCACCGAACCCTCGTCCGTGCGCACCACCACGTCGCTGACCTGGGGCGTCACGTCCAGCACAGGCGCGCTCGTGCCCGCCGACCACACCTCGCCGCGAGACGCGAAGACCGTGTAGTACAGGGGAACCGCGGGCGGTGGCAGGTCGTCGGACGCCTCGTTGCCCTGCGTCTCGACCACCGCGGTCCCGGACGCGCTCGTCATCGCGGGCGCGCTCTCCGAACGGACGAGCCGGTACCGGACGCCGGGAGTGCGAGCGCGGCTCGGCACCCATCTCACCACGACGCGGCCGGAGTCGGTGCCGGCGGACACCTCCGGCACCGGGGGCGGCGGGATCTCCGCCAGCCGAGCCTCGAGGGCGTAGTCATCGCGAGCGATCTCGGCGGCGGCTGCGAACAACCCGGCCGCCTCCTCGAAGTCGTCGCCGCGCAGAGCTTCCTCGGCCTGTCCCACGAGATCGGCCACGCGCCGCAGAGCCTCGTCGAGCTGCGCCCGCTGCTCGGCGCAGTCTCCCGGCGGCACTCCATCGAGCAGTCTGCGGGCTTCCAGCAGCTCACCCGCGCGCAGGGCCTCCGCGACCTGACCGGCCGTGTCGTCGCCGCGCCGCACCTCCCCGCTCTGTCCGGCGAGTGTGACGGCGAGCTCGATCGCCTCCTCGGCGTCGAGACCCAGCCTGGTGGCCACGAGCGCCACGAGCTTGTCCGATTCGCCCGCCTCGATCGCGGGCCGAAGCTGTTCCCTCATCTCCCACAGCAGCAGCTCATCCAGGTTCGCGGCCTGGGTGGCGGCGTTGAGCAGGATGGCGATGACGTTGTCCATAGCGGTCTTGCGCTCGTCCTGCTTGCTCCGCGACTGTTCGGCGCGCGCCTTCTCGAGCACGTCGACGGTCACCGCCCGCCCGTCGGCGAGTCGGAAACCCTTGCGCAGCGTGAACCCCTGGCGAACGGCCTCGGTGCCGAACAGCGCCTCGGGCGAGAGCTGGAAGCCGAGCGCGGTCAATGGTGCGCGCAACGACCGCACCGCGGGGATCGGCTGCCCCGGCGGCAGCTCCCACGGAGGGTCGATCACCCTGACGTTGCGCTGCGCGAGGGCGTCCTGGATCTCCTTTGCGGAGAACACGTTGTCCATCGAGGCGACCAGCCGGCGCAGGCCGGCCTGCGTGACGCAAGGCCTGTCCGCGGCGATGACGGCGATCTCCTCGTCGAGCCGCCCGTGAGCGTCTCCCCTGCTCTCCTCACGCCGCTTGGTGAACGCCTCCAGGTTCAGCAGGCTGTTGCGCCGCAGGTCCGTGTCCGCCGCCAGCAACGCGGTGGCGAGCGCCAGGTACTTCTTCTGCAGCTTGAGCTTGCGCCAGTACTTGACCACCAGGTCGACGCGGCGGGTGAACTCCGCGGGGTCGCCGACGGCACCGGGTTCGAGGTGGTACCGCACGAACAGATCCGCGGGCGGCACGTTGCCCGCCGTCCTCGACGGGTCGAGCACGGTCTCGCGGTATGCGTCGAAGTCGTCCGCCATCAGCGACTACCCACCGACTGTGTAGCGCGCCACTACGTCGCGCGCCTGCTCGACCTCAGCACCGCTGAGCCCGTCGATCATCAGCTCGATCGCGAGCTCTTTGCGGGTGCTCAGTTCCACCGCGTGCACGCGCAACGTCCCGTTGTGCTCCATCCGGAACGTCACGTCCAAGGGGGACCCCTGTGGCAACGGCGGCAGGCCGCTGATCAGGCCGTCCCCGATCTTCTCGTTGTCCTCCAGCAGTTCCGACGCACGCGCCCCGGCCTGCTCCCACACCTCGATCAGGATGGAGACCTGCCGGTCGTAGCGCGTGTAGTACTGCTTGGACGGGGGTGCGGCCGGCAGTGCGTCGTTCGCGTTTATCAGGTGATCGATGAACTGCACGTCGCTGTCGCCCTTGAGCATCTTCACGCCGAAGGCCCGCGGCGACACGGTGACGACCTTCTTCTCCGCGAGTTCCGCCACCTGCTCCGGAGCGATGCCCAACTGGTCGGCGACGAGCGCCACAGCGCTCTCGCTCGGCGGCGCGCCGGTGCCCTCACCATCTGGCAGCGCGATCTTCACCGACTGGATCAGCCCGAACATGGCAGCGCCCTTGGCCACTGCCAGGTCCGGGTCGTGGATCTTGGGATCGAAGCCGAACCTCGAGTGCAGCGCCTCCGCAACAGCGGGCATCCGGGTCGCGCCGCCGACGAGCAACACGTCATCGAACTTCGTCACTCCCTTGGACTTGGCGGTCTCCACGGTGCGCGCCGTGATGTCCATGGTCCGGTCCAGCAGTTCGGCCGTGGTCTGCTCGAACAGCTCACGGGTCAGCTCGGCCCGCGTCACCTGGCTTGCGAACCGCATGTTGTGCCGTCGCGAGGTCGTCACGGACAACGCCTTCTTGAGCTCCTCAGCGGCGTTCGCCAACTCCTGCAGGAAGTCCTCGCTGTCGGCGGCACCCGCGTCGGGGTGCTCGGATACGAAGGCGTCCAGCAGGAAACCGGCTATCTTCTCGTCCCAATCGGCACCACCGAGGTGGTGGTCGCCGTCCGTGCAGACGACTGAGACGTCATTGCCCGTCAACCGGATCACAGTGGTGTCGAACGTGCCGCCCCCCAGGTCGTACACGAGGATCGTGCGGTCCTCGCCCGTGTTCATCGCGTCGTAGTGCAACGCTGCGGCCACCGGCTCCGGCACCACGTCGATCACGTTGAGACCGGCGATCTTGCCGGCGTTTCGCGTCGCCTCCCGCTGGCTCACCCCGAAGTACGCGGGCACGGTGATCACGACGTCGTGCACCGGCTCACCGGTGTGCTCGGCGGCCGCACGCGCCAGTTCGCGCAGGATCAGCCCGGAGATGCTCTCCGGCGTGTGCTCGGCGTCGTGGAACGTGAACGACACCTTGTCGCCCATCTGCCGCTTGATCAGCGACACCACCAGCGCCGGGCTGATCTTCGCCGAACTCTTCGCGTCCCTGCCCACGACGATGTTGTCCGGTGTCTCGAAGAAGACCACCGATGGAGTGGTGTCCTCGCCGACGGCGTTCTTGACGATCGTCGGCCGCCCGGTGTCGTCGATGTGCGCGACGCATGAGTACGTCGTTCCGAGGTCGATTCCGTAGATGCCCACTGCGTTCTCCTCAGGCCTCGGTCTCGTTGGCGCGGTAGAAGGCCGCTTTCGCCAGCCGTCGGATCCGGCCCGTGTCGCGGTCGCGCAGACCCGCGAGCAGTGGGACGGCCACGGTGTTGTGCAGCGCCGGGTCGGTGCACTCCTCGACGGAGCCGACAGCGTGCAGCCCAGACGTGAACAGGTCACCCCGCCGGGCGGGCATGACCTCGATTCCGCACCGGTCGAGCGCCAGCACCACGTCGTCGGCGAAGCTCGCGAACAGTTCGCTCGACGACTGCTCCGCCTGCGCGGCCAGCCCGTCGTGCAGCCGCACGAGGTCGGCGACCACGGGTTCGAGCACCTCTCGGCGCATCCCCGTCCGCAGCGATTGGTTTTCCTCGTGCAGCCGGTCGATCACCGATTCACGATGTGCGGACCTGCGATGGAAATCCTTCAGCGCCGTTTCGACGGCACCGAGGCGTTCAGCAAGTTCGACAAGGCCGTCCGGCCCCGCCGGCTCGGTTCGGATTTCTTCGGCGGGCGTGCCCGGCACGGGAAACATGACGCATTTCCTATCACCGGCAGACTCTCCTATAGGTGGTCAGTTCAATGCCAACTAGTTGTCAGCGCCGACTCTTCACAGAAGGAGTGACATCGTTCGAACAATGGAGCCGCCGATTTTCATCTCATATTCCACGGCGGATGAACTATTCGCCGAGGAGCTCCACTCCAAGCTGAGGTCGGAAGGTTTCGAGGTTTTCCTCTACGCCCTCGACGTGCTCCCGGGGCAGTCCCGGATCGGCCGCATCGACGAGGCGCTCGCGGCCGCCGGCATCGGCATCGTGGTGTGCAGCGGCACCAACAGGAACGACCTCCGGGTCACCGAGGAGTACGCCGCGCTCGCCACCAAGGCGCTCGAGGGCCGGCTGCACAGGCTGATCCCGGTGCTGCGCGACGCCCAGGCGGTGTTGCCACCCGTTCTGAACAGTTGGCGCGCATACGACTTCGCCGCCGCCGTGGACCAGGCCAGTTTCGACGCTCTCACCAGCGGCCTCATCGCCGAGCTCAGATCCGGACGACCGGGGCGCAGTGGTGACGTCTCGCTGTTGGTGCCCGCCGACCACGCTCGCACCGCGAGCGGCCCGTTGTGGACGACGATCCAGGTCAGGCCTTTCTCGACGACGTTGACGACCGACACCGCGGAGGTGTCCGCGGCGCACCGGGGGCTCACGGAACGAGTGCGGCACGAGCAGTGGGAGCTGAAGCGGGCCCGGTCCGCCTCCGGCCGAATCCTGCGAGACGGCCCCGTTCGGGCAGCCGCCGAACGCGATCTCGACACCGCCACGCGCTCGTTCGGTCGCACGCTCGCCTCCGCCTTCCTGCCAGGCACAGTGGCCGCGGCTCTCACTGACCGGCTCGGCGAGTCCACCCGGTCCGGCAGACCCGCGCACGTCGCGTTCGACGTCGCGCCAGAACTCGCCGACCTGCCGTGGGAGAGCCTCGTCCTCGACGGCAGCCCGCTCGCGTTGCGCGCGGGAGTGGCTGTCTACCGCCACCTCCCCGGCCTCGGCCCGACCGCACGAACCGACGTGCCGGGACCGTTGCGGGTGCTGGCGGTGATCGCGAGCCCGGACACCGGCGGCGGTGAGCTGCTCGACCACGAGTACGAGCTGGCCAGGATCCTCGACCAGGTGCATGGCGCCCGACGGCGGCAGGCCCACGTGCGCATCCTCAACTGGGGCTCGGTCGACGCCATCAAGGAGGCCCTCAAAGAGGACTTCCACGTCCTGCACATCTCCTGCCACGCCCGGCCCGGCGCACTGGTGCTGGAGACGGTCGACGGCCGCGCCCACGAACTCACGACCAGGGAATTCATCGACCAGCTGATCGTCGCGGGCCGGGTGGTGCCGTTCGTCGTGCTCGCCGGCTGCGGCACAGCGCAGTCCGCCGACGAGATGCCAGGACTGGCACAGGGCCTGATCGAGCACGGGGTGCCCGCCGTGCTCGCGATGACAGCGTCGGTCAGTGACGACTACGCCACCGAGTTCCTCGCCCGCGTGTACGGCGAACTGGCGAGCCAGGAGGCACCCGAACCGCTTGCGGCGGTGGCGGAGGTGCGCAGACAGGTCGACGCGGAGCGGCGGTTCACCGAATGGGCCACGCCGGCGTTGTTCCAGCGGGTCCGGCAGCACCGACTGTTCGAACCCGGTCATACCGGCCCTGTCGACGGTCTGAGCCGCGAGGTGCTGGCCAAGGGCATCACCGACCTCGGCATCGGCGACTTCGTCGGGCGCCGCGCCGAACTGCGCCAACTGCTGCGCAGACTCACGCTGCTGCGCGGGGTGCTCGTGCACGGCATGGGCGGCGTCGGCAAAAGCACGCTCGCGGCGGCGCTGGTGCACCTGCTCGGGGAGTCGCGCGCGATCGTCCCCGTCGCGGTGCACGGCAGGTGCGAACCGAACCAGGTGCTCAAAAGCCTCGCCAAGGCGCTGCGCTGGCGCGGGGTGCGGCGCGAGGACCTGGAGTTCCTGCTCGACCAATCAGAGCCGTGGCGCGACCGGCTCGACGAATTGGACGAGTACGTGCTGCCGCGGCTCGGCGCCGAGGTCGTGCTGCTGCTCGACGACCCCGTCGGTGACCCGCTCGACCAGGGCGAGCAGAACGACGGCCTGCCTGAACTGGTGCCCGCCTGGCTCGGCCTGCGCACACCGGCCCGGTTGATCATGACCACCCGTGTCCCGTTCAGCCAGGAGCCGGACGGCCTGGCGACCCACCACCTCGGCCCGTTGTCGCTCGCGGAGACCAGGAAGCTGATCTACCGGCTGCCCGCGCTCGACAGGCTGCCCCCGGACGACGTACGACGCGCCCACCAGGCGGTCGGCGGCCATCCGCGAGCGCTGGAGTACCTCGACGCGGTGCTGCGCGGCGGCAGGCGGGACACCTCGGCACGGGGCTCCGGCGCGCACTTCGACACGGTCGTGCGCCGCATTGAGAGGCTGACCGACAAGGCCACGTGGTGGCGCGAGGACGGCAGGGACCTCGACACCGCGATAGCCGCGACCGTGGCGATCGCGGCCTCCGACGTGCTGCTGGAGGATCTGTTCACGGGTCTGGCCGAGGCGGCACCCGCCACGGCCCGGCTCCTCGTCGCGGCTTCGGTCTACCGGCAGCCGGTCGATGCCCAGGGAATCGCCTGGGTCGTCGCGTCCGACCCGAGCCCCAGCCCGGCCGCGCGGGCCCGGTTGACCGCCGCGTATGCGCGACTGACTGAGGCCGAACGGCACGGAACCGCCCGTTCACGTGCGGAGCTCCCGCTGCCCCACAGCCTTCACGCGCAGCTCAACACCGATCTGGCCGCGTTGCTGCCCGCCGAACGCGCCGAGCTGACCGAGGCGTGTGCCGAGCTCGCGAGACTCACCCTGCTGACGCCGTCCGGCGACGGCTTCATGGTCCACCGCTGGACCGCCGACGCGCTCGCCGGACTGGCAGGGCCGAGCGAGCTCACCGCGGCCCACCGAAGGGCGGCGGAGTACCACCGCTGGCGGGCGGGGCTGTGGCGGTCCGACCTGTTCATCAGCCTCTTCGCGATGGAGGAGGCTCGGCACCACAGCTGGGCCGCGGGCATGACGGGCCAGGCGATGGCCATCAGCGCGGAGATGTGCGCGGTACTCGACCGCATCGGCGCGCTCGACTGGGAGTGGCACCTGTGCACCGAGACGCTCGCCCTGGTCGGAGACGAAGATCCGCGGGCACGGTCGTTCCACCACCGGTTGTCGGTGGTGGCGCTGCGCCGCGGCGACTTCAGCCGGGCCAAGGCCACCCAACTGCGAGCCCAACAGCTCGCGCGGGCGGCCGGTGACCTGGTCGCGGTGGCGGCCGGGCTGCAGCAACTCGGCACGATTGCGCACCTCGGCGACGACGCGGCGACCGCGGAGGATGCCTATCGCGAGGCGATCAAGGTCGCCGGTGACGCGGCGATCGCCGAGCGGCTCGACGCGCGGATCGTGCTGGCGGGCTGTTACCAGCGTCTCGGCGGACTTGCGCTCGCGCGCAGCGACGAGGAGGAGGCCGGCTTCTTCAGCGTTGGTGCGCTGGAGGTGGCCGGGGAGATCGGCGAGGAGACCGACTCCGTCACAATCCACTCCGATCTCGCCGTACTCGCCCGCGCGTGCGGCGACCACGCCGCGGCCGAACAGCACGAACTGCACGCCCAGGAGGTCTCCGCCGCCGGAGTCGACGTGCGACGCGTGATCGCGGCGGCGTTGCTGCAGCTCGGGGCGGTGTGCGTCGTGCGAAAGCTGTTCGACCAGGCGGAGGACCACCTCGCCGCCGCGAGCGAGCACGCGGAGGCGGTCAGGGACGTCGGGCTGCACGCCGTCTGCGTCCAGTTGCAGGGCGAGGCGTTGCTGCAGCTGGGCAGGCTGAGCGAGGCGCGCGAGACCTACGAGTACTTCATCGAGCTGGCGGAGAGCCTCGACGACCGTCGCGGCCAGGCCGTCGCCCACCAGCAACTCGGCCGCATCTGGGCGGCGCGGGGCGATCTCGCCTCGGCACGTGAGTCGTTGCGGCGGTCGGTCGCGATGGACCCGTTGCTGGCCGGCACAGCTCAGCTGGTGCTCGGCGGTGTGCTCGCGAGTGCGGGGCAGCTGGAGGAGGCTGCGACGGTGCTGGAGAGCGGTCTCGCCGCCAGCGCCGACCTGCTCGCGATGGGATTCGTGATCCAGCTGGCGCTGGTCCGCCTCCGGCTGGAGGACATCGCCGGTGCCGAAGCCTTGTTCCGGCGCGGTATCGACCGAGCGCTGGCGCTCAACAGCCGCCGTGGCGGAGCCGTGTGCATGCTGGCCCTGGGGCTCATCGCCCGGTCCCGCCACGATCCCCGAAAAGCCGTGAGCTGGTACAACGAGGCGGTCACGGTCGCCGAGGACGATCCCCGGCTGGTGTCCGAGGGCCTCATCCGCAAGGCGGACCTGCTGTTCGAGCAGGGGGACGCGGCCGGGGCCATGGAGCTCTACGACGAGTGCGCGGAGGTCGTCGCCGACGTGGGCGTCCCCGACCTGCACGCGGAACTGCTCCGCCAGACCGGCAGATGCCTGGCGAGCCTGGGGGCGACCACTGCGGCCGTCCAGGCGCTGGCCACGGCGGAGGAGATCTTCGGCGAACGCGGCCGCTACCCCGACGTGCTGACCACGCTCGTGTCCCTGAGCTGGGTGCTGTCGGCCAGTGGCCGGCCGTCGGCGTCCGCGGTGATGCGCGGCACCGGCTGGATCGCCGAGGACGTGCCACCGTCCGCGTCCGCGGTGGTCGGTCTGCTGCTGGCGGGCGACGGAGCCTGCGCGGAGGACGACCTCGACTCCGCGTGGAACCGCTACCACGACGCCCGTCGGCTGGCGATCGACACCGGCGCGCACTCCCTGCTCGCCGACTGCAGGCTGCACCTGGCGCTGGTCACCGCGCACCAGGGCAAGGAGCAGGAGGCGCTGAACGAGTTCGCCGCGGCGCTCGCGGTCAGCGAACGGCAGAAGGACCACCTGATGACCATGCACGTTCGGTGGATGTGGGGCGCCACCCTGGGCGACCGCCGCCAACTGGCCGAGGCCGCCGTCCTGGCCGAGGAGCTCCGGGTGCCGGCCACGTTCGCCGCCGCTCAGGCGTTGCTGAGCGGCGATCCGTCCCTCGTCCCCGCGGCGAACGCCGAGTTCACGGAGCTGTTGTGGCTGCGCCGCCGCCGCGCGTCCGACGGCGAGATCTCCTCCGGTGACCGGCTGGTGGCCCGTGTAGGGCCGTCGATCGACGACGTGGTGCGCGAACTGGCACCGCTGCCGTCCGGGGTGTCGAGCGTGCCCGCGGTCGTGACGCCGTCGGTCTGAGCGGTCAGGACAGGCGCGCGACGGCGTCCTTCGCGGCCGCCATCTGCTGCCTGGTGAGGTCTCCGATCTTGATCTCGGTGACCGCGGTCTTGTTCGTGCGCAGGTCCTGGGCGGTGACGTGTAGCATCCCGTTCTCGTCCATCCGGAAGGTGACGTTCACGGGCGAGTTCTTCGGCAACGGCGGAAGCCTGTCGATCAGGGCCTCGCCGATGCGCTTGTTGTGCTCGGGCTGGTCGGAGGCGATCGCGCCGGCCTGCTCCCAGATCTGGATCAGGATGGCGCGCTGGTCGTGCCCCGACGTGCGGAACTGCTCGGTCTCCTGCGCGGGCAGCGGGGTGTTGGCCTCCAGCAGGTGCGCCACCAGGAACCGGTCGTCGTCGTCCGGGTGAGCGGGGTCGACGACAGCCACCCCGAACGCCCTTGGCGTCACGATCGTGACCTTGCGTGAGGCAGCCGCCGCCACAGCGGCGCTGGAGACGCCGAGCTGCTGGGTGTCGCTCCCGGCCAGCTTCAGCGACTCGGCCAGGGCGAACAGGGCCGCGCCCTTCGCCACGGCGAGATCCGGCTCGTGCATCTTCGGCGAGAACCCGAAGCGGGAGCGCAACGCCTCCCCGACCGCACGCATCCTCGTCGAGCCTCCGACCAGGAGGACCTCGTCGAACCGCGTCACGCCGCGCCGCGCCGCCAGCGCCAGGGTGCGCTCGGTGATGTCCATGGTGCGTTCCAGCAGCTCGGCCGTGACCTGCTCGAAGTCGAGCCTGCTGATCTCGAGCATCGCCTTGCGGCCCTCGAACTGGACGAGTTGCCGCCTGCTCTGCCTGGTGCTCAGCACCTTCTTCAGGTCCTCCGCAACCAGTCCGACGTCCTGCAGGAAACCCTCGCTCTCGGTCGCGCGGGAGTCGGGGTGCTCGGCCATGAACCGCTCGCAGAGCAGTCCGGCCAGCTTGTCGTCCCAGTCTGCGCCACCCAGTTCGTGGTCGCCGTCGGTGCAGACCACCGTCACGTCGTCACCCGCCAGCTTGATCACCGTGGTGTCGAAGGTGCCACCACCGAGGTCGTAGACCAGCACTGTTCGGTTGACCCCGCTGTTGAGCACGCCGTAGTACAACGCCGCCGCGACAGGCTCTGGCACCACGTTGACGACGGTGAGCCCGGCAATCTCGCCGGCAGCCCTGGTCGCCTCGCGCTCGGCCACGCCGAAGTACGCCGGCACGGTGATGACGACGTCCTGGACCGTCTCACCGGCGCCGTCTGCCGACTTGGCCAACTCCTTCAGGATGAGCGCGGAAATGCTTTCGGGCGTGTAGTCGACGCCGTGGAAGTCGAGCGACAGGTCCGGCTTGCCCATGTCGCGCTTGATGAGCGAGACGACGAGTTCCGGATCGCTCAACGCGGCGTTCTTCGCGTCCTTGCCCACCACCACGTTGTAAGCGGTTTCGAAGAACACCACAGAGGGCGTCGACTCGTCACCGGTGGCGTTCCTGATGATGTGAGGCTTTCCCGCCTCGTCGATTCGTGCGATGCAGGAATATGTTGTTCCGAGGTCGATGCCGTAGACAGTCATCCACACCCCAAGTCTCGTGAAGGCCGACTATTCTGCCACCAGAGGCGCACGCGGCGGGAACTATTCGGCAACTGGGTGGAATACATGCTCTGGGATTTCTTCGTGTCCAGTTCCGAATCCGATCGGGACTGGGCGGAGTGGGTGGCGTTCCACCTCGAGCGGACAGGTCACCACGTTCGGGTCGAGGTGCGCGACCGCGCTCCCGGACACAACCGGGTTCACCGGCTCGACGAGGCGGTGAGGTCGTCCCGGCGCACCTTGGTCGTGCTGTCCCCCACCTATCTGGCGGACGAGGCCCTCGCGACCGAGTGGCACTCCGCCTGGGAGGCGGATCCCGCCGGAGTCCGCCGCAAGCTGGTCCCGGTCCGCGTCGCGGAATGCCGACCGGAGGGACTGCTGAGGGATCTTCGCTGCATCGACCTCGTCGGACTGGACAAGCGGCTCGCGGTGGCGCGACTGCTCGACGGGCTCGACGGCACACGGTCGCGTGAGGGCCGGCCTCGGCTGTTCCCGGACTGATCACCCTCCCGGGAACGGCGGTTCCTCGGTCGGTTTCGGGCGTTCCACTTCAATCCCCCTGAGCAGCCGCCGCTTCGCCTCGTCCCGGTTGGTTCCGACCAGGTCGATGTAGACGATGGCCGCCAGCAGACCAGGCGGCCTGCACTCCTTGACCCGCACCGGGATCAGGGTGCGCTCCACCCCGACGGGGTCCCGCACGTACGCGGCGGCCCACTCCGACAGCGGGTAGGGCCGGTCCGCGTAGGTCGGGCTCAGGACAGCGATGGTGCGCGTCGCCGCCGCGCCCAGCTGCATCTGCCGCACGACGTTGTGTCCCGGCAGCATGTCCTGCTCCTGGAAGACCACGGTGTGGCCCTCCAGTTCCAGTACGCCCGCGATCCAGCGCGCCCAGTCGATTTCGTGCTTGGCGAACGACACGAAGAAGTCTGCTGCCACGTCGTCCTCTGTTCCGGACTCACCCTGCTCTGCCACACGGCACAGTAGGACTCGGGCTGTCCGCCAGAGCGGTGGTGACAACGAACTGGCCATGATCTGGCAGCCGTTCGGGGTACTGCCGTACCTCCTCGCCCACGGCGCCTCCGCGGTATCGATCGGTTGAATCCACAACAGCCGTACTGCGCCGAGGCCGATCTCGTGTGCGCATCACCGAACACACGGAGGGCTCAGTGACCACCATCGAACAGCACGACGCCGTCGAGGCGTTGCTGCACAGCACGCTGGCCGCGCACAAGTCGATGTTCCTCGCCACGGCGGGCGCCGACGGGTCGTGGGTCAGCGGCGTCTACTTCGCCGAGGACGGGCCGAACGCGCTCGTGCTCGTGCTGGAGGAGCGCGGGCGGACGCTCAAGGCGATCAAGGAGAACCCCGAGGTCGCGCTCGTCGTGTCGACCGGGTCGCCGATGGAGCCGTTCCTGCAGGCGCGCGGCACGGCCGTGGTCGTCGAGGGTGCCGAGGACGAGGCTGCCCGGCAGCGCCTCGTGGCCAAGGTGCCCGAGGTCGGGCCGTTCCTGGCCACGCCGATCCGCACGGTCAGGATCGACGTGCCGCGGTGGCGGGTCACGGACATCCCCAACGGCTGGCTGCCCGGCAAGGAGTTCTGAGGGCGGGCGCCCTGCGGGATCGTGCGGGGCGCCGCACACTGGTGCCTCCGCCCTGGAGGCACCCGATGGCCACGCTGCCCCAGCTCTCCCCCGGCGTCTTCCTCACCGACGGCGGCGCCGAGACCACGCTGATCTTCGACGACGGCATCGACCTGCCGGACTTCGCGGCGTTCCCGCTGCTCGACGACCCCGACGGACGGGCGGCGCTCACGCGGTACTTCGAGCGGTACGCGGGCATCGCCGAGCGTGACGGCGTCGGGATCGTGCTCGAGACCGTCACGTGGCGGGCGAACCCCGACTGGGCGAGAAGACGCGGGTACGACGGGACAAGACTCCACGAGGCCAACCGCAAGGCCGTCGAGCTGCTCGAAGACATCAGACGCCGGTTCGCCACGACGGTCGTCATCAGCGGGTGCATCGGGCCGCGCGGCGACGGCTACCGCGTGGACGACGTCATGACTCGCGAGGAAGCGTGCTCCTACCACGCGCCGCAGGTCCGGACGTTCGCCGACACCAACGCCGACCTGGTCACCGCCATGACGCTGACCACCAGCCAGGAGGCCACCGGCATCGTCGACGCCGCGAGGCAGGCCGGCACACCGGTCGTCATCTCGTTCACCGTGGAGACCGACGGCAGGCTGCCGTCCGGCCAGACGCTCGGAGCGGCGATCGAGGCCGTCGACCGCGACACTGACGCCTACCCGGCCTACTACATGGTCAACTGCGCGCACCCCACCCACTACGCGCCGGCGCTCGAACCCGGAGCGCCCTGGACCGGTCGGATCAGGGGGATGCGGGCCAACGCGTCGACGCTCAGCCACGCCGAGCTCGACGAGGCCGAGACGCTCGACCGGGGTGATCCCGAGGCGCTGGCCGCCGGCTACGTCCGGATCCGGGAGCAGTTCCCGCAGATCACCGTGCTGGGCGGCTGTTGCGGGACGGACCACCGGCACGTCGACGCGATCAGCCGGGCGGTCAGTGGTTGAGGTCGGTCCGCAACGCCGCGGCGCCGCGCAGGTAGACGTGCTTCACCGACGACCGCGGCAGGTCCGTCTCCACGTGCGCGAGCAGTCGGACCACGCGCGGCATCGAGCCGGGCACGGCGATCTCGGTCGCGGACAACAGCGGCACATCGGACAAACCCGCCTGGCGCGCGGCGTAGGCCGGGAACTCCGACACCAGGTCCGGCGTGGCCGTGAGGACCACGCTGATCAGGTCGTCCGTCGTGAGGCCGTTGCGGGACATGACCTCCCGCACCAGCTCGGCCGTCGCCTCCAGCAGCAGGTCGCGCGAGTCCGCGTCGATCTGCGTGGCTCCCCTGATCGCTCGCACCGCCATGACACCGACCCTAGCGCGTCCTCAGTGGACGTCACCGCCGACGACGATGTTCGGGTACCGCACGGTGAGGCCGAGCAGGTTCACCACGTAGGCCGCCCAGCCGCCGCCGAGCAGCACGAGCCGCCGTTCCCGCAGCGACTCCGCCGTCTCGATCAGCACGTGCAGGCCGCTCGACCCGATGAACGTCAGGTCGGTGAAGTCGACGACCACATCGCCCTCCCCCGACGCGCAGGCCAGCTCCAGCTCCGACCGGAGCAGGTCGCTGGTGTTCAGGTCGACCTCTCCGACGAGCGCCAGCGACGCGCCCCGACGACGCACCTCCAGCAAGCGTGGTCCGGATTTCATCTCTGGCGCCTCATGAGTCGGGGGTGCAGCGGGTCCTGCACCGCCATGAGACGACATGCGCCCCACCTTCGCCAGTGCCAGAGGGCTCTCCCAGGTCCCACCCACGACCGGAGCCAAACGAACCTCCCCTAAGGCGTCAGGTCGGCCAGCAGCAGCCCGCTGCGCGGCTTGGGCGTGAAATACGTGCTCTTGCGTGGCATCTTGGTGCCCGCCAGCACTTCCGCCAGCGGCACCGGCGCGATGAGCAGCACCGCCTCTGCCTCCACCGACGGGTCGACGACCGGCCGCACGCACGGGCTCTCCGGGTCGAGCCCGAGCGCGGAGTCCAGCAGCACCGACTCCACGACGGCGTGGTCGATCCCCTGCCCCGCGGGCAGTTCGACGCGCAGCACCTCGTCGGCGCACCGCACCACGACCACGCCCGGTTCCGGATCCACCACGTACGGCAGCGAGGTCACCGTCAGCCCGACGCGCTCCCACGCCGCCACCAGGTCGGCCGCGCCCAAGCCGGTGCCGACGATCGCGCGGTGGATCGGCCCGACCCGCAAGCCCGGCCCCGAGGTGATCAACGCCAGCAGCCCGGACAGCCCTGCCGACCGCGCCGCCGCGACCCGGTGGTTGCCGTCCGCCACGAGCAACGGGTGCGCGCCCGCCGCGTCCAGAAACGCGTCCTGCAGCTCTCCCGGCCCGACCAGCCACACCCAGTGACGGCGCCCGCCCGAGTCCACGACGGACGCGGCCGGCTCGTCGGTCATCCCGAGCACGAGCGACGTCAGGCCGTCGTGCGGGGTGACCGGCACCAGCATCGCCGCGCTCGTCGCGATGCCCAGCGTCGCGAGCACCTGACCGCGTTCGGCGACCACGTCCGGATAGACGTCCTCGGTGTGAGAGATGGCGTCGGGGTCGACGAGGCACAACAGCCCGCACGCCGTCCCGTCCGGTCCATCCACCCGATACGGCGCCACGACGTCGTTGACCTCGCGATACGCCCGTCTGATCAGCGCCGAGAGCTCGGCGCGGGCGTGCGGCAACGCGTCCAGCAGCCCGGTGCCCGCGGCCAGCGCGGCGGGCGTGCGGTGGGGGTGCTGCACGGCCAGCAACGTGCCGTGCGGGGCTCTCGCGAGCGCGCCGATCACCTGACCGGGTTCGGCGAACTCGTCGACGTCGGGTCCCGGCACCCGGTCGCGTACCACCCACCCATGTCGCACAGGGCGTACTCGCGGAAACATCCCCGTATCATGATCTGTGTGAACGTAGAGATCACGCCCCTGCCGGGAATCGGCACGCGCCAGGACTTCATGATCCGCGCCGGACGCCGCGTCGGCGTGATCACCTACCGGGACGGCAAGTTCGAGCTCATCGTCTCGAAGGCCAACGACCCCGACTCCTGCTCGGCGTCGATACCCCTCTCCCCGGAGGAGGCGAACACGCTCGCGGGCCTGCTCGGCGCGCCGCAGCTCGTCGCCCACCTGCGCGAGGAGCACCGCGACATCGAGGGCATCACGACCCGCCAGCTGCCGGTCACCGCGTTCGCGAACCGCACGCTCGGCGAGACCGCCCTGCGCACGAGGACCAGTGTGTCCATCGTGGCCGTGGTGCGCGCGGGCAACGCCCACCCGTCGCCCGGCCCCGACTTCCTGTTCGAGAACGGCGACCTCGCGGTCGTCGTCGGCACCGCGGAGGGCCTCGACGCCGCCGCCGAGATCCTCCACGGCGGTTAAGCACAGTGCACGAGACGACCATCGCCATCATCCAGCTCGGCGCGGTGTTCTTCGGTCTGGGACTCCTCGGCCGCGTCGCTCGGAGGATGGGCATCTCGCCGATCCCTCTCTACCTCGTCGGCGGTCTCTGCTTCGGCGTGGGCGGGTTCGTCCCGTTGCACGGCATCGACGAGTTCACGCACCTCGCCAGCGAGATCGGCGTCGTGCTGCTGTTGTTGTTACTCGGTCTCGAGTACTCCGCGGCCGAGCTCACCACCGGCCTGAAGCGCTCGTGGATGGCGGGCGTGCTCGACCTGGTGCTGAACGCGGCTCCGGGCGCGATCGCGGCGTTGCTGCTCGGCTGGGGTCCCGTCGGCGCGCTCGCGATGGCGGGCGTCACCTACATCTCGTCGTCCGGCATCGTCGCGAAGGTGCTCGGCGACCTCGGCCGGCTGGGCAACCGCGAGACGCCGGTCGTGCTGTCCGTGCTCGTGTTCGAGGACCTGGCGATGGCCGTGTACCTGCCGGTGCTCACGGCCGTGCTGTCCGGTGTCAGCTTCCTCGGCGGGCTCACGTCGGTCGGCATCTCGTTGCTCGCGATCACCGTGGTGCTGGTGGTGGCGTTGAGGTACGGGCGGTTCATCTCGGCCATTGTGGACAGTCCGGACCACGAGGTGTTCCTGCTGAAGCTGCTCGGCTCGGCGTTGCTCGTCGCCGGTGTCGCGTCGCAGCTGCAGGTGTCGGCGGCGGTCGGCGCGTTCCTGCTCGGCATCGCGATCTCCGGCTCGACGGCGGAGAACGCGACGCGCCTGCTGGAGCCGCTGCGGGACCTGTTCGCCGCGATGTTCTTCGTCGTCTTCGGCCTCAACACGGACCCGCGCACGATTCCACCCGTCCTCGGAATCGCGGTGGCGCTGGCGGTCGTCACGACGGCCACGAAGATCGTCACCGGGTGGTGGGCGGCACGACGGCAGGGCATCGGCAAGATGGGACGCATGCGCGCGGGTGTGGCGCTGGTGGCACGCGGGGAGTTCTCCATCGTGATCGCCGGTCTGGCCGTCGCGTCTGGTCAGGTGGACGACGAGCTGGCGGCGCTCGCCACCGCGTACGTGCTGCTGATGGCGATCCTCGGGCCCATCGCGGCCAAGTACGTTGAGCCAATCGGTGAATTCTTTCAACGCAGACGGCAGATGGCCTGAAACAACCGCCTCCGCGTGACGACTCTCTAGTGAGAGCAAGACGGAGAGTAGGGGCGAAACGTCATGACCGAACCCGCGGAAGTGGAGACCACAGGCCGTTTCCTGGTGCTGCTGCAGGAGGACGCCGTCGACGAGGGGGTGGCCGAGCTCGGCGCGATCGCCGGGTTCGACCCGAACAGCGGTGACCTGGACGTGGACACCGTGCAGGTGTTCCCGGAGCTCGGCGTCGCGGTGGTGTCCGCCGACCCGAACCTGCTGGCCGAGCTGAACGGCGCCGCCGAGCGCCCCGGCCCGGTGCAGATCGTCGAACCGGAACGCGTCGTGCACGCGTTCGCGGCACCGGCGGAGGAGGAGGTCGAACCGGCCGCCGACGAGTCGGTGCTGACCTGGGGCCTGCAGGCCGTCGGCGCGGACGTCAGCACGGCCACCGGCAAGGGCGTCAAGGTCGCGGTGCTGGACACCGGCTGGGAGCAGAACCACCCGGACTTCGCCGGCCGCACGATCACCACGAAGTCGTTCATCACCGGCGAGGACGTGCAGGACGGCCACGGCCACGGCACGCACTGCATCGGCACGTCCTGCGGCCCGCGCAAGCCGGCCACGCTGCCCGGCTACGGCATCGCGTACGAGGCCGAGATCTTCGCGGGCAAGGTCCTGTCGAACGCGGGCTCCGGCGCCGACGGAGGCATCCTCGCGGGCATCGACTGGGCCGTCGCCAACGGCTGCGCGGTGATCTCGATGTCGCTGGGCGCCGACGTCCCGGCGAACACGCCGTACTCGCAGATCTACGAGACCGTCGCCCAGCGCGCGCTGGCCAAGGGCACGCTGATCATCGCGGCGGCCGGCAACGCCTCGACCCGCCCGGCCCGCGTGGCGCCGGTGGGCCACCCCGCGCGCTGCCCCAGCATCATCGCGGTGGCGGCGGTCGACGTGAACAGGGCCATCGCCTCGTTCTCGTCGGGCACGGTGGACAAGATCGGCCAGGTCGACCTGGCAGGCCCCGGCGTGGACGTCTACTCGTCGTTCAAGCTGCCGGACAAGTACAAGCGCCTGCGCGGCACGTCGATGGCGACCCCGCACGTGTCGGGCGTGGCCGCCCTGATCGCGGAGAGGACCGGCGCGAGGGGCTACGAGCTGTGGGCCCGCCTGTCCTCGACGGCCCTGCGGCTGCCACTGCCGTCCACCGACATCGGCGGCGGGCTAGTCCAGGCGCCATGACCACCCCGGTGGACCAGGTGATGGTCTCCGTGACGGAGGGCAGCCTCCCGAAGGTCCTCGACGACCTGAGGGAGGCGGGCCTGGTGGTCGACACGGTCCTGGAGGCGCTGGGCGTCATCACCGGAACAGTGGAGGTCAAGGCGATCCCGGCACTCCAGGCGGTACCCGGCGTGCTCGACGTCGAACGGCAGTGGCGCGTGCAGCTCCCGCCGTACTGACTAGGCTCTGCGTCGACCCCATTCACGTCTGATCGAACACGTGTTCTAGACTGTGCGCGGGGTCACGTCGTTGCGCAGAGAGGAAACCTGATCGTGTCGGACACGCTCACCGAGGTGCAGGAAGCAGAGGAGACCGTCGTGGAGGAGACTCCCGCGCCGGCCACCGCAGCTCCCAAGGCCGAGGCTCCCAAGCCGGCAGAGTCGCCGAAGCCTGTCGAGGCACCCACCGCCGCCGAGGCTCCGAAGCCGGAGAAGCCGAAGGCGGGCCGCCCGAAGAGCACGGCGAAGAAGACCCGGACCGTCGAGCTCACGCTCACGGTGACGGGCACCGCCGAGGGCGAGTGGCAGGCCGACCTGGTCCACGGCACGCAGCGCGTGGTGTCGGGCCTGGTCATCCCGGCCATCGCCGTGGCCAAGGCGGCGAAGGAGCTGCACGAGGACATCGCCCAGGGCATCGAGTCGGTCCTGGAAGCGGCCCGCGACCAGCACCGCACCCGCATGGAGGAGCTGGAGGCCGAGCTGGCCAAGGTGAAGGCCCAGCTGGCTGAGCTCTCCGAGTAAGACCGCACGAAAGGGCGGCCCGTGCAGGAGCGGGCCGCCCTTTCGCGTGTCCAGGCTGACGCAAGGGTCCCCTTGAGTTTCGGCTCCCCCGCGACCCAACGTACAGACGGGGTCTGACACTCCGGCGAGGCCGAACGGCGAGCTTTGGCGAGCACACGACGGCAGGCACGCGAAGCCGAAGCCGAAGGCGAGCCGACCGCGAAGCCGAAGGCGAGCCAAGCGATGGCGAAGCCGAGCAGTGAAAGCTTGAAACAGAAGGTTCCGGTGGGGTGGTCCCGTCACGAGCCGTGGC
>NZ_JBHYGW010000007.1:0-33016 GCF_042738015.1 Lentzea sp. NPDC059081
TCAAACGGCCACGCTTTTCGGCCGTTTGACACCCCCATCTCGTTGTGGCTCGCTCCTGGTGCGACTCGTGACGGGACCCCACCGCAACGCAACCAAAAACGAAACAGGCAGCCGCCCAACACAAACAGGCGTGCCATCAACCCGCCGACGGCGCGGGGCCCCCGATCAGATTGCCGGGGGTCTGGGGGCAGCGCCCCCAGGTGGAAGCACGCAACCGCAACCTCCCCGCACTCAACAGGGGAACGCCACGCAACAGCGGGAACGCCACGCAACAGGGGCACACCAACAACCCCTAAGAAACAACACCGGTCGAATCCCGAACCACCAACGAAGTAGCCAGCTCGATGTGCAGAGCCTCAGGCGAATGCCCATCCAACACCCGCATCAACTGGGCCACAGCAATCCGCCCCATCTCCTGCAACGGCTGCCGAACCGTGGTCAACCGAGGCCAACAAGCCTCAGCCAGATCAATGTCGTCAAACCCGACCACAGACAGATCCGAAGGCACCCTCAACCCCAGCGACCGAGCAGCCTGCAAAGTCCCCACAGCAACCTTGTCGTTGAAACACACCACAGCAGTGGGCCGAGGAGACAACCGAAGCAACTCAGCCGCAGCACTCCTCCCCTGCTCAGCAGTGGGCTCGACGAACCGAATCCGCTCAACCGACACCAACACCCCGGCCTGAGCCAACGCCGCCCGATGCCCGGCCAGCCGAGCATCCCCGGCCAACCACTCCTCAGGCCCGGCGATCACAGCGATGTCCCGATGCCCCAACCCGATCAGATGATCGGCAACGGCCCGGGCCCCGGCCGAGTGCGCCGCCGAGACCGACGCGATGTCCGGCAACGGCAACACCCGCGGATCCACCACGACGAACGGGAACCCGGACCGGGACAGGGCGACCAGCTCGGACCCCTCCTCCGGCGGCAGGATCAGGATGGCGCCGTCGGCATCACCACCGGGCAGTCCGCGCAACGCGTCGCTCGACTGCCCGGACTCCCCCGCGTCCAGCACCAGCCGCACCCCGTGCAGCTTCAACCCCTCGGCGATCGACGACACGATCAACCCGAAGTAGTCCGTCAGCACGTACGGACACCGCACGTACACGGTCCTGACCCGGACCGGCTCGGCGACGGCACGCCGCCGCTCCACCGCCTGCAACACCAGGTCACGGGTCCGCGGCGCCACGTTGACGCTGTCGTTCAACACCCGCGACACCGTCGCGATCGACACACCGGTCTCCGCCGCGATGTCTCGGAGACTCGCGCGCTGTTTCACGTGTTCGATCTTGCGTTCCACCAGGTCAATGTACCGGAACTCGTCCAGACCATTGACCGCCGCCACGCGCCGGTGTTTCATCCTGAAAGCTGACGTTTCACAGTGATGAATGGGTGTTACATGAGACGCACCACGATCGCGGCCCTGGCTCTCGGCCTCACCGCCGTCCCCGCGGCCGCACCGGCCGCCGGCACGCCCGGCGCCGAGCAGGTCAAGGTCTGGGTGACGACCCCGGACCATGCCGAACTGCTGCACGAACGGCCCGCCGTCACGTTCGGCACGAAGCCGTCCGCCCAGCCGACGATCGTGGTGGATCCCGACCGCCGCTACCAGGAGATCGACGGCTTCGGCGCGTCGATCACCGACTCCTCCGCCGAGGTGCTCGCGAACTTGGCCCTGGAGGTCCGCAAGGACACCCTGCGCAAGCTCTTCGACCCGAAGACCGGTATCGGCGTCAGCTTCCTGCGCCAACCGGTCGGCTCCTCCGACTTCACCGCGGCGGAGAACCACTACACCTACGACGACGTCCCCCAGGGCCAGACGGACTTCGAGCTCAGGCACTTCACCATCCGCCACGACGAGGCGAAGATCCTTCCCCTGCTCCGCGAGGCGAAACGGCTCAACCCCCGCCTCAAGGTCATGGCCACGCCGTGGAGCCCGCCGGCGTGGATGAAGACGAACGACTCCCTCGTCGGCGGCCGGCTGAAGGACGACCGGAAGATCTACGACGCCTACGCGCGCTACCTGGTGAAGTTCGTCCAGGCCTACGCCAGGGCGGGCGTCCCGATCGACTTCCTGTCCGTGCAGAACGAGCCGCAGAACCGCACGCCCGACGCCTACCCCGGCACGGACATGCCCGTGGCGCAGCAGATCCAGGTGATCGAGGCGCTCGGCCCGAAGCTCAGGGCCGCCAGCCCGCGCACGAAGCTCCTCGGCTACGACCACAACTGGGCCACGCACCCCAACGACGGCACCGCCGAGGCCGACTACCCGTACCAGGTCCTGCGCTCGCCCGCCGCGAAGTGGCTCGCCGGCACCGCCTACCACTGCTACTACGGCGACCCGAGCGCGCAGACCAAGCTCCGCGACACCTTCCCGGACAAGGGGATCTGGTTCACCGAGTGCTCCGGCTCCAAGGGTGCCACCGACCCGCCGGCGAAGGTCTTCAACGACACCCTGCGCTGGCACGCCCGCAACGTCGTCCTCGGCACCACCCGCAACTGGGCGCGCAGCGCGGTCAACTGGAACATCGCGCTCGACAGCACCGGCGGCCCGCACCTCGGCGGCTGCGGCACGTGCACCGGCCTCGTCACCGTGCAGCCGGACGGGTCCGTGGTGACCGACGCCGAGTACTACACGATCGGCCACCTGTCGAAGTTCGTGAAGCCGGGCGCCCGGCGCATCGCCAGCACGTCGTTCGGCACCACCGGCTGGAACGGCCAGATCATGGACACCGCGTTCCGCAACCCGGACGGCTCCACCGCCCTGGTGGTGCACAACCAGAACGACGAACCGCGCACCTTCGCCGTCAACGTCGGCGACCGCACGTTCGAGTACACCCTGCCCGGCGGCGCGCTGGCCACGTTCACCTGGACCACCCAGCACAGGAGCAAGCTCGACCTGGTCCCCCTGACCGGCGCGACCGCGTCACCGGACGGCGCCGCGGCGATCGACGACGACGCCTCGACCCGCTGGTCCAGCAACGCCGCGCAAGCACCCGGCCAGTACCTGCAGGTCGACCTGGGCCGCCGCGAGGACTTCCGCCGCGTCGCCGTCGACTCCGGCGGCAACCTGGGCGACTACGCCCGCAACTGGGAGCTCTCCGTCAGCAATGACGGCACCACCTGGCGCACTGTCGCAAGTGGACAGGGCATCGGCCAGCTGACGACCGTCGACGTCCGCCGCACCAGCGCGCGGTACGTCCGCATCACGTCCACCGGCACCGCGAGCAGCTGGTGGAGCATCGCCGATTTCCGCTTGTACAACTGAAAACCTGAAACGGGCGCGCCCAACCCCCTGCAAGGAGCGCTTATGTCATTGACGACGAAACGCTGGCGCGGCATCGCGATCGCCGCGGCCGTGGTGACGGCGGGAAGCACCTTGGTGTCCCCCGCCGCCACCGCCGCCACGAACGCCAGCGTCTGGCTCACCACCGCCGACCGCTCGAACCTGCTGCGCCAGCAGGGCGACGTCACGTTCGGCTCCGGCGGCAGCGGGTCGACGATCACCGTCAACCCGAACTCCACCTACCAGTCCATGGTCGGCTTCGGCGCGTCGTTCACCGACGCGGCGGCGTGGAACATCTTCAACTCCCCGCGCCGCACCGAGATCATGAACAACCTCTTCAACAAGAGCACCGGCATCGGCATGAGCTTCATCCGCCAGCCGATCGGCGCGAGCGACTTCTCCCGCAGCTTCTACACCTACGACGACGGCGCGGCCGACCCCTCCCTGTCGCGCTTCTCCACCTCCCACGACAACGCCTACATCCTCCCCCTCCTGCAACAGGCCAAGCAGCTCAACCCGCAGCTCGCCGTGATGGCGACGCCGTGGAGCGCCCCGGCGTGGATGAAGAACAACAACAGCCTCATCCAGGGCTCGCTGAACGACAGCCGCATCGGCGTCTACGCCGACTACCTGGTCAAGTTCGCGCAGGCCTACAAGGCAGCCGGCATCCCGATCGACTACATGAGCGTCCAGAACGAGCCGAACTTCGAACCGCCGGGCTACCCCGGCATGCGGATGTCGGCCCAGCAACAGGTCAACGTCATCAACACCCTGGTCCCGAAGCTCCGCGCGGCCGGCGAACAGGCCCGCATCCTCGGCTACGACCACAACTGGGACGACACCAACTACCCCCAGACCGTCAACAACGGTGCCGGCAGCAACGTCATCGGCTCCGCCTGGCACTGCTACGGCGGCAACCCGAGCGGCCAGTCCGTCGTCAAGAACAACCAGCCGGGCAAGGACGTCTTCTTCACCGAGTGCTCCGGCACCAGGTCCTCCGACGACGCCTCGACCTTCCGCGACACGCTCCGCTGGCAGGGCATCAACCTCGCCATCGGCGCCACCCGCAACCACGCGAGGTCAGTCGCCATCTGGAACATGGCCCTGGACCAGAACAACGGCCCGGTCATCGGCAGCTGCACCAACTGCACCGGCGTAGTCCGCACCAACGGCAACGACGTCACCTACAACGCCGAGTACTACGTCCTCGGCCACCTCTCCAAGTTCGTCCAACCAGGCGCAGTCCGAATCGACTCCACCGGCTACGGCGACGGCGGCATCCAGAACGTGGCCTTCCGCAACCCGGACGGCAGGATCGTCCTGGTGGCCCTGAACTCAGGCGGCCAGCAGACCTTCCGAGTCCAGTACAACGGCCAGACCTTCGGCTACACCCTCCCCGCGGGCGCCATGGCCACCTTCACCTGGCCGGGCACCCTCGACCCGGGCCAGCCCTCAGGCCGAACGGGCCCGATCACGGGCCTCGGCGGCAAGTGCCTGGACGTGACCGACGGCTCCACGACCAACGGCACCCAGCCGCAGATGTGGACCTGCTCCAGCGGCCCGAACCAGACCTGGACCCTCTCCTCGGACGGCACGGTCCGAGGCCTGGGCAAGTGCCTCGACGTGACCGGCAACGGCACAGCGGACGGCACCGCCGTCCAACTCTGGGACTGCTTCGGAGGCAACAACCAACGCTGGACCGCAACCAACGGCACGCTGGTCAACGCAGGCAGCAACAAGTGCCTGGACGTGACGGGCAACAACACGGCAGACGGAGCGAAACTGCAGATCTGGACCTGCACCGGCGGCGCAAACCAACGGTGGACGGTCCCGGCCTAACGCGAAGCCAAGGCGAGCACGAAGGGCGACGGCGAAGCCGAGCTGCCTCGGCTTGAAACGAAGGTTCCGGTGGGGCCCCCGTCACGAGTCGTGCCACAGCACTCGCTGCGACAACGGAGGGGTGTCAAGTCGACACGCTTTTCGTCGACTTGACACCCCTCCGTTGTCGTGGCTCGCTCTTGGCTCGACTCGTGACGGGGGCCCCACCCGAACCGCACCACCAACGCACCAGGCAGCCGCCCAGCACAAACAGGCGTGCCATCAACCCGCCGAGGGCGCGGTACCCCCAGATCAGATTGGCGGGGGTTCGGGGGCAGAGCCCCTGAGGGAAAGCACCCAACAGAACCCACCGCACGCAACAGGGGAACGCCAAGCAACAGGGGAACGGAACAGGGGAACAGAAGCGGACTCAAGCCCGAGCAGCAACCCCAACCCGCCCAGGCAAGAACCCCCGAGCGGCCGTGAGCAACATCCGAGCCTCCATCAACTCCCCGTACTCCAAATGCTCATCAGCCGCAGCAACATGAGCCAAAGCCCGCTGCGGAGCCTCAGGCGACGCCATCATCCCCCGAGCCAGACACTTCCGAGCGGACTCGGCCTGCACCCCGAGATCAGCACCCCCGGTGACCCGGATCAGCGCAAGAGCCTCACGAATAGCACCATCGAGCAAGCCGTGGTTCACAGCAATCGCCACCTAAGCTCCAAGCAGCAGGGTTCGCAAACAGGAGCGCCGACTGCTTGACGCCAACGACGACTACCCGGAATCAGGCCATCCAAACCGGTTCCCCCGAAACAGCCTCGGCGACAGCCGACAACGGGATGACCACCCACTCCGGCCGGAACCGCTGCTCGTGCCGAACCTCGGCCACAGCCCGGTCCAGCTCGACGGCGGTCAACACCACCGAGTCCTGCCGCAGATCGCCGGCGACCTCGGCGTACCCGGAGCAGAACGCGGACCGGTTGCGCTCCAGCCACCGCCCGGCCAGCGGCAGCAGCGCAGCGACGTCATCCGCCCCCACCAGCAGCTGAGCCGCCGCGTAGTGCAACGACCGCAACACCGTCGCCACGTCGTGCGCCGCGGGCATCAACCGGGACCGCTCCCCGCCGGGCACTCCCTCGAAGTCCACGAGCACCCACGCCCGAGGCGACCGCAGCACCTGCCCCAGGTGCAGATCCCCGTGCACCCGCTGCAACCGAAGCGGCTGTGAAGCCGTCAGCACGGCGTCGAACCGAGCCCGCACCCCGGCCTCGAAGGCAGCCAACCGGGGTACCTCGACCAGAGCCGCGTCCAACCGCCGGTGCATCGCGCCGACGAACGCGGCCAGGTCGTCCGGCCCGGCCACCTGGTCACCGAGCGAGGCACGGAGATCGGCGTGCACCCGAGCCACCGCCCGTCCCAGCCGGTGCGCCTCGGCCGCGAAGTCCCCGCCGGCCGCCGCCGGGTCCTCGCCGAAGGCCAGGAAGTCGCGCACGCTCGCCGTGGCCATCGGCCACCCGAGCGCCCCGAGCGGCACGAACTCGTTCAGCACCGCGAGGGTGGTGCGAACCCCGTCCAGCGAGGTCTCCAGCGACCCCTGCGGCCGGGCGATGTGCGGGTCGTCGACCGAGTCCAGGGCGGTGTGCAGCACCAGCTCCGGGTTGTCGCCCGGCACGAGCTCGCGGAAGAACTTCAGCACGTGCCGCTGCCCGTAGACGATCGACGAGTTGCGCTGCGGGCCGGGGAACGGACGTCCCACCGGGGCGGCGGCACACCGCGGGGCGAGCGTCCCGGTGAACCGCAGCCCGTCCACCGAGGTGGACTCCTCGAAGTGCTCCAGCAGCACGGCGGTCAGCTCCGGGTCGTACACCGCCTCGTACACCTGGCGGTCGCCCGCGACGCCGATCCTGGCGTGCACCAGGCGTTCCGGCAGCTCGGCCCGCACGCCCAGCAGCAGCTGGTAGCGGCGCCCGTCGCAGGTGAGCACGACGTGCGCGAGCGACGGGTCGCCGTCGCGCAGGAGCGTCACCTGCGAGCACTCGACCGGTCCGCGGCCGCGGAACCAGGGCTGGGCGTGCAGCCAGCGGTCCAGCTGCTCGGGCGCGGGGAGGACCTCGACGGCCCTGCTCGTCGTCACTTCTTGTCGCCACCTTCCACGTCGGAGGTCAGCTGGAACCAGTAGAACCCGTGTCCGGGCAGGGTCAGCTGGTAGGGCAGCTCGCCCACGGCCGGGAAGCGCACGCCGCCGGTGAGCTCCAGCGGCACGGTGCCGGCGTGCTCGGACAGGTCGAGCTCCACGGGCTGCGGGAAGCGCGAGAGGTTGTTCACGCACAGCACCACGTCGGCGCCGAGCCTGCGGCGGTAGGCGAGCACGGTCGGGTTCGACGCGCCGAGCTCGGTGAAGTCGCCGTGCCCGAACGCGCGGTGCTGCTTGCGCACCTCGATCATCCTGCGCGTCCAGTTGAGCAGCGAGTACTGGCTGCGCGACTGGGCCTCGACGTTCAGGCCCTGGTAGCCGTAGACCGGGTCCATGATCACCGGCAGGTAGATCCGGCCGGGGTCGCACGACGAGAAGCCCGCGTTGCGGTCCGGCGTCCACTGCATCGGCGTGCGCACGGCATCGCGGTCGGCCAGCCAGATGTTGTCGCCCATGCCGATCTCGTCGCCGTAGTACAACACCGGCGACCCCGGCAGCGACAACAGCATCGCGGTGAACAGCTCGTGCTGGTTGCGGTCGTTCTCCAGCAGCGGGGCGAGCCGCCGGCGGATGCCGATGTTCGCCTTCATCCGCGGGTCCTTGGCGTACTCGGAGTACATGTAGTCACGTTCTTCGTCCGTGACCATCTCGAGCGTGAGCTCGTCGTGGTTGCGCAGGAAGATCCCCCACTGCGCGTTCTCCGGGATCGACGGCGTCTGGGCCAGGATCTCCGAGATCGGGAACCGCGACTCGCGCCGCACCGCCATGAAGATCCGCGGCATCAGCGGGAAGTGGAACGCCATGTGGCACTCGTCGCCGTCACCGAAGTACTCCACGACGTCGGACGGCCACTGGTTCGCCTCGGCGAGCAGCACCCGGCCGGGGTACTCGTCGTCGACGACCTTGCGGCACTTGCGCAGGAAGTCGTGCGTCTCCGGCAGGTTCTCGCAGTTGGTGCCCTCGCGCTCGAACAGGTACGGCACGGCGTCGAGGCGGAAGCCGTCGATGCCGATGTCGAGCCAGAACCGCAGGATGTCGAGCATCGCGTCCTGGACGGCGGGGTTGTCGTAGTTCAGGTCGGGCTGGTGGCTGAAGAAGCGGTGCCAGAAGAACTGGCCGCGCACCGGGTCGTAGGTCCAGTTCGACGTCTCGGTGTCGACGAAGATGATCCGCGCGTCGCTGTACGCCGAGTCGTCGTCGCTCCAGACGTAGAAGTCGCCGAAGGGACCGTCGGGGTCCTCGCGCGACTGCTGGAACCACGGGTGCGCGTCGGAGGTGTGGTTGAGGACCAGGTCGGTGATCACCCGGATGCCGCGGCGGTGCGCCTCGTCGAGCAGGTGCTGGAAGTCCTCGACGGTGCCGAACTCCGGCAGCACCGCGCGGAAGTCGCTGATGTCGTAGCCGCCGTCGCGCAACGGTGAGGCGTAGAACGGCGGCAGCCAGAGGCAGTCGACGCCCAGCCACTGCAGGTAGTCCAGTTTGGACGCGAGCCCGCGGAGATCTCCGGCGCCGTCACCGTTCGAGTCGCTGAACGCCCGGACGAGCACCTCGTAGAACACAGCGCCCTTGAACCAGTTCTCCTCGTGCTCCATGGCACCTCTCGCTCGCACGTCGTGGAATGGCGGCAGCGTGCGGCACGGGTGGCGCGAAGATCAAATCGTTCACCTGACCGTGTGAACACCTCCGGGAGGGGTGTGCCGTTCGAGCACGGAAGCGATGCGCTGCACCGGGATCACGTGCCTGGCGTGCGTGAGTTCGTCCTGCACGACGCAGTGCAGCTTCTCCCCCACGCCGCGCAGCAGCATGACGACACCCCTGCGCCTCTCCGCGTCGTCGGCGGTGAACTCGACGAGGTCGCCTTGCCTCGCCTCGGAGCGGTGGTCGCGCAGAATCACCGGGGCACCTCCAGATCAGGGCTGTGACCAGCACTTCTCCTCGGAGGTACCACCCGGACGAGACCACAATCGACATTCACCGGGTCAGGTGACGGTCAGCCGCCGTCGGCCTGGCGCTCGCGGAAGGCGATCATGTTCATCCGGTTGCCGCACCGGACGCTGCAGAACCGCTTGAGCCCGTTGCGGGACAGGTCGAGGAGCAGCCCCTCGCAGTCGTCCGCGGCGCAGATCCGCAGGCGGCCCATCTCGTCGGTGCGGATCACGTCGATGAGGGCGAGCGCGGCCTCCACGCGGATCCGCTCGGCGAGCGGGGCATCGGGTTCGGTGGCGTGGATGTGCCAGTCCTGCTTGTCGTGCCGCACGAGGTACGGCAGCGCCTTGGCGTCGCGGAGCATCTTGTTGACGACCTCGACGGCGTCGTCACGGTCGAGGGTCCACGCGTGCCGGAGCTGCGCCCGCGCCTCCTGGACCTCCCGCAGCTCCGTCTCGTCGTGGTCGACGCGGCCCGTGTAGGTGTAGCGGTCCAGCAGGGCCTCGAGCCCCTCGACGTCGGCCAGCTCGTCGTCGCCACCGCGGGACGCGGACGCGTCGGTGTTGGCCAGCGCGACGACGAACTCGAGGGCCTCCACCGTGTCAGGGGCAAAACGCAAGTTGACTCCTTACCGAGACCGGCCTAGCGTCAGGGGTGAGAGCCAGGTTAGACCATGACATCGTTCGGAACCGGGAGGCGTGCGCGCATGGGGTCACCGTCCAGGACCACCGGCCTGATCGCGGCAGGGGTCTCGTTCCTGTCGTTCGGCACCTCCGGGGCGTTCGTCAAACCGCTGCTGGAGGCGGGCTGGTCGCCGACCGCGGCCGTGACGGCGCGCGCGTTCACGGCCGGGCTGGTGCTGCTGCCGTTCGTGCTGTGGTCGCTGCGCGGCCGGTGGGCCTCGCTCTGGCACGCCCGGTGGGCCGTGCTCGGCATGGGCCTGGTCGGCGTGGCCGTCACTCAGGTTCTCTACTTCGCCGCGATCCAGCGCATCCCGGTGGCGACGGCGCTGCTCATCGAGTTCCTCGCGCCGTTGCTGCTGGTCGGGTTCACCTGGGCGGTCAGCAGGAAGACGCCGGCGCCGGTGGTGCTGATCGGCTCGGTGCTCGCCGTCGGCGGTCTGGTGCTGGTGATCGGACCGGGCGCGATCCAGGCCGTGGACCCGATCGGCCTGGCCGCCGCGTTCGGCGCCGCCATCGGCTGCGCCGTGTACTTCGTGATCGCCGCACGTCCCAACAACGGCCTGCCGCCGGTCGCGCTCGCCGGTGCGGGTCTGCTGCTGGCCGCGCCGGTCCTGGCGCTCGTCGGGGCGCTCGGGCTGCTGCCGTTCACGGCCTCGTTCGACGACCTGGTGCTGTTCGACACCCGCACGGCCTGGTGGGTGCCGCTGCTCGTGGTCGCGGTCATCGGCACGGCACTGGCCTACGCGTCCGGCATCACCGCGTCGGGCATCCTCGGGTCGCGGCTCGCGTCGTTCATCGGCCTGCTGGAGGTCGTGTCCGCGTCGATGTTCGCCTGGCTGCTGCTCGGCGAGGAGCTCAGCCCGCTGCAGCTCTTCGGCGGACTGCTCATCCTCGCCGGCATCGCGTCGGTCAGGGCGGAACGGGAACAGGTCGAGCCGGTCGTCCCGGCCGCGGTGGGGTAGCGACGGTCGGTCAACGGCGGCGCAGCGCCGGGTCCGCGACGGCCGGTGGCACGAAGTCCACGTCGATCGGCCCCAGATCCGTGCCCGGCGCGACGATCTCGTCGATCCGGTCCAGCACGTCCGCGCTCAGCACCGTGTCCGCTCCCGCGAGCAGGTCGTCGAGCTGGTGCGGCGTGCGCGGGCCGATGATCGCCGAGGTGACCGCCGGGTGGGCGGTGACGAACCCGAGTGCCAGGTGCGGCAACGACATCCCGGCCTCCTCGGCCAGCACGGCCAGGTCCTCGACGGCGGCGAGCTTTCGTTCGTCGGTCAGGTGCCGCGGCACCCAGTGCAGGCGCCCGGCCGACGGCTTCTCGGCGCTGTCGCGGCGCAGCCGGCCGGACAGCAGGCCCATCGACAGCGGGCTCCAGACCAGCACGCCGAGTCCGAACCGGGCGCAGACGGGCAGGATCTCGCGTTCCACTCCCCTGTTCAGGATCGAGTAGTGCGGCTGCTCGCTGCGGAACCGCGCCAGGCCGCGCCGTTCGGAGACCCACTGCGCCTCGACGATGTCCGACGGCGGCAGGTTGGAGTGGCCGATCGCCCTGACCTTGCCCGCGCGCAGCAGGTCGGTCAGCGCGCCGAGCGTCTCCTCGACGTCGGTGCCGGGGTCGGGGTGGTGGACCTGGTAGAGGTCGACGTGGTCGACGCCGAGCCGGCGCAACGAGCCCTCCACGGCCTCGACGACCCAGCGCCGGGAACTGCCGCGCCGGTTGGGGTCGGCGCCCATCGGGCCGTTGAACTTGGTGGCGAGCACGACGTCGTCACGGCGGCCGCGCAGGGCCTGGCCGACGATGCGTTCGGTCTCGCCCTCGCCGCCGTAGACGTCGGCGGTGTCGATCGTGTTGATGCCGCGGTCGAGCGCGCTGTGCACGATGCGCACGCACTCGTCGCGGTCGGCGTTGCCGTACGGCCCGAACATCATCGTGCCCAGCGTGAAGGCGCTGACCTGGATGCCGGACCGGCCGAGTGGACGGGTCTGCATGACGTGGTTCCTCCAGAGAGGCGGGGTGCGGGCGCACCCCGCCGTCAGTCGGATCAGGCGTGGGCGGCCGCGACCTGGATGACCCAGGTGACGCCGAACCGGTCGGCCACCATGCCGAAGCCGGGCGAGAACTGCGACGGGCCGAACTGCTCGATCACCGAGCCGCCGTCGGCGAGCCCCTCCCAGATCGGGGTGACCTCCTCGGTGCTCGCGCCGCTCACCGACAGGAAGAACCGTTCCTCGGTGATCGTGGTGCCGTTCTCGCGGCGGGTGGTGGGCGCACCGGTCGCGAGGGGCTGGTCCGGCCCCGGCACGTCGTACGCCATCACGGCGAACCCGTTGTCGGCGACGACCTGCCCGAACACGACGTTCTTGGCGCCGGGCACCTCGGCGGGCATGCCGAAGTCGGCGTAGGTGACGACGGTGATCTGGCCGCCGAAGACCGACCGGTAGAACTCGAGGGCGTCCCTGGCCTGGCCGCGGAAGTTCAGGTGGGCGACAGCGTTGAGCGGCATTGTTCTCGTTCCTTCGGTCTCGATGCCGGGGTGTTTCCGGCGATGAGAGGAACTCTGTCAGCAGTACCGGACAGGGAACGTCCTCTTCTCGTGGCATCCTTCAGACCATGCCGATCTCGCCGTCGACGACCACCTCGGGCCGCCTGTTGTCGCTGCTCTCGCTGTTGCAGGCCCGCCGCGACTGGCCGGGCCTGGCGCTGGCGCAGCGGCTCGGCGTCAGCGAACGCACGGTCCGCCGCGACGTCGACCGGTTGCGCGAGCTCGGCTACCTCGTCCACGCCGTCAAGGGCCCCGACGGCGGCTACCGGCTCGAGGCGGGCAGCCAGATGCCCCCGCTGCTGTTCGACGAGGAGCAGGCGGTCGCGCTCGCCGTGGCGTTGAAGATCGCCGTGGGCACCGGCGCGGGCATCGAGGAGGCGGCCGCGCGGGCGCTGGCCACGGTGCGCCAGGTCATGCCGTCCAAGCTGCGGCAGCGCATCGACGCGCTGGAGATCGAGTCGGCCGGCGGCGGCACCCAGGTGGACACAGAGGTGCTGCTGGCGTTGAGCGCAGCCATCCGCGCGTGCGAGGAAGTGCGGTTCGACTACCGCTCGCCGGGCCGTCCCGAGTCAGAGGGACCACCACGGCGCGTGCAGCCGCATCACCTCGTGGTCAGGGCGGGCCGCTGGTATCTAGTGGGCTGGAGCGCCGAACGGGAAGACTGGCGGACCTATCGTGCCGACCGCATGACGTTGCGCATCCCCAACGGCCCGCGCTTCCGGCCTCGCGAGGTGCCCGGCGGCGACGTCGCGGCGTTCCTCTCCGCCCGGTTCAAGGGCTCCGACACCGGTGGCTGGCCCTGTCAGGGCGAGGTGGTCGTCGACCGTCCTCTCACCGAGGTGGCCCCGTTCGTCGGCGGGGACACGGCGGAGGCGGTGGGCGCCGGCCGCACCAGGCTGCTGGCCGGCGCGTGGTCGTGGGCCGCTCTCGCCGCGAAGCTGGCCCGGTTCGACGCCGACGTCGAGGTGGTGGGCCCGCCGGAGCTGAGGGCCGCGTTCGCCGACCTGTCCGCACGGGCCGCCCGCGCCGCTCTGCCCGGACATCACATCTAGTTCCAGCGCAACGACACCGCGCACAACGCGGCCCAGAACAACGCGAACGCGACGACCTTCTTGCGCGCCTTCGGATCCGGCAGCGTCAGCCCGAACACGAGCGCGTCGGACGCGTCCGACGCCACCCGCGCCGACACCGCCGTCCGCAGCGCCGGACCGGGCGGGGCGAGCATCATCGCCACCCCGATCGCCGCGTCCCGCGCGCCGATCGCCCCGATGAGCGTGCGCACCGGCCGGGGCGTGTCCCCCAGTGGAGTGGTGAGGCCGCACGGCTTCGCGAGCACCTTCGGGGCCACGACGATCGTGCCGCTGTAGGCGGCGGTGGCCGCGCCCAGCAGCCGGGTCAGCGCGTACGGCATGGGTCCTCCTCGACGGGCCTGGTCGACGCCGAGTACCCGCGCCCGCCGCCGCGACACCCGAGAAGTTCCTCGCATATCCGGGCAGAACGGGGGTACTGCCTCGCAGACGATCTCGTTCCGAGGAGGACGCAGTGGCCACCCAGAAGCCCGGCAAGCGTGTGAAGGCAGCGCTCGAGAAGGCCGTGGACAAGGTCACCGAACTGGTGAACCCGCCGATCCCCGGCTCTCCGGTCAGCGAGCCGCCCGCGCTCGACGAGCCGACCGACCCGCGCGGGCCGTTGCCGCCCAAGCCGGACCAGGACGGGCCGGAGACGGTGTCGCCGACGGGCGCGCCGACCGGTGCCCCCAAGACCGCGAACGCCCAGCAGGGCGAGTTCCTCACGACCTCGGCCGGCGCCCGGCTGCGCGACACGGACCACTCGCTGAAGGCCGGCGAACGCGGCCCGACGTTGTTGCAGGACCACCACTTGCGCGAGAAGGTCATGCACTTCGACCACGAGCGCATCCCGGAGCGCGTGGTGCACGCACGCGGCTACGGCGCGCACGGCACGTTCGTCGGTTACGGCACGGCGTCGAAGGTCTGCATGGCCGGGTTCCTCGGTGACGGCGTGGAAACGCCGGTGTTCGTGCGGTTCTCGACCGTCCTCGGGTCGCGCGGATCGGCGGACACCGTGCGCGACACTCGCGGATTTGCGACGAAGTTCTACACCCAGGAGGGCAACTTCGACCTGGTGGGCAACAACATCCCGGTGTTCTTCATCCAGGACGGGATCAAGTTCCCCGACGTCATCCACGCGGGCAAGCCGCACCCCGACCGGGAGATCCCGCAGGCGCAGAGCGCGCACGACACGTTCTGGGACTTCGTGTCCACGCACACCGAGGCCACCCACCACGTCCTGTGGAACATGTCCGACCGCGGCATCCCCCGCTCCTACCGGACGATGGAGGGCTTCGGCGTCCACACGTTCCGGCTGGTCAACGCCGAAGGCGAGACCGCGCTCGCGAAGTTCCACTGGAAGCCGAAGCTCGGCGTGCACTCCCTGGTGTGGGAGGAGGCGCAGATGATCAACGGCTTCGACCCCGACTTCCACCGCCGCGACCTCGCCGACGCCATCGAGTCCGGCGCGTACCCGCAGTGGGAGCTGGGCCTGCAGATCTTCCCGGACACGCCGCGGCAGACGTTCGAGGGCATCGACCTGCTCGACCCGACGAAGATGGTGCCGGAGGAGCTCGCGCCGGTGCAGCCGGTCGGCATGCTGACGCTCAACCGCAACACCACGAACTACTTCGCGGAGACCGAGCAGGTCGCGTTCCACCTCGGGAACCTGGTGCCGGGCATCGACGTCACCGACGACCCGCTGTTCCAGGCGCGGCTGTTCTCCTACCTCGACACGCAGCTGACGAGGCTCGCCGGCCCGAACTTCAACCAGCTCCCGATCAACCGCCCGCACGTGCCGGTGAACGACATGCTGCGCGACGGGTTCCACCAGCACGCCGTGCACGGGGGCGTGGCGCCGTACAAGCCGAACTCGCTCGACGGCGGCAACCCGTTCGAGGCGACCGCGGAGGACCGTCCGCTCGTGGAGGTGGCGCAGCCGTTGCCGAGGGCGGTCAAGGTCCGCGAGGCACCGGCGTCGTTCTCCGACCACTTCACGCAGCCCAGGCTGTTCTGGCTGAGCCTGTCGCCGGTGGAGAAGGAGCACGTCGTGCGCGCGTTCACGTTCGAGCTCGGCAAGTGCTACGAGCAGGCGATCAAGGAACGCCAGCTGCGGGTGCTCGCGAACGTCGACCCGGCGCTGTGCGCGGAGGTGGCCGCGGGCCTCGGCCTCCCGGCACCGGCGCCCGCCACCCGCCCGAAGAAGGTGACGCCGAGCCCCGCGCTGTCGCAGATCGGGCAGACCTGGCCCACCGACGGCCGCCTGATCGGCATCGTCGTCGACCCCACCGACCTCGACGGCGTCCGCACCGTCCGCGAGACCATCCTGGCGGGCGGCATGGTGCCGCTGCTGATCGCCCCGACCGGCGGTCCGATCGGCGACAGCGACCTGGTCGCCCAGCGGACGTTCCTCACGGCGCGATCGGTCGAGTTCGACGCCCTGCTGCTCGCCGGCAGCCCGCCTCCCGGCGCGGACGCGGTGCCGGCCGGGGACGCGAAGGCGGGCGCACCGGGCGGAGCCGTCGACCCGCGGGTCGTGCTGATGGTCCAGGAGTGCTTCCGGCACGCGAAGGCCATCGGCGCGTGGGGCACCGGCGTCGCCGCCCTGGAGGCGTCCGGGTGCGCCGGGGCCGGGGTCGTGACCGGTGACGACGCGTCGAAGGTGTTCACCGAGCTGATGACGTTGCTGGGCGCCCACCGCGTGTGGGACCGCTTCCCGGCCACCATCGCCTGAGGGGCCCGGTCGTGACTCCCGCCCCAGGAGAACTGACGCAGCAAGAACTGACGGAGGAAGACCTCGCCGTCCTGCGCTCGATGTTCGACCTGGCCCGCACCGGCGACACCGCGCGGCTGGCCGAGGCCCTCGACGCGGGGATCCCGGTGAACCTCACCAACGGCTCCGGCGACACCCTGCTGATCCTCGCCGCGTACCACGTCCACCCGGACACCGTCGCGGCGTTGCTGGAGCGGGGAGCCGACACGGGCAGGGTCAACGACCGCGGCCAGACGGCGCTCGCGGCGGCGGTCTTCCGCCGCTGCGAGCGGTCCGTCGCCCTGCTGCTGGAAGCGGGCGCGGACCCCGCGCTCGGGCCGAGGTCCGCGCTCGACGTGGCACGGCACTTCGACCTGCCGGACATGCTGGCCCTGCTGACACCCGGACGGTCCACCGCGGCCGGGTGAGACCGTCGGGCTAGAAGTGGTCCTTCTCCGTCAGCTCGTGCTCGATGGAGTCGGCCCGGCCCACCAGCAGGGTGAGCGGACGCTCGAACTCCTCCCGCACGCTCAGGTCCTCCAACGGCACCACGTGCTTGAGCAGCGCGACACCGTCCACGACGGCAGCGCCACCGACCTCCGCCGCACCGGCCAGTTCGAGGAAGCGGCGGAGGTCGACGTCGTCAGCCCGCCCGACCGCCGACGAGATCTCCACCCAGGCCACGCCGTCGAGGTCGGGCAGGTGGTGCACCGAGACCTGCTGGGTCCGCTCCCCCGGCGTGTCGAGCCGGAAGCGCAGCCAGGCGTCGCTCTCCTCGAGCACCTCGTACCGGAGCCGGACATAGTTGATCACTTCGCCCCACGACGTCACGCCCGGTCCGCCTCTCACGCCACTCTGGTCCGCCGATCACCACCGTAATGCCGCACCCCCTCACCACGCCGCCGATTCGCGCACGTGTCCGCGGATCAGCCCGCACTGGTCCGCCCGGGCGAACGGCCTCGCCCTCGGCGAAGGCCACGCCCGCAGCCTCACCCGCAGTGCCGGATCGCCACCAACGCGATGTCGTCGGTCGCCGGCTGGTCCCCGACCATCACCGCCATGACCCGGATGCAGGCCGCCTCCGGCTCCACCGCCCGCACCGCCCCCCGCAACAACTCGAGCCCGGCGTCGAGATCCTGCCCACGCCGCTCCACCAGCCCGTCGGTGTACAACGCGACCAACGCCCCTGGCGGCACGTCCACCCCGATGCTCCGCCGCCCGCTGACCCCGAGATCGAACCCGATGGGCGGCCCGACAGGAGCACCCACGAACCGGGCCTCCTCCCCCGGCCCGACCACGACCGGCGGCAGATGCCCCGCCAACGCAAGGGTCATCCGATGCGTGGCCGTGTCGATGATCGCGTAGGCGACAGTCGCCATCGTGTCGTGCTCGAAGTAACTGGCCTTCCGATCGAGCTTGCCCAGCACCTGAGCCGGGTCCAGGTACTCCAGCGCATAGGCCCGCAACGCACTCCGCAACCGCCCCATCACCACGGCAGCCCGCAACCCGTTGCCGACCACGTCCCCGATCACCACCCCGATCCGCTCACCGGGCAGCTCGAACACGTCGTACCAGTCCCCACCAACCCCGCTCTCGGCCCCTGGCACGTACCGAGCAGCCAGCTCCCACCCGTGCGGACTGGGCAACCGAGACGGCAGCAAACTCTCCTGCAACATCGCCGCAGCCGCCCTCTCAGACCGACTGCGATCAACATAAACAGCCACCGCCACCCGATCAGCGATGAGCTGCAACGCCTCGATCTCCTCCTCGGTGAACCGCCGCAACACCGTGCTGCCGATGTGCAGCACCCCGGTCAGCTCCCCCTCGGCGATCATCGGCACCCCGAGCAACACCCGAAGCCCGTGCTCCCACAACAACGGGTTCACCACCGTGGACGGGTCAACGCGCTCGATCTGCACAGCCTCACGCTGCTGGGCAACCCGCCCGGCAAACCCCTTGCCGACCGGCACCCGAACCCCTTGGAACACCTCTTCACCCAACCCGGACGAGGCCCGAGCCACGAGCTGCACCCCAGCACGATCCACCAACAACACGGTGACGGTGTCCACGGCGAACAACGCCCGACACTGCTCCAGCAACACTTCCAGGAGTTTGTCGAGATCCAGGTGCCTGAGCGCCGCATCGGTGACGGCGTTGAGGACACGCAGACGAAGTGCCACCTCATCGCCCACCGCCACCACCTCCAACCACACGACCCTACTTCGCACTACAAGATCCGCCACCACAGAAGCCGAAGCGAAGGCGAAGCCAAGCGCCTTTGGCTTTTGCTCTTGGCTTTTGCTCTTGGCTTTTCCCATGCGCTCGGGTGGGGTGGTCCCGTCACGAGCAGTGCTGACGCGTTTAGCCGCGCACGAGGAGGGGTGTCAAGCGGGCACGCTTTTCGCCCGCTTGACACCCCTCCTCGGGTGTGGCTGCATCGAGCACTGCTCGTGACGGGACCACCCCACGGAATCCGCACCAAACAACGCAACAGCAAGCCGCCCAAAGCAACCGGCGTGCCATCAACCCGCTAACGGCGCTGGCCGGTCTTTGATCAGTTGGCGGGGTCCGGGGCAGAGCCCCGCTCTGTAAACAGGAACCCAACACGCCAACAAAACCACCAGCCACCCAAATCAAGGCATGCTCAACCGAACCCCCCACCCAGGATGATCCGTGTACCTCATCCCATACCGAGAAGACCCGACAAACCCCAACGAGCCAGAAAACACAACATGCTGAACATCGGAATCCCCCTTCCGAACATACCCGGAAGGAACACACTTCTGCACGTTCTCCGGATCAGAAGTGTCGTACTCCAAGTTGAAATCCCCACCCACAACAGCCACCCCCACCCCCTCAGCAGCCAAAACCCCAGGAACCACCGAGAACATCAGCTCCTGACACTGCCCCAACGCCACCGCCTCAGAAGAAGCAGACAAATGCGTAGAACAAGCCAAAAACCCACCAACGGCAACCAAACAAGCATAACTGCGCTGCTCATTACCGGAGTCCTGCCGAGCGTAAGTTCCCCGAAAGACCCGAACCCCTCGATCACTCCCGGCAGGAACCCGAACGACAACCCCGTTCCCGTAATCCTGCCCGTTCAAGCACTTCACCGGCATCCCGGTGTCACGCCGAACAGCAGGGTTGAACACCGAATAGACAACGTCCCCGGGCCAGGCGGCAACCACAGCGGGAACCAACCGATCAGGCAGATCCGAGGCACAGATCTCGTTGACCGTCACCACATCAGGCCGGACAGAACGAACGAGATCAGCCCCTTCCCCCACCGACCGCCCCTGCGAATAACACCCGGCGATCCCGCTGTTGCACAGGTTCATCTGCAACACCGAAAATCCCCGAGCCGCCGAAGCAGAGGACACCACCCCGGGCACCAGCCCCAGAACCACCGCCGCCACGACACCACACCGCAGTCCGACCCTCCACAGCCCAACCCTCCGCAGACCCACGCAGAACCCCTCCTCCACCCGGCCGAGACCCCAGCAGTACCGCAGGAACGGGCCGCGCACCCTAGCCCCAAGACCGGTTCCGCGGCAGCGTGACGATCGCACCTGTCGAGGTGTGGCCGGCCGAACCAAGGGGTATCCCGCTCGAATGGCCCACGACACGCCGGACCTCGCCGCTCGCCTGACGGAGATCGCCCGCCGCCTGCAGAAGCAGCGCGGCGAGCAGGAGACCCTGGACGCGATCGCGCACTCCGCGGTCGGCACCATCCCGGGCGCCGAGCACGCGGGGATCATGACGGTGACCGGCCGCAGGCAGGTCGAGACCGTGGCGACGACGGGTGCGCTGCCGAGCGAGGTCGACCGCGCGCAGTTCGACTCGGGACAGGGCCCGTGCCTGACGGCCCTGTACGAGGAGAAGGTCGTCTCGGTGCCTGACGTCGCCACCGACGAACGGTGGCCGCGGTTCGCGCGGGAGGTCGCCGACGTCAAGGTCGCGAGCATGTTGTCGTTCCAGCTCTTCGTGGAGAACGAGGACCTCGGCGCGCTCAACCTGTACTCGTCCACGGTGGACTCGTTCGACGACGAGTCGCGGCACGTCGGCTCGCTGTTCGCGGGACACGCGGCGATCGCCCTCGCGTCCGCGATGGAGCGCGAGCAGCTCGGCGCGGCCGTGCACACCCGCGACCTGATCGGCCAGGCCAAGGGCATCCTGATGGAACGTCACCAGATCGACGCGGACCAGGCGTTCACGGTGCTCGTCCGCGCCAGCCAGCACACGAACCTGAAGCTGCGCGACATCGCCGAGCAGCTGGCCACGACGCGGAAGCTGCCGACGCGGGACGACTGAGACCGCGCGGAGGTGGGAAACTGTCGTTCGAACGGCTAAGGTTCAGGGTGAGCAGTTGAGCCTGCAGCTGCGTCCCTTCTCCCGGCACGAGGCCGAGAGGGACGAGGAGGCACTGCCATGCCGAACATCTTCCCGATGCACGTCCAGCGCGAGGTCAACGGACTCGCGGTCGTCGTGCGCGCCACCGGTGAGATCGACCAGACCACGGTGACCGCGCTGAGCGCCGAGCTGCGGACCGCCGTCGCGATGGCGACGCCGCCCTTCCCCGTCGTGGTCGACCTGACCGGGGTCACGTTCTTCGGCTCGGCCGGCCTCAACGAACTGCTGAGACACGAGCGCGACGCCGCCACCGCGGGTGTCCCGTTCCGGATCGCGGCCTCCCACCGCGTCGTGCTGCGCCCGATCTCGATGTCCGGACTGGACGGGGTGCTCCACGTGCACCCGGACGTGCGCAGTGCGCTGGCCCCCGAGCGGACCGTCGGGAGGGCCGGCTGAGCTGACCGATGTGGACACTCCTCAGTGGACACGTCGGCCGCGTTCAGGTTTGCGCGTCACCCGATCGGGTACCAGTCCGTCCGACCCGAAAGCGGAAGGCGGACAGTGGATCCAGGCTCCTTGCTGTACACCGGCGCGGGCCTCGCGACGTTGGCCGCCGCGCTGCTCCCCCGGCTCCTCGACCGCGTGCCGGTCTCGATGCCGATGGTCTTCCTCGGTGCGGGCGCCCTCACGTTCTCGGTCGTCGACGCCCTGCCGGACCCCGACCCTGACCGGCACGGCACGATCCTGCTGCACCTCACCGAGATCTGCGTGATCGTCTCGTTGATGGGCGCGGGGCTGGCGCTCAACCGCGCGGTGAGCCGCAGCGGCTGGGCCACCACCTGGCGCCTGCTCGCGATCACGATGCCGCTGTCGATGCTCGCCGTCGGCCTGCTCGGCTGGGCCGCGCTCGGGTTCGGGGTGGCGTCGTCGGTGCTGCTGGCGGCCGCGCTCGCGCCCACGGACCCGGTGCTGGCCAGTGAGGTCCAGGTCGCCGAACCCGCCGAGCACCCGGACTCCGACGAGGACGAGGCGCGGTTCGCGCTCACCTCGGAAGCCGGTCTGAACGACGGACTGGCGTTCCCGTTCACGTACGCCGCGATCGCGATCAGCATCGCCGGGGCGGCGCCGGCGTTGTGGCTGCCGCACTGGCTCGGCGTGGACGTGCTGTGGCGGCTCGCCTGCGGGCTCGCGATCGGCGTGGGCGTGGGCTGGTTGCTGGGCAAGCTGTTCTTCTCGGCGCCGTCGGAGAAGTTCCGCCTCGCGGAGCACGCGGAGGGGTTCGTGGCGCTCGCCGCGACGTTCCTCGCCTACGGCGTCACGGAGCTCGCCGAGGGCTACGGGTTCGTGGCGGTGTTCGTGTGCGCCTGCACGATCAGGGCCGCCGAACGGAACCACGGCTACCACCAGGTGCTGCACCGCTACGTCGAACAGGCCGAGCGCATGCTCACGGTGGTGATCGTGTTCCTGCTGGGCGGCGCCGCGGTGTCCGGCCTGCTCTCGGGCCTGCGCTGGCAGGAGGTCCTGGTCGCGGCGGTGGTCCTGCTGGTGGTCCGGCCCGCCGCGGGGTGGATCGGGTTGCTGCGCGGCAAGACCGGACCACGCGAACGCACGGTCATCGCGTTCTTCGGCGTCCGGGGCATCGGGTCGTTGTTCTACGTCACCTACGCGTTGCAGGAGGGCGACTTCGCCGGCCACGACACGATCTGGCGGGTCGTGGGCCTGGTCGTGATCGGCTCGGTCCTGGTGCACGGCCTGTCGGCGTCGCCCGTGATGGGCCTGCTCGACCGGAAGCGGTGGCAGAAGGGCGGCGAGAACGCGCCCCGGACCCCGGTCTAGGCGTCGACGAGGACCTTGCGGCTGTCGTAGTGCCAGAACGACCGCACGGACACCGCCGCGACGAGCACGACCGCGATGCACAGCAACGCCGCGCCGGACCAGGCGAGGGTGAACGTGGTGGTGGCGGCCATGATCCCGGCCCGCAGGTCGCCGAGTCGCGGACCGCCGCTGACGACCACGGTGAACACGCCCTGCAGCCGTCCGCGCAACCGGTCCGGCACGAAGCTCTGCAGGATCGACTGCCGGAACACGGCGCTGACCAGGTCCGCCGCCCCCGCGACGACCAGCAGCGCCACGACCACCCACAGCTCGCTCACGAACCCGGCGACGGCGATGGCGGCCGACCAGACCACGACCGCGAGCGTCAGCGCGACGCCCTGCCTGCGCACGCGGCCGATCCAGCCGCCCAGCACGCCCGCCAGGATCGACCCGATCGCGATGGCCGAGTACAGCGGGCCCACCCCGCCGTCGAACCGGGTGGCGGCGGCCTGCGGGAACAGCGCCTGCGGCGTCGCCAGCACCATCGCGGCGATGTCGACGGCGAACGACATGAGCAGCACCGGGTTGCCGCCGAGGAACCGCAGGCCCTCGACGACGGACCGCAGTCCCGGACGTCCCGCGAACTCCGGCACGCCGAACGACGGCAGGCGCACGGCGGCGTACAGAGCGGCGGTGAACAGGACGGCGTCGGCGGCGTAGGCGTAGCTGAACCCGCCGGGCAGCCCGACGAGGACACCGGCAATCAGAGGGCCGACCACCTGGCCGAGGGTGCCGATCGTGTAGTTGAGGGCGTTCGCGGCCGGTACCAGCTCGGCAGGCACGAGCAGCGGGATGATCGCACCGCGCACCGACGACGAGACCGCGAAGCTGCCCGCCTGCACCGCGACGAGCCCGAGGACCAGCACCGGCGACCGGACGTCCGCGAGGCTCTGGGCGAGCAGCCCGAGCGTCGCGGCCCACGACACCGACGACGACGCGAGGTAGAGCTTGCGGCGGTCGACCGCGTCCGCGACCGCTCCCCCGTACAGGCCGAACACGACCACCGGCAGCAGCCCGACGAGCCCGCTCAGCCCGACGACGAGCGACGAGCGGGTCAGGTCGTAGAGCTGCACGGGCACGGCGACCGCCGTGATCATCAGGCCGACCACCGCGGTGCCCTGCCCGGCGAACGTCCGGCGGAACGCCGGGATCGCGAGCGGCCGGGTGTCGGCGAAGAACCGTCTCATGCCCCCACCTTGATCGGCAGCGGCCCCGAAGACTTCCGATAAACTGTCGTCCTGTGTCGGAAAGCCGCCATCACCACACGCCCGGCGAGGTGATCGCCCGCCACCGGCACGACGGCGAGCACCAGCTCCTCTACGTCAGCAGTGGCGTCTTCGCGGTGACCACCGAGCACGGCACGTGGGTCGCGGGCGCGCAGCGGGCGATCTGGACGCCGGCCCAGACCTGGCACGAGCACCGCGTGCACGGCCACGCCCAGGTGCACCTGCTCCGGTTCCCGCCGGGGGAGACGCTCTTCCCCGGCGACCGCCCGACCGTGATCGCCGTGACGCCCCTGCTGCGCGAGCTGCTGATGGCCTGCACCGAACCCGGCCTGCCGCCCGCCGAGGCACGCCGGCTGCGCGCGGTGGTCCGCGACCGCGTCCGGCGGGCCGACCTGGCGGCGATCACCCTGCCCACGGCCCGCGACCCCCGGCTCGCGCACGCCTGCCGGCTGGTGACCGACGACCTGGCCACCCCGCGCACGATCACCTGGCTCGCCCGGCGGGCGGGGACGAGCGACCGGCAGCTCACCCGGCTGTTCCGGGCGGAGTTCGGCAGCACCTACCCGCAGTGGCGCACGGCGGTGCGGGTGTTCCACGCGATGCTGGCCCTGAGCGCGGGCGCCTCGGTGACCGCGACGGCGCACCGGTGCGGATGGGCGACGACCAGCGCGTTCGTCGACGTGTTCGCGCGGACGACCGGGCAGACGCCGGGCGCGTACCAGGCGGGCGAACGGACCGGCGTCCCGCAGGGCTGACGCCTCAGGCGCGCTCCACCGGGCCGCCCAGCGCTCCCAGCACGGCCGCGACCACCAGCTCCGGCCGCGATCCCCCGGCCGCCGCCAGGTCCGCCGTGTCCACCGGCACCTCGTGCGCCTCGTGCAGCAGCGCCAGGTACACCTGCCGGCACCACCACGCCCCGGTCGCGGTGATCTCGCCCGCCGCGCGCAGCCGGGCGAAGACCCGGTCCAGCCGCTCCTCGACCTCCGGGCTCAGCCCCGTCTGGCACCCGCTCGGCCCGTTCAGCAGCTCCATCGCGAACCGGTGGCTGACCTTCAGCTCGAACACGATCTCCGTCAGCCGCAGGAAGACCTCCCGCGGAGGTGCCGTGTCCACCCACGACTGGTCGAGCGCGCCGAGGTAGCGCTGGTTGAGCTCCTCGGCCAGCGCCGCCAGCAGCGCCTGCCGGGAGGCGAAGCGGCGGTGCACGGTCGCGCGGGTCAGGCCGGCCGCCTCGCCGATGCGTTCGAGCGACGCCGACGGGTCGTCGGCCAGCACCTCGGCGGCCGCGGCCAGGATCCGCGCGGTGTTCTGCTCCGCGTCCGCCCGCAGGCGGCGTGTCCCGGTGGTTGCCATACCTAAACGATACCAGACTGTCGCACTTGTTGCGGTAAACGCGACAGATGTGTATCACTTGAAAGGCAACCACCCCAGAGAGGAACCACGTCATGGACCTGCAGCTCGAAGGCAAGCGCGTGCTCGTCACCGGGGCGAGCAAGGGGATCGGGCTCGCCGTCGTGCGGGCGTTCCTCGCCGAGGGGGCGTCCGTCGTCGCCACCGCGCGCAGGAGCACTCCCGAGCTCGCCGCCACGGACGCCGTGTTCGTCCCGGCCGACCTGTCGAGCCTGGACGGCCCGGTGAAGCTGGTCGAGGCCGTGCTCGCCGAGGACGACCGGCTCGACGTGCTGGTCAACAACGCCGGAGGCGGCGACGAGCGTCCGGAAGGGATGTTCGAGGACCCGTTCAGCGGCGACGACGACGCGTGGGCCAGCGTGTTCGCGCTGAATCTCAACGCCGCCGTCCGTGCGACCCGCGCAGCGCTGCCCGCACTCACGAAGGCACGGGGCGCCGTGGTGAACATCAGCTCCAGCAGTGCCCGCGACCCGCACACGGCACCGCTGCCCTACGCCGCTGCCAAGGCCGCGCTCAACGCGTTCACCCGCGGCCTCGCCGAAGCGGCGGGCCGGGCGGGCGTGCGGATCAACGCGGTCACCCCCGGCGCGACGCGCACCCCCCTCCTGGTGGGCCCGGACGGCCTCGTGGCGAGCATGGCGGCGAACCTCGGCGTCGACCACGCCACGCTGGTGGCGGGGCTGCCCGAGCAGTTCGGCATGGTGAGCGGCGACCTGATCGACCCGAGCGAGATCGCCCGCGCGGTGGTCCTGCTGTCGTCGCCGACGATGCCGAGCGCGATCGGGTCGAACTGGACCGTCCACGGCGGTCAGATGAAGTCCGCCTGAGCCGGGCCCTGGAACTGTCGACGGGCGGCTACCGGCCGCCCGTCCCGGCGTGGACCCTGCGGTAGCTCCACACCAGCAGACCGAGCAGGACCACACCGGACAGGATCAGGCTGCTGCCGGTGCTCCACCCGGCCAGGGGCAACGACTTCACGAGCCCCCACACCACGCCGGCCGCGACCAGCGCGAGTCCTGCCGCGACGGAGAAGGCGATGCGCAGCGGCGACGAGACGCTCTGCTCCGCCGCCTTCATGGCCTGGTCGCGCACGGGGTCGACGTAGCGCTCCAGCTTCGGGAACTCCGAGGCGAGCACGACCAGACCGGCGAGCACCAGCAGCAGTCCGGGCCCCGGCAGCACCAGCATGGCGACGCCGACGACGAGCAGCACCGCCCCGAGCACGATCACGCCGAGCCGCTTCACCGCTGTCCCCTCGCCACTTTCACCGTATAGCACGACCGGGGTCTTGCGGCAAGACCCCGGTGGTGCCGCAGAATCTCCCGCTTGCGCCGGGAACTGCGGAAACAGCACCGGTGCGAAATGCTGGGCAAGACGAACGGGGGATGTCGACGAATGACCGGCCACGTGCTCGAGCTCCGGGAGATCGACCGGACGCAGGTCGCGCTCTGCGGCGGCAAGGGGGCACATCTGGGAGAGCTGTCGCGGATCGACGGTGTCCGCGTTCCCGACGGTTTCTGCGTGACGACAAGAGCTTTCGACCGCGTCCTGCGGGACGTGCCGGCCATCGACGACCTGCTGGACCGGCTGGCGCGCCTCGACCAGGACGACCGCGACGCGATCCGCGAGACCAGCGCGGAGATCCGCCGCGCGGTGGAGGGCACCGCCGTTCCGGACGAGGTGGCGGACGCGGTCGCCCGCCACGCAGGAGAGAAGACCGCTTACGCCGTCCGATCGAGCGCGACGGCCGAGGACCTGCCGTCGACCTCGTTCGCGGGGCAGCAGGACTCGTACCTCAACGTCGTCGGGCACGCCGAGGTCCTGCGGCACGTGAGCCGCTGCTGGGCCTCGCTGTTCACCGAGCGGGCGGTGGTCTACCGGCTGCGCAACGGTTTCGGCCACCGCGAGGTGCGGATGGCCGTGGTGGTGCAGGAGATGGTGTTCCCGGACGCCGCCGGTGTCCTGTTCACGGCGGACCCCGTCTCGTCGAACCGCAAGGTGTCCTGCGTGGAGGCGAGCTTCGGGCTCGGCGAGGCCCTGGTGTCCGGGCTGGTGAACACGGACGTCTACCGGGTCCGCGACGGCGTGGTCGTCGAGAAGTCCCTGGCCGCCAAGGAGATCGTGGTCGAGGCAGTGCCGGGCGGTGGGACGCGCGAGGCGGCGGTCGACCCCGAGCGGCGGCGTGATCCCGCGCTGACCGACGAGCAGGTCGTGCGGCTCGCCGGGCTGGGCAGGACGATCGAGGCGCACTTCGGCCGGCCGCAGGACGTCGAGTGGTGCCTGACCGGCGACGGGTTCCAGGTGGTGCAGAGCCGCCCGATCACCACGCTGTTCCCCGTTCCCGAGGGCGACGGGCAGAACCGCGTCTACGTGTCGGTCGGCCACCAGCAGATGATGACCGACGCCATGCGGCCGCTGGGCCTGTCCGTGTGGCAGCTGACCACCCCGCGCCCGATGACCGTGGCCGGCGGGCGACTGTTCGTCGATGTCACGCAGATCCTGGCCACCCCCGCCAGCCGCGACGGGTTCCTCGGCGTGGCGGGCAGGTCCGACCCGCTGATGGGCGACGCGCTGCGCACCGTCATGGACCGCGAGGGCTTCCTCCCGACCGTCCCGGACGAGACGCCACAACCGATCCCCGGCGCCGAGCCCGCCACGATCGAGACCGACCCGGACGTCGTCACCGAGCTGATCGGCGCCGCCGAGACGTCGGTCGCCGCCCTGAAGCGCGAGATCGGGCACCGGTCGGGGGTGGACCTCGTCGACTTCGTCCTCGGCGACTTCGCGGAGCTGCGCCGGGTGCTGTTCGACGCGCGCAGCACCCAGGTGATCATGGCGGGGATGCAGGCGACCTGGTGGCTCAACGAGAACCTGCGGGACTGGCTCGGCGAGAAGAACGCGGCCGACACCCTCACGCTCTCCGCGCCCCACAACGTCACGGCCGAGATGGGCCTGGAGCTCCTCGACGTCGCCGACGTCCTCCGCCCGCACCCGGAAGTCGTGGCGCACCTGGAGAAGACGGGCGACCTGCTCGGCGGCCTGGACGACCTGCCGGGCGGTCCGGAGTCGCGGGACGCCGTCCTGGGCTACCTCGGCAGGTACGGCATGCGCTGCGTCGGCGAGATCGACATCACCAGGCCGCGCTGGAGCGAGCACCCCGCCACGCTGCTGCCCCTGCTGCTCGCCAACGTGCGGAACTTCGCGCACGGAGCCGGGCAGCAGCGCTTCGAACAGGGCCGGCGCACGGCCGCGGCGAAGGAGCGGGAGCTGCTGGAGCGCCTGCGGGAGCTGCCGGACGGCGAGCGGAAGGCCCTGGAGACCAAGCGGATGGTCGACCGCGTCCGCACGTTCGCCGGCTACCGCGAGTACCCGAAGTACTTCATGATCAGCCGCTACTTCGTCTACAAGCAGGCCCTGCTGGCAGAAGCGGACCGGCTGGTGCGCGCGGGCGTGCTCGACGAGACGGAGGACGTCTTCTACCTGACGCTCCAGGAGTTCCGCGAGGTCGTGCGGACGAACGAGGCCGACGCCGGGATCATCCACCGGCGCCGGGAGGACTTCCTTTCACACCAGGCACTCACGCCACCGCGAGTGCTCACTTCGGACGGTGAGGCGGTCGCCGGCACGTACCGGCGCGACGACCTGCCCGCCGGCGCGCTGGCCGGTCTGCCGGTCTCGGGCGGCACCGTGGAGGGACGGGCGCGCGTCGTCCTGGACCTGGCCGAGGCTGACCTGGAACCCGGCGACATCCTGGTCACGGCGCACACCGACCCGAGCTGGTCGCCGCTGTTCGTCGCGATCGCGGGCCTGGTCACCGAGGTCGGCGGGCTGATGACGCACGGCGCGGTGGTCGCGCGGGAGTACGGCCTGCCCGCCGTCGTCGGTCTGGAGCACGCCACCCGGCTGATCCAGGACGGGCACCGCATCCGCGTCAACGGCACCGACGGGTACGTGGAGATCCTGCCCGCGTGACGCCGTGCCGGTGACTCGCGGTCTCACAGCAGTCCGGAGGTGTGGGCGAGGACGGCGAGCCGGACCCGGTTGTCCGCTCCCGTCTTCGCCATCAACGCGGCCACGTGCGTCTTCACCGTCGTCACGCCCACGTGCAGGCGGTCGGCGATGTCCTGGTTCCCCAGACCCTGCGCGAGCAGCACGAGCACCTCGAGCTCGCGCGGTGTCAGACCGCTCGGCGGCTGTGGCCCGCGCTCCTGCCGGACGACCCGGCGCACGAGCCGCCGCAGCACACCGGGGCTGAAGGGCTGCTCCCCGGCGGCCGCCCGCCGCACCGCCGCGAGCAGCTCCTCCGGCGCGGAGTCCTTCACCAGGAACCCGTGCGCGCCCGCGGCCAGCGCCGGGTAGAGGTGATCGTCGTCGTCGAACGTCGTCAGCGCGACGACGCGGGCGTCCCGGTCGGCGGCGAGGATCCTCCTGGTCGCCGCGATGCCGTCGACCACGGGCATGCGCAGGTCCATCAGAACCACGTCGGGACGGCACCGGGCTGCCTGCCGCACCGCCTCGGCGCCGTCGGCCGCCTCGCCGACGATCTCGACGTCCGGCGCGCTCTCGCAGAGCATCCGCAGGCCGGCGCGGACGAGCTGCTGGTCGTCGACGATCAGCAGGCGGATCACGCCGGCTGCTCCTGACGCGGCACGGTGGCGCGCACGGACCAGCCGCGGCCGCTCGGGCCCGCGTGGAACGCCCCGCCGAGTCGCTCGACCCGCTCGGCCATGCCGGTGAGGCCGTGTCCCGCCGCGGCGGGTGCCGCTCCCCCGTCGTCGCGGACCTCGACCTCGACCCCGGCGGCGGACTCCCGGACGTCGACGAGCACGGCCGCCCCCGGTTCGGCGTGGCGCATCACGTTGGTCAGCGACTCCTGCACGACCCGCAGCACCACGAGCCGCCGCGCCGCGTCCAGTTCGCCGGCGGCGATCCGGGTGTGCACCGGGAAACCCGCGCGTTCGCACCTCTCGGCCGCCTGCCGCAACGCCGTGGCCAGACAGGGCGGACTCGCGCCCAGCGACGGGACCGACGGGTCGCGGAGCTCGCCGACCAGTTCCCGCAGGTCCGTCAGCGCCGCCGACCCGGAGGCGTGCACGTCGTCGAGCACCTCCCGGAACTGGTCGGCGCTCGTCGCGGCGTGCCGTGCCACCGCCGACCGCAGCACCATCGAGGACACGTGGTGCGCGACGAGGTCGTGCAGCTCACGCGCGACCGCGACCCGGTCCGCCTCGCGCGCGGCCTCGATCTCCGCGTCCCGCACCCGCAGGATCAACGCCTTCTCCTCGCGCTGCCGTGCGGCGAGCTCGCGCATCGACCGCAGATGGCGTCCGGCGAGCACAGGCACCCCGACCACCAGCACCGCCCTCAGCGCGACCGCCGGCAGCCGGTCGTCCTGCTGCGCGAAGAGGTAGACCACGTCCACCGCCAGCGCGACCGCGATCCCGGCCGCCAGCGGGCGCCACGGCCGGCGCATCGCCAGCTCGGCCAGCGAGAGCGCGGCACAGGCCTGGGCCTCGCCGAGCCCAGGGGCGCTCAGCAGGAACGCCGTCAGCACCAGCAGGCTCTGCGCGAGCGACACCGCCAGCGGGAACCGGCGGCCGGGCACGAACACCACCGCCGCCGTCACCGGGAAGACCCACGTGCCGAGGCCCAGGTCGGGAGCGGGAACGGCGAGCCACAGCGTCGAGGCGACGACCAGGGCCAGTGGCGCGAACCGGAGCAGCCCGTTCCACGAGTTCACGACCTCGATCGTAGGTCGGCCGCGTGCCCGCCACCTCCTCCCGCGGTAGGAGACGGCTCCTCCCCCAGGCCGTCCGGACAGACTCCGCGCAGGATGTGCTCGTGGGCCGGTGGTCGCGACGATTCGGGGCATGATCTGGTTCAAGGCAGGGTCGAAGACGATTCTCGTCATCAGGCTGCTGATGGCGGTGGTCTTCGCCTTCTACGGGTGCGTCAAGCTGTTCGGCGGCCAGTTCTACTACGGCGACTGGGAGAACCTGTCGAAGTCGACGGTCGACGGCACCTCGCTGGTGTGGCTGTTCTACGGCTACTCGCCGTTCTACGGCCGGGTGAGCGGGCTGTTCGAACTGGTGCCCGCCGTCATGCTGTTGTTCCGCCGCACCACGTTCGTCGGCGCGGGAGCCCTGTTCGTGGTCGGGCTCAACATCACGTTGATGGACTTCGCCTTCGACTACCCGTTCGTCAAGTACATGGCCACGCTCTACACCGTCCTTTGTGGAATCCTCGTCCTGCACGACCGCGCGCGGCTGCGCGAGGTCTTCGCCGACCCCGTGCGATGACCCCTCGTCATGCACGACCGGGTGGCGGATGTTTGGCTGGGACCGTGCCGAAGAGAAGTGTGTCCGCGACCAGGACCGTCCACGCCCCCGCCGGGCAGATCTTCGCCCTGCTGACCGACCCGGCGAAGCACCCGCTGATCGACGGGTCCGGCTCCGTCCTCGCCCCTCGCGACGGCGCGCCCGAGCGGCTCACGATGGGGTCCGAGTTCGGCATGGACATGAAGATGGGCCTCGCGTACCGGATCGAGAACGTCGTGGTGGAGTTCGAGGAGGACCGCCTGATCGCCTGGCGCCACTTCAACGGCCACCGCTGGCGCTGGCAGCTCAGGCCGCTCGGCGACGGCACCACCGAGGTGACCGAGACGTTCGACTGGTCGACCGCCCGCCTGCCGCTGCTGATCGACCTGTCGTTCTTCCCCCGCCGCAACAAGGCGGCGATCGAGCAGTCGCTGGAGCGGCTGTCCGCGCTGTTCGGCGCGGCTACCTGACCGACCGCGCCCGCACGAAGACCTCGTCCGCGCCGAGCCGGGTGAACAGGTCCTGGTTGGCCGACTCGCGGACGGCGGCGACGATGACCGCCGTCCGGTTGAGGTTGCGGGCGAACCCGGTGATCAGCAGGCCTTCCTGGTCCTCGGACACCGCGACGATCACCCGTCCCGCGAACTGGACGCCCGCGTGCCGCAGCACGCAGAGGTCGCGGCCGTCGCCCCTGACGATTCTCGCGTCGTTGGCGAGGGCGGCGGTGAGGGCCAGTGCGTCCGGGTCCACCACCACTACGTCGGGATGCAGTGGGATGTGTCTCAGGACGTCCAGGGCGGCGTCGCCGTAGCCGATCACGACCGTGAGGCCGGTCACTTCGAGTTCCTGCCTGTGCGCGTGTTCATCTCGGGTTCCTGCTGGTGCGCGTCTTCGTGTCGGGTCCTTCGCTGGTGAGCGCCTGCCTCTGCATACGCTGAGGTGTCTCGGCCTTGCGCGGTGGGCGGTCGTTCGCGATCAGGACGGCCATCCACGGCAGCGGGACGGACAGCAGGATCAGGGCCAGTGCCAGCCACCAGATCTTGGCGAACAGCACCGCCAGGACGATGCACGGGATGCGCAGGCTCATCATGATGGCGTACCTGCGTCGTCTCGCCGCCAGCTGGTCTTGGTAGGACGGGGCGGCTGAGGTGATCAGCACTGGGGTCTCGCGGTTGGGCGAGCTCACTTGCGGACCTCCGTTCTCTCCCCCTTGGTGTTCGTATCGGTTGCCGATCCGGTTTGGTTTCCATGGTGGGGCGTTGGGGGGCTGCTTGCACAACAGGTCGGGTTCCTCCCTTGCGTGGGGTTCCCCTGTTGCGTGGCGTTCCCCTGTTGCGGGCGGCGGGTTCTGTTGCGTGCTTTCCCTCAGGGGCTCTGCCCCCGAACCCCCGCCAATCTGATCTGGGGGTACCGCGCCCTCGGCGGGTTGATGGCACGCCTGGTGCTTTGGGCGGCTGCGCGTTGCGTAGGTGGTGCGGTTCGGGTGGGCCCCCGTCACGAGCCGAGCCAAGAGCGAGCCACGACAACGGAGGGGTGTCAAGTCGACGAAAAGCGTGTCGACTTGACAC
>NZ_JBHYGW010000007.1:33026-259715 GCF_042738015.1 Lentzea sp. NPDC059081
ACTTGACACCCCTCCGTTGTCGCAGCGAGTGCTGTGGCACGACTCGTGACGGGGGCCCACCGGAACCTCCGTTTCAAGCTGAGGCAGCTCGGCTTCGCCGTCGCCTTCGTGCTCGCCTTGGCTTCGCGTTTGCCTGACGGGTGTGCTTGTCGTCCGTAGCATTCCCTGCCGTTAAAGGGGGTCACTGGTGTACGACGGGTTCGTCTCCTACAGCCATGCGGCTGATCGGCCGTTGGCCAAGAAGCTGCAACGCAGCCTGCACCGGATCGGGCGGCGGTGGTACCGGGCCCGCGCGTTGCGGGTCTTTCGGGACGACGTGAGTCTTGCTGCCAGTCCTGATCTGTGGTCGTCGATCCAAGAGGCGTTGCTGGCCTCCCGGACCTTCACGCTCCTGGCGTGTCCGGCGTCCGCCGCGTCGCCTTGGGTGGGGCGGGAGGTGGCGTTGTGGCGGGAGAGGAAGTCTCGGGAGACGTTCTTCATCGTGCTCACCGGGGGTGAGCTGGTGTGGGACGACGCTGCCGGTGACTTCGACTGGGAGCGGACGACCGCGCTGCCTCGGTCGGTGGCCGGGTGGTTTGCCGGGGAGCCGTTGTGGGTTGATCTGCGGTCGCCGGAGCGGTTGAGCGGTGCCGAGTTCCGGGCTGGTGCGGCGACGCTCGCGGCTGCTGTGCACGGGGTTGCCAAGGACGAGCTGATCAGTGAGGACTCCCGGCAGCAGCGGCAGCTGGTTTCGGTGTTGGCCGGGTTGTTGTCGTTGGCGTTGGTAGCCGGCGGGGTTGCGGTGTGGCAGCAGAGGGTTGCTGTGGCGCAACGGGATCGGGCTGCTGAGCAGGCTCGGATCGCCCTGTCGCGTGCGTTGGCGGTGGAGGCACAGCGGTTGGTGGGGGTTGATCCGCAGCTGGCGTTCCGGCTGGCGTTGACCTCGTGGAGTGCCAGTCCGTCGGTGCAGGCGCGGGGTGCGTTGATGAGTGTGGTGGATCGGGCTCGGTACGTGGTGTCGGTGGTGGCTGCCGGGTCTGACGCGAGCAGTCGTACTCGGCCCGCGGACATGGGGACTCGGGCGAATGTCGCCGTCAGTGCTGATGGGGGTGTGGTGGCGCATGCGTTCGGGGACGGGACGGTGTCGGTGTGGGACGGGAAGTCTCGGCGGGACAGCGGTGTTGTGCTGCCGGACGCCTCGTCGGCGCTGGCGGTCAGTGGTGATGGGCGGGTGCTCGCCAACGCCGACGGGCTGACGGTGAAGGTGTGGAACGTCGGCGACGGGTCGTTGGTGCGCGAGGTTCCGTTCACCGGGGCGCCGGAGCGGGTGGCGTTGTCCGCTGACGGGAGGTGGGTGGCCGCGTCCTCCAGCAAGGGTGGCGGGTCGACGCCCCGGTTCGGGGTGTGGGAGGTGGCCGGCGGGCGGGCGGTGGTCAGCGTCGAGGGGCCTGACGTGCCTGGTGGGCCGGTGGAGTTCCGCGGGGATCGGCTGTTCACCTTCGACGGGCGGTCGGCTGCGGCGAAGGTGACCGTGTTCGAGCCGGCAAGCGGGAGCTGGACCACGTTCGGTGCCGCGAGGGTGTGGGCTCGGGGGATGGCGGCCGGAGGGTCGTCGCTGGCGTTGCTCAACGGGTCCGCGCTCGAGTTGTGGGACGTGGGCACGCGGACCAGGACTCGCGCGGTCGAGGTGGGCTCGGATGCCTGCTGCGTCAGCATGTCCGGGGACGGCGAGCGGATCGTGGTCGGGACCGGGCAGGGGGTCGTGGCGCTGTTCGACGAGAACCTCGTGCAGACCGCGCGACTTTTCGCCCATCCCACGCTGGTTCGTGACGTGCGGATGAGCGAGGACGGGCGGTCCGTGGTCTCCGTGTCGGAGAACGGGACCGTCGTGGTGTCCTCGCCGGACCAGGACAACCGGGTGCGCGTCCAGGGTCGTGGGCCGGCCGGGGTCGGCTCTGTGGCCGTTGGTGCGAGTGGGACTGCTGCGGTCGCGGGGCCTGGCGGTGTCGTTGTGCGCGATGTGCGGACGTTGGCCGAGAAGTCCGTGCAGCCGGCGGTGCGTGGTGCCGTGCACATCAGTCCTGACGGGCAGCGGGTATCGGGCAAGGGGGTGTTCCTCGGCGACAGTCGTCATCTGGCCGTTGCCGGTGCCGGCGGAGTGCCCGTGGTCGAGGAGGACGAGTCCCGGCTCGTGGACTCGGTCGTGAACCAGCAGGAGATCGCGGCCAACGTCCGTGGTGACGCCGTCGCGACCGTCGTCAGGTCTCGTACTGCCGCGGCTGGAGGCACCGACATCGCGTTGTGGCACTGGAAGGACGGCGAGCTCACCGAGGTCCGCCGGATGAACTTCGCCGCCGACGTCCGGAGCTTCGCCGTGAGCGACGACGGCGAGCAGGTGGCCGCGGCGGACGTCGACGGCCGGGTGCTCTTCGACGACGGGCGGCGGTCGACGGTGTTCGGGCTGGGTCCGGCCAAGCCCTCGACGGAGGTGGCGTTCGCGGCCGGTCAGGTCGTCCAGCTCGACCCCGGCACCGGTGAGCTGGTGTTCTGGAGCACCGGCGACGGCAGCCAGGTGGGCCGGTGGCAGCCCGCCGTCGCCGGACCCGTCGCCGGGCTCGCCGCGACCGGCGACGGCGGGCTGCTGAGCGCGCGGGAGGACGGCACGCTCGCGGTCTGGGAGGCCGATCCGGCGGCGTGGGTGCGCACGCTGTGCCTGGTCGTCACCGGTGGGCTGTCGGAGCAGGAGCGGCAGCGCTACGTCGGTGACATCGACGTGGCGTGGCCCTGCCCCTGACCGTCGGCACCTGAGCTGTCAGCCCAGGTGCTGCCGGGCCCAGTCCGCGAAGCTCGTCAACGGCAGGCCGAGGTCCCTCGCGTACTGCGGACGGCCCGCCATGCCGGTCTCGTTCAGCCTGTCGTGGCCCGCGCCCATCTCCGGCATCCCGGCGGCGCGGGCCTGCTCCAGCGTCATGTCCGGCGCGGTCAGCTCCGTGCCCAGCACCTCGGAGAGCACCTCGGCGATCTCCGCCATCGACAGCCGGTCGCTCGCGAACTCCAGCTCCACCCGGTCGAACCGCTCGGGGTCGGCCACGGCGGCGACGACCGCGGGCCCCATGTCCCGCACGGCGAACAGGGACAGCTCCGTCGTGGGCTTGAGCATGCTCACGATGCCGCCCTCCACGCCGCGCGGGAACAGGTAGGCCGACGAGGGCAGCAGGTTCTCCATGAAGAAGCCCGGCTTGAGCAGCGTCCACCGCTCGAACCCGGCCTCGCGGACCCGTTCCTGGATCGCGGCCTTGCTGTTGTGCGAGGCCTCCCTGATCGGGAAGCGCTCGTCGCGGATGCGCCCGTTCGCGCCGTCGACGGTGGTCTGGATGAACTGCCGCACGCCCGACTCCCGCGCGGCGTCGACCAGGTTGCCCGCCTGCGCCTGCTCGGCCACGAAGTCGAACCCGTCCCCGGTGAACGGCGGCATCTGCACCGAGTACACCGTCTCGACGCCCTTGGTCGCGCGGACCAGCGACTCGCGGTCGTTCAGGTCACCGGTGACGAGCTCGACGTCCAGTGCCTTCGCGCGGTCGGACTCCGGGTCGCGGACCAGCGCGCGCACCGGCACGCCTGCCTCGGCCAGAGCGCGGACGGTGGCGCCGCCCTGCTTGCCGGTGGCTCCTGTGACGAGCACGGACATGGCTTTCCCTCACTTCGGTCAACAAAACGGCGGGGTCCGCCGTTTTCGTGTCCGCTACGATATGGCGGACCCCGCCGTTTATCAACCACGAGGGTGCGATGACCGAGAGCCAGCGTGCCGACGCCCGCCGCAACCACGGGCGGATCCTCGCCGTGGCCGAGCGGGAGGTCGCCGAGCACGGCGCCGGGGCGTCGCTCGAGCAGATCGCCCGCGTCGCCGGGGTCGGGTCGGCGACCGTGCGCCGCCACTTCCCCACCCGCCAGGCGTTGCTGGAAGCCGTGTCGCACCAGCGGGTCGAGGCGTTGCGCGAGCGGGCGCACGAGCTGACCGGGTCCGGCGACAGCAGGGACGTGCTGCTCACGTGGCTGGCCGACCTGACGGCGTACTGCGTGACGGCGCGGGGGCTCGCGACGGCGTTGTCCTACGAGGCCGACCCGGTGCAGGGCAACTCGTGCGCGACGATCGTCGGCGAGGCGGTGGAACCGTTGCTGCGCAGGGCGATCGGCGACGGCGCGGTGCCGGCGGACGTCACGAGCGTCGAGCTGGTAACGCTGGTCGTCGGCATCGCGATGGCCACCGAACAGCACCGCGACCCGGCGGCCGCGGCCGAGCGGCTGCTCGCGGTGGCGGTAGCGGGGATCAGCCCCATCCGGTGATCAGACCCAGCCGGTGATCAGTTCTCGCCGGTGACCAGGGCGTAGCCCGTGCCGTCCGGGACGACCCTGCCGATGCCGGGCCAGTCCAGGTGCGCGCCGGCGACGAAGTGCCCCGGCGTGGCCAGCCGGTCGAGCAGCGCGAGCCGTGCGGCGCGGGCGAGGTCCTGGTCGTGGTCCAGCTCCCACGCCACCTCGGGATGCGCGAACTGCACCGACGGCACGTGGATCGTGTCGCCCCAGATCAGCAACGTGCCCGCGTCCGAACGTGCTTCGTAGACGGTGTGTCCGGGCGTGTGTCCCTTCGCGGGCAACGCGGTCATCCACGGCGTCACGGGCAGTGGTTCGGAGACGATGACCGCGCGGTCGCGGAACCGTGCGAGGTGTTCCGAAAGCCGCCCCTCGTCGCCCGACCCGATGAAAACCCTTTCCAGCGCTGGAAAAGAGTCTGCACCGTCCGGTGCGACGAGCCCGTTCAGGTGGTCCCAGTGCGCGTGCGTGATGGCGACGTCCGTGATGGCCCCGCGGTCGACGCCGGCGGCGGCCAAGCTCTCCAGCAGCAGGCCCATCGTGGGCTCCCAGCTGGTCGACGCGCCGGTGTCCACCAGCACCCGCCGGACGCCGTCGTCGACGAGGAAGGCGTTGACGGACAAGCGGAGCAGACCGTCGACGAGCGGCGGCTCGACCGCGAGACCGTCCGGAACGAGCAGCCGCGACGGCGGCAGGTCGAGGTAGCCGTCCAGGAGCGCCACTACCGTCAGGCCACGGAGCTCGAACGACACGTGGAGCGGGCTTTCGGCGATCTGGCGCATCTCAGGACTCCCGCAGGGCGGCCGCGGTGCGCACGAGCGAAGCGACCGCGAGGGACTGGTCGGCCGGCTGCCACGCGAGCACCGTCGTGACGTCCGGGGCGTCGACCACCGGCACCGCCACGTGCTCCGGCCACTGCCAGGCGCGGCTGGAGGCCGGGATGACGAGCAGCGTCTTGCCGAGCGCCACGAGCTGGGCGAGCTTCGACTGCGTGCGCACCTCGGGACCGGGACCGTCCGGATAGGACCCGTCGAGCCGGGGCCACCGCGCGATCGGCAGGTCCGGCACGTCCTGGACGTCGGCGAGCACGAGCTTCTCGCGCGAGGCCAGCGGGTGCGTGCGCGGCAGGATCGCGACCTGCCCCTCGACGAACAGGTCCTCGGTGTCGAACCCGTCGAGGTCGTCGTACGGGCGGTGCATGATCGCCACGTCCGCGCTGCCGTCGCGCACCAGCCCCGCCTGCTCGCCGACCTCGCACAGCAGGACCTCGACCGGCACCACGCCCTCCGCGGCGTCGAGCAGCCTCCGCAACAACTCGTGCGACGCCCCGGCCTTCGTCACGAGCACCAGCGGACGCCGGCTGTCCCCCGCTCGCCGCGTCCGCCGCGCGGCCGCCGTGACCGCGTCGAGCGCCGTCTTCGCCTCCCGCAGGAGCACCTGGCCCGCCCCGGTGAGCGCCACGCCCCGCCGGTCGCGGTCGAGGAGCCGCACGCCCAGCCGGTGCTCCAGCTGCCGGATGGCGCGGGACAGCGGCGGCTGCGCGATGCCGAGCCGGTCGGCGGCCCGGCCGAAGTGGAGCTCCTCCGCGACGGCGACGAAGTACCGGAGCTCGCGCGTTTCCAGGTCGGCCACCACGCCAGCCTAATACCCGAGGGGTATCACAGCCCACCCGATCGATCTTGGACGGGCGCCCGCACCCAGGCTGAGCATGGACTACGTGAACGACAAGAAGACCGCGCTCGTGACGGGCGCGAACAAGGGAATCGGTTTCGCCATCGCCCAGGGCCTCGGGAAGATCGGCTTCACGGTGGCCGTGGGCGCCCGCGACACCGCCCGGCGCGACGAGGCCGTGGCACGCCTGCGCGCCGAGGGGATCGACGCGTTCGGGGTCGCCCTCGACGTCACCTCCGACGACAGCGCCACCGCCGCCGCGAAGACCGTCGAGCAGACCACCGGACGGCTCGACGTGCTCGTGAACAACGCGGGCATCTCCGGCCCGATGGCGGACGGCGTGCAGAACCCGTCCACATTGGACCTCGACGTCGTGCGGACCGTGCTGGACACCAACGTGTTCGGCGTCGTCCGCGTGACGAACGCGATGCTCCCGTTGCTGCGTCGCGCCGAGTCGGCGCGCATCGTGAACATGTCGAGCAACATGGGCTCGCTGGCGTTGCAGACCGGTCCGCAGATGGCCGCGTACGCGCCGTCGAAGACGCTGCTCAACAGCCTCACCGCCCAGTACGCCCGCGAGCTGGCCGACACGAACGTCCTCGTCAACGCCGCCTGCCCCGGTTACGTCGCCACCGACTTCACCGGGTTCGCCGCGCCGCGCACGGCGGAGCAGGGTGCCGCGATCGCGATCGAGCTCGCCACCCTGCCGGACGACGGACCGCGCGGCGGCTTCTTCGACGACGAGGGCGTCGTCCCCTGGTGACGACGGCGTGGTTTCCCGCTGACCCATAGGGTGTCGGCATGGCGGAGCTCTTGACCATCAGCGACGTGCGGGCCGCGGCCGGGTTGATCGACAGGTGGGTCCTGCGCACGCCCACCCTGCCCTCCCCCGGCCTGTCCGCGCTGCTGGGCGTGCCGACGACGGTGAAGCTGGAACTCCTGCAGCGCAGCGGGTCCTTCAAGACGCGCGGCGCGTTCGCGAAGATCCTCTCGCTGTCCGACGAGGCACGGGCGGCCGGCGTGGTCGGCGTCAGCGGCGGCAACCACGGCATCGCACTGGCCGATGCCGCCCACGAGCTCGGGGTCGCCGCCACGGTCGTCATGCCGGACACCGCGCCGGTCCGTTCGGTCGAGCTCGCCCGCGCGGCCGGTGCGGACGTGCGGCTCACCGACGGCCTCGCGGCGGCGTTCGCGCTGATGAACGACCTCGTCGAGGCGGGCGCGACACTCGTGCACCCCTACGACGACCCGATCGTGGTCGCCGGGCAGGGCACCGTGGGCCTGGAGTTCGCCGAGGCGGCGCCGGACCTGACCGACGTGCTGGTGAGCATCGGCGGCGGAGGGTTCGCCGCGGGCGTGGCGACGGCGTTCCACGCGCTCGTGCCCGGCGTCCGCGTGTGGGGCGTCGAGGTCGAGGGCGCGGACGCGATGCGTCGGGCGTTGGCCGCAGGAGAACCCGTGGACTTCAAGCCGACGTCGGTCGTCTCCACTCTCGCTGCACCCCATGTCTCCCAGCTGACCTACGACCACGCAGTAGCGTTGCTGGAGGACGTCCTGCTGGTGACCGACGCAGAGGCCGCACGGGGCTCGCTCACGCTGGCCGAGTCGCAGAAGGTGTGGGCCGAACCGGCCGCCGGCTGCCTGGTGCCGGCGGCGCGCACGGTGCTCGACCGCGTCGGGCCTGGCGTGCGGCTCGGTCTGGTGCTGTGCGGGGGCAACGCGGCCGTCGCCGACGTCATCCGCTGGGCGAGCGCCTAATCCGTGTGCCACGTGACGGCGGCGTCACCACGGCTCGTGCGGAACGAGTTCACCGGGTGCGCGACGTCCGGGTAGCCGAGCGACACCCCCGCGACGACCAGGCGGTTCTCCGGCAGGCTGAAGTGCTCGCGGAAGAAGTCCGGGTACGTCGCGAGCGCCGCCTGCGGTGCGGCGCCGAGCCCCAGCGCCTGGGCGGCGAGCAGGAAGCTGTTCAGGTAGAGGCCGCAGTCGATCGCGCCGTAGACGCCCAGGTCGGCCTCGGTGGTGATGATCGCGACGTGCGGCGCGTCGAACAGCTCGAAGTTGCGCACGGCCTGCCGCATCGTGCCCTCGTGGTCGCCCTTCACGATGCCGACGCTCTGGTACAGCTGCACGCCGCACTCGCGCCGCCGGTCCCGGTAGACGCCCGTGTACTGCGCGGGGAACGCGAAGTCGGGCGTGCCGGCGTTCTCACGGACGTGCGCCAGCAGCCGTGACCGCAGCCGGTCCGTGGCCGCGCCCTCGGTCAGCTCCACCTGCCACGGCTGGGTGTTGCACCAGGACGGCGTGCGCTGCGCGACGGTCAGCAGCTGCTCCAACGTGGCCCTCGGGACCTGGTCGGGCAGGAACTGGCGGCACGTCCAGCGGTCGGCCAGCAAGGTGCTCAGTGCGTCGAAAGCGTCGCTCACGGGACCTCCGGTCTCTTTTCAAGACCAGACGCTAGCAGGTGCGGTCCCGAAAAGAGACCACTAAGCTGACACCCATGCGGTACGAACAGCTCGCCGACATCCCGTGCTCGATCACCCGGCCGCTCGTGCTGCTCGGCGACCGCTGGACGTTGCTGATCCTCAAGGAGTCCTTCGCGGGCGTGCGGAGGTTCAACATGTTCCGCGCCCACCTCGGCATCCCGCGCAGCCGCCTGCAGGACCGCCTGACCAGGCTGGTCGAGCACGGCGTCCTGGCGCGGCAGCAGGCCGACGACGGCGAGCACCCGGAGTACCGCCTGACCCGCAAGGGGCACGACCTCTACCCGATCCTGATGGCGATCAGGGACTGGGGCGATACCCACATGGCTCCGGACGGCCCGCCCGTCCACTACCGGCACACCGGCTGCGAAGGCGAGGCGCACACGTCGCTGGAGTGCGACTCGTGCGGGACCCGGCTGTCGGCGCACGACGTCACGCCCGAGGCGGGGCCCGGCCTGCTCGTGCACGCTGACCAGCGGATTGTTGAGACGCACTGAGATTTCCGGGAGACCCGCGCCCACTGTGGTCCTCGTCAGGGGATATCACGGAACAGGGGGCGAACCACATGTTCGAAGGTCTCAAGAGAGTCGGCTTGGCGGTGGTGTTGACCGCCACGGCAGTGCTCGCGATCACCGCGAGCGCCGAGGCGAAGCCGTTGCGGGCCGAGTCGGCACCGATCTCGGCCGCCGCCGAGACGGCGTGCGGCGGCTACACCAACGTCAGCGTGGGCAGCGGGTGGTACCTCCACGTGCCTTCGGTGACCAACAACTCGGGGAACTACAACTGCGTCGTCGTGCGGGGGCACTACGGCTTCCCCGTGCTGGTCCTGCAGGAGAGCCTCAACGCCTGCTACGGCCAGGGGCTGGCGGCTGACAAGGACTTCGGCGGCAACACCGAGCGCGGCGTCAGGAACGCCCAGACCACCATCAACCAGTACTACGGCAACGTGGTCAGCGTGGACGGGCGGTTCGGGCCCCAGACCAGCTACTGGTTCTGGTTCCAGGCCTACGACCACAACAACGGCGGCTCCCACACCGGGATCTGCTACCGCAGGTAGCGCCCGGCGCGTTTGAGGACGCGCACCACGGGCGTCGTGACGACCTCGCCGACGCCGGGCACCGTCCCCAGCCGGCCGGTCAGGTAGCGGTAGAGGTCGCGGTCGTCGCGGCAGGCCACGGAGATCAGCAGGTTCGCCGGGCCGGTCGTGGCGGCGCAGAAGGTGACCTGGGGATGAGCGGCGACGGTGGCGCCGGCCTGCGCGAGATGGGCGGGCGGCACCGTCGCCCACAGGCGTGCCTCGGTCGGGTGGCCGAGCGCCGCGGCGTTCACGTCGAGGTCGAACCGCACCAGGCCGGCCGCGCGCAGGACGGCCAGCCGGCGGGCCGCGGTCGACTCCGACCAGCCGGTCGCGGCGGCGAGCGCGGGATGGGGTGCCCGGCCGTTCGCGGCCAGCACGTCCAGCAGCGGGCGGTCGGCGTCGGTCAGGCCGGCCTCGACGGGGTCGAGGTGCGGGTCGAGCGCGGCGACCTGCTCGGCGGTGAGCGGGTCCGGTCCCTCGAAGCCGTGCCGGCTGGTGGTGAAGACGTTCAGGACGCTGTGCGCGCTCGCCGAGACGATCGCCGTGGTGCGGGGCAGGCGTTCCAGGACCAGCTCGTCCCGTTCCCGCGCCGACCACGACCGCAGGCTCGCGCAGATCTCGGTGCCGCCGGAGAGCAGGGCGACCCACCGCGTGTCGTCGCGGCGGGCGAGCGCCTCGGCGACCTGCCCGGCCGGTCCTGGCTTGCAGCGCAGGCGCAGCACCTGTTCGGCGCCGCCGAGGTGGCCGGGGTCGGCCATCCCGACGAGGTGGATCACCCGCTCGTCGCGCAGCCGGGCGTAGCGGCGGGCGACGGTCCGGTCGGACACGCCCAGCACCTCCCCGATCCGCGCGAACGACGCCCGCGGGTCGAGGTGCAGCGCCTGCAGCAGCTGCCGGTCGAGCGTGTCCAGATCCTTCTCCACGACGGATATCGTGTCGGATTCCGTCACATCCGGCCAGAACACTTCGCCTTCCACCCGCGATCGCCTGATCCTCGACGTCGTCACCAGAACGTCGAGGAGTCGAGTTGAAGGCAGTGCGCTTTGCCCGCTACGGCGGACCGGAGGTCCTGGAACTGGCCGAGGTTCCCGTGCCACGACCAGGACCGGGCCAGATCCGCGTCGCCGTCCGCGCCGCCGGGGTGAACGCCCTGGAGTGGAAGATCCGCCAGGGCCTGCTGGGCGACGCGCGGACGCTGCCGGCCGGGATCGGCGGTGACGCGGCGGGGGTCGTCGAGGAGATCGGCGAGGGCGTCGCGGACGTGGAGATCGGCGACGCCGTCTTCGGTTCCGGCCACGAGACCTACGCCGAACACGCCGTGCTCACGTCGTGGGCGAAGAAGCCGCCCAACGCGACCTTCACGGAAGCAGCCGGGTTCGCCACCCCGTTCGAGACGGCCCTGCGCGTCCTCGACGAGCTGGCCGTCCACAGCGGACAGACGATCGTGGTCAACGGAGCGAGCGGCGGGGTCGGCTCGGCCGCCGTCCAGTTCGCCATTGCCCGCGGTGCCACCGTCATCGGCGTCGCCGGACCGTCCAACCAGGACTACCTGACGTCACTCGGCGCCACCCCCACCACCTACGGCGACGGCCTCGCGGACCGCATCCGCGCGCTCGCCCCGGCCGTCGACGCCGCACTCGACATCGCGGGCTCCGGCGTCGTCGCCGAACTGGTCGCGATGACCGGAGACCCGAAGCGCGTCGTCTCCATCGCCGACTTCAGCGCCCACGGAGCCCGCGTGTCGACCGGTTTCGGCCTCGACAAGACCCACGCCCTGCGCGAAGGGGCACGCCTGGTGGCGGAACGGAAGCTGACCCTGCCCGTCACCAGGACCTTCCCCCTCGACCGGGCCGGAGCCGCGCACGTCGCCAGCGCCACCGGCCACGTCCGCGGCCGCATCGTCCTCGAGATCTGAACCGTCCGGAAAGGACACGAGAATTATCACGCTGATCAACGGCTTCACCGTGCCGCCGGAGGTCGACGACGACTTCCTCGCCGCCTGGCGCGGCACGATCGACCACTTCGCCAGCGCGCCGGGGTTCGTCCAGGCCCGGCTGCACCGCAACACGGGCCTGAACGACACCACCTTCCAGTACGTCAACATCGCCCTCTGGGAGGACGCCGAGTCGTACCGGGCCGTCTTCCGCGACTTCGTCCCGGCCGGTCAGCGCATCCCCGGGGTGACGGCGCACCCCGGGCTCTTCGACGTCCTCGTCGAGGTCGACCCGAGGTGAGCCGGCGCCGGCCGTGAGTCAGCGCCGGCTGTGAGTCAGCGCCAGCCGAGCGCGGGCGCCACGTGCACGAGGATGTTCTCCAGGACGTGCGCGTTGTACTCGACGCCGAGCTGGTTGGGCACCGTCAGCAGCAGGGTGTCGGCCTCCGCGATCGCCTCGTCCTCGGCGAGCTGCTTGACCAGCACGTCGGGCTCGGCGGCGTAGGAGCGGCCGAAGATCGCCTGGTTCGGGCCGTCGATGAACCCGACGTGGTCGCGGCTCTCGCCGTCACCACCGAAGTACATGTCGTCGAGGTCCGTGGTGATCGCGAAGATGCTGCGCGACACCGACGTGCGCGGCTCGTGCTCCCAGCCGGCCTCGGTCCACGCCTTGCGGAACTCGCGGATCTGCTCGGCCTGCTGGACGTGGAACGGCGCGCCGCCCTCGTCGTACTTGAGGGTGGAGCTCATCAGGTTCATGCCCTGCTGCGCCGCCCACACCGCGGTGGCGTTGGACGCGGCGCCCCACCAGATCCGGTTCCGCAGGCCGGGCGCGTGCGGCTCGACGCGCAGCAGGCCCGGCGGGTTGGGGAACATCGGGCGCGGGTTCGGCTGGGCGAACCCGCCGCCCTCCAGCACCTTCAGGAACAGCTCGGTGTGCATCCGCGCCATGTCGGCCTCGGTCTGCCCCTCGGCGGGCTGGTAGCCGAAGTGGCGCCACCCGTCGACGACCTGCTCGGGCGATCCCCTGGAGATGCCGAGCTGCAGCCTGCCGCCGGCGATCAGGTCGGCGGCGGAGGCGTCCTCGACCATGTACATGGGGTTCTCGTAGCGCATGTCGATGACACCGGTGCCGATCTCGATGCGCTCGGTCTTGGCGCCGATCGCGGCGAGCAGCGGGAACGGCGACGCGAGCTGCCTGGCGAAGTGGTGCACGCGGAAGTACGCGCCGTCGGCGCCCAGCTCCTCCGCGGCCACGGCCAGGTCGATCGACTGCAGCAGCGTGTCCGCGGCCGACCTCGTCTGCGAGTGCGGGCTGTCCGACCAGTGCCCGAACGACAGGAAGCCAATCTTCTTCACTTTTCAACTATACGTCGAACCCGACGTATGCGTTTTACGCATGGCTCAGCTGAGAAACCATCGCTGGTGCGCATGCCATGAACCGCCTAGCGTCGTTTTCATGTCAACGTGGTTCATCACAGGAGCATCGAGGGGAATCGGACGTGAGCTCGTCGAGCAGGTCCTCGCGCGCGGAGACCGCGTGGCGGCGACGTTGCGCGACCCGAGCAGGCTGGACGACCTGGCCGAGCGGAACGGCGACCGGCTGTGGCGCCGCGCGCTCGACGTGACCGACACCGCGCAGGTCGGGAAGGTGCTCGGGGAGGCGTTCGCCGAGCACGACCGGATCGACGTCGTGGTCTCCAACGCGGGCAGCGGCGTGTTCGGCGCCGCGGAGGACCTCACCGACCAGCAGGTCGAGGAGTCCATCGCGACGAACCTGACCGCGTCCATCCAGGTCGCGCGCAGGGCCGTGCCGCTGCTGCGAGCCCAGGGCGGCGGGGTGTTCGTGCAGCTGTCCAGCATGGGCGGGCACGTCACGTTCCCCGGTTTCGCCATCTACCACGCCACCAAGTGGGGCGTGGAGGGCTACTTCGAGACGATGGCCGCCGAGGTCGCGCCGTTCGGCATCGCCACGATGCTGGTCGAGCCGGGCATGGTCCGCACGAGCTTCTACGACGCGGCGCAGCGCGTCCCGGTCAGCGAGCCCTACCGCGGCGGCCCCGCCGACACGACGCCGATGCCCGTCGAGGACATGCCGGGCAGCCAGTCGGGCGTGGCGCACGCGGTCGTCGAGGCGGCGCTGTCCGACACGCCGCCGTTGCGGCTGCTGCTCAACTCCGACGCGTACGAGCTGGTCACGACCGCGGTCCGCGACCGCCTCAAGGCGTTCGAGGGCCAGGAGGACTCGGCGCGTGCCGCGGACGCGGAGCACGTGACCTGAGCGGGATACTGGCCCGCATGCCGGAGATGACCTTGACCGGGCTGCGCGTCGTCGTGGAGGTCGCGCGACGCGGCTCGTTCACCGCCGCGGCCGACGCCCTCGGCTACACGCAGTCGGCGGTGTCCCGGCAGGTCAACGCGATGGAGACCGCCGTGGGCAGCCCGCTGTTCGAGCGGTGGGCCCGCGGCGTCCGCCCGACCTCCGCGTGCGAGGCGCTGCTGGAGCACGCACGGCAGGTCGTCGCGCACCTGGAGGCGGCGGAGCTGAAGATCGCCGGGCTGCGCGACAAGATCGCGGGCCGGCTGGCCGTGGGCGCCTACCCGACGGCGGCGGCGAGCTTCGTGCCGCGGGTGATCGCCCGGCTGAGGACCGCCCACCCCGCGCTCACCGTCCGGCTCGGCGAGGCGGGCAGCCCGGTGCTGCTGCGCCGGCTGCGGGCGGGGCGGATCGAGGCCGCGGTGGTCGCGGTCGGCGACGGCCTGCCGGACTACGACCTGACGGGACTGCGCGTCGAGCCGGTGCCGGTCGGGCGCGGGCCCGGCGTGGCCGTCGCGAACGCGCACCCGTTCGCCGGTCAGGAGTTCGTCGACGTGCGCGACCTCGCCGGCCAGGTGTGGATCGCGGGCGCGGGCGGGGAGGGCGACCCGCAGTTCGGCGCGTGGCCGACGCTGACCGAGCCCACGATCGGCTACGAGGCCCGGACCTGGCAGACCCGGCTCGGCCTGGTCGCGGCCGGGCTCGGGGTGTCCGTCCTGCCGGGGCTCGCCGCCGACATCGTGCCGCGCGGCGTCACGTGGGTCCCGGTGCGCGACCCCGGCCTGCTCGAACGCCGCCGGACCGTCGTGGTCACCGACGAGGACCGCTCCCCCGCCGCCGACGCGTTCACGCAGGCGTTGCGCGAAGGCTGAACGGGCCGCCGGGAGCGAACGCGTGCTCGGCGAAGCGCCGGCCCATCAGCTCGTGCGTCTCGGCGTCCGGATGCAGTGCGTCGGGCAACGGGTGCGCGACCGCGTCCTGCTCGCCGTAGAGCGTCGTCCCGTCCAGGTAGTGCAGGTTCGGGTCGTCGTCCCGGTTGTCCACCACCGACGCCAGGGCGTCGCGGATGATCTTCAGGGTCAGCTGCGGCAGCGGTCCGTGCGGGCCGGTCGCGGTGAACACGACCCGGCCCTCGGCCAGCGCGTCCAGGTCCATCCCGCCCGGTCCCGGCGTGTCCTCGTAGATACCGCAGAAGATCGGCGACATCAGCACGAGCGGCGTGTCGGGGTGCCCGTCGCGGATCGTGTCGAGGAACCCGTGCACCGCCGGCACGAACGCCCGCAGCCGCATCAGGTCGAAGTTCGCGACGTTGATGCCGAGCTTCACGCTGATCAGGTCGGCGGGCCGGTCGCGCATGACACGCGCCGTGAACGGGTCGACCATCGCGCTGCCGCCGAACCCGAGGCTGTGCAGCTCGACGTCGCCCCGGCGGGCGGCCACCGCGGGCCAGATGCCGGTCGGCCTGGTGGCGTTCGAGCCGTGGCTGATCGAGCTGCCGTGGTGCAGCCAGATCCGCCTGCCGGACTCGACGGGCCGCACCGGCGCGTCCGTCCGCAACTCGACCAGGTGCACCGTCTCGTTGTGGGGCAACCAGATCTCGACGGTCTTGTCCTCGGTGGACAATCCGGTGAACCGGACCGTGCACGCGTCGCCCTCGTGCACCGCCGTCGTGCCGGTCGCCAGGTCGGTCTCCACGTGGTCCCCACCGTCGAGCTGCCGGCTGGCGACGTCCACGCCGTCGACGACCAGGTCCACACAGCCACGTGGGCGGGTGGTGCCGCGGTAGGACGCGTACGTGGTGTGGAGGACCAGCTCGACCGTGCTCGCCGTGGTGGCCAGCGCGATCCGCACGCCGGAGGGCCTGCTCTCGGCGCCCATCAGCTGCGGGTCGGGGAACCGCGTGCGCACCCAGGCGGGCAGGCGGTGCGGCAGCACGCCGCGGGCGGTCTGCTCCAGCTCGGCGGCACCGCGCACGAGCGCGTCGGTCAGTGGTGTGGTGATCATGGTTCTTCCCGGTCAGTCGTGCACGGGCCAGGCCCGCAGGAGTGCGTCGAGCGCCACGACGGTCCTGTCCCAGGACTCGGCGGGCGCGGGCGCGCTGTGGTCGAAGTTGCCGCTGCGTTCGAGGGCGAGGAACCCGTTGATGGTGCTGCCGAGCAACCGGACGGCATGCACGTGTTCCCCTGCCGGCACCGGGTAGCCCCTCAACACCGCACCGGCCTGCGTGGACATGTTCCGCGCGGCCTCGGACCGCACGACGTCCTCACCGGCACGGCGCTGCAGCGACTGCCAGCGCCCCGGCTTCGCCACCGCGTACTCGCGGTAGACGGCGGCGTAGGCCCGGAGCGCGTCGAGCCCCGACCGCCCGGCGATGGCGGTGGCGATGAGGTCCGCCAGCTCGCCGAGCGCGAGCGCCGTGACCCCGTCCCGCACCGCCTCCAGGTCTCGGACGTGCGAGTACAGGCTGGGCGCCTGCACCTCGAGCCGCCGCGCGACCGCGGACAGGCTGACCGCCTCGAACCCCGCCTCGTCCGCGAGGGCGGCGGCGTCGGCGACCACGGTGGCCGCGGTGAGGGAGGAGCGCATGCCCGTGAGCCTACACCCTCTAGGCATACGCCTATCAGGTGTAGGCTCACGGAGACCCGTCGGTCAGCCGAAGTTCACGTCACTGCACCACATGTAGATCTGGTCGGCGTGCGAGGCCTTCCACATGGTGAACACGACGTGGTGGCCGCGGTAGGACCCATTCGTCGAGACGTTGAACGTGATGTCCTTCGCCGGGGCGTACCTGCCGGTCTGGGTGATGAAGTCGAGGTTGCCCCAGCCCAGCCTCTGCGTGGTGGGGTCGAACCCGTTCTTGCTGACGTACACCCGGAGGTAGTCCGCGCCGTGGCTCGCCTGGTCGTACAGGTGCATCGAGAAGTTCGCGCCCAGGTTCGTCTTCTTCCACTGGCCGGGCGTGTTCAGCGAGTTGTTGCGCGACAGGGCGTTGCTGCACAGCTGCCCGTCCGGGGTGGCGCCCTGCCAGTTGCTGCCGAGCCCGTCCCGCAGCGCGCTCATCCAGTTCCACATGGTGTCGGCGTTGGCCTGGAAGGCCTGCCAGCACATGGGGTCCTGCTGCTGCATGGCCGGGTTCGTGTGCTGGCTCCCCCAGTCCTGCCAGCACTGGTAGGCGCGGGTGGCCGGGCCGACGATCGTGCCGTGCGCCGAGGCCGTCGGGACCCACAGGAACGTGCAGGCCAGCACGGTGATGATCGCCGCGATCACCCCACGCCGTCTGGTGCGGGACCCGAAGGTGCTGCGCATGCGCATGAATCTGCCTCCATTCTCCGTTGAACGAGCAGCAGCGGCGGAATGGGAGCGCTCCCAGAAAATTTAGCCTAGCGGTAACACTGCGAAACCACAAGGACACCGTCGGTGATCATCGCGATTCCCCGTCCGCCGTCACATCGGTGGGCGAGACGACGATGTCTTCCGCGAGGAGGACGTCGTGGCGATGTCGTTGAGGTCGGGCAGGGGCCGGTTCGTGGCCGGGGTCGCGCTGGCGGCCGCCCTCGTGGGACTGGTGTTCGTGATCAGGGCGTCGGCCGAGCAGAGGTCGTGGGCCGGCGCGGACGGGACCGTCCAGGAGCGGCTGAAGTCGGGCAAGAGCGCCTCGGTGAGGGTCGAGTTCTCGTTGCCGGACGGTTCGAGGCAGGTGCGGGTGCTGTCGGAGAACGGCCCGAAGCGCGAGCCCGGCGAGCGGGTGACGGTCCGCTACGACCTGGCGGACGGGCAGGTCGTCGACGCCGCGCTGGCCGACAACGACCAGGCCTTCTGGGTGACGGGCGGCATCCTCGGCTTCCTGGTCCTCGGCGGGATCTCCGTCAACCTTATCGCGTGGGCACCCCGGCGCAGGTCAGACGCCTGACGTGCCGCGCGACCGGACGTAGTGGGCCGGCGTCGTGCCGTACCAGCGCCGGAACGCGTGGATGAAGCTCGCGGCCTCGGCGAACCCGAGCTGGGCGGCCACCTGCTCGACCGACGCGCCGGGCAGCAGCACGGTCGCGCGCTCGGCGCGGACCTCGTCGAGCAGCGCCTGGTAGCTGGTGCCGGCCTCGGTCAGGCGGCGGCGCAGCGTGCGCGGACTGATGCCGAGCGCGCGGGCCACCACCGGCATCGTCTCCTCGAACCGCTCCGACAGCTCCAGCACGCGGCGGACCTCCCCCGCGACGCCGGGCCTGCGGCGCCGGCGGGTCGCGAGGTCCTCGCACTGCCGCTCGCTCAACGCGGTGGCCTCGGGACTGGCCAGCGGCAGGGCGCGCAGGAGCAGCGACGCGTCCACGACGGAGCGGTCGCGGCCGGTCGCGAACCGCGGGCGTAGGCCGAAGACCGCTTCGTGGTCGCGGGTGTCCGGCGGCTCGGGGTGGGCGAGGTCGACGGACAGCACCGGCACCTCGCCCGTCACCAGCTCGCCGATCACCGTGTGGATGGCGGCGAGGTCGCGCTCGACCAGGAACGGCCGCACGTCCTCTGGCAGCGCGCCGGGGTTCAGCGCGAGGACGAGCCGGTCGCCGTCCAGCACGGCGGTGGGGGCGGTGAAGGTGAAGCTGAGGTCGAGGTAGCGCAGTGCCACGTCGACCGCGTCCTGCACGGTGGCGGCGCTGAGGAACGCGTGCCCGAGGACGCCGAACGTGGTGGCGTGGTAGTTCCTGCCCGCGGCGACGCCGGCGAGCGGCCGGTGCGCGGCCAGGTTGCGCACGACCGCCAGCTCCTGGTGGGCGTTGATCTCCGCCGCGGGATCGGCGAGCTGGTCCGCCGTCAGGTCGCTGCCGTCGAGCAGCACGTCGCGGGACAGGCCGTGCTGGGCGCCGAAGCGCAGCAGCAACGCGACGCTCGCGATGCCGCGCGGGAAGTCCCAGTGCCGCACGACGGGTTCGGGCAACGTCCTCATGGCCGCGATTGTCAACCACGCGGCCGCTGTTGTCCTGGTGCGATCGGGTGGCGGTTCCTAGCGTCGGTGAGGTGCGAGCAAACCCCGAAGTCGTGGTGATCGGCGCCGGTTTCGGCGGCCTGGGTGTCGCGTTGTCGTTGCGCAGGGCCGGTTTCGAGCGGTTCACCGTGCTGGAGCGCGCGGACGACGTCGGCGGCGTGTGGCGGGACAACACCTATCCGGGTGCGGCGTGCGACGTGCCGTCGTCGCTCTACTCGTACTCCTTCTTCCCCAACCTGTCCTGGCCGCGCCGGTACGCGGCCCAGCCCGACATCCTCGCCTACCTGCGGCGCACCGCCGAGGTCGTGCGCGACCGGATCAGGTTCGGCGCCGAGGTCGTGGCGGCGACGTTCGACGACGGGCGGTGGCGGGTGGAGCTGGCCGGCGGCGAGGTCGTCGAGGCGGACGTGCTGGTGTCGGCGGTGGGCCAGCTGAACCGGCCGTCGACACCGGACCTGCCAGGGCTCGCGGACTTCGCCGGGCCCGTGTTCCACAGTGCACGGTGGCGCCACGACGTCGACCTGCGCGGCAAGCGGGTCGCGGTCGTGGGCACCGGGGCGAGCGCGGCGCAGTTCGTGCCGAAGATCCAGCCGGTGGCCGGGCACCTCACCGTGTTCCAGCGGTCGGCGCCGCACGTCCTGCCGAAGCCCGACGCCGGGCGGCGTCGCCCGGCTCGCCCGTCGACCTCGAAGATCGCGCGGCGCGGGGTGTGGCTCGCCTGCGAGGCGTTCACGTGGCTGCTCACGTCGGGACGGTTCTCCCGCGGGGTGGTCGCCGGTCTCGCCGCGGCGCATCGGGTGGTCAGGGTGCGTGACCGGAAGCTCCGCGCACTCGTGCGGCCGCGGACCGAGGTGGGCTGCAAGCGGGTGCTGTTCAGCAACGACTGGTACCCGGCGCTCGCCGCGCCGAACGCCGCCGTGGTGACCGACTGGATCACCGAGGTCACCGCGCGGGGCGTGCGCACCGCCGACGGCCGTGAGCACGCCGCGGACGTGCTGATCTGGGGCACCGGGTTCGAGGTGGCCGACTTCCGGCTGCCGATGCGCGTCATCGGCCGGTACGGCCGCGACCTGGCCGACGTGTGGGGCGGGCGGCCGCGGGCGCACCTCGGCCTCACCGTGCCGGGTTTTCCCGGCTTCTTCCTGGTCTACGGCCCGAACACGAACCTGGGCGGCAGCTCGATCGTCACGATGATCGAGGCGCAGTGCCGCTACGTCGTCGCCGCCGTGCGCCGGTTCGCCGAGACCGGCGTGCCGGTGGAGGTGGCGCCCGAGGTCGCCGAGGCGTTCGACGAGGAGATGCGCGCCCGGCTCGCGAACGGCGTGTGGAGCGGGTGCTCGTCCTGGTACCGCTCGGACGACGGCTCCGTCACCACGAACTGGCCGGGGAACACCAGGGAGTACCTGCGCCGCACCGCACAGCTGGAAGGGGTGTGACCGTGGACTACGACGTGCTGGTGGTCGGCTCGGGGTTCGGCGGGGCGGTGACCGCCCTGCGGCTGAGCGAGAAGGGCTACCGGGTGGGCGTGCTGGAGGCGGGACGCCGGTTCGCCGACGACGAGTTCCCGCGCACGTCGTGGCAGCTGCGCGACTACCTGTTCGCGCCGGGGATCGGCTGCACCGGCATCCAGCGGATCACCCCGCTGCGCGACGTGCTGGTGCTCAGCGGTGCCGGCGTCGGCGGCGGGTCGCTGGTGTACGCGAACACCCTGTACGAGCCGCCGGAGTCGTTCTTCCGCGACCCGCGCTGGGCGCACATCACGGACTGGCGGGCCGAGCTGGCGCCGCACTACGACCAGGCGAGCCGGATGCTCGGCGTCGTCGAGAACCCGTGCCGCACCGACGCCGACCGGTTGCTGCGCGAGGTCGCCGTCGACCTCGGGGTGGAGCCGACGTTCCGCCCGGCGCACGTGGGCGTCCACTTCGGACCGGACGGCGAGGACCCGTTCTTCGGCGGTGCGGGGCCGCGCCGCAACGGTTGCATCGCCTGCGGCGCGTGCATGACCGGCTGCCGGCACAACGCGAAGAACACGTTGCCGAAGAACTACCTGCACCTCGCCGAACGCGCCGGTGCCGAGGTGTGGCCGTTGACCACGGTGACCGACGTGCGCCGCGTCGCCGACGGCTACGCGGTGCGGACCAAGCGCACCGGCGGCAGTGCGGAACGCGTCTTCACCAGCGAACAGGTGGTCTTCGCGGCGGCGTCGCTCGGCACGCAGCGACTGCTGCACCGCCTCCGCTCCCAGGGCAGCCTGCGCGGCCTGTCCCCGAAGCTCGGGACGTTGTGCCGCACCAACTCCGAGGCCGTGGTGGCGGTGCGGGTACCGGGCGGGCAGATCGACAACACCCGCGGCCTCGCGATCACGTCGTCGATCCACCCGGACGCCGACACGCACGTGGAGGTCGTCCGGTACGGGCGCGGCAGCAACCTGCTGGGCCTGCTCATGACCACCCTCGTCGACGGCGGCCCGCACCGGTTGCGCCGCGGCCTGGCGCAGCTGCGCGCCGAGTACCGCACGGCGTTGCGCCTGCACACCCCGCGGCGGTGGTCGGAGGAGACGATCGCGCTGCTGGTGATGCAGAGCCTCGACAACTCGCTCACCACGTCCCTGCGCCACGGCCGCCTGACCACGCGCCAGGGCGAGGGCGCGCCGAACCCGTCGTGGATCCCGGCGGGCCACACCGTGGCCAGGGCCCTCGCGCGCCGGGCCGGCGGCGTGGCCAGGGGCGCGTGGAACGACCTGGCCGACGTCCCGCTGACCGGTCACCTGATCGGCGGCTGCGTGATCGGCGACTCCCCGGACACCGGCGTGATCGACCCGTACCACCGCGTCCACGGCCACCCCGGCCTGCACGTCGTGGACGGCTCCACGATCCCCGCCAACCTCGGCGTCAACCCCGCCCTCACCATCACCGCACTCGCCGAACGCGCGATGTCGTTGTGGCCCAACAAGAACGACCCGGACCCACGCCCACCGCTCGGCACCGCGTACGCCCGCCTGCGTCCCGTGCACCCCCAGCGGCCCGCCGTCCCGGCCCACGCCCCGGCAGCCCTGCGCCCGGAGGCGACCGATGTCCACTGACCACCCTCCGGCACCGTGGCGCCTCTGCGGCAGAGGCTGGCTCACGGTGTCCACGGCACCACGCCCGGCGATCTCCCCGTTCGTGCCGGGCGTGGTGCCGCTGTCCCTGTTCGGCCGCGCCCTGGTGGTGTCGGCGTTCGTGGACTACGACGCCTCAGGCCTGCTCGCCTACCGCGAGCTGATGGTGGCCGTGGTGGTGCGCAAGGGGTTCCGGGTCGGCCTGTCGATCACCGACATCTGGGTGGACGACGAGACCTCGCGGCGTGGGGCGCGGGCGATGTGGGGCATCCCGAAGGAGATGGCGGAGTTCACGCTGGAAGCCGAGCCGCGACTGACAGCGGCCGCGGCGGCCGGCGACGTCACCCTTGCCACCGCCGAGGAGCTCCCCCGCCGCTCGCCGTCCCTGCCGGTCCGGCTCACGACGTCGGTCTGGCAGTCCCTCAACGGCACCGCGGTCCGCACCGCCCTGCACACCGCGGCTCGCGTCCGCCTGACCCGCCTGCGCTGGCGGACCCCGCCCTCCAGCCCCCTGGCCCGCCTCACCACCCGCCCCCTCCTGCACCTCGCCGTCACCGCCCTGCGCATGCGGTTCGGCGAGTGATGACCCCTGCGAGTCCCACCCATCTCACGAGGAGCGGTTCATGCGAGCTCTCGCCATGACCCTTGCCCTGCTGGCCACCACCGTGGCCGCCCCCACCGCGTTAGCCGCGCCACCGGACTACGGGCTGCCCGGCTCGTACCCGGTGGCGTACAGCGACGTCACGGCCGTGGCGGACGGCCGGTCCGTGCCCGCCCGCGTCCACTACCCCGCCACCGCCGCCGGCGCGAACCAGCCGGTCGCGAACGGGAGGTTCCCCGCGGTCGCGTTCGGCCACGGCTTCTTCCAGGCCACCTCCCAGTACACGAGCACCAACACCCACCTCGCGTCGTGGGGGTTCGTGGTCATCGTGCCGACCACGCAGGGCGGTCTCAGCCCCAGCCACAGCGCGTTCGCCGACGACCTCAACGCCTCGCTCACCTGGCTCACCGGCCAGGACAGCGGCCGGTTCCGCGACCACGTCGACACGGCCAGGCTCGGCGCGGCCGGGCACTCCATGGGTGGCGGCGCGGCGGTGCTCGCGGCCGCGCGCAACCCGCGGATCACGGCGATCTCCACCTACGCGGCCGCCGAGACGACCCCGTCGGCCAAGGCCGCCGCGGCGACGCTCGCGAGTCCCGCGCAGTTCCTCGCCGGGTCGCAGGACACCATCGCCCCGGTCGCCGAGCACCAGCGGCCGATCTTCGCGGCCAAGCCCCCGTCCCGGCAGCTGCGGACGATCACCGGTGGCTCGCACTGCGGCTTCATGGACTCGTCCGGCCTGTTCTGCGACAACGGGTCCATCACCCGCGCCGCCCAGCTCACCGCGGCGAAGCGGGTCATGACCTCGTGGCTGCGCCACTATCTCGCCGGTGACACCGCGGCGCGCGACCTCGTGTGGGGGCAGCCGGCCCGCACCGATCCCGCCGTCGCGTTCGAGGGCACCGAGTAACCACCAGGTGCGCGAGCGGCGTCACACCACGCCGCTCGCCACTGGTTGTGCGACCGCCTCCGAAATTGGGCACCCTGGACTGGTCAACTTTCGTCCAGATGTGGAGGATCGGTCGGTGACGCGCTCTGAGGACAGCAGCGGGCCCAGACCCGGCACGCCCTCGATCGGCGACGTGTTCTCCGAGGACCAGCTGGTCGGGCGGGACCTAGCCGCCGTCGACTGGGCCGCGACGCCGCTCGGTCCGCCGGAGGGGTGGCCGCAGAGCCTGCACACGGCCGTCAGCATCCTGCTGTCGTCCCGGTTCTCCATGTGGCTCGCGTGGGGGCCGGAGCTGACGTTCTTCTGCAACAACGCCTATCGGCTCAACACGCTGGCCCGCAAGTACCCGTGGGCGCTGGGTCGTCCGGCGCACGAGGTGTGGGAGGAGATCTGGGAGGACATCGGTCCCAGGGTCGACAGCGTGCTCGCGACCGGGCAGGCGACCTGGGACGAGGCGCTGCGGCTGTTCGTGGAGCGGTCCGGGTACTCGGAGGAGAGCTACCACACCTTCTCCTACAGCCCGTTGCGCGACGAGAGCGGCGCCGTGGCGGGGATGCTGTGCGTGGTCAGCGAGGAGACCGACCGGGTTATCGGTGAGCGGCGCATGGCCACCCTGCGCGACCTCGGCTCGGACCCGAGCCTGGCGCGCGACGAGCAGGACGTGCTGGCGTTCGCCTGCGCGCAGCTCGATCGCAACCAGCGGGACCTGCCGTTCACCATCACCTACGTCTTCGCGGACGGTCACGCCCGGCTGGCCGGCGCCACCGGCATCGTGCCCGGTCACGAGGCGGCGCCGCCGAGCGTGTGGCCGGAGGACGAGGACTCGGTGTGGCCGGTGGCGGCGGCGAAGCGGGGCGAGACCGTCCTGGTCGACCTCGACGGCCGCACCGGGCTGCCCACGGGCGCCTGGGAGAAGCCTCCCGTGCAGGCTCTGGTGGTCCCGCTGCAACGCCCCGGCGGCTCGCCCTACGGGTTCCTGGTCGCGGGTCTCAACCGGCACCGCGAGTTCGACGACGGCTACCGCGGGTTCGTCGAGCTCGTGGCGGGGACGATGGCCTCGGGCATCGCGGGCGCCCGCGACTTCCGGGCCCAGCGGCGGCGGGCCGAGGAGCTCGCCGAGCTCGACCGCGCCAAGACCGCGTTCTTCTCCAACATCAGCCACGAGTTCCGCACCCCGCTCACGCTGATCATGGGTCCCGTCGGCGACCTGCGGGACCGGCTCGCCCAGGACGACCCGCAGGCGGCGCAGGAGCTGGAGGTCATCCACCGCAACGGCCAGCGGCTCGGCAAGCTGGTGAACACGCTGCTCGACTTCTCCCGGCTCGAAGCCGGCCGCATGCAGGCGAACTACCAGCCGGTCGAGCTGGCGACGGTCACCGCCGAGCTCGCGAGCGTCTTCCGGTCCGCGGTCGAGAAGGCAGGGCTGCGCTTCGACATCGACTGCCCGCCGCTGCCCGAACCGGTCTACGTCGATCCCGGGCTGTGGGAGAAGGTCGTCCTCAACCTGCTGAGCAACGCGCTCAAGTTCACCGTCGAGGGGTCGGTCGGCGTGACCGTGCGGGCCGGTGCCGGCCGAGCGGTCGTGACGGTGGCCGACACCGGGGTCGGCGTGCCGGAACACGAGATCCCCCGGCTGTTCGAGCGCTTCCACCGCATCGAGCACACCTGGTCGCGGTCGAAGGAGGGCAGCGGCATCGGGCTCGCGCTCGTGCAGGAGCTGGTGGGCCTGCACGGCGGCGTCGTCCACGTCCGCAGCACCGAGGGCGAGGGCACGAGCTTCGTCATCGAGCTGCCGTTCGGCACCGCGCACCTGCCCGCGGACGCGCTGTCGCAGGCGCCCGTGCTCCCCGCGCCGTCGGAGATCGCCGTCCCCTACGTGCAGGAGGCGCTGCGGTGGCTGCCGGACCCCGGCCTCACCGTCGACGACCTGCTGCTCAGCTCGACCGCCGGTGCCGCGCCCGAGGTGCCGGCCACCGTGCTGGTCGCCGACGACAACGCCGACATGCGCGAGTACCTCACCCGGCTGCTGGTCAGGGCCGGGTACGAGGTCCGCACGGTCACCGACGGCATCGCGGCGCTGGAGACGGCCCGCACGGACCCGCCCGACCTGGTCGTGAGCGACGTGATGATGCCGCGCATGGACGGGTTGTCGCTGGTCACGGCATTGCGCGCCGATCCGCGCACGATGTCGGTGCCGGTGCTGCTGTTGTCCGCGCGCGCCGGGCAGGAGGCGTCCGGCGAGGGCCTGCGAGCCGGCGCCGACGACTACCTGGTCAAGCCGTTCGCGGCCGCCGACCTGCTGGCGCGGGTGCGGGCCAACGTGGACCTCTTCCGGTTGCGCGGCCAGCACGCCCGCTGGCGGGACGCGCTGATCGAGTCGTTGCAGGAGGCGTTCTTCGTCTGCGACGACGACGGCGCGGTCGTCGAGGTCAACGCCGCGTTCACGGACATCCTCGGCTACGGGCCGGAGGACCTGCCCCTGCCCGCGCCGCACCCGTGGTGGCCCGACGAGCAGACCGATCCCGAGGCGCGCAAGCAGTTCGCGGACGCGTTCCAGGCGCGGTCGGGACGCGACCAGCTCGCCCAGACCCTCCAGGTCACGCACCGCGACGGCCGGCGGCTGTGGATCAGCGCGCTGATGAACCCCGCGCGCGACCCGGACAGCGGCCGCACGATGACGGTGGGCACGTTCCGCGACGTCACGGCCGAGCACCACGCCCGCAGGCGGGAGACGGCGCTCGCGGAGATGAGCGTGCGGCTGTCCCGCGCGACGAGCACGTCGGAGTCGCTGGCCGGCGCGCTCGACCAGCTGCGGGCCCTGTGGCGCACCGAGGTCGTGGCCGTGGTCTTCGGCCTGCACGAGTCGCCGCGGGTCACCAGCGCCGCCGGTGACCTCTCGTGGGACGCCCTGCCGGAGGGCCAGCGCGCGACGCTCACCGCGCTGACGGACCACCCCGCGCTCATCCCGGTCTTCGTGGGCGACGGCAGCACGGCGGTCACCGTCGAGCACCCGGACGGGCCGATGGTGCTGTGGCTGCGTCTCGGCGAGGGCCACCAGTTCACCGAGCAGGACGAGCTGCTGCTGTCGTTGCTGGCCGGTCACCTCGCCCAGGGCCTGTCCCGCGCACGGCAGATCGACCAGCAGCGCGAGACGGCGCTGGCGTTGCAACGCGCCATCCTCGGCCCGTCGCACCTGCCGGGCGGCTTCGCGGTGCGCTACGAACCGGCGGCGCGGCCGTTGGAGGTCGGCGGCGACTGGTACGACACGTTCCCGTTGCCGGACGGGCGGATCGGCATCGTCGTCGGCGACTGCGTGGGCCGCGGGCTCACCGCCGCCGCCGTGATGGGTCAGCTGCGCAGTGCGTGCCGCGCGTTGCTGCTGCAGGAGATCGGGCCCGCACGCGCTCTCATGACGCTCGACCAGTTCGCCGCCGGAGTGCCCGGTGCCCTGTGCACCACGGTGTTCTGCGGTGTCCTCGACCCCGACACCGGGCACCTGACCTACTCGAGCGCCGGGCACCCGCCCGCGATCCTGGCGCTGGCCGACGGCACCACCCAGCTGCTCGAAGGTGGCCGGTCGATCCCGCTCGCGGTCAAGCTGGGCGTGCTGCGCACGGAGGCGGAGTGCACGCTGCCGCCGCGGTCCACGCTGCTCACCTACACCGACGGCCTCGTCGAACGGCGCCGCAGCTCGTTGACCGAGGGCATCGAGAAGGCCGCGCGCGCCGTCCAGGAGGGACGGGCCGACGGGCTGGAGGACCTCGCCGGGCAGATCATGACCGCGCTCTCCCCCGCCGGCGGCTACGACGACGACGTCGCCCTGCTGATGTACCGGCACCCGGCGCCGCTGGACATGACGTTCCCCGCGGAGCCCGGCCAGCTGCACAGCGCCCGCCGCACGCTGCGCGGCTGGCTGCGGCAGTGCGGGTTCTCGACGGGGCGCGCCCAGAGCGTCCTGCTCGCGGTCGGCGAGGCGTGCGCGAACGCCATCGAGCACGCCTACGACGACACCAGGCGCCAGAACGTGCGCATCCGGCTGGAGACGTCGGGCGTAGCGGGGCTGCTCGCGACCGTCGCCGACACCGGCACGTGGAAGACTCCGGTCGTCGACCCCACCGCCCGGCGCGGCCGGGGTACGAAGATCATGCAGACGATGATGGACGACGTCGCCATCATCCCCGACCCCACCGGTACGACCGTGACGATGCAGGTGATCATTTCCCGATGACGACTCCGCTGACCTTGACCAAGACCACGGACGAGCAGGGCAGGTCCGTCGTCACCGCCGTGGGCGAGATCGACCTCAGCAACAGCGACGCGTTCGCGGCCGCCCTCGAGGACACCACCGGCCCGCTGGTCGTCGACCTCACCGAGGTGACCTACGTCGACAGCGCCGGGATGAGCGTGCTGTTCATCCACTCCGAACGCGCGGAGCTCGTCGTCACGCCGCTGCTCGCGCCGATCATCGAGGTGTCGGGCCTCACCTCGATGGCGACGGTCCGCGGGATGGAGTAGCGACCGCGGTCAGCGCCTCGGCGGTGAGCGCGACGATCCTCTCCTGCGCCTCGGCCCTGGAGACCGTCGGCTCGCCGTCGCCCGGTTGGTCGCCGTAGTCGCCGAAGAACGCGTGCACCGCACCGGGGACCTGCTCGAACCGGGTGTCCGCCGGCAGGAGCTTCTTCGAGTCCGCGACGTCCTGCGGCGTGGTGAAGCCGTCCTTCTCGCCGTGGATCGACCACGCGGTGAGGTCCCGGCGGCCGGACAGGTCGTCGACCGGGTACGACGCCCACAGCACGAGACCGCGGATCCCGTTGTCGGACAAGGCTTCCTGCGCGGCGGCGACACCGCCCAGCGAGTGGCCGCCGACCGCCCACACCGGCACGTCGGGATGTTCGGCGCGTAGATCGGCCGTGTCCGAGCCGAGGAGCGCGATGTCGAGCGGTTCCTTGACCACCACGACGAGGAACCCCTGCTGGGCGACCCGGTCGAGCAGTTTCAGGTAGGCGCGGTAGTCCACGCGAGCGCCGGGGTGGAACACCAGGCCGGCTTTCGGCTCCCCCGGTGGCCGGAGCACGGTCTCGTCGCCCGGCGGGTCCGTGGCCCCGAACGGCTGCAGGTACACCAGCGGCGCGATGAGGACGACGGCGAGCACCACCGCGAGCCACGTGGGCGCGCGGAAAGCGGCGATGCCGACGAGCACGACCACGCCGAGCAGCACGAGGTGGGCGGGGTGGCCGTGGACCAGCGGCCCCCAGCCCAGGACCAGCAGGACGACCGGCGCCAGCACGCACAGCGCCGCCGGGACCCGCCTCACGAGCGGACCGCGTTCGTGATCCTGACACCGGCCCAGACGAGCAGGGCGAGCACCGCCACCAGCAGGTACTCGATCAACGGGATGCGGACCACCTCGTCGATCCTGCCGAACCCGCGCCAGGAGTACACGCCGAGCGCCGCGACCACGAACGCGCCGCCGATCCACCACCGTGCCGCCGTGCTCAGCCCGACGCCGTGCATCTGGGTGAGCACGAAGATCGCCACGAAGCCGAAGAAGAACATCGGCCACGCACCGCCCGGACCGGAGTTCATCACCGCGACCAGCGTTCCGTGCACGGCGACGAGCAGTTCGAGGGTCAGCGTCCACCAGCGGTTCGTGTGTGCGGTGGTGAACATCAGACTGCTCTGCACCAGCAGCAGGAACATGTAGAAGAACCCGATCAGGTGCCCGCTCGTGGACTCCATCGGGTGGTACCAGAAGGTGTAGATCGCGGCCCAGCTGAACAGGTAGCCGTGGTACCGGCGGGCGAAGGCGACGACCTGGGCGGAGATCGGCGCGGACCAGGTGAGGACCAGGCCGCGGCGGCGGTTCTCCATCAGCAGGACCACCACGAGCAGCAGGACGACCGAACCCTGCGAGCTGAAGATGGAGACGTCCTGGGCCAGACCGTCGTAGAACACCTGCGTCTGCAGCGCGTGCAGCCCGATGAAGGCGGCGTTCGCGGCGAGCGCCACGACGTTGAGCCGATGCAGGCCGGTGGTGTAGCGGCGGACGTGCCGCTGGGCGTAGTAGATGAGGCCCCACGACACGAGCTGGTGCGCGGCGTAGCCCACCCAGGCGGACGCCCTGGTCCAGAAGGTGGGGTCCGGGAGCTTCCAGTAGTACCAGGACGCCCCCTGGTCGGGCAGCAGAGTGACGTCGAGCCGTTGCCCGAGCAGCCACACCAGGCCGGTGAGCAGCGCGCTCGCCACCACTCCCCAGCCCAGGACCGCGTTCTTCGACCGCCGCACATCGTTCAGCACGCTGAGCATTATGCAGATGTTCAGCTCGCTGAACAAACCTTGCCCGCCGTCGCGCACCCCGCTACGTTCAGTCGACTGAACAATTTCAGGAGGACCCCGCGGTGGCCCGATATCTGTTGCGCGTCAACGGTGAACGATACGAGGTGGACGTCGACGGCGACACTCCCCTGCTGTGGGTGTTGCGCGACGAGCTCGGTCTGACAGGCGTCAAGTACGGGTGCGGAGTCGGTGTCTGCGGCGCCTGCACGTCCCATGTGGACGGTGCGGCCGCGCGGCCCTGCGTGCGCACGACGGCGGACAGCGTCCGCACCCGGATCACGACGGTCGAGGGCCTGTCCCGGGACGGGAACCACCCGGTGCAGCGCGCGTGGCGGGAGCTCGACGTGGCGCAGTGCGGGTACTGCCAGCCGGGGCAGGTGATGGCGGCGGCCGCGTTGCTGGCCCGCGACCCGGACCCGGACGACGCGGCGATCGAGGAAGCGTTGCGGGACAACGTGTGCCGGTGCGGGTCGTACCCGCGCATCCGCGCGGCGGTGCGCAGGGCCAGCCGGATCATCCGGGAGGAGCGGTGATCAGCCGGCGGACGTTGTTGCGCGGGGCGGGAGCCGGCGCGCTGGTCGTGGCGATCCCGGTGCCCGCCCTCGCCGCCGAGGGCTTCACCCCCAACGTCTTCGTGCGGCTGGACGACCAGGGCCGCGTCACGGCGACCGCGCCCCGGCCCGACACCGGTCAGGGCGTGCGCACGGTGGTGGCGCTGATGGTCGCCGAGGAGCTGGCGGTCGGGGTCGGTGACGTGGCTGTGGAACAGGCGCACGGCGACACCGAGCGGTTCGGGTCGCAGTCGGTGGCCAACTCGTCGTCCGTCCGGCAGCTGGCCACCCCGATCCGCACGGCCGCCGCGACCGCGCGCTGCCTGCTCGTCGCCGCTGCCGCGCAACGCTGGGGCGTGCCGGTCGCCGAGTGCTCCGCGCGGGACGGCGCCGTCTGCCACCCGCGCCGCGGCAGGCTGCCGTACCGGGCGCTCGTGCGCGGTGCCGCAGCTTTGGACCCCGCGACCGTGCCCGTCGCGCTCACTCCGCCGGAGAAGTGGCGGCTGCTGGGCAAGACCCGGAGCGGCCGGGTCGACGCGCGTGACATCGTCACCGGACGCACGCGCTACGGCATCGACTCGCGACCGCCGGGTGGATTCGTCGCGGTGGTGGCACGGCCGCCGTGGCTCGGTGCGGTTCCCTCGACCATCGACGACACGGCAGCGCGCGCTCTGCCCGGAGTCGTCGACGTGGTGACGTTGACCGCGCCCGCCGACGGTCAGGGCGGTGTGGCCGTCGTCGCGCGGTCGACGCACCAGGCGATGAAGGGCCGTGACGCCTTGCGCGTCACGTGGAGCGGTGGCACTCCCACGGCCGATAGCCGCACGTGGCTCGCCGACCTGGTCGCCGCGCTGCCCGCGCAGGCACCGATCGAAGGGTTCCAGCGGGTGTTCCAGATGCCGTTGCTCGCGCACGCCCCGATGGAACCGATGAACGCCACGGCGCACGTGCGTCCGGACGGCGTGACGGTGTGGGCGCCGACGCAGGATCCCGGTGGGTTGCGCACGCAGTTGGCCCGTCAGCTCGGTGTGCCCGCCACGGCCGTACGCGTCGAGACTGCGGCATCGGGCGGTGCGTTCGGACGCCGTATCGAGCCCGACCCGGTGCTTGAGGCCGTGGCGTGCTCACGGAAGGTGGGCGCGCCCGTGCAGGTGTTGTGGACACGGGCGGACGACACGCGCAACGACTCCTACCGGCCTATGTCCGTGCATCGGATGAGTGCGGAGATCGGCCCGGACGGCAGGCCTGTGCGGCGTGCGCACGAGGTCGTGACGTGGCCGCTGACCGTGCTGCCGTTCTTCAACAACCCGGCGCTGATCAAGGCCAGCGGCGACCACTTCCCCTACACCGTACCGGGCGACGTCACGGTCGCCGTGCGGCCGGCGCCGTTGCGGACGGGGTTCTGGCGGTCCGTCTACGCCGGCCAGTTCCTCTACGCCGAGGAGTGCTTCCTCAGCGAGATCGGAGCACGGGCCGGACTCGACCAGATCGCGCTGCGCAAGTCGCTGCTGCCCGCCGGCTCACGCCTGCACCGCTTGCTCGACACCGTCACCGGACCGTGGAACTCGATGCGCGGCGCCGCACGAGGTGTGGCATGCCACGAGGACTACGGCTCGGCTATCGCTGTGGTGGTTGCGGTGGACGTGGCCACCCGCCGAGTGCTGCGCGTGCACACGGCCGTGGACGTCGGTGTGGCACTGCACCCCTCGGGCGTGCGCGCGCAGGTCGAGGGTTGCGTATCCGACGCGGTGTCCACTGTGCTCGGTGCGCAGATCACCGTCCGGGAGGGCCGGGTCGCGGAGTCGTCGTTCGGCGATTACAGGTGGGCCCGCAACGGCCAGGTCCCGGACGTCGACGTCACGATCGTGCAGTCCGACGCACCGCTCGGCGGCCTCGGCGAGCTCGCCTATCCCCCGGCCGCCGCGGCCATCGCGTCCGCACTGGCGAACGGCGGCCCGGTCACCGGCATGCCGTTCGGGACCGACGTGGGGTGAGCGCGGAGGTCTGGGATGATGGGGCCGTGGCCGAGGGAGACGAGCTGGCGGTGGTGCACCGCCCCGACCAGGTGGGCGCCGACGTGGCCTCCTGGCCGACCGGCAGGCTCCTGTCGGTCGCGGCCCGCGTCGTGGAGAAGCGCTTCGAGGACTTCCTGGCGGGCCGCGGCCTCACCCACGCGGGCATGATCACGCTGCACCACCTCGCCGACGGCCCCCGCTCGCAGCGGGAGCTGGCGGTGCTGTGCCGCGTGACCGACCAGACCATGAGCCGCACCATCGAGCACCTGGAGCGCGGCGGCCACGTGGTGCGCAGCCAGGACCCGAAGGACCGCAGGCGAATCTCGGTGAAGCTCACCCCGCCCGGCCGCCGCGCCCTGGCCGCCGCGCGCCGGGAGGAACGCGAGTCGGACACGCTGCTGGGCGCGGTGGACGACTACGAGCACTTCCGGCAGCAGCTGATCGCGCTGATCGCGGCGGCCGGCGGCTGACGAACCGGGCGCAGACGCCGCGGCCGTGAGGCGGCGGAGGTCGGGACGCGCCGCTCGTCCGGTCGCCGCCACGCCACCGGACAGGAACACCGGACGACAGCGACGTGTCCGGCAGCCATGTCACCCCACCAGTCACGCCACCCCGGCAGCCACGTGTCGGAGCCGCGCCACGCCGCCGCGTCAGCCCCGCAGCCGTTCCGCCGCCAGCCTCCCCGAGATCAGCACCGGCGGGATCCCCACCCCCGGCGTCGTCCCGCTGCCCGCCAGCACCACGTTCCCGTCGCGGAACGGCAGGTTCCCCGGCCGGAACGGACCGGTCTGCGCGAAGGTGTGCGCAGCCGAGAACGGTGTGCCCGCCGCCTGGCCGTCGCGCGCCCAGTCGTCCGGCGTCACCACCGCGAGCGGTTCGGCGTCCACGAGCAGCTTGCGGGCGTTCATCTCCTCGACCAGCTCCGCGGCGTAGCGCGCGGCGAACGTGTCCCAGCGCAGCGGTGCGGTGTCGAGGTTCGGGCACGGTGCCAGCAGGTACTGCAGGTGCCTGCCCTCCGGCGCGAGCGCGGGGTCGGTCAGCGACGGAGTGGTGAGCAGCAGCGACGGGTCGCTCATCAGCGTGCCCTGGCGGATGATCTCGTCGAACGTGCCGTCCCACTTCTCGCCGAACGAGATCGTGTGGTGCGCCAGGTCGTCCGCGACGTGCTTCGAGCTGAGGTGCACGACGACCGCGGACGGCGACCAGCGCAGTGGCACGGCACGGCGTGGGCGGCCGTGCAGCAGCCGGGTGCTCTGGGCGGGGCCGGTGGCCAGGACGACGGCGTCGCAGGGGAACCGGCCCACCGAGCTCACCACGGCGTTGACCCGGTTGCCGACCCGTTCGAGCGAGGAGACCTCGGTCCCGTACACGAACTCCACACCGGCGGCAGCGGCGGCGTCGGCCAGCGACTGCGGCACGGCGCGCATGCCACCGCGTGGGAACCACACGCCCGCGATGGTGTCCATGTAGGAGATGACGGCGTACGCGGCGAGGGCGTCGCGTGGGGCGACACCGGCGTACAAGGCCTGGAAGGTGAAGACGCGCCGCAGCCGGTCGTCGTGCAGGAACTTGCCGACGGCCCGGCCGAGCGAGCCGAACCCGCCCAGCCGGGTGAGCCGGAGCAGGTCAGGACCGACGAGGTCGAACGGCGAGTCGAAGCTCGCGCCGATGAACTTGTCGCGCTCGACCTCGTAGAGCGAGGTGAGCCACGCGCGGAGGTCGCGGTAGCCCTGCGCCTCACGACCGCCCGCGAAGTCGTACACGGCCTGTTCCATGCGGTCCGCGTCCGTGTGCACGTCCAACGCGCTGCCGTCGGCGAACGACGCGCGGTAGGCGGGGTGCAACGGGAGCAACTCCAGGAAGTCCGACCGCCGCGCGCCGACGGCGGCGAAGGCGTCGTCGAGCAGTTCGGGCATCGTCAGGACGGTCGGGCCCGTGTCGATGCGGTGGCCGTCGATGTCGAGACGGCCGGCGAGCCCGCCGGGATGCGGGTGTCGTTCGAGGACGGTCACCTCGTGGCCTGCGCCGCGCAGGTGCAGCGCCGCCGACAACCCCGAGAGCCCCGCTCCCACCACGACCACACGGTCCGTGCGGCCCTTCACCACGTGCACCACTGCAAGGTCTCCCGGTCAGGTCGTGCGCGCCACGGCGCGGTTGGCGAGGCTCGTCAGCGCGGCGCGCGCCTCGTCGTCGATCACGGCTCGGTCCAGCGCCGCCAGCCCGGAGGCCGCCAGGCCGTCGATGTGCTCCTCGACGGCGGCGACGGCGCCGAGCTCCACCAGCAACGATCGCACCTCGTCCACCGTGCGGTCGCTGACGGCCCCGGTCTCCAGGCACCGCCGCAGCAGCCGCTGGGCAGCGGGCCGGTCCTGCGCGCGGGACAGGGCGATCGACATCAACGGCGTCCGCTTGCCCTCCCGCAGGTCCTCCCCCACGGGCTTGCCGGTGAGCGACGAGTCGCCGAAGACGCCCATGAGGTCGTCGCGCAGCTGGAACGCCACGCCGATGTCGTGCCCGTACGCCCGCAGGCTGTCCACGACGTCGTCGGTCGCGCCCGCGAGCGCCGCGCCGAGGTGCAGCGGCCGTTCGACGGTGTAGGCGGCGGTCTTGAGCGCCGCCACCCGCACGGCGTGCTCCAGCGACTCCTCGCGGCGGGCCACGGCCAGCAGGTCGAGGTGCTGGCCCATGATCATCTCGGTGCGCATCGCCTGCCACGGCCCCCAGGCGCGGGTCAGCGCGTCGGCGGGCAGGCCGGCCGTCACGAGCGCGTCGTCGGCCCACGCCAGGGCGAGGTCGCCGACCAGGACGGCCGCCGAGTCGCCGTACTGGCGCGCGCTGCCGGCCCACCGCCGGTGCCGGTGCCGGGCCGCGAACGACTCGTGCACCGAGGGCTTGCCGCGCCGGGTCGCCGAGCGGTCCATCACGTCGTCGTGCACGAGCGCGCAGCACTGCAGCAGCTCCAGCGCGACCATGGCCCGCACGATGGCGTCGACGCCGGCCGATCCCCCGGCCGCGCGCCAGCCCCACCACGCGAACGTGGGCCTGATCCTCTTGCCACCGGCCAGGATCAGCCCGCGCAGCTCGGCGGCCAGCTCGGGCGCGAGGTCCTGCCTCGCGCTCAGGAAGTCGTGCAGGGCGTCGTCGAGGAGGACCCGGAAGTCGTCCACGTGCGACGGGCGAGCGTCCACGCTGGTCAGCAGCGACATCGGCGTTCCCTCGGGAGTTGGCGGGAGTTCGATGGGTCGAGCTAAACAGCGGCTCGGGAGGTCTGCATGATGAATGCCGCCGTTGTGCGGAGTTAAACGCGCGGTCTTAGCGTGGAGGGACCATCTCCGCGAAAGGACCGCTGATGTCGGCTGAGCGCGAACTGGACGCCGCGGGTATCACCGCCCCGGCGTTGCGCGACGCGTACCGGCGCTGCCGTGAGCTCAACGCCCTGCACGGCCGTACCTATTACCTGGCAACGAGGTTGCTCAGCGCGGAGCAACGACCCGCCGTCCACGCGTTGTACGGGTTCGCCCGGTGGGTCGACGACGTGGTGGACGACGTCCACAGTGGACTCGACGACAAGGCCGCCGCGCTCGGGGCGATCGACGCCCGGCTGCAGGCCGCGCTGGCGGCCGGTGCGACGGACGACCCGGTGCTGGCGGCGTTGATCGACACCGTTCACCGCTACGACATCCCGTTGCAGCACTTCCAGGACTTCATGGCGTCGATGCGGATGGACCTCACGGTCACCGACTACGCCACGTACGAGGACCTCGGGAAGTACGTCCACGGGTCCGCGGCGGTGATCGGCCTGCAGGTCCTGCCGGTGCTCGGCACCAGCGTGCCCAGGCAGGAGGCCGAACCCGCCGCCGCGGCGCTCGGCGTCGCCTTCCAGCTCACCAATTTCATCCGCGACGTCGGCGAGGACCTCGACCGCGGCCGGGTCTACCTGCCCGCCGACGAGCTGGCGGAGCACGGCGTCGACCGCGAACGCCTGATGCACGCGCGGGCGCAGGGACACGCCGACCCGCAGGTCCGTGCGGCCTTGCGCGACCAGGTCCGGCGCGCGCGTGACGTGTACACGCGGGCATGGCCGGGCATCGAGATGCTCGCGCCCCGGTCACGTCCGTGCGTGCTCACCGCCTACCGGCTCTACGGCCGCATTCTCGACCTGGTGGAGAGCGCGGACTGCGACGTGCTGTCACGCCGGGTCGTCGTGTCGAACGGCAGGCGGCTCGCGGTCGCGCTGCCGGCGCTGGCGAGGGCGGTGTTCGCCCGTGCCGCCTGAGAAGAAGACTTCCCTGCGTGACCGGATTCCGCTGCGGATCTACTCGAGCCCGCCGTGGCGCGACCAGCGGCCGACGTGGCAGGACGCGAAACCCGCGCTGATCGAGGCGGCCCTGAAGCGGGCCACCGCGCGCCCGTCCGGGAACTGGTTCGTCGCGGGTGCCAGCAGGGACGTCGTCAAGGGCAAGCCGTGCGGACGGACCATCGCCGGCCAGGAGGTCGTGCTGTGGCGCGGCCCGCACGGCGTGCTGATGGCGGGCTCCGGCTCGTGCCCGCACCTGGGTGCGCCGCTGTGCGACGGGGCCGTGGCCGAGGGCAAGCTGATCTGCCGCTGGCACGGGCTCGCCCTGGAGGGCAAGCGGTTCGGCGCGTGGACGCCCTACCCCGCGCACGACGACGGCGTGCTCGTGTGGGTGCGTCTCGACCAGGTGGGCGGCGAGGAGCCGCTGGACGCCCCGGTGCTGCCCGAACGGCCCCCGGCGGGCTCGATCGACGCCGTGGCGACACTGATCGGCCGCTGCGACCCGGAGGACGTGGTCGCGAACCGGCTCGACCCGTGGCACGGCGCGTGGTTCCACCCGTACTCGTTCGCCAACCTGCACGTCCTGGAGACGCCGACCGAGACCGAGGACCGCTTCCTGGTCGAGGTGACGTTCCGGCTGGCCGGGAAGGTCGGGGTGCCGGTGCTCGCCGCGTTCAGCTGCCCCGAGCCGCGCACGGTCGTGATGCACATCGTCGAGGGCGAGGGCGAGGGCAGCGTCGTCGAGACGCACGCGACCCCGATCAGCGACGGCAGGACGGCCGTCGTCGAGGCCACCATCGCGCACTCGGACCGGCGCGGGTTCGCGCTGGCCAGGCCCGCGGCGGGAGCGCTGCGGCCGGTGATGAAGTGGGCGGCGGCGCGGCTGTGGCGCGACGACCTGGCCTACGCCGAGCGCCGGTACGCGCTGCGGCGGACCGGGCGGTTCCCCGACTGAGGGTCCACCGACCGGCTGACGCGCCGCGGCTCCGCTGTGAGCTGCGGCGCGTTTCGTTTCGGCCCCGATGCAAACACCCAGCTCAGGCCTATTCCACGTGCCCGTGCGTCGACTTGCGTCGATTCTGAGTCGATTTTACGATGGGTCTCCCACCGTGGTCGTCTCAGCAGAGGACGTGCGTCATGCCCGAGTTGTCCCGCCTGCCCCAACCGGTCGCGGAAGAGTGGGACTGGCAGCTGCGCGGCCTCTGCCGCGGTATGGACAGCGCCTACTTCTTCCACACGCCCAACGAACGCGGATCCGCCCGTGACCAGCGCGAAGCCGCGGCGAAGGCCATCTGCCAGCGCTGCCCGGTCATGGAGAGGTGCCGCTCGCACGCACTGGAGGTCCACGAGACCTTCGGCATCTGGGGAGGGCTCGGTGAGAGCGAGCTGCGGGCCATCCTCGCGAAGCGAGCCCGCCGGTCGTGACCTACACGCCGCGCGCCGTCGCGGGCATGCTCGGGATCTCCCCCACGACGCTGAGGACGTGGGACCACCGCTACGGACTGGGCCCCTCCGGCCGCACCGAGGGCGGTCACCGGCGCTACGAGCAGGCGGACGTCCAGGTGCTGCGCCGCATGGTCGTGCTGACCGGCCAGGGGGTGGCCGCCGCGGCCGCCGCCGTGCTGGCGCGCCAGGAACCCGCGCCGCGAGCGAGCACCCCGATCGGTGACGACGGATCCCGGCGCGCGCAGCGGACCTTCCTCGCCGCGGCGGAACGACTCGACGAACCCGTGATGCTCGACCTCGCCGCGAAGCTCATCGCCGACCACGGTGTGGTGTCCGCGTGGGACTCTGTGTTCGTGCCGTGCCTCGTGCGCCTCGGCGAGCAGGTCGCCGCTACCGGGCAGGGCGTGGAGGTCGAGCACATGGCGAGCGGCAGCGTCGTCCAGACGTTGCGCGACGTGCCTCGGGCGAACGGTCCCGGCCCGCTCGCCGCACTGCTGTCGTGCGCGCCGGACGAGCAGCACGTGCTCGCACTGGAGGCGCTCGGGGCGGCGCTGTCCGAGGTGGACTGCCAGTGGCGCGGCCTCGGGGCACGGGTGCCGGCCGACGCGCTGCGCGACGCGGTGACCCGGCTGCGCCCCGCCGTCGTGCTGATCTGGGCGCACCGGCCCGACCTCGCCGAACAGGTGCCGCTCACCGAGCTCGGCACCCTGTCGATCGCCGTGGCCGGACCCGGCTGGGAGGGTCTGCCGCTACCGCCGTTCGTGCACCGGCCCGCCAGCCTGACCGACGCGGTCAGGCTGGTCCTCGACCACGTCTAGACAGTCCTCCACCGGCGTGCGGCGGAACGCAGCAACGGCACACGGCCTTCCGTCGGCACGCTCCACAGCTCGGTCCCCGCGACCCCCCACCGGCCCAGCAGGTGGTTGGCCGCCGCGAACCCCGTGGTCGCCGCGCGTTCCATGAGCGCCACCGGCAGGTCGATGCGCACGAGGTCGCCCGCCACCACCACGAACTCGTCGGGCGTGGTCACCCCCGGCCTGCCCGCGTAGCCGCCCGCCGGGAACAGCGGGCAGTCCTCGCGCAGCTCGTGCCGTTCGTCCACCACCCCGGCGCGTTTGGTCTCCGGGAAGACCTCGGTGAGCTGGTGCCACAACCGTTCACGCGCCGACTGCTCGTCCACATCGGACGGCAGCGCGTAGCCGTGCAGCTCGACGACGGAACCGCCGGTGCGCGCCGCCCACGCCCGTGCCTCGTGCTCGTAGTGGTCGAGCACGCTGATGTTGTCGAGCAGGTCGTGCCCGCCCGTGCCGAGGAATCCGGGCCGGTCCGGGTCGACCGGCGTGTCCAGCCAGTACCGCGACACCAGGAACCGCGGCGCCGTCTCCAGCTCACCGACCTGTCGGCGCCACGCGGCGTCCGCGAGCGACGGCGAGGCCCCGACCAGCGACCGCAGGCCGGGGACGTCCGCGGCGAGCACCACGGCGTCGGCCTCGATCGCGCCGTCGCCGATGGTGACGGAGAACCGCTTCTCCTCCCCCGGCAGCACGGACTTGACCTCCACACCGGTGCACACCGTCGCCCCGAGCGAGGCGAGGTGGCGGCCCAGCGGCTCCCACAGGCCGTGCGGGAACGGGTCGGCGGCCACGTCGAAGAGCAGGCCCTCGTCGGAGCCGAGGAAGTAGATGTGGAACATCACCGCGAGCTCGGCCGCCGACATCCGCGTCGGGTGCGCGAAGAAGCTCCGGGAGAACACCTCGAACGCCAGCGCGTGCGCGGCCTCCGGGAAGCGGATCCGCTCCAGGTAGGTCGCCGCGTCGATGCCGTCGAGCTCCTCGTAGATCCTCGGCACCGACACGTCGAGCAACGACAACGCGGCGCGCGCGTTGACCTGCGGCAGGTCGCTCCAGCGGAACGTCGGGCTGCTGCGCAGGAACGCCAGCGCGTTCCACGGCACGGCCGTCGGCAGCCCCGCGAAGCTGTCCCGGTGGCCCGAGGCGTGCTGCAACGGGTAGTCGGGCAGGCCCACCAGCGCACGACCCGCCGGGTCGACGCGCTTCAGCAACGCCCTCAGGTTGTAGTACTGCCGGAAGAACGCGTGGAAGCCGCGCGTCATCGTGGCCTCGCTGCCGTCGGCGAGCCGGGTGCTCCAGCCGCCGACCCGGCCGCCGAGGTAGTCCTCCCGCTCGCACAACACGACCCGCGCGCCGCGTTCGGCCAGCAACGTCGCCGCGGAGAGTCCCGCGATGCCGCCGCCCACCACGGCGACCACGGGCGCGTCCCCGGTGAAGTGCGCCTTCCCTGCCGGAGCCGGGATCCGCACCGCCCTGCGATCCCTCACCGCTGCTCCCGCTCCGGTGCCACCCCGAGGAACGTGTGCACGACGCCGAGCTGCAGGCCCGGCACCGGCGCACTGCGCACACCGGTGAAACCGTTGCGCCGCAAGCGGTCCCGCAACGCCGTGGCGCCGTCGAAGTCCATCACGCTGCGCCACAGGTAGGTGTAGAGCGACCGGTCCCCCGTCGCCAGCCACCCCGCCGGCACGATGAACGAGCACAACGCCGTCCACACCGCCGTGTCGACGACCGAGTCGCGCACCGAGTACTCGTGCAGCACCAGCCGCCCGCCGGGCTTGAGGAACTCCCGCACGCGGCGCAGGGTCGCGTCCGGCTCGGGCAGGTTGCGCACCAGGTAGGCGGCGAACACCGCGTCGAACCGGCCCTCGTCCACGTCCTCGGCCCGGCTGTGCACGAACCTCACCGAGTCGGGCCAGCGCTTGCGCCGCGCCTGCTCCAGCATGCCTTCGGAGGCGTCCACCGCCACGATCTCCACCCCCGGCGCGGCCGCGACCAGCGCCGCCGTGGACGCACCCGTGCCGCAGCCGAGGTCGAGCACCCGCATGCCGGGCTTGAGCCGCAACGCCCCCGCCGAGCGGCGCAACGCCTGGTGGTAGCCCGGGTTGAGGCCGACGAGGAAGTCGTAGCCGCGAGCGGCCCTGTCGAACTTCCCCGGTACCTCGAGCTTGTTCACGTTCGCATCAACCGACCTCACAGGACGACCGTATGGGCGGCACGGCGACTCCGCACGACAGGCGGCTGTCCGAACTGGATCGTCGCGATGCACGGCACCACGACCGTCACACGCCTTCTTCCTTCGAGACCGCGTAGTAGGCGTCGACCGTGTCGCCGTCGATGCCCACGAACGCGTCCACCCACGCCGCCGCCGCACGCACCAGCACGTGCAGCACGTCGAACCCCTGCCCCTGCGCCAGCACCCGCAGCACGGCCACGACCCGCCGGTCGTCGGCACAGGCCAGGCCGCTGAGCAGCTCCGAGGCGGCCGCGACCGCGAGGTCGTCCGCCGGGGTGTCCGGGACGGTCACCGGGATGCGCGCGGACGCGCCGAGCGCGCCGCAGGGAACGCCCCGCAGCAGGATCGACGCGCACGTGTCGACCGCGACCATCCTCCCCTGGTCGTCCAGGGCCAGCGTCCGCACCGCCTCGGCGGCCCACGGGTGGTCCCGCCGGTTCACCGCCCCTATCGCCGCCAGGGTCAGGTTCCTGGCCTGCACGTCGTCGAGCCGCTCCATCGACGGCCTGTCTCCTCTCCAGTCGTCCCCCGACCGGATCGCGCCCCCGCGCACCTGTGTCGCCACAACACCGTCAATGGTCAAACGACCCCTGTGGCCGTGCATGACGACCGGAGCGCAGTTCACCCGTCCGCAGCAACGGACACGGGTGACGGCGGCATCTCGACCACCGGGTGGGGCAGGCCCGCTCGCCTGAACGGGCCAGGGGCGGCCGTTCGTGGTGAACGACCGCCCCCGTGTCACGTGCCCGTCACGGGCGCCAGACCGTGCCGCGCCGCTCGTACTCCATCTGCGCCTCGACCCGGTGGGCGATCCCGGCCCCGAGGAACCGCTCGACGAGCCACAGCGCGACGTCCAGCCCCGACGTGATCCCGCCGCCGGTGATCAGGTCGCCGTCGTCGACCACGCGCGCGTCGACCACCGTCGCGCCCTGCGCGGCGAGGTCGGCCTTCGCGGCGTGGTGCGTGGTCGCGTTGCGGCCCTTGGTGATCCCCGCGGCGGACAGCACCATCGTGCCGGTGCAGATGCCCACCGGCAGCGCCTCCGCGGCGGCCAGCCTGGCGAGGAAGTCCGCGTCCTGCACGACCTTCCGCACACCGGAGCCGTCGTCGCGGTTGTACCCGCCGCCGGGCATCACGACGACGTCGGCGGCGTGCGCGGACCACCCGTGCGCCACGTCGATCTCCGTGCCGAACGCGCACCGGACCCTGCCCGGCTCGCCGGTGGTCACCAGCGTCGTCTCGAGAGCACCACCGGACGCCCGGCTCGCCTGCCCCAGCACCTCGACGGCCGCGACGAAGTCCATCTCCTCGACCCCGTCGAAGACGACGACCTGCACCCGCAACGGGCTTTCCGCCGAGGCGAGAAATCCTTGTTCCACCAGTACTTCCCCATGTCCCTTCGAGCATTGCGCCGGGTGTCAGCGTAGGTCGCCCGGAGTTCGGGGCCGCGCTCAGTCCGCCGTCCGCCGCGACGGGATCACCAGGACGACGGACAGCACGACGGTGAGCCCCAGCGCGAGCACGTTCAGCACCTGGTCACGCGGCTCGTACATGTGCAGCATCGTCAGGTGGTACACGAAGTGCAGGACGTTGAACACCAGCAGCGCCGCACCCACCAGCCGCACCACGACCTGCCGGCGCGCGTACGCCAGCGCCGCGAGGCTCAGCACGGCGAACGCCAGGTAGGCCGCCCCGACGTCCTTCGCCAGGTGCTCGTTGTAGGGACCGAGCTGCGGCAGCCACCGCAACCCGAACCCCGGGAAGTGCGCGTACCAGGACCCGGTGGCGAAGTAGGCGAAGATCCCCACGTACACCGACGTGAGCCCGATGACCGCGAGGCTGATCCGGTCCAAGAGCAGTTTCATAACCGGTGGACGAGCACGCGCGCGCGTTCGTGACAGCTACCGCTGTGACGCCCGCCGCAACATCGGCGTCGCCCACGCCAGCGCCACCCCGGACGCCAGCACCACGACACCGGCCGCCAGCCCCGCCCGCGGATCACCCGCGGCCACCGACACCGCCCCCGCGAGCACCGCGCCGAGCGGCTGACCAGCACCCCACGCGAGCATCCTGCCGGTCGTGTTCACGCGCGACTGCAACTCCTCCGGACACACCAGCTGCCGGTAGGTGATGCCGTTGACGACCACCGTCGCCCCGGCGGCACTCCAGTAGACCAACGCGGCGGCCGCGACCAGCCAGTGCCCGCTCAGCAGCACCAACACCCCGCCGAGCAACGACAACGGCAACGCCCCCAACGCCACCCTCGCGTGCCCCCAGCGCCGCGTCAGCCGGGGCAGCGCCCGCGCCGCCACGATCGCGCCGATCCCCCAGCAGCTGAACAGCACGGCCAGCCGGAAGTCCCCGTGCGACGCCACCCCCAGCACCTTGTCGGCGTACGGCACCAGCACGGCCACCCACGCCCCGCTCGACACCGAATGGGCCGCCCCGACGAGCGTCAACGTCCGGATGACCGGTTCGTCCCACAGGAACCGCAACCCCTCCCGCACGTCCGCCAGCAGCACCCCGGCCCCTTGCACCGGCCGCGGGTTCGCCAGGCTGCTCGTGATGGCGCGCAACAACAACGCCGACCCGACCCCGGTCAACGCGTTGACCGCCAACAGGGTCGCCGGCGCGATGACCGCCACGAGCACGCCCGTCACCCCGGGCACGACGAGCTCCACGACCGTCGTACGTCCCCAGAGCGTCGAGTAGGCGACGGTCAGCCGCTCCTTGCCCACCAGCGCGGGCAACGCCCCGAAGTTGGCTGCGTCGAAGAACACGAACGCCGTCTGCGTCGCGAACGCCACGACCACCACGTGCGGCGCCGTCAACGCCCCGGCCAGCCAGGCCAGCGGCACGGTCGCCAGCACGCCGGCGACGGTGAAGTCCAGCGCCACCATCATCTTCCGCCGGTCGAGCCGGTCCGCCAGCGCGCCCGCGAGGAGGCCGAAGACCAGGTACGGCAGGGCTTCGGCGGCGGTCACGGCCGAGGTCCAGCCCGCGGAGCCGGTCAGGCGGTAGACGAGGACGGGGAGGGCGACCGCGGAGATGACGGCGCCGGTGACGGAGAGGACTCTGGCGTTGAGGTAGCGGCGGAAGTCGCGGTCGGCGGTCTCCGTTCCGCCGAGGTGGGTGGCAGTGGTGGCGCGCGGATTTTCCAGGCCGGACGCGGTGTCCTCCACACCGTCGAGGTCACGTTCGGGCGCGGTGCGACGATCGGTGTCCCCCATGTCGTGAGCGTAGGTGTCTTTCAGCGGTGCGGGGCGGCGAAATCCGCGCGACGGTTGCTTTCGGTCAACACTGAAATTATAGGGAAGAACGCGGCTGGGCCGTGACGGGTGGGCCCAGCCGCGTTCAGGTCCGGTCGGGTCAGTTCAGCACGCAGAGCAGCGAACAGGCCTTCGCGGACGACCAGTCGCTGTACGTCCAGCCGGCACCGACCGGCTTGTACTTCGCCTTGGCCTTGTTCACCAAGGGGAACAGCGACAGCAGTGCGTAGGTCGAGCAGTGCACCACCTTCGACTCACCGGGCTGCAGCGCGAACGGCCCGGTCTGGCAGGACGGTTCCACGTCGTCGACGACGGAGGCGTCCGTGATGGCGATCGGACCGTTGTTGGTCACGGTGACACGCCAGTACGCGGTCGCGGACAGCACGCCGAGCACGCCCACGGGCGCTTCCTTCACCCACGGTCCGGTGCCGCCCGCCTTGCAGTTCGACGGCGTGTACGAGCCGCAGATCTCCTTCTTCACCACCACGTTCGGCAGGCAGGCCGAGCCGGGGGCGACCTGGCGGGTGACGGTGTTCGACGTGAGGGTGCCCGTCGGGTCCGTCGCGCCGGCCGTGTTGGCCACCGAGCTCACCGGGCAGTCGGCGGAGATCGTGGTGCGGAAGCACATCTGCGGCGGGTCGCCGGTGAACTCCACGACCAGGGACGGCTGGTTGCCGCCGCCGAAGTCGGCCGTGTTGTTCAGCACCAGGGACGCCGTGACGGTCAGCGAGGTGGCGGAGGCGCCGCTCAGGTCGACCGTGCCGTCGGGGGCGAAACCCGTGGTGGGGACGGGGTTCCCGCCCTGGTCGACGACCGTGACGGTGGACGCGCCGAGGTTCACGTTCGCCGGGGTCACGCCGACGAGACGCGCCTTGCCGTACGTGGTCGCGTGCGGCTTGCCGTCGCAGTAGAACTGCGCCGGGGTGAGCGACACGGAGGCGCCGCTGCGGACGCAGGGCGACGCCCCCGTGTCAGGATCCATCGAGAACAGCACGCCCGCGTCGCCCAGGCCGACCAGGCAGCCGGTGGGCGGGTCGTAGGCGTAGCCGTAGTCCCTCGTCACGCCGTTGTTGGCGGTCGGGTGCGTGATGCGCGACGGCACGCCGGCGCACGACGCACCGGTGCTCCAGTCGTGGCACACGGTCGCGCCCGCGTACGGGCCGCCCCAGACCGGCAGGTAGCTGCGCACGCGGTTCCCGGTGCGGACCACCTCCGGGTTGAAGACCAGCACGCCGTTCTCCAGCCCGGCCGGGGAGACGGGCGCGGGCAACGACGACCCGTCGACCGCGTAGCAGGTGGTGACGTTGACGCCGGTCGTGCTCACGCACACCCCGGCCTCCGCACCCGTTGTGCTGTAGGCGGTGTAGGCGTTGTAGGTGTAGTTGCCGAACGGCCCGACCGGCTTCGCGGCGGCCCAGCCGGAGCACGCGGCCGCGGTGGCCGGGTCGAAGCAGCCGAGGGTGGGCACGGTGCCGCCGGGCGTGGACGACGACGCGAACAGCTTGCCCGCGACGACGGTGAGCGCGCCGAGGTAGTAGCCGCCGTTGTTGCTGAGCGGCACGATCGGCGCGTACGGCTGGTTCGCGCACGCGCTCTGCGTGGACATCGTCCAGCACACCACGTGGCCGGAGGTCGCCACGCCGTAGACGTTCCCGCCGATCTGGACGAGCCCGGCCATCTCGAACGTCTGCGCGCTCCGGTTCATCAGCGGCCAGTACCCGCAGTTGCCGGGCGCGGCGAGGTCGAGGCAGCCGACGCCGATCGAGGTGGTGGTGTTCACCGAGTAGTAGACGTGGGCCGGGTTCTCCGGGTCGCGGACGTACTGCGGTTCGAGCGGGCTCGCGATGTCGCCGGTGTTGCCCGCGCCGAACGGCCCCGGGGTCGTGTTGAGCGGCTTCGGCCAGGGGCCACCCGCGCACGGGGAGTTGGTGGCGATGTCGGTGCACACCAGCTTCGGCGCCGCGGCGGCCGCGTGGTGGTAGACGTTCCACGCCTGCAGGCGCCCGTCCGCGGTGCGGTGCAGGATCGGCGTGAAGCCGTCACCGCCGGTCGAGCTCGCGCTGGGCTGGACGGGCGGCGTGAGCAGGTTGACCCGCGCGGTGCCGCTGTTGCGCACGTCCGGGTTCGTGGCGGTCACGGTCGGGCCCTCGGTGCCGGTCCAGCCCGGTGGCACCTGCAGCGAGCCGGGGACCAGGGACTGGCCGGCTCCGATCGTGTCGGTGATGGTGGCGGTGCCGTTGGCACCGCTCGAGTAGGACACGACCCAGGTGGCCGTGTCTCCGTGGGAGGCGGGGTCGGACACGCCCTGCACGGACTTGGTGAGGGTGGAGACGGGTGGCTGGGCGGACACGGGGGCGGCGGCGGTGAGTGCGCTGCCCGCGAGCACGGTCGCCAGCGCCACTGCCGGCAGACGTCTTCGCACGAGCAGATCCCTTCGGCGATGGGATTCGGAACAGAGCGCCGACGCTAAGGACCTGCGAGGACGTCCACAGGACCCCTCACTCTCGTGCACACGATGTCTGCCCCATCAGACCAGCGCGCCGCCGTGGAACAGGTGATCCGGCAAGTGGTTTCCACATCGGACCCGAATGGAAGTTCACCTGTTCGCCCATCGAGATGCCCATTGGACAACCGAATGGCCGCACCACCAGGATGTGCGGGTGGCCCTCGACGCCGAAGCCCGCTCGATCGTCCTCCGCCGGTACTCGCAGCACGTCATCGAGTTCGTCCTGCTCGTCGTCGCCGGAGTGCTCGGCCTGATCCCCGGTTTCCTGCTGTCGCTGGGGCTCGTGAAGCTCGGCATGCCCGCGGAGCACTTCGCCGTCGTCGCGGTGAGCTCCATCGCGGTGGTGTCGCTGCTCGGGGTGGTGTGGGTCGAGATCTGGTACCCGTACCGGCACGGCGGGTCGACACCGGCGATGCGGTGGCTGGGCATCCGGATCACGACGCTGCGCGGCGCAGAGCCATCGTTGCGGGACTACTTCGTGCGGTGGCTGCTGATGGCGGTGGACGGGCTTTTCCTGGGCGTCGTCGGTGCCGTGCTGATCGCCGTGACGCCGCGCAACCAGCGGCTCGGGGACATGGTCGCGGGCACCGTGGTCGTCCGGCGCGTCACCTGAGCAGACCGGTGCGCCACGCCCAGATCGCGGTCTCGGTGCGGTTGCGCGCGCCGATCTTCTCCTGGGCGTGGGCCAGGTGCGACTTCACCGTCGACAGCGAGACGCGCAACCGGTCGGCGATCTCGGCGTTGGTCCAGCCGCGGGCCACCGCCAGCACCACGTCCAGCTCGCGCCCGGTCAGCGGGCTTTCCCGCTGCTCGCGCCCGGTGCCGCCACGGGTGAAGTGGGCGAGCAGGCGCACCATGACGGCGGGCGAGACCAGCGACTCGCCCCGCACCGCGGCGTGCACAGCCTCCACGAGCAGCCGCGGCCTGGCGTCCTTGACCAGGAACCCGCACGCGCCGGCGAGCAGCGCCGTGTAGACGTTCTCGTCGACGTCGTAGGTGGTCACGACGAGCACCCGCAACGGGTCCTCGACGCCCGGCCCGGCCAGCAGCTCGGTCGCCCGCAGGCCGTCGAGCTTGGGCATGCGGATGTCCATCAGCGTCACGTCGGGCCGCAGCTGCCGCGCCAGCCGCACCGCCGACTCACCGTCCGCGGCCTCGCTGATCACGGTGATACCCGGCTCGGCATCGAGGATCAGCCGGAACCCGGTGCGCACGAGGGTCTGGTCGTCGGCGACCAGCACGCGGATCGTCATCAGATGCCCCTCGGCAGTGCGTCGAAGTCCAGCGGCAGCCGTGCGGTGACGCGCCAGCCGTCCTGCCCGTGCGGCCCCGCGGTCAGCTCCCCGCCGAGCGCCTCCATCCTCTCGGTCATGCCGAGGACGCCGTGGCCGCCCTCCTCCACCGGACCGGTCACGCCGTCGTTGTCGATCTCCAGGACGAGCTCGTCCTGCTCGGTCCTGGCGGTGACGCGCACGTCGGTGGCGTGCGCGTGCCGCCGGGTGTTCGTCAGCGCCTCCAGCAGAACCCGGTGCAGCGCGACCGAGACCTGCGCGGGCAGGGTGAGCGTGCCGGCGTCGTCGGCCATCAGCACCGACGCCTCCTCCCCCACGGCCGCGCGCACCACGTCGCCCAGCACGAGGCTCGGCGACGGCAGCGGTTCGTCGCTGCGCAGCACGCCGACGAGCCCGCGCGTCGCCGTCAGGGCCTCCGCCGCCGCCTGTTCGATCTGGTCGTAGACGTCGAGGGGGTCCTGGGGCGGTGCCGCCGGGTTGCCGGCCAGCGCCTGGGCCGCGCGGGTCCGCACCACGATGCCGGTGACGTGGTGTGCCACCAGGTCGTGCAGGTCGCGGGCGAGCTGGAGCCGGTCCTCGGTGCGGACCCGGTCCAGCTCCCGGCGGTGGCGTGCGTCCGCGTCGCGCAGGATCAGGCCCAGCGCGACCGCCGCACCCCACGCCAGCGCGGCGGCGACGGGGAACAACGCGGCCGGGAAGTCCAGCCCGTACCGGACGATCGGCGCGAGCACGACGGCGGTGCAGGCGGCGACGGCGAGCACCGCCGCCCGCACCGGAGGGAGCCGGCGGCACCCCGCGGCGGCCACCAGGAGTGCCGCCAGCACCTCCGTCACCGGCGGCTGCGCGGGCACGCGGTCCACGAACGCCGCTGCGGCGGTGCCGAGCAGCGAGAGCGTCACGACCGCGCCGCCGAGCAGCTCGATCCGGCGCGGGAACCGGCGCCGCAGCACCGCGAGGACCGCCGTCGCCTCTCCCGAGTACGGGACGACCGTGGCGAGCAACGGGCCCAGCACGCCCCGCGGCCGGTCACCGCCGGTGGCCAGCACCGCGTCCACCACGACCGCGACGAGCAGCACGGCGACCTCGGCCACGAACACGCTGCGCCGCGCCGTCGTTCCCCCTGCGGTCATGCGCGCATTCTCCGCTACCGCGCCTGCTTCACGGCCGCGAAGTACGCGTTGGACGCCGGCAGCCAGCTCGCCACCACCGCCAGCGCGGCCACCAGGGCACCGCCGTACGCGGGCAGCGTCGCCGTCCCCTCGCCGATGAACAGGTTCGCGACCTGGAACACCGTGAACACGGTCAGCACGATCCTCGCCCAGTTCCGGCCCGACCGGACCTTGAACGCGAGCCACAGCTGCACCAGCGCAATCACCAGCGCGATGCCGGCGAACGTGACCTGGCCGAAGGTGGCCGCGCTCTGCAGCTGTTCCTCGGTCAGCTGCGGCTGCGACGTCCTCAGCGCGTCGACCAGGTCGTCGCGCGTGCCCACCAGGACACCGATGGACGTCACGGCGAACACGCACGACACGAGGAAGCCCGCGAACGCGGCGTTGACGGTGGCCGGCGGCAGGGTCCTACCCGTTGCAGTAGTCATGATCACGACGGTAGGACCAGGTCAGAGCGGGTGCGAAGCACTGCGCACCCATCTCGTACTTTCGGCCGGGAGCCCGGTTGCGGCGGTGTCCGGGGACCGCCAGGATGCCGGGCTCCCCCGGCCGTGCCCACCGCCGGGCGGCTCAGCGGGTGAGCGCCACGCGGGTGAAGTCGACGGGAACGTCGAGCGCCACGTTGATGTAGTTGGTGAACACGTTCAGCGCGACGTGTGCCACCGTCTCGACGATCTCCTCCTGGGTCAAGCCCGCGTCCTTCGCGGCCTGGATCTCGGTGTCGCCGATCTGGCCGCGGTGCTCGACCAGGGCGGTGGCCAGCGTGAGGATCGCGGCGGTGCGCGGGTCGTCGGACCTGCCGCTCTGCGCCTCGGTCATCTCCGCGGCCGTGGCACCGGCCTTCTTGCCGAGCATGGTGTGCGCGGACAGGCAGTAGTCGCAGCGGTTCTTGTCCGCCACGGCGACGGCGATCTGCTCGCCGATCTTGGCGCCGAGCGCGCCGCCGCCCAGTGCGCCGAACTGCGCCCACATGCTGCGCAGCGCGGCCGGGGAGTTGGCGACGGCCTTGAACATGTTCGGGACCAGGCCGAAGGCGCCCTTGATCTCGGCGAGGGTCTCGGCGCGCTCGTCGGTGACCTGGTCGGGGTTGGTGAGGTCGATGCGGGACATGGTTGTTCTCTCTTTTCCTGGGTGGTGCGGGTCAGGTGCAGGTGCCGTCGATCGCGCAGACGGCGGGCGGCACCGCGCCGTCGAGCAGCTTCGTGACGGCGGAGGCCAGCGTCATGTCGTCGACGGGGCCGAGCTTCTGGGCGCGCAGCATGCCGTCGCGGTCGATGAGGACCGTGGTGGGCGTGCCCTGCATGCGGTAGCGGCTGAACGTGACCGGCGCCGGGTGCGCGCTGCGCACGGCGTCGACGCCGACCGGGAACGTGATGCGGTACTCGTGCAGGAACGCCTTGAGGCTCACCGGGGTCATGGCCTTGTGGTGCTCGAACACCGTGTGCAGGCCGACGACGGCGAGCTCGTCGCCGAACGTGCGGGACAGCCGCACGGCCTGCGGCAGCGCGTGGCTCACGCAGCTGGGGCAGAGCATCTGGAACGCCTCCAGCACCACGACGCGGCCGTGCAGCTGGGCGAGGTTCAGCGGGTCGCTGTTGAACCAGGCCGTTGTCTCCCAGGGCATCGCGGGCGACAGCAGGCCGCTCGACGGGGACATGAGCAGGCTCACGACGTCACCACGCCCGCCCGGCGTAGGGCTGCGACCACAGCGCGACCTGGAGCGTGACGGCCTTGAACCACGCCTGGTGCATGCGGTCGACCTCGGCCTCGCCGTGTCCGCCTGCGGCCAGGAACGGCCTGATCGTCGCGGTGATCGGGTAGATGAACGCGATGATGTGGCGCAGCGGGATGTGCGGCACCGAGTCGGCGTGGTCGGTCTGGTTCTTCTTGGGCTCGGTGTGCCGCAACGCGATCTCGTGCTGGTAGGCGAGCCAGCGCTCGTCGTACGGGCGCGTGCAGGTGTCCATGATCCACCGGCCGAAGCGGGCGCGGACCCGCGCGAGGTAGTCGGTGATCGGCACGCCGTCCGGGGTGGAGAAGTACGCCACCAGGTGCGGGTGCGAGCCGACGAAGCCGTACCAGACGTCGAGGACCGCGTCGATCTGTCCACTGAGGACCTCACCGGCGGTGCGCAGCGCCTCTTGGTCCTCCGGTCCGAAGAGGACGCTCGCCAGCAGTCCGTCCAGGTCGGCACGGGTGACGGGCGACGGCGCCAGCGCGGGGTCGTCGTGGGTGTAGCCGGCGGGTGGTGGGTGTTCGGGAGACGTCATGTCGCTTCCTTCGCGATCGTGGACCGTCGAGCCGCGGATCCGCTCCGCGAGGCGAACGCCAGTCTGCCACAAACTAGGTAGGACTCCTACCAACTTCTTGGCGTCGGTGACCCACGTCTCAAGCCGGGAGCACGTACCATCACCGGGGGAAGTTCTTACTGGCGAGGCGGAACGCATGACTGACACCGACGGCACGGCCGGTCTCGACCGGCGGCTGGCCGACGCGCTCGAGCGGCTCGGGCACGGCATGCGGTCGCTGGCGCAGCGCACGGCGCGGGAGCACGGGCTGTCGCCGTTGCAGCAGCAGGCGGTGCTGGCGCTCGCCCAGCACCCGCAGGCGCGCCACGAGGTCGCCGCGCTGGCCGCGGAGTTCGACGTGACGACGCCGACGATGTCGGACGCGGTGACGGCGTTGGAGCGCAAGGGCCTCGTGACCCGCTCCCCCGGCACGGACGGGCGCCGCAGGGTGTTGTCACTGACCGAGACCGGGACGGAGGTCGCACGTGGACTGTCCACGTGGGACGATCCGCTGACGTCGGCGCTGGCCGGGATCTCCGAGGCGGACCGCGCGACCACGCTGCACACCCTGCTGAGGGTGATCGCCGACCTGCACCGCACGGGTGTGGTGAGCGTGACCCACATGTGCACGACGTGCCGGTTCTTCGGCCGGGACGCCTACCCCGACCCGGAAGTGCCGCACCACTGCAACCTGCTCCAGGCGCCGTTGCCGCTGGCGCAGCTGCGGACGGACTGCCCGGAACACGAACCGGCGGACGGGCCGCGGGGCAGGCGGAAGCAGCGCACCGCCCCGTAGCGGACCTCAGCCGTGCAGTCGCGCGGCCTGGTCCTCGAGGTGTCCTTCTGCGCGGCGGCGCAACGTTCTCACCCACGACTCCGGCAGCAGGTCCTGGTGCCGCAACAGGTGCCGCGCGGCCTCGGTGTCGTCGCGGTCGACGTTGACCACCCGGTGCACCTCGGCGGCGGTGATCCCGTGCAGGGGCTTGCGCGCGAGGACGATCGCGTCGCCCGCCCCGACGTGGCCCGGCTTCAGCACCCGGCAGTAGAGGCCCGTGCGGCCGGTCCGCTGGGTTCGCACGGCCATGTCCGCGACGTCGTGGTGGACGGCGAGCTTGTAGCAGGGCCGGCGCGGCTGGCTCACCTGCAGCAGCACGGTGCCCACGGCGTAGACGGCACCGATCAGGGCGTCGCTCTCCAGCAGCCCCGACGTGGTGAGGTTCTCGCCGAACGCGGGCGTGGCGAGCTCGCCGACCTCCCGCGCCCAGTCCGCGTAGTGCTCTTCCGGGTAGAGCAGCACCGCCTTGTCGGGGCCCCCGTGGTGCACGCGGTCGCCCTGCTCGTCCCCGTCCAGCCCGAGGACCCCGACGTTCACCCGTCCCAGCACGGGCGTCTTGGCGATCGCGGTGCGGACCTCCTGGCCGCGCCACGGGATCCCGCGGATCCCACCGGTGGACACGGAGATCACTCGTGCGCGGGTCATCGGGACTCCTTCACCACGACGGCGGCGAACTCCGCCCACCGTTCGAGCACCCGCACGCCCGTGGTCTCGACCGCGTCCACCTCGGCGAGCGAGATCCGCGTGCCCACCGGCAGGTAGGGCGTGATCTCCCACAGCTCCTGCGACCCGATCTCGACGTGGAACTGCAGCCCGTAGGCCGTTCCCACCCGGAACGCCTGGTGCGCGCAGACGTCTGAACGCGCAAGGAGTTCCGCTCCCCCGGGAAGGTCGAACGTGTCCTCGTGCCAGTGCACGACCGGCACCCGCGGCCCGAACGGCCCGAGCACGGGGTCGTCGGCCGAGAGGACCTCGACCTCGCCCGCGCCGATCTCCGCGACCGGCCCCCGGCGCACGGAGGCGCCGAGCGCCGCGGCGAGCAGCTGGGCACCGAGGCACACGCCGAGCACCGGCTTGCCGAGCCGCACGCAGTCCGCGATCAGCTCGCGCGTTCCCGCCAGGTGGGGATGCTCGTGATCGTCGAGAGCCCCCATCGGCCCACCCATCACGACGAGCACGTCGAGCTGCGCGGCCGCCGGCAGCTCGTCGCCGAGGTCGGCGCGGACGACGGACACCGTGCTCCCCACGGCGAACAGCGCCGGAGTGATGAGCCCCGGCCCTTCGAACGGAACGTGCTGGACGACCACCGAACGCACTGCCGGCCCCTCGCTTTCTTGACCCGCTCCGGACTACTTGCCCCGGACGCGCCCAGCATGCCACAGTCTAGCTAGGAGTCCTAACTATCTGTCGCCGATGGTCCGAGGAGGCGCACTTGCCCGCCGACACCGCGGTAGCCGCCCTGCGCGGCGCCTCGCTGAGGGTCACCAAGCAGCGGGTCGCCGTGCTGGCGGCCCTGGAGCAGCACCCGCACGCCGACGTCGACCAGCTGGGCCGGATCGTCCGCGAGGAGCTCGGATCCGTGTCCACGCAGGCCCTCTACGACGTGCTGACGGCACTGGCACGGGCGCGGCTGGTGCGCAGGCTCGAAACGGGCCAGCGGGCCCGCTTCGAGCTGCGCCGCCACGAGCACGACCACGTGGTGTGCCGCGACTGCGGCGCGGTGGCCGACGTCGAGCGGGCAGGCGACCCCGCACCCCCGGGATCCACGCGGACGCACGGCTTCCGCGTCGACGAGTCCGAGGTCCTGCACTGGGGGCTGTGCCCGCGGTGCCGGGCCGGCGTTCACTGAACGGAGAAGTTCACCCGATGTCGTTCGAAGAGAACACGAAACCGCTGACCACGGCCGCCGGAGCCCCGGTCGCCGACAACCAGGACAGCCTCACCGCGGGCACCCGCGGCCCGGTGCTGCTGCAGGACCTGTGGCTGCTGGAGAAGCTCGCCCACTTCGACCGCGAGGTCATCCCCGAGCGGCGCATGCACGCCAAGGGCTCGGGCGCGTTCGGCACCTTCACGGTGACGGGCGACCTCACGGCGTACACGAGCGCCGCGCTGTTCAGCGAGATCGGCAACCAGTGCGAGACGTTCACGCGCTTCTCGACGGTGGCGGGCGAACGCGGCGCCGCCGACGCCGAACGGGACATCCGCGGCTTCGCGACCCGCTTCTACACCGCCGAGGGCAACTGGGACGTCGTCGGCAACAACACCCCGGTCTTCTTCTTCCGGGACCCGCTGAAGTTCCCCGACCTCGCGCACGCCGTGAAGCGCGACCCCCGCACGAACCTGCGGAACCCGGAGAACAACTGGGGTTTCTGGACGAACCTGCCCGAGGCGTTGCTGCAGGTGACGATCGTGATGAGCGACCGGGGCATCCCGCGCTCGTACCGGCACATGCACGGCTTCGGCTCGCACACCTACAGCATGGTCAACGCCGAGGGCGTGCGGCACTGGGTCAAGTTTCACTTCCGCACCGAGCAGGGCATCGAGAACCTGACCGACGAGCAGGCCGGTCAGCTCATCGGCCGCGACCGCGAGTCGCACCAGCGCGACCTCTACGACGCCATCGAGCGCGGCGAGCACCCGGCCTGGAAGCTGCACCTCCAGGTGATGCCCGAGGCCGACGCCGCCGGGTACCGCTACCACCCGTTCGACCTCACGAAGGTGTGGAGCAAGAAGGACTACCCGCTGATCGAGGCGGGCGAGCTGCGGCTGACCCGCAACCCCGACAACTACTTCGCCGACGTCGAGCAGGTGGCGTTCACCCCGGCCAACGTCGTGCCCGGCATCTCACTCAGCCCGGACAGGATGTTGCAGGGCAGGCTCTTCTCCTACGGCGACGCCGCCCGCTACCGCCTCGGCGTGAACCACCACCAGATCCCGGTCAACCACCCGAACGGCGCGCGGCAGGTCAACTCCTACCACCGCGACGGCGCGATGCGGGTCGACGGCAACCAGGGCGGGGTCCCCGGCATCCAGCCGAACAACTTCGGCCGCTGGGCCGAGCAGCCCGCGTTCGCCGAGCCGGCACTGGCCGCCGGCGCGGTCGCCGACCGGTTCGACTTCCGGGAGGACGACGACAACTACTTCGAGCAGCCGGGCAACCTGTTCCGACTCATGACCGGCGAGCAGCAGCAGGCGCTGTTCGACAACACCGCGCGGGCGATCAAGGGTGCGCGGAGGGAGACCGTGGAGAAGCACGTCTTCCACTGCGGTCAGGCGGATCCCGCGTACGGCGAGGGCGTGCGCAAGGCGTGCGAGGCGATCGGCGCGCTCTGACGTCCGGGTGCGGCGCTCACTCCGCGGGCGCCGCACCGATCCGGATCGGCCCGCGCCATTCCTCGTCCGGCGACAGCACTTCACCACGGCTCGTGACCACCACACGGCCTTGCTTCGCCAACTCACGGGCGATGGCGCGGGCCGGTTCCATCAGATCGCGCCACCCGTCATCGCCCACGGCGCGGGCCGCCTCGGACGGGCAGATCGACTTGGCCGGGCCGCGCGCCGCGGTCAGGTCCAGAATCGTGTGCTCCAAACGGTCTTCCACCGTGCTCATCAGTGAGGACGTACCCCGGGGAGCGCCACCGTGAACCCGGTTTTTCGCGCCATTACGTCGGGTATGTACGATTTCGTGACCGACGTGACTCTCGATTCCCCTGACCTGCTCGTCGAGGGCTACACCGCCGAGTTCCCCGACAACGACGAGCCCGTCCTGCTCGACGCCGACGGCCGGGAAGTGACCACCTGGCAGGAGAACTACCCGTTCACCGAACGGATGTCGCGCCCCGAGTACGACCGGCTCAAGCGCCTGCTGCAGATCGAGCTGCTGAAGCTGCAACACTGGGTCCGCGAGACCGGGCAGCGGCTCGTCATCCTGTTCGAGGGCCGCGACGCCGCCGGCAAGGGCGGCACCATCAAGCGGTTCACCGAGAACCTCGACCCGCGCGGCGCGCGCACCGTCGCCCTGGAGAAGCCGGACGAGCGGGAGCGCGGCGAGTGGTACTTCCAGCGCTACGTCCGCGAGCTGCCGACCGCCGGCGAGATCGTGCTGTTCGACCGCTCCTGGTACAACCGGGCCGTCGTCGAGCACGTCATGGACTACTGCACGCAGGACGAGTACGAGCTGTTCATGCGGCAGGCGCCGGTGTTCGAGCGGATGCTCGTCGAGGACGGCGTGCCGCTCGTGAAGCTCTGGTTCTCCGTGTCGCGCAACGAGCAGCGCACCCGGTTCGTCATCCGGCAGATCGACCCGGTGCGGCAGTGGAAGCTCAGTCCCAACGACATCAAGTCGCTCGACCGCTGGGACGACTACACCGAGGCGAAGGTCGCGATGCTGCGCGAGACCGACACCGAGATCGCGCCCTGGACCGTGGTGAAGAGCAACGACAAGAAGCGGGCCCGCATCGAGGCCATGCGCAGCGTGCTGGCCCGCTTCGAGTACGACGACAAGGACCACGGCGTGGTCGGCACCCCGGACTTCCGGGTGGTGGGGCCCGCCGCCACCCTGTTGGAGGAGGGCGAGGACGAGACGGCGCTGAGCCCCACCCCCATCGCCCCGCACGCGCCGCACGGCCCGGGGCTGCACCCCGGCTAGCCCGGTTTCCCGCCGCCCGCGCTCTAAGCTCGCCTCATGACGATGGGAACGGTTCTTCTCCTCCTCGGCGGCGGACTGCTCCTGGCCGTCCTGGTGCTCCTCACCGTCGGGACTTTGCTGGGCCGCCGGGTCCGGCGCGGCAGGAAGCGAGGTCGCTACCCCTACCGCTCTGGCCCCGGCACCTACGACAACTCGTCGGCGACCGGCCCGCACTGAGTCCCGATCAGGACTTCACCCGGCGTGGAGCCGGGGCTTCCAGCGCAGGTGCACCGCCTGGTCCGGCTCCTCCGCCCGCAACAACGACAACCGCGGCCGCACGGCGTCAGTACGAGCAGACGGCGGCCGACGGCTGCCAGCGCGGTACTGAACCGGCCACTCAGAACCGGCAAAGCCCTGCTCAGCCGCAGCGTGCAACGTCCAATGCGGGTCATAGAGATGCGTACGCCCCAACGCACACAGATCTGCCCGCCCCGCCAACAGAATCGAGTTCACGTCGTCATAAGACGCAATAGCGCCAACAGCGATGACAGCGACACCAGGAACCTCGTGACGGATCCGGTCAGCGAACGGCGTCTGGTACGACCGCCCGTACGCCGGCCGTTCGGAAGCCGTGACCTGCCCAGTAGAAACGTCGATCCCGTCCGCACCATGGGCGACGAACGCACGAGCGATCTCCACGGCGTCATGCTCGGTGTTGCCGTCAGGCACCCAGTCTGTGGCGGAGATGCGCACGATCATCGGCCGCGAGCGAGGCCACACAGCACGAACGGCGTCGAACACCTCCAACGGGAACCGCAACCGGTTCTCCACCGAGCCGCCATAGTCGTCCGCGCGCTGGTTCGCGATCGGCGAGAGGAACGACGACAACAGGTAGCCGTGCGCGCAGTGCAGCTCCAGCAGGTCGAAGCCCGCGGAGGCACCACGCCGGGCGGCGGCCACGAACTCGGCGGTGATCCGGTCCAAAGCCGCGCGGTCGAGCTCGGACGGCACCGGCGACCCCGGTCCGTACGGCAGGGCGGACGGACCGACGACGTCCCAGCCGCCGGAGGGCAGCGGCTCGTCCATTCCCTCCCACATCAGCCGCGTCGAGCCCTTGCGGCCCGAATGTCCCAGCTGCAGGCCGATTCTGGCGGTGCTGCGCGCGTGCACGAACGCCACGATCCGCTCCCACGAGTCGCGCTGCTCGTCGGTCCACAGGCCGGTGCAGCCCGGCGTGATGCGTCCCTCCGGCGACACGCACACCATCTCGGTCATCACGAGCCCCGCGCCGCCCATCGCCTTGGAGCCCAGGTGCACGAGGTGGAAGTCGCCCGGCACGCCGTCGACGGCCGAGTACATGTCCATCGGCGACACGATCACCCGGTTCTTCAGCTCCAGGCTCCCCAACGAGAACGGCTGGAACATCGCCGGGACGACGTCCGGAAGCCCTTGCGAGGAAGCGAAAGCGGCGTCGACGCTGTCCGCGAACTCGGCGTCGCGGGTGCGCAGGTTGTCGTAGGTGATCCGGCGCGACCGGGTCAGCAGGTTGAAGCAGAACCGGGTCGGCTCCTGCTCCGAGTACATGCCGATGTTCTCGAACCACTCCAGCGACGCCTGCGCGGCGCGTTGCGTGGACTCGACGACGGGACGGCGTTCGGCCTCGTAGGCGGTGAGAGCGGCCGCGACGTCGCGGTGCTCGTGCAGGCACGCGGCGAGCGCGAGCGAGTCCTCCATCGCGAGCTTGGTGCCGGAGCCGATCGAGAAGTGCGCGGTGTGCGCGGCGTCGCCGACGAGCACCAGGTTGCCGTGGTGCCACCGCTTGTTGCGCACGGTGGTGAAGCTGAGCCACTTCGAGTTGTTGGCGAACACCTCGTGCCCGGCCAGCTCGTCCGCGAACAGCGAACGGATCCGCGCGACGGCGTGCTCGTCGGAGACGCCGGGCGGGAACTGCTCGCCGGTGTCGAACCCCGCCCGCCGCCAGACGTCCTCGTGCATCTCGACGATGAACGTCGACCCGGTGTCGGAGTAGGGGTAGCCGTGCACCTGCACGGTGCCCCACTCCGTGTCCTTGACGAAGAACTGGAACGCCTCGAACACCAGGTCCGTGCCGAGCCACATGTACTTGTTGCGCCGCTGGTCGAGCACGGGCCGGAAGATCTCCGGGAAGGACTGCCGGACGACCGAGTTGACCCCGTCCGCGCCGACCACCAGGTCGTGTGACGACCGCAGCTCGTCCACCGACGGCGCCGCGGTCGAGAAGTGCACCACCACGCCGAGGTCACTACACCGCTGTTGCAGCAGGCGGAGCAGCTCCTTGCGGCTCATCGCGGCGAAGCCCTGCCCGCCCACGGTGTGCGTCTCGCCGCGGTGGTGGATGTCGATGTCCGTCCATCGCGCGAACCGGCGCGACATCGCGGCGGCGAACTCCGGGTCGGCGTTCTCGATGCCGCCGAGCGTCTCGTCGGAGAACACGACGCCGAAGCCGAACGTGACGTCCGGCGCCTCGCGTTCCCAGACGGTGACCTCGTGCGCGGGGTCGAGCTGCTTCATCAGCGCGGCGAGGTACAGCCCGCCAGGGCCTCCCCCGACGACGGCGATCTTCATGCGGTCACCCCGTCCTCGACCTGGAAGGTCTCGCGCAGCGCGAACCGCTGCAGCTTGCCGCTCGCGTTGCGGGGCAACGCGTCCAGGAACCGGACCTCGCGCGGGTACTTGTAGGGCGCGATGGTCCGCTTGACGTGGTCCTGGATCTCCCGCGCCTTCGCGGCGTCGCCGACCACGCCCCCGCGCAGCACCACGAACGCGCACACGACCGAGCCGCGTTCGTCGTCTGGCTTCGCTACGACGGCGGACTCCAGCACGTCGGGGTGCGTGTCGACAGCCTCCTCGACCTCCGGTCCGCCGATGTTGTACCCGGACGAGACGATCATGTGGTCGCTGCGGGCGTGGTAGTGGAAGTAGCCGTCCTCGTCGCGGTGGAAGACGTCGCCGGTGACGTTCCAGCCGCTCACCACGTAGTCCTTCTGGCGCTCGTCGTCGAGGTAGCGGCAGCCGACCGGGCCGATCACGCCGAGCCGTCCCGGTTCACCGGGTCCCAGCTCCAGGCCGTCGGGGTCGAGGATCGCGGCGCGGTAGCCCGGCACCGGTTTCCCGGTGGCGCCGGGACGGATGTCGTCGCCCGCGGCGGAGATGAAGATGTGCAACAGCTCCGTGGCGCCGATGCCGTCGATCACCCGGAGCCCGAGCCGGTCGCGCAGCCGTTCCCAGGTCTCGCGCGGGATGTGTTCGCCCGCCGACACCGCGGTGCGCAGCCCGCTCAGCTTCTCGTCGGCTCCGTCGCGCAGGATCGCCTTGTACGCGGTGGGCGCCGTCGCGAGCACCGTGACTCCGTGCTGTGCGACGAGGTCCGCGAGCTGCACCGGCGTCGCGGCCTCCGTCAGGAACGCACACGCGCCCGCTCTCAAGGGGAACACGACGAGCATGCCCAGGCCGAACGTGAACGCGAACGGCGCGGTGCAGGCCACCAGGTCGTCCTGGTCCAGCCGCAGGACGTGCCGGCCGAAGGTGTTGTCGATCGACAGGACGTCGCGGTGGAAGTGCGCGGTGATCTTCGGTGCCCCGGTGCTGCCGGACGTGGGCGCCAGCAACGCCACGTCGTCGGCCGCGGTGTCGACGGCGGTGAACTCCCCCGGCTTCCCGGCGGCCCACGCCGCGAGGTCGTCGTGGTCCACGACCTCCAGAGCGGGGAAGGCCCGGACGTCGTCGGCGAAACGCCCGTCCACCACCGCGATCGACGGACGCGTCCGTTCCACGATCGGCGCGAGCTCACGGGTGCGCAGCGCGGCCATCGTCGTCACCACGACACCGCCCGCCTTGAGCACGCCGAGCCACGCGGCCACGGTCCACGGGTTGTTGGGCGAGCGCAGCAGGACCCGTTGTCCCGGAACGAGACCGAGGTCCTCCACCAGGACCCGCGCCACCTGGTTGGACCGGGTCAGCAGCTCGCCGTAGGTCCACACCTCCCCCGCCGGGGTCCGCAGCGCGGGACGGTCGGCGCCGAACCGCGCCGCCGGGACGTCGATCAGCTCCGTGGCGGCGTTGAGGCGGTCCGGGTAGGTGAGCTCGGGCGTGGTGAACTCGATCACCGGCCACAGCGCGGCGGGCGGGAGGTGGTCGCGGGCGAAGGTGTCCATGGTGAGTCCTTCCGCGGGCGGCGGGTCAGGAAGCGCGGATCATGCCCTCCTGGGCAACGGTGGCGAGGTGCACGCCCTCGCGGGTGAAGAAGCGACCGTGCCCCAGACCGCGGCCCGCGTCGGCGGCGACCGCGTCCTGCACGTAGAGCAGCCAGTCGCCGACCGGACCCGTGCGGTGGAACCACATGGCGTGGTCCAGGCTCGCGGTCACCAGGCCGGGGCGGGCCCACGGCAGGTCGAGCACGCGCAGCACGGGTTCGAGGATCGTGTAGTCGCACACGTAGGCGAGCGCGGCCAGGTCGCGTTGCGCGTCCGTCAGCCCGTCGACCGGGCGCAGCGGGTCGAACGGCTTGATCCACACGGCCTGGTGCGGCACCTTCTCGCCGTCGACCGCCAGGTACACGGGTCCGGGCACGTGCCGCATGTCGAAGCTGCGGCCGCCGGCCCAGTAGGCCTTCGACTCCGCGGTCATCGTGCCGCCGTCGCGCCCGTCGAGGTAGCCGGCCGTGCTGGGCAGCGACTCCGGGTCCGCCACGGCGTCGAACGGCGCCTGGAAGCTGCCGCCCGGCTCACCGGCGGCGAAGTTCGCGAGGCAGGCGTAGAGGGGCTTGCCGTTCTGGTAGCCGCGGACCTGCCGGGTGCTGTAGCCGCGGCCGTCGCGCAGGACCTCCACCTCGTACCGCACCTCGGCGCCGATGTCGGCCGGCCGCAGGAAGTAGCTGTGCATGGAGTGCAGCGTCTTGCCGTCGGTAACCGACCGCATGGCCGCGGCGGCCGCGGCGGCGACGAGGTCTCCCCCGTACGCCTTGGGCCACGGGCAGGGCTGGGTGACGGCGGTGAAGGCGAGGTTGAAGTGCTGCGGCGCGGTGGGCTTGAGCGTGATGGCCGCCGTGAAGACCTCGGACGTGACCGTCCCGGCGGTCATCGGGTCAGCCAGTCGCGCAGGTCGGAGTCCGGCACGTCGTCGAGGTTGACGACGATGTTCTCCGGCGTCCTGGTGGTCATCCAGGTGAGCGGCCGGTTCCGGTCGAGGTTGCACTCGATGTGCGGCATGAACGGCGGCACGAACACCCAGTCGCCCTCCTCCATGTCGACGTAGTCCTCGAACCGCTCGCCGAAGTAGATCCGCGCCCGGCCGGACAGCACGTACCCGCCGGTCTCGGCCTCGCCGTGGTGGTGGGTCACCGACCGGTAGCCGGGCTCGTTGGTGACCTTGCCGAACCACAGCCTCGTGGCCGGGGTGTGCTGGATGCTCACGCCCGAGATCCGGACCGCGCCACCGGAGTCCGCGGTGTCCGGGTTCTCGGCACCGCCGCGCGTCACGACCGGGGCGACGAGCCCGCTGGGCAGCCGGTACACCGAGTTGTCGCCCTCGAGCCGGTACTTGCTGAGGTCAGGCTCCATATATCGCATTCTTCACCGCCGTCAGATAATGTCAATACTCATGAGGCCTCACGCGGTGAACCCTGCCAGCCTTCCCGCCCCGAGCGGCTACTCCCACGGCACGCTCGCCGGCAACGTCCTGCACCTGGGCGGCCAGACCGCCCTGGACGCGGACATGAGGATCGTCCCCGGCGGCATCGTCGAGCAGTTCCGCCAGGCGTTCGGCAACGTGCTGACGACGCTGCGCGCGGCGGGCGGTGAACCGGAGGACCTGGTCAGCATCACGATCTACCTCACCGACATCCCGGACTACCAGGCGCACGGCAAGGAGATCGGCAAGGTCTGGCGCGAGCTCGCCGGACCGGTCTACCCGGCGATGGCGGGCATCGGCTGCACCGCGCTGTGGCAGCCGGAGGCGCTCATCGAGATCCTCGGCGTGGCCGTGATCCCGGACGACCGGCTGATCACGCCCGTCCAGCCCTAGCGTTTTCATGATCACCGAAATGGGGACGCGATAATGAAGCTCGCATCCGTGACCGTCGACGGGGTCCGCCGGGCCGGTGTCGTGGACGCCGTGGAGCAGTCGGTCGCGCTGCTGGACACGACCGTGGACGACATCGTGCGAGGTGGAGCGACAGGCACTCCCGGCGAGGTGCTGCCGTTGTCCGAGGTGCGGCTGGAGTCGCCGCTGCACCGCTTCCGCCGCGACGTGCTGTGCACCGGCTGGAACTACCTCGACCACTTCGAGGAGCTGAAGGGCAAGCGCGGCGGGCAGGAACCCGAGTCGCTGCCGGAGCACCCGACGTTCTTCACCAAGGGCCCGGACACGGTCATCGGTCCGTTCGACGACATCGCGTACGACGCGGCGTTGTCGCAGAAGTGGGACTACGAGGCCGAGATCGCGATGGTCATCGGCCGTGACGGCCGGTCGATCCCCGAGGAGAAGGCCCTGGACCACGTGTTCGGGTTCCTCGTCGCCAACGACGTCTCCCAGCGCGACCTCCAGCGCGCGCACGGCGGCCAGTGGCTCAAAGGCAAGAGCATCGACGCGACCATGCCCCTCGGCCCGTGGATCACGACCACCGACTCGGTGGACCTCGGGGCGTTGCGGGTGCAGTGCGAGGTCAACGGTGTGCTGATGCAGGACGCGTCCAGCACGCAGATGGCGTTCTCGTTCGCCCGGATCATCGCCGAGCTGAGCTGGGGCATGACCCTGCGCGCAGGAGACGTGATCCTGACCGGCACGCCCAGCGGCGTCGGGAACGCCCGCGAGCCGCAGGTCTTCCTGCGCGACGGCGACGTGGTGGTGACTCGTGTCAGCGGCCTCGGCGAGCTGCGCAACACTGTCACCTCGACGGATCTCGGTCAGGGAGGGAGAGAGCGCTGAACCTCGCGGTGAACGCCGACGCGGAGGTCGCCCAGCCGGGACGCGACCGGCTCGGCCCGCTCATCATCACGCTCTTCGGCCTGTACGCGCGGGGCGAGGACAACTGGCTGTCCGTGGCGTCGGTGGTGCAGCTGATGGCGGAGCTCGGCGTGGACGGCCAGGCGGTCCGCTCGTCGATCTCCCGGCTGAAGCGCCGCGGCGTGGTCGTGGCCGACCGCCGCGACGGCGCCGCCGGGTACGCGCTGGCCGAGCAGACGCTGGAGCTGCTCGCGGAGGGCGACACGCGGATCTTCGAACGCCGCCGCGCCACCGCCGAGGACGGCTGGCTCGTGGTCGTGTTCTCCGTGCCCGAGTCCGAACGCGACAAGCGGCACGCGCTGCGCACCAGCCTCACCCAGCTGGGTTTCGGCACCACCGCGCCCGGCGTGTGGGTCGCGCCCGGCAACCTGGCCGGCGAGACCCGCCGCACGCTGGAGCGGCGCGGCCTGGCCGAGTACGTCGACCTGTTCACCGGTCAGCACTTCGGCTTCGGCGACCTGCGCTCGAAGGTGCGCGCGTGGTGGGACCTCGACGAGCTGGCCGACCTGTACGCGGACTTCCTGCGCCGCCACCGGCCCGTCGTCCTCGAGGACGTGACGACCCCGGCGCAGGCGTTCCGGACGTACGTGCCGATGCTGACCCAGTGGCGGCGCCTGCCCTACAGCGACCCCGGCCTGCCGCTGTCGCTGCTGCCGCCGGGGTGGAACGGCGTGACGGCGGAGGCGTTGTTCGGGGAGCTCAACACGACGCTGAGCGCGCCGGCGCGGGAGCACGCGCTGGCCGTGATCCACGGGCGGTGATCTGCGCCGCGGTCGCCGGGCTGACCGCGGACGATGAAGTACGTTGACGTCATGGAGATCTACGACATCCCGGTCGGCACCCTCGCGGGCGAGCAGGGCGACCTGAGCGCGTTGCGCGGCAAGGTGGCGCTGGTCGTCAACGTCGCCTCGCGCTGCGGGCTCACCCCGCAGTACGCCGGCCTGGAGCGGCTGCAGGAGAAGTACGGCGCCCAGGGCTTCACCGTCGCGGGCTTCCCGTGCAACCAGTTCATGGGCCAGGAGCCGGGCACGTCCGAGGAGATCGCGACCTTCTGCTCGGCCACCTACGGGGTGTCGTTCCCGCTGTTCGAGAAGATCGAGGTCAACGGACCCGGCCGGCACGCCGTCTACCAGGAGCTGGTGGGCCACGCCGACGCCGACGGGACCGCGGGCGACGTGCAGTGGAACTTCGAGAAGTTCCTCGTGTCGCGCGACGGCGAGGTGCTCGCCCGGTTCCGGCCGCGGACCGAGCCCGAGGACCCCGCGGTGGTCGAGGCGATCGAGGCCGCGCTCCGCTAGTGCGGACTCCCGGCGCGAGCCACGCGGCTCGCGCCGGTCGCGCTGTCAGAGCGCCGAGAAGTGCGCCGCGTCGCCCACGACCGTCGTGCTCGCCACGCCCTCGACGCTCACCGGCACCTCGCCCGCGATCGTGATCCGGTTGAGCCGCCGCCGCACGTCGTCGTAGTCCGCGACGCCGTAGTGCTGCGTGGCGCGGTTGTCCCAGATCGCCACGTCGCCGTCCGACCACTGCCAGCGCGCGGTGTTCTCCAGCCGGGTGATCCGGTTCTGCAGCAGGTCGAAGATCGCGCGCGACTCGGCCGTGCTGACGCCGACGATCCTCTTCACGAAGTGGCCCAGCAGCAGGGCCCGTTCGCCGGTCTCCGGGTGCACGTGCACGACCGGGTGCTCGGTCTCGTAGCGCAGCGACTCGAACTCGTCGCGGTAGGTCTGCTCCTTCACGTCGATGCCGCCGACGCGGGTCTCGTCGACCTGGGCGGCGTAGTCGTAGAGGTTGGTGTGCACGGCCCACAGGCGGTCGGCCAGCGCCTTCAGCGCCTCGGGCAGCTCGGCGTAGGCGCGGGCCGTGTTGGCCCAGACCGTGTTGCCGCCGTAGGGCGGGAGCTCGACCGCCCGCAGGATGCTGATGGCCGGGACGCGGTCGACGAACGTGACGTCGGTGTGCCAGCTGTTGGCCTTGCCGTGCTGCGAGTCGATCGCCAGGACGTTGGCGTGCTGCTCGCCCTTCACGGTCGGGTGCGCCAGGGTCGGCTCGCCGAGGAGCCGGGCGAACGCGAGCTGGCCCGCGTCGTCGAGGTGGTGCTGGCCGGAGAAGAAGACGACCTTGTTGGCCAGCAACGCCGCCCTGACCTCCGCGACGGTGTCCGCCGGCAGGTCGCCGCCCAAGCGGACGCCGTCGATCCTCGCTCCGATGCCCGCGCCGAGCCTGTGCACGGTGACGGTGTCCGAGAGCTGTGCGGTCATCGCGGATCTCCTTTGGGCAGAAGGGCCTCACCCCCACCCTGCTGAGGTCCGCGCGGGCACCGCAACAGTGCGCGGGAAGAAATCCGGTCTTCCCAGCTGCTGGAACGGACCGGGTCCGGTACCCGGTCCGTCCACATCGGACTACGTGCTCACCACCGGAAGCCCGCGGGTCCGCGCTCGGTCGCCGCGGCGAGCTCCTCGAGCCTCGCCGCGGACAGCGGCACCCCCGGCGCGGCCTGGACGAAGGCGACCCACTCGGCCGGGGTGAGGGCCGTCGGCGGCTCGCCCACGTACGCCGATGCGTACAGGGGCGTGCCGGGTTCGGTGCGCCAGCTGCCGGCCAGCGGGCCCAGGTCGACGGCGTCGAACCCGAGGGCGTCCAGCAGCGCCGCGACCTCCTTGTTCGCCTCGGGGTGGTCGCCGTGCAGCGGGAGCGCGGTGCGGTCGGCGGCGCCCCGGTCGCGGAAGAGCTGGTTGGTCTGCGGCGAGCCGATGGAGTGGAACGCCTTCACGACCTTCGAGTCCGCGAGGTGGCGTTGCACCAGCTCGCTGGAGGTCAGCTCGTCGCGGTCCAGCTCCGGCCGGCGCCACTCGTCGGTCACCACGTAGTTCATCGGGTCGATGACGATCTTCCCGGCGAGGTCGGCGCGGGAGAGCTGCTCGTGGGCGGCGAACGGCACGGCGGCGAGGATCACATCGGTCGTGCGTGCCACTTCGGACGGTGTGGCCGCACGGGCGTTGGTGCCCAACGACGCGACGAGCTCGGTCAGCGTCTCCGGGCCGCGCGAGTTGCTCACCACGACGTGGAGACCCGCGTCGACGGCGCGCCGGGCGACCCCGGCCCCGACGGATCCGGTGCCGATGATGCCCAGGGTGGACGTGCTCATGTCTGTTCTCCGTTCGGTGTTCTGCCTCCATCCCACCGGCGGTGACGTGGGCGAACAACGAGCAAGACGAGAACGCAGCGATCACGTCGTGTGATAGATCTGGGGTGTGGAGCTGAGGACGTTGCAGTACTTCGTCACGGTGGCCGAGGAGCTGCACTTCGGCAACGCGGCGAAGCGGCTGCGGATCGTGCAGTCGGCGGTGAGCCAGCAGATCGCCCGGTTCGAGCGCGAGCTGGGCGTGCGGCTGCTCGACCGCACGTCCAGGACCGTGCGGCTGACCCCGGCCGGTGTCCGGGTGCTCGCGGCGGCCAGGGACACGCTGTCGGCCGCGGCCAGGGTGCGGCTCGTCGCCGGCGAGCTGGACACGAGCGTGCGGATCGGCGTGGCCGGTTGTGTCACGCCGCGCCTCGACCGCGCCCTCTCCCGGCTGCTCGAGAACCAGCGCGCCGTCGAGCCCGAGCTGGTCGACCTCCCGGTGCTCGCCCGCGTCGACGCCGTCCGCAACGGCGAGCTCGACGTGGCACTCGTCCGCGGCGCCTTCGCGAGCACGACCGTGACGGCGGCGCACGCGTGGTCCGAACCGCTGCACGTCGTGGTGTCCCGCAAGCACCCGGCCGCCGGCGACGAGGTGATCGGCCTCGCCGACCTCGACCCCGCCGGGCTGCGGCTGCCCGCCCGCGAGACCGACCCGCCGCTGTTCGACGCGATCGTCGCCGCGCTCCCGGCCGCACCGGTGCGGCCGCCGGCGGGCGACTTCCTCACGGTCCTGTTCGAGGTCGGTGGCGACCCGCGCGGCTGGACGCTGCTCCCGGCGGAGCAGCTGGGCAGCGACTCGCCCCGGCTGCGGCAGCTGCCGCTCGACCCGCCCCTGGTCATCGACGGGCACGTCGTGACGTCGCTCGCGACACCGGCCTCGTGCGTGGCGTCCTACGTGGCCGCGTTCGCCGACTGGTGATCTCCTGGCTTGAACTCGACGACGTCCGGGTATTGAAGGAGCGCCGTGCACGCGCGCGTGTACGCACTGGAAGGACCGTCCTCGGACGGTCCGGGCCGTCGCCGGCGCGGGATGTTGAACACTCCAGCATCCCGTCGCCGGTGCCGGTTTTCACACCGGTTTGCGTCCGCCCGGACCGGGCTCGGGACCGCCGGTGGCTTTAGTATGCGCTGTGCGAGCGTCAAGAAGTCGGCGCCGTGGACTCCACCGATGACTGAGGAGCACCGCGGTATGGCGGACTACGTGCAGGCAGGTTCCGTTCGGTCGCCCGAGGGCGATCGGCCGGACCCGTTGGCGCGCCTCGACGAGACCGCCGAGGCGCTCACCCACCTGCACGACGCGGTGACCGGCGAGGAGTCGCTCGACGACGCCCTGCAACGGGTCGCGGAGACGGCGGCCAGGGCCGTGCCCGACGCCGACGCGGTGACGGTGTCCGTCGTGACGACCGAACGCCCCCGCACCGCCGCGGCGACCAACCAGGACCTCGTGCGGCTGGACGAGGCGCAGTACGAGTCCGGCCGCGGCCCCTGCCTGGAGTCGGCGACCGAGCTGAAGCCCGTGCGCGCGGTGATCGGCGAGCACCAGAACCTGTGGCCGGAGTTCGAGAAGACCGCCCTGGCCGCCGGCGTCCGCGCCTACCTGTCCGTACCGGTGATCCTGCCGGCGACGGACGGCACCGAGGCCCAGCACGTGGGCACGCTCAACATCTACAGCTACACCGCCGCGGCCTTCGACCCCTTCGACGAGGGCCTCATGCGCCTGTTCACCACGGCCGCCTCCGCGACGATCACCAACGCCCAGCGCTGGGCCCACTCGCGCGGCAAGGTGGAGCACCTGGAACGCGCCCTGGAGTCGCGCGCCGCCATCGAACAGGCCAAGGGCGTGCTGATGGCCGTCCACGCCTGCACGGCCGACGAGGCGTTCAAGATGCTGGTGGAACAGTCGCAGCGGGCCAACACCAAGCTGCGCGAGGTGGCGGCGAGACTGCTCGAGTCGGTCAAGAGCTCCTGACCGACGGCGTCACGCCGCCAGCCACGGATGCCCGTGGTGCCCCCGCCGCAGCCACGCGCGCAGCCTGCTCAGCCGCCGCGAACCGAGCAACGGCAGCACCAGCTCGAAGTCCTCCTGGTCCTTGGGCCGCACCTCCCCTGCCTTGAACAGGAGCACCAGCTCCGGCGCGAGGTAGGGAACCCCCTCCGCCGTGCGCTCGACGACCTCGCCGTAGGGCAGCCGGATGCCCTCGTCCCGCCGGCAGATCCACAGGTCCCCTTCGCTCGGCTCGCGAAAGACGTCGCACAGGTACCCATCGGTCGCCGGGTCCCTCAGCCACGTCTGGTGCGTGACGGCCAGCACCTCGGGCGCCACGTCGAACCAGACCCGCCCCTCCACCGGCACGTCGAGCACAACCCCGGGAAACCGCGCGAGAACCTCGCCGAACCCGTTCGCCGGCACACCGATCTCCAGATCCGCGTGCGCCCGCCACGGCTCACCCACGAACAACTCCAACGCCCACCCCGCCGCCACGTACCAGGGCGCCTCGACACCTACCAGCCGCGCGGCTACCTCCTCAGGCCGCCACGCGTGCGCCCACCGAGCCTCCAACTCGCTGCCCCACTCGGCACTGCTCACCCGACCTCCGACGCACGCCGCGTCAGCACCACAGGCCCGTCGTCCGTAATGGCCACCGTGTGCTCGGAATGAGCAGTCCGCGACCCGTCGGCAGACCGGATCGTCCACCCGTCCTCGTCGTAGACGATCTGATCGGTCGTCCGGCAGAACCACGGCTCAAGCGCGAGCGTCAGCCCAGTCCGCAGCGTGAGCCCACGCCCGGCCTTGCCCTTGTTGGACACGTGCACGTCCTCGTGCATCGTGCGCCCGATGCCGTGCCCACCGAACTCGGTGCTGACCGGATACCCGTACTCCTGCGCCACACCCCAGATAGCAGCCGAGATGTCGCCGACCTTGTTCCCCGGCACCGCCGCCACGATCGCCGCCTCCAACGCCTCCTCGGTCGCCCTGATGAGCCGCAGGTCCTCCTCAGCCGCCTCCCCGACGACGAACGTCCGCGCCGAGTCAGCCGCCCACCCGTCGATCATGACCGCGAAGTCGGCCGACACCACGTCCCCGTCCCGCAGGATGTAGTCGTGCGGCAGCCCGTGCAACACAGCATCGTTCACCGACAGACAGATCACGTTGCGGAACGGCCCCTCACCGAACGACGGCGCGTAGTCCCAGTAACACGACTCGGCGCCGCGCTCCTTGATCATGCCCCGCACGTGGTGCTCGATCTCCAACAGGTTCACACCCACGTCGGCGATCCGACGCACCTCCGTCAGGACCTCGGCCACGAAGCGCCCGGTGACGTGCATGCGCTCGATCTCGGCGGGCGACTTCAGTTCGATCACTTGCTTACCTCACGCTCTAGAGCCGGTATTCTTATACCGCTCACCCTAGCCAAAGCGGTATAGAAATACCAACCAATCAGCCACGCACCCTCGTGGCGATGCGAAGCGAGCCGAAACGCCCCCGCACTTCCAACCGCGATGCCGAAGGCGAGCCGTGCAGACCTGACGCCGATGGGTAGCGGTGAACCCACTCGTGGTTTGGCGATTGGGGCTTGACTTTGGGTGCGAGGTGCTACCCCTTGATGAGATCGGCCGGGTGCGAAGCATCCGGCCTTTTCCGGCCGACAGAGCGCCTCGCAAGGGCCCCGAAGTCAAGCCCCAATCGCGATCGTCGCGGAGCGGCGATGTACCCCGATGCTTCGTCCGAGGTGCACGCCCACGCTGGAGCAGGAACCCGACCGCAATAGGCGACCACGCCGGAACCCGCACAGCCAACAGCCCCCCAACACAAAACCCCCACCACCCCAACGAAGAAAAGATTGATGATCTTGGTCCCAGGGAACACGGAGGACAACTGATCAACGGCAGCCGACGGAGAGGCCACCATGCCCGCCCCACACCCCGTGCTCGCGGACAGGTACGAGCTCGCCGACGTGCTGGGCACCGGCGGCATGGCCGAGGTCCGGCGCGCCTGGGACACCCGGCTGCACCGGCACGTCGCGGTCAAGTTGTTCCAGGCCGGCACCGAGCTCTCCCACGAGCGGCGGTTCGACAACGAGATCAAGACGCTCGCCTCGCTCTCCCACCCGCGGCTGGTGCAGGTGCACGACGCGGGGACCAGCGACGGCACGCCGTTCGTCGTCCTGCAGCTCGTGGACGGGTGCACGCTGCGCCACCGGATCTGCGACGGGTCGCTGGACGTCGAGGAAGTGAAGCGGATCGGGGCGGATCTCGCCGACGCGCTCGCGTACGTGCACGCGATGGGGGTCGTGCACCGGGACGTGAAGCCGTCGAACGTGCTGCTGGACCAGGAGGGCAACACGCACCTCGCCGACTTCGGACTGGCGCGGGTGATCGACACGACCCGGCTCACGAGGCCGGACCAGGTCGTGGGGACGGCCGCCTACCTCTCGCCGGAGCAGGTGCGCGGCGAGGAGCTCACGGGGGCGGTCGACGTCTACGCGCTCGGGCTGGTGCTGCTGGAGTGCCTCACCGGGCAGCGCGAGTACCAGGGCAGTGAGATCGAGGCGGCGGTCGCGCGGCTGCACCGGCAGCCCGAGATCCCCGACGACCTGCCCGCGAACCTCCGGCGCCTGCTGATGGCCATGACATCGCTGTCGGCGCGGCGTCGTCCGACCGCGGCCGAGTGCGCGCGGGCGTTGCGCGAGCCGAGTGACCCGGTCACGCGGACCGGGACGGTGCTGCGGCGGCGTCCCGCGGTCGTGGGGCCGATCGCGGTCGCCGTGTTCGCGGCGGTGGGCGTCGCCGCCGTCGTGCTGCCCACGCCTCCCGTCGAGTCGGCGCCGGCCTCGACCACGCCGTCCACCTCGGCGACCACCGAGCAGGTCGCCGCCGACCGGCCGACCACCCAGGCCGAGCCCACGCCTCAGATGCTGCAGCAGCAGCCGCAGATCCAGACCCAGGTCGTCGTGGTGACGGCCGAGGTCACGCGGAAGGCCGTCGAGCCGCCGAAGGCCGAGGCGCCGAAGGCCGAACCGCCCAGGGCCGAGCCGCCGAAGGGACCCGGCCCGCAGCAGGAACCGAACAAGGGCCCTGGCAAGGGCAACCACTGACGTACGGGAGCTCGGCGAGACCGTCCAGCAGGATCCGCCGGGCCGCGTCACGCCCGCGCAGCCCCCACGTGACCTGCGCCCTTTCCAGCACCAGCGTGCTCACGAAGCAGGCCAGGGCCACGGCGACCGGCCACGAGACGTGCTCGAGCGCCGCGAGCGCCGCGTGCACGACCGCGATGGTGAGGAACAGGACCGCTAGACACCGGACCCGAACGCGCGCTTCCCACTCGACCTGTACTGCCTGTCGCCCCATATACAACGGATCGTGACGATCGCTCGCATCGTTACTCACGCTTAAAACCAGAACGGTTTCAGTTTCGGATCGGTTCTGACTATGGTGGCGTCATGGCACCCGGACGACGCGAGCGCAAGAAGGCGATGACCCGCCAGGCGCTGGCCGACGCGGCGTGGGAGCTCTTCCTCGCGCGCGGCTACGACAACGTGACGGTGAAGGAGATCGCCGAGGCGGCGGACACGGCGGTGGCGACGCTGTTCGCGCACTTCCCCGCAGGCAAGGAAGCACTCGTCCTCGACGACAGCACCGAACGGGCCGCCTCGCTCACCACGGCCGTCCGTGAGCGCGCAGACGGCGTCTCGGCACTGGACGCGCTGCACGCGTTTTTCGCCGCACGCGCCCCCTTCGCCGAGAACCTCCCGCCCGAGTACCAGCGCCGCATGGACCTGATCATGGGCACGCCCGCTCTCTGGGCCTACGCGCGCACGGTCTGGATCGCCTGCCACGACACCCTGGCGGGCCTGCTCGCCGAGGTCGCCGGACAGGCCGACCCGGACGACTCCCTGCACGTGCTCGCCCGCTACGTCCTGGAGACGCCGGACCTCGCCGCGGCGAGGCCCGACCGCAAGGCGGCGCTGGCGGAGGCGTTCGACCGCCTGAAGAAGGGATGGCCCGGACTGTGAACGTCCTCGTGACCGGCGGGAACGCCGGGATCGGCTACTTCGTCGCCGAACAGCTCGCCGCCGCGGGCGCCACCGTCGTCCTGGGCAGTCGCGACCCGGCCAAGGCCACCGCCGCCCGCGCCTCGATCCTCGCCACCACCCCGGACGCGACCGTGCTGCACATGCCGCTGGACCTCGCCGACCTCGACTCGCTGAAGTCCTCGGCGGACGCCGTCGGGCTCGACCACCTCGACGCCGTGGTGCTCAACGCCGGCATCGCGCTCGACCATCCGCCGCGCCGCGAGAGCGTCGACGGCCACGAGCTGATGTTCGCCACCAACCACCTCGGCCACTTCGCGCTCGTGCACTGGTTGACGCCTCTCCTGACGAGCGCGCGCATCGTCACCACGGGCAGCTTCGCCGCGCGGTCCGAACGTCTCGACCTCGACGATCTGCAGTCGAGAAAGGACTACGACCCGAAGCGCACCTACGGCCGGTCCAAGCTCGCCCAGATGAGCTTCGGCTTCGAGCTGGACCGCCGCCTGCGTGCCGCGGGCAGCACCTGCCGGAGCATCGTCGTGCACCCCGGTGGCGCGCTCGACTCGCTGACCCCTGCCCGTCCTGGCGTCCACCAGGGGTCGCGGTGGCCCAACCCCGCGGGCCTGCTGCTGCACGGCAAGGACGCCGGAGCACGACCCGCGGTGCGCGCGGTCCTCGATCCGGACGTCGAAGGCGGCCGGCTCCTCGGCCCCAGGCAGTTCGGCCTGCGCGGGGCTCCTCACGTCGAACGGCCGCACGCGCACATGACCGACCGGGAGACGGCCGCGCGGCTGTGGGCAGCGAGCTGCGACCTGACCGGGGTGGATCCGGTCCTCCCATGACCGGACGGATGCCGGGCGGCACGGATACTGGCGACATGACGATCCACGACACCGGCCGGCGGGCGTTCGCGAGCGACAACTACGCGGGCGTGCTGCCCGAGGCGATGGCCGCGATCGCCGCCGCGAACGGGGGCCACCAGGCCTCCTACGGCGACGACGTGTACACCGCCCGGCTGCAGGAGGTCGTGCGCGAGCACTTCGGCGAACGCGCGGAGGTGTTCCCCGTCTTCAACGGCACCGGCGCGAACGTCCTGTCGCTGACCAGCGTGCTGCCGCGCTGGGGTGCGGTCGTCGCGGCGTCGACCGCGCACGTGCACGTCGACGAGGGCGGCGCACCCGAGCGGATGACGGGCCTGAAGCTGCTGCCGGTGCCCAGCGAGGACGGCAAGCTGACCCCGGACCTGGTCGCGCGCGAGGCGTGGGGCTGGGGCAACGAGCACCGCGCCCAGCCGCTGGCCGTCACGATCTCCCAGACCACCGAGATGGGCACGCTCTACACGCCGGACGAGGTCCGCGCGCTCGGCGAGTTCGCCCACGAGCGCGGGATGGCCCTGCACGTCGACGGCGCCCGGCTGTGGAACGCCGCCGCCGCGCTCGGCGTGCCGTTCCGCGACTTCACCACCGACGCGGGCGTGGACGTGCTCAGCCTCGGCGGCACCAAGATCGGGCTGCTGGGCGCGGAGGCCGTCGTCGTGCTCGACCCCGACCGCGCCACCGGGCTGCGCTACCTGCGCAAGGCCACCATGCAGCTCGCGAGCAAGATGCGGTTCGCCTCGGCGCAACTGCTCGCCCTGTTCGAGGACGGCCTGGGCGTGCGCACCGCCGCCCACGCCAACGCGATGGCCACCCGCCTGCGCACCGCACTGGAGGCGGAAGCGTTGCCGGGCCTGGCCTTCACCCAGGACACCGCCGCGAACGCGGTCTTCGCGACGGTGCCGCCGGACGTCGTGGAGCGGATCCGCAAGCGGGTCCGCTTCCACGACTGGAACATCGCGACGAGCGAGGTGCGGTGGATGACGAGCTGGGACACCACCGAGTCCGACGTGGACGGTTTCGTCGCGGTGATCCGGGAAGAGCTCGAGAGCGCCTAGAACTGCTTCTCGCCGCCGTCCACGTGCAGGTTCGCGCCGAGCACGAAGCTGCTCCGGCCGGAGGCGAGGAACGCCACGACGTCCGCGACCTCCTCCGCCGTCCCGACCCTGCCGATCGGCACCCTCGCGGCGAAGCCGGCCTGCGCCTCGTCGGACAGCCCGGTGAACGCGGGCGTGCTGATCGTGCCGGGTGAGATCGCGTTCACGCGCACACCCCGGTCCTTGAGCTCGTTGGCCCACGTGCGGACGTACGAGCGCAACGCGGCCTTGGTCGCCGAGTACGTGCCGAACGCCGCGACACCGTCGTCGCCGCGGACCGAGAGGTTCACGACCACCGCGCCGCCGTCGTTGAGCAGCGGCAACGCCTTCTGCACGCTGAACAGCGTGCCGCGCACGTTGATGCCGAAGAGCTGGTCGAAGTGCTCCTCGGTGGTGTCCTCCAGCGTCGCGAACCCGCCGATGCCCGCGTTCGCGAACACCACGTCCACTCCCCTGCCCCTGGCGCGCACCGCGTCGTAGAGCCGGTCGAGGTCGGCCGGATCGGCGACGTCGCCCTGCACGGCCGTGGCGTCGCCGACGACCTCCACCGCCGCGTCCAACTCGGCCTTGCGCCGGCCGGTGATGAACACGTGCGCGCCCTCGCCGGCGAACTTCCTGGCGGCGGCCAGGCCGATCCCGCTGCTCCCGCCGGTCACGACCACCGTCTTGCCCTCGAACTGAGCCACTGTCTCTCCTCAGAACCCTTCCGTACCGATCGGTACTGAAATCGACCGTAGCACTTCCGGACCGATCGGTACCGAAGGGGTAGGGTGAGAGACGTGACAGCGATCGGCAGGCCGAGGGGGTTCGACGCGGACGAGGCGTTGCACGCGGCCATGCTCGTGTTCTGGCGGCAGGGATACGAGGGCGCGAGCCTCGCCGACCTCACCAGCGCCATGGGCATCACCAAGACGAGCATGTACGCGGCGTTCGGCAACAAGGAGGAGCTCTTCCGCAAGGCCCTGGCCCGCTACGACGAGGGACCGGCGTCCTACGGCATTCGCGCCGTCGAGCAGCCGACGGCGTTCGACGTGGCCAGGGCGTTCCTCGACGGCGCGGTGCGCACCACGACCCAGCCGGGCGGCCCGACGGGGTGCCTGGGCGTGCAGGGGTCGCTGGTGGCGGGCGAGTCCGGCGAACCCGCCCGCGAGATCCTGTCCGAGTGGCGCAACAACGGCCGCAAGCTCCTCGAGACCCGGTTCCGCCGCGCGGTCGAGGAGGGCGACCTGCCGGCCGGGACCGACGCCGGCAAGCTCGCCCTCTACGTCATCACGATCGGGTTCGGCATCGCGGTCCAGGCGTCCAGCGGGGTGAGCAGGGCCGACCTCCAGGGGATCGCCGACACGGCGCTGCGCACCTGGCCGATCCCCTGAGCTCCCTCAGTCCGCCGTCCCCAGCGCCGCCACCGGGCTGACCCGCGCCGCCTTCCGCGCCGGCAGGAACCCCGCCAGCCCGGTGACCACCACCAGCACGACGGCGACCAGCAGCAGCTGCGGCAACGGCAACGTCAGCGGCACGCCGATGTCCAGCGCCGACACCGCCAGCCACGCGAACGGCACGCCCAGCACCAGACCCAGCACCGCACCGAGCGCGCCGTACAGGCCCGACTCGGTGGCGATCATCGTCCGGACGCCGCCCCTGCCCAGGCCCAGGGCGCGGAGCAGGCCGATCTCGCCGGTGCGTTCGTGCACCGACAGGGCGGTCGTGGTGCCGACGCCGACCACCGCGATCAGCACGGTGAGGCCGAGCAGGCCCAGCGCCACGGCCAGCAGGCCGGCGACCTGGCCGCGGGCCTGCTCGCGCAGGTCCGACAGCATGCCGATCTCGGCGCCCTCGACCAGGCCGCGGACGGCGTCGCGGGCGGTGATCAGGCCCTGTTCGCCCGGTGTGGCGGCGTTGGCCAGCACCGAGACGCCGGACGCGCCCAGGCGGTCGAGGTCGGCCGGGGCCAGCAGCGCGGCGCTCGAGAACGGTCCGTCGTTCGGCAGGACCGCGGTCACCGTCAGCGTCACCTCGCCCGTCGCCGAGCGCAGCGTGACCCGGTCGCCGACCGACGAGCCCGCCCACCTCGCCAGGTGCACCTGCCCCGGTGGCGGTGCGTGCAGGTCGAGCGCCAGCGCGTCCAGGTCGCCGAGCTTCACGGAGGCGGTGCGGAACGTCGTCACGTCCCTCAGCGCGGGCGAGGCGCGCAGGACCGACACGGCCGAGGCGCTCACCCCCGGCTCCGCGGACACGAGCACGTCCGCGGGGGCACGGGTGGCGAGCTTGTCGTCCAGGTAGGCCGTCATGCCGCTCGTCCCGACGAACGTGGCCACGATCAGGGCCACGCCGAGCGCGACGACCACCGACACCCCCGCGGCACGGCGGGGTGCGCCGCCGACCCCGCCCGCCGCCAGCGACCCGACCGTGCTGAAGCGGCGCACCGGCCAGCTCACGACGCGCAGGACCGGGCACACCAGCGCCGGGCCGAGCGCGACGAGCGCGCCGAACGTGGCCATCACCGCGAGCACCAGCCGGACCAGCGCGTCCTCGCTCTCGCCCGCCGGGCTCGCCGTCAGCAGCACGGACACGAGCCCCACCGCGGCGACCCCGAGCACCAGACCGGTGACCAGCCGGTACGCGCCGAGCCCGCACTCCCCCGCCTGCGCGGTGCGGAACACCTGCAACGGCGCCGCGCGGGAGGCGGTGAAGGCGGGAGCCGTCACCGCTCCCACCGTCAGCAGCACCGAGCCCACCACCACGGCGATCCCGGCCGCCCACAGGAAGTCCGGACAGCGCATCTCCACGCCCGACGACCGTGCGACCGCCACCGCGCCATAGCTCGCGACCTGAGCCAGTGCCACCCCGGCCACACCCGCCACCAGACCGACGACAGCCCCCTCGACGATCAACGCGCGCACGAGCTGGCCCGGTTGAGCACCGACCGTGCGCAACAAGGCGAGCTGCCGCGTGCGCTGGGTGAAGACGATGCGGAACGTCGCGGTGGCGACGAGCGCCGCGGCCAGCACCGAGACCGCCACGAACATCGCGATCAGCTCGAAGACCCGGTCGACCTGACCGGACGCGTCCCTGACCTCCGCCGCGCGCATGGAGGCACCGGACCGCACGCTCATCGCCGTGGTCCGGCCGGGGTCCACGACCTCGCCCAGCCCGGAAGCGAGGGCGGCGGCGTCACCGGCGGCCCGGACGTCGATCCGCGAGTACCCGGTATCACCGCCGAGCGACGCCGCCGCGGAGTCGACGGTGTAGGCGCGTTCACCGGGGTCGGCCGGCCCGGCGACGATCCCGGTCACCAGCAGGTCGCCGTCCGTCAGCGCGATGCGCGACCCGGTGCCGACGGCGAACCTGCCCGCCGTGCGCTCGTCCACGGCGACCTGACCCGGACCGGCCGGGTAGGTGCCCGCGACCAGGCGGACCCGCGACAGCGGACCGGTCCCGGGATCGGCGACGACGGTGAGGGAGGTGCGGTTCACGCCGCGCAGCCGCACCGCCGACTCGACCCGGCCGACCGCCTCGGCCACGCCGGGGGTGGCGCGGACGCGGGCGAGCTGCTCGGCGGTGAACCGGTCGGCGCCCCCGGACGTCACCACGACGTCGGTCGCGGCCGGGGTCGTGCTGAGGGAGTCGGCGACGGCGCGCAGGGCGACGTCGCGGGCCAGCACCGCGCCGAAGACCAGGAAGCACGCGACGAGCACCGACGACCCGGTCAGGACCAGCCGGCCGGGTCTGCGGGCGATGCCGCTGAGCTGCGTGCGCAGCACGGCCACGGTCACCGCACACCCGCCGACGGCCTCGACGACCGGAGCGCGGCGGCGGACGGCTTGCGCAGGTCCTCGACGATCCGCCCGTCGGCGACGAGCACGACCCGGTCCGCCCGCGCGGCGGCCTCGGGGTCGTGCGTCACCATCACGACGGTCTGGCCGAACTCGCTCACCGACGCCCGCAGCAGGCTCAGCACCTCCGCGCCGGAGCGCGAGTCGAGGTTGCCGGTGGGCTCGTCGGCGAACACGACGTCCGGTTTGGTGACCAGCGCCCTGGCGAGCGCCACCCGTTGCTGCTGGCCGCCCGACAGCTCGGCGGGGCGGTGGCCCAGCCGGTCGGCGAGCCCCAGCACGTCGACGACGAGCTGCAGCCGCAAGCGGTCGGCCTTCCTGCCGGCGAGGTCGAGCGGCAGCGTGATGTTGCGCTCGGCCGTGAGCTGCGGCAGGAGGTTGAACGACTGGAACACGAACCCGATCCGGTCGCGCCGCAACGCCGTCAGCGCCCGGTCGGACAGCGTCGTGATGTCCGTGCCGCCCACCAGCACCCGGCCGGACGTGACGGTGTCCAGGCCCGCCAGGCAGTGCAGCAGCGACGACTTCCCCGACCCGGACGGGCCCATGATCGCGGTGAACCGGCCGCGCTCGAAGCCGACGCTGACGTGGTCGAGCGCGCGGACGCCGGACGTGCCCCTGCCGTAGACCTTCACGAGGTCCTCCGCCACCACGGCGAAGTTCGGGTGGTCCATCAGAACAGGTACCCGGGAAGGGCGAGGTCGCGTTCGCCACGGCAGTGGGCCTGCGCGTTGCCGACCATCTCGTCGTACTGCTCGCGCGTCGGCACCGTGCCGTCGCCGGTCGCCTTCACGAGCTTCCACGTCACGTACCGGCCGACCTCGGTGCTGATGCCGTCGTTCTCGAACCGGGAGTACCGGGCCTGCCGGATGTCCGCTTCCAGAGCCTTGGCCGCAGCCGCGTCCGAGGGCATCCCGTTCGCCCTGTCGATCAGCTCCTGCGCGAGATCGCAGTCCACTTCGGACGCTTGCGTGGGTCCGCGTGAGATCTGCCAGACGTAGTTGACGCCGAAGCCCACGCCGCCCACGACGACGACCGCCGCGAGGGCGAAGGCCGCCAGCCGCAGCGTCCTGTTCCGCGCACCCGTGTCCATCGAGATCCTCCAGAAAGGTGTTGTCCTGTCTGGGAGACGACTATTCCGGTGGTGCCGGTCGCGGCACATCGCTCCGCGGTCGAGGTTCCACTGGTCTTTCGACCAGTACCCGAGTACCGGGTGCCCGGCCGGACGGCCGATCAGCTGGGCGGTCGCACCAGGCCCGTCTCGTAGGCGAACACCACGGCGTGCACGCGGTCGCGCAGGTCGAGCTTCAGCAGCACGCGGCCGAAGTGGCTCTTCACCGTCGACTCGGAGAGGAACAGCCTGGCGGCGATCTCCTGGTTGGACAGTCCTTCCGCGACCAGGCCGAGCACCTCGCGCTCGCGGTCGGTCAGCGCGGCGAACCGCTCCCGGAGCCGCTGGTCCGGCACGAGCCTGCCCGCGAACCGGTCGAGCAGCTTGCGCGTCACCCGCGGCGCGACCACCGAGTCGCCGGCCGCCACGACGCGGATCGCGCCGAGCAGCTCGTCCGGCGGGGAGTTCTTCAGCAGGAACGCGCTGGCGCCCGCCTGCAGCGCGGCGAACGCGTCCTCGTCGGTGTCGAACGTCGTCAGCGCGACGACCCGCGGCAGCTCGCCCCGCGCCTGCAACGCCCGCGTGGCCTCGACGCCGTCCATCGTCGGCATCCGCAGGTCCATCACCACGACGTCGGCCTCGACCGCGCCCAGCAGGGCGAGCGCCTGGCGCCCGTCGCCCGCCTGGCCGACGACCTCCATGTCGTCCTGGGCCGAGACCATCATCGCGAACCCCGCGCGCACCAGCTCCTGGTCGTCGACCAGCACGACCCTGATCGTCATCGTGACAGCACCCTCCTCGCCAGCACCGCGTGCACCCGCCAGCCCCCGCCCACCGGACCCGCCGAGAACCGCCCGCCGTGCAGCAGGACCCGCTCGCGCATCCCGACCAGCCCGTTGCCGCCGCCGACCTCGCGGCCGCCCGGCGTCCCCGCACCGTCGTCGGTGATCGACAGCTCGACCTCATCGTCCCGCGCCCGCACGTCGACCTCGACGGCGGTCCCGGCCCCGGCGTGCCGCAGCACGTTGGTCAGGCCTTCCTGGACCAGCCGAACCACCGTCAGCTCCTCGGCGGCATCGATGCCGTCAGCGTCCACGCGCAACGACACCGCCACACCGGACGAACGCGCGCGCTCCGCCAGCACGCCGAGCTGGTCGAGTCCAGTGCGTCGCGTGGGCGATGCGTCCTCCTCGGAGTCCCCGCGCATCACGGCGACGATCCGGTGCATGTCCCCCAACGCGTCACGACCGATCTCGGCGATGGTCTGCAACGCCGTGCGCGCACGACCGGTGTCCTTCTCCACGACGAACGTCGCGCCGTCGGCCTGCACGATCATCACCGCAAGACTGTGCGCCACGACGTCATGCAGCTCACGGGCGATCGCGGCGCGTTCGGCGGCAGCGGCGAGCTTGACCAGCTGGTCGCGCTCCCGCTCGGCGGCGGCCGCCCGCTCCGCGTAGAGCTCGGCGGCGTCCTTGCGCTGCCGCAGCACGAGGCTCACCGACCACACCACCGCGCCCAGCGCCACGATGAGCCCGAAGACGAGCGGGTCGCCGGTGCTGGTGTCCACGAACCAGGTGAAGACCAGCCCCGCGGCCACCGCCGCCCCGACCGCGTACGCCTGCCGGACCGACCCGTAGGTGACGGCCGCCGCGATCGTGAACAGCACCGCCACGTCGTACGGCGCGAGCTCGCGGGTGAGGGTGAGCTGCAGCAGGCCGAGCCCGTACACCAGGGCCATGGCCACGAGCGGTGCCCGGCGGCGCAGCAGCAGCGAGAGCGCCATGCCGAAGCCGATGAGGGTGTGCGTCAGCGAGACGGGCACGTGCTGGAACGCGAGCGTCGCGACGAACGTGGCGATCGCGAGGTCGAGCAGCGCCCACCACCAGCGGGCGGGGAAGAGCGGTCCGTCCTCCATGGCCGCCGACCCTAGACCGGGCCGGGGTGGCGGAGGGGTGGAGGCGGCCGGGGCCGGGCGGGCCGCGGCGGTGAGCGGACGGGGCGGCGAGGGGGACGGGGCGGACCTCGTTGCGGTGCCGGGCGAAGCCGGCTGGGGCGGCGGGGCGCTACAAGTGGGCGGAGCGGGCGCGGAGCGGCGCGGGGCGAGGCGAGGCGGCGCGAGGCGGCGCGGCGCGAGGCGAGGCGGCGCGAGGCGGCGACCACGGCGGGACACCGGCGCTGGTACCGAGCCGGCAGACCAACCTCAGCCCGGCAAGGCCGGCGCGCGCTAAGTCCGGGCCGAGCGGTTCGCGTTGATCTCGTCGCTGTGCTCCAGCGCCCACTCCGCCAGCGCGATCACCAGCGGCACCAGCGTCCTGCCGAGCTCGGTCACCGCGTACTCGACCCGCGGCGGCACCTCGGCGTAGGCGGTGCGGCTGACCAGGCCGTCCTCGACGAGGTGCTTCAACGTCAGCGTGAGCATGCGCTGCGAGACGCCGGTGACGTGCTTCTCCAGCTCGCCGAACCGCAGCGGGCCTGCCTGCAGCGCGCCCACGACCAGCAGGCTCCACTTGTCGCCGATGCGGTCCAGCACCTCGCGCACCGCGCCGCCGTCGTTCATCGGCGGCGGGCACGGGCGGCCGCGAGTGAACCCCATCACAGCGATGCCTCCCGTCCTGGACACATACACGCGTGTGCCTTTTGTGCGCCTTCGACCACGAACACATCATGAGGCTACTTACAAAGGGTAAGGATTGGAGAGTTCGTGAACATCGCACTGTGGGTGGTCCAGGGTCTGCTGGCGGCGGCCTACCTGGCGGCCGGCGGCATGAAGATCGTGCAGCCGCGTGAGCAGATGGTCGCGTCCGGCCGGTTCGAGTGGGCGAAGGACATGACCGACGCGGGTGTGAAGGGGATCGGCGTCGTCGAGGTCCTCGGCGCGCTCGGACTGGTCCTGCCCTGGCTGACCGGCATCGCCCCGGTGCTCACGCCGATCGCCGCGGTCGGGCTGGTGATCGTGCAGGTGCTCGCCGCGCGGGTGCACGTCAAGTACGGCGAGACCAAGTCGTTGCCCGTCAACGTGGTCCTGCTGCTGCTCGCGGCCTTCGTGGCGGTGGGGCGCTTCCTCGACCTCTGAGCCGCAACGCGTGATCCAGGGGCGTGTGACCCAGGCCATCCACCACCCGTCATGCAAGCGGGGTAGAGTCCGCTTACGAAAGCGGGGTACGGTCCGCTTGAGTAGACGGACTCGGTGGAGGACTGAGGGACATGACGCACATCGGGATCATCATCGGCAGCACCCGCCCCGGCCGGAACGGCGAGCAGGTGGCCAGGTGGGTCCTCCAGCACGCGGAGCAGCGCTCGGACGCCACGTTCGAGCTGGTGGACCTGAAGGACTTCCCGCTGCCCCACCTCGACGAGCCGATGCCGCCGATGGCCGGCCAGTACCAGCACGACCACACGAAGCGGTGGTCGGCGAAGATCGCGGGCTTCGACGGGTTCGTCATGGTGACGCCCGAGTACAACCACTCGACGTCCGGCGTGCTCAAGAACGCGATCGACTACCTGTTCGCCGAGTGGAACAACAAGGCAGTCGGCTTCGTGTCCTACGGCGGCGTCGGCGGGGCGCGGGCCGTCGAGCACCTGCGGCTGGTCGCGGGTGAGCTCAAGCTCGCGGACGTGCGCACCAGCGTGTCGTTGTCGCTGCACCACGACTTCGAGGGCTTCACCGCGTTCAAGCCGTCGGACGCCCAGGTGAGCACGCTGTCGACGTTGTTCGACGAGCTCGTCGCGTGGAGCACCGCGCTCGCGCCGCTGCGGGAACGGCAGCTCGCGTCGCAGTCCTGAACCGCGGTGACCGGCGGGTAGCGTTCAGCGGGTGGACCCCGTCGCGTTGCCGCTGCACCCCCCGCGTGAAGAGCGGGCCGACGCCGCGCGCAACCGCGCCCACCTGCTCGACGTGGCCCGGCGGATGGTCGAGGAGCTGGGCGTCGACAAGGTCACGATGGACGGCCTCGCCGAGCGCGCCGGGCTCGGCAAGGGCACCGTCTTCCGCCGCTTCCGCACACGGGCGGGCATCTTCTTCGCGTTGTTCGACGAGGAGGAGAAGCAGTTCCAGCAACGGCTGATGAGCGGGCCGCCGCCGCTCGGTCCCGGCGCGCCGGCGGCCGAGCGGCTCGTCGCGTTCGGGCGGGCGCGGCTCGAGTTCCTGGTCGAACGGCTGGTCCTGGCCCGCGCCACGCTCGACCCCGGCCGGCCGACGCCCATCGAGGACAGCCCGTCGCTGTTCCACGTGCAGATGCTGCTGGGCGAGGCGGTGCCCGAGGCCGCCGCCAGCGGCACGCTCGCGTTGCAGCTGGTCGCGGCACTGGAGGGGCCGGTGCTGCTCTACCTGCGGGCCGCGGAGGACGAGGGCAGGACGCATCCGGCCACGATCGTGGAGGACCTGATCGCGAGCTGGGAAGACCTGATCGGGCGGGTCTGCGCCTGAGGTTTCCGGGTACCCCGCCCGTCATGGCGACTTACACGCACACGGCCGAGGCCGACATCCCCGCCGACACGCTGTTCGGCTTCCTGGCCGACCCGACGAACCTGCCCCGCTACTTCCCGCAGATGACGGCGGCCGAGCCCGAGGGCGGCGAGCAGGTGCACGTCGAGGCGGAGGTGCACGGCCACCACGTCGAGGGCGAGGCCTGGGTGCGGCCGGACGAGGCGCGGCGGACGCTCGAGTGGGGCGCCGAGGGCCCGGACGACTACCACGGCGAGCTGCAGGTCGAGGAGGTCGCGCCAGGACGGTCGCGGATCACCGTGAGCCTGCACAGCGTGCGGGAGGCGTCCGGCGACGAGGTGCAGCGCGGCCTCGAACAGACCGTCGCCGTGCTCACCCAGACCGCCGCCGCGGACGACCGCGCCACGGACTGACCTCGACGAGCAGGCCGGCGAGCAAGGCCGCCGGGCGGCGGTCAGCTCCATGCACGCGGTGAGGCCTGCCGCGAGGCCGGCCCTCGCTGGGGTCAGCCCCACCACGGCTGCTCCAGCCCGCACCAGTGATCATCTCCCCGCCTGCCGGTTGACTGGCGGGCATGTCGACGTTGTCCCGGCGCACCGCACTCCGCGGCGCCGCCCTCGCAGCCACCACCGGCGCTGTCCTCGCCACCCCGCCCGCCACCGCAGGGCCCCGCGGCGAGGAGGCCCGCGAAGCCTTCACCGTCCGCGACCACCGGGGCCGCCAGCGCGTCCTCGCCGACACCCGGCGCCCGCCGGTGCTCATCGGCGGCAGGGTGATCCCCGCCGAGCAGCGGCAGGGCCCGGCGAACGGCACCTACCTGATCTTCAACGACGAGAACGGCGACGAGCGCGGCGGTGTGGTGGCGGGAGCGTCGCAGGCCAGCGTCTCGCTCGACTACGTCAACGCGCAGGCCATCACGCTCGGCACGCAGTGGCAGGGACAGCACGGCGCGACGGCGTTGTTCTTCAAGCAGATGCCCGACCCGTCGCTGCCCGTGGAGCAGACGCCGCCGATGCCCACCAGGGTCGAGCTGGTGTGGTCGACCGCCGACGGCTCGGTGCTGGCGCTCAACGACTCGCGGGGCCGGCCGCGGATCGTGCTCGCGGTGGACGCGCAGGACGTGCCGAGCATCCGGGTGCTGGACGAGAACGGCGCCGTGGTGGGACAGCTCGGCCTCTAGTCAGCGCTCCGCCGGCTGCGTGGAGCGGGGTTCGCGACGCAGGTCGTCGAGCCCCGCCTGCACGTCGTCGATCGCGAGCTGTTCCGCCGCCACCGGGTCGCCCGCGCGCAGGGCCCGCACGAGGGCGCGGTGGGAGGCGTAGCGCTCCAGGTTGCGCTGGTGGTTCGCGAGCACGCGTTCGAGCGTCCTGCTCCTGCGCTCCGCCCTGGTGAACACCCTGGTCTGGTCGAGCAGCCTGACCAGGACGGCGTTGCCCGCGCACGCCGCCACCGCGTCGTTGAAGCGCTGCATGACGTCCAGCAGGCCGTTCAGGTGCTTCTCGATGGGCCGGTTCTCGGCGTCGCGCTGCTTGATGACGATCAGCAGGTCGTCGGCCTCGTCCAGGACCGCGTCGAGGTGGTCGAGCTGCGCCGGGGTCGCGTGCTTGGCGGCGAAGCGGGCGATCAGGCCGCGCAGCGCCACCTCCACCTCGGCCAGGTCCTCGACGGCGGCGGTGCCGATCTCGGCGACCACGACCGTGCGGGGGCCGGTGCGCTTGATCATGCCGTCCTGCTCCAGGCGGCGGATGGCCTCCCTGACCGGGGTCGGGCTCATCGACAGGCGCTCGGCGAGCCCGCGTTCGGTGATCTTCTCGTTGGGGGCGAGCGCCCCGCCGGTGATGGCCTCCCTGACCGAGCGGTACGCACGGTCGGCCAGCGTCTCGCGGGGATCTTCGACGGCCGTCACGGTCTTGGATACTACGTCAGATCATCAAGCTATGGCTTGACCATTTTGCTATAGCATCTTATCGTGAGCGCGCCCACAAGCCAACGGAGGCTTATGTGTCCACGCTCGCCACGCCGGCGGATAGGCGCACCGCCCGGCGCATCACGTTCTACGTCGCGCTCGCCGTCTTCGCGCAGGAGGCCACCTGGGACTTCTACGACGCCCAGGTCCCGCCGCTGCTGCGCGAGCACATCGCCAGCGCCGCGGTGGTCGGTCTGCTCATGGGGATGGACAACCTGCTCGGCATCTTCGTCCAGCCCTGGATCGCCAACCGGTCCGACAACACGCGCAGCCGCTGGGGACGCCGGATCCCCTACCTCGCGGTCGGCATGCCGCTCGCGGCGGTCCTGTTCACGCTGATCCCGCTCGCGAACGCGCTGCCGGCGCTGATCGGGGTGATCTTCGTCTACGCGTTCGTCGGCAACACGTTCAAACCCATCGCGCAGGCGCTGCTCCCCGACTTCATCGAGCCGGGGCGGCGGGGCAGGGCGAACGCGTTCGTCAAGATCGCCTCCGGGCTCACGGTCCTGGTCTCGGCGTTGATCAGCGCGTTCCTGGTGGACGACCACCCGAAGCTCTCGTTCACCGTCCCCGCCGTGCTGATGGTCGTCTGCACGGTGGTGCTCGTGACCCGCGTGCGGGACAGCGAGTCGCGGGGCTACCAGGCGGCGCTCACCGAGGACGAGGTCGCCGAGGAGCAGATCACCCGGCTGCGCGACGTGCTCAAGGAGGTCGTCACCGACCACGACCGCAGCCGGCTCCTGGTCGTCTCCACGGTCCTGCTGTTCGGGTGCGCGTGGTTCTCCTCCCGCGCCCTCTTCACCCCGTACGGCATGGAGACGCTCGGCCTGAGCCGCGGCGAGGCCGGCTCGCTGACGTTCCCCAGCGGCATCGCGTTCCTCCTGGCCGCCTACCCGGCCGCGCTGCTCGCCGAACGCATCGGGCGCATCCGCACGATCACCCTGGGCATCACGCTCTTCGGCACCGCCCTCGCCCTCGGCTCGCTGGTGCCGTCGCCCACCGCCACCGTGGTCGCGTTCTGCGCCGGGGCCGTCGGCGCCGCCGGGTTCGTGATCAACGCGGCCGTGGTGCTGTGGAACCTCGCCCCGTCGTCCCGCGTGATCGGCGTCTACACGACGCTCTACACGGTCAGCTGGGCGGTCGGCGGGTTCATCGGCCCCGGCCTGGTCGGTCTGATGATCGACATCACGGGGTGGCGGTACATGCTCCTCGACATCGCCCTGCTCTGCGCACTGGCCGTCGCCGCGGCGCTGCGGGTGGCCGTCGTGACCCGCAGGCACGCCACCTCCCTCTGACGCTCTTGCAGAACACCGAAGGGAAACCATCCATGAAAGCCGTCCGCGTGCTGTCGCCCACGGGCATGCTCGGCGCCGGGTTCACGCAGTCCTCGGTGGACCGCGGGCTCGAGCTCGGCGCCGACGTCATCTCCGTCGACGCCGGCTCGACCGACTCGGGCCCGTACTACCTGGGGTCGGGCACGGCCAAGACGACCGCCGCGGCCGTCAAGCGCGACCTGCGGATCCTGCTCAAGGCCGCCGCGCAGGCCCGCATCCCGCTGATCGTCGGGTCGTGCGGCACCAGCGGCACCGACTCGGGCGTCGAGTGGGTCGCCGGGATCGTCGACGAGGTCCTGCTCGAGGAGGACCTCGAGCTCGCCGTCGCCACCATCTTCAGCGAGCAGAACGCCGGCTTCGTCGGCGAACGCCTGCGGGCGGGGGCCGTCCACCCGCTGGCACCGGCCGGTGAGCTCGACCAGGCCACTGTGGACAGTTGCGCCCACATCGTCGGCATGATGGGCCACGAGCCGATCGAGGAGGCCCTGCGCGCGGGCGCCGACGTGGTGCTCGCGGGCCGCGCGACGGACACCGCGGTCGCCGCGGCGTTCCCGTTGCTGCACGGCATGCCGGCCGGACCGTCGTGGCACGCGGCGAAGATCGTCGAGTGCGGCGGGCAGTGCACCACGAACCCGCGCACCGGCGGCGTGCTCGCCACCATCGACCAGACCGGCTTCACCATCGAGCCGCTCGACCCCGACGCCGCGTGCACGCCGATCTCCGTCGCCGCGCACATGCTCTACGAGACGGTGAACCCGTTCCGCATGCGCGAGCCGGCGGGCGAGCTCGACGTCACCGACGCCACCTACACCGCGCTCGACGACCGGCGCGTGCGCGTCGAGGGGTCGCAGTTCCACCAGGCCGACCAGCACACGGTCAAGCTGGAGGGCTCGCGGGTCATCGGCTACGAGACGATGTCGTTCACCGCCATCCGCGACGAGCACATCCTCGAGAACATCGAGGCCTGGACGAAGTTCTTCGTCGAGGTCTTCACCAGCCGCGTCACGCAGACCCTCGGTCTCGACGACACCCGGTACTCCTTCGACCTGCGCCGCTACGGCTACGACGCGATCCTGGGCGACCTGGACCCGGCGACCCGCCCGCCCCGCGAGATCGGCGTGATGCTGCTGGTGCGCGCCGAGACCCAGGAGCTCGCGACCGCCGTCGCCAAGGTCGCGAACCCCCTGATGCTGCACCTGCCGACGCCGGACATGGCCTACCTGCCGAGCCTCGCGTTCGCGACCTCCCCCGCCGAGACCGAACGCGGCCCCGTCTACGAGTTCGCGCTGCAGCACGTCGTCGACACCCGGTCCCCCACCGAGATGTTCCGCATCGACCACCGGAAGGCACCCACCCATGGCTGAGCAGACGTTCGCAGACCTCGCGCTGGAGGTCCGGTCGAAGAACGCCGGGCCGTTCTGGGTGACGATGGAGCTGTTCATGCGCGACGAGGCCGGCTACGCGCTGGCCGCCGCGCCCGAGATCATCGACGAGACCGTCATCGCGCGGCTCTACGACGTGCGGGCGGAGGACGTGCAGATCTTCCGGATCCCGTCGCTCAACGTCGTGAAGATCTCGTTCCCGCGGCCGGTGCCGCAGGCCGGGTTGAGGGACCGGGACGTGCACGCCGGGCAGCACCACGTGCCGCTGGCGGCGCTTCCGGCGGTGCTGCCGGGCTGACCGCAGGACCGACAGCCGGTGGCGCGCCCGCGCCGTCGGCTTCGCGGCAGGGCCGCCCGCTTCGCGACGACACCGGGTTCGGTGGCAGGGCCGGCGATGTGGTGCACGGCCGGCTCGGCCGAGCCGCTCGCGCCCCCGGCGCCGTCGGTCCCGGCCGGGCGGACGAGTCCGGGGAGCGGGCGGCCCGTCGCGCCGCCGGCTTCGCTACCGGGCCGCCTCGATCATCCGACGCGCCCGCGGGAAGTCCCGCAGCTCCGCGGACAGCAGGTCGAGCGTCGGCCCCAGCACCCGCGCGGGCACGCTGCGCGCCACCAGCACGTCGCCGGTCCAGGCGATGAACGCCCGGAACAGCTCGTCGTCGTCCACGTACAGCGACGTCGCCAGGAACTCGACGATGTGCTTGAGGTCCTCGGCCGTGTGCTGGCGCTGCTGGTCGTCGTAGTCCTTCATCGCCGGCACGCGCTCCTCCAGCGCCCGGTACACCGACCGCACCAGGGTCGGCGTGCTGCGGGTGACCAGCGTGTACTCCTGGTCGACCAGGTGCGGCAGGTCGTCGATCGGCTGGTGCGGCGTGCCCGGCACCGGCAGTCTCGACTCGACCAGCATGTCGGCGGCCTGGCGGGCGTCGGCGGCCCAGGCGTTGGCGCCGAAGCGGCGCGCGTACTTGCCGCCCTCGCCGAACGCCGCTCCGCCGACCATCACCGGCACGCCCGCGGCCTGGCAGGCCGTCATCGTGGCGTGCGCGACCGGCAGGCGGGTGGCGATCGAGCTCGACAGCGCCACCACGTCCGGGCCCGTGCGGTGCAGGTGGGTGATCAGGTGCGGGGTCGGCACCTGGGCGCCGAGGTAGTCGACGCGGAAGCCGCGCAGCGACAGCACCTCGGCCAGCAGGCGGGCCGGCAGGGCGTGCCACTCGCCGTCGACGCAGGCCACGGTGACGCGGCCGCGGGTCGGTGCCTCGTACGGGCGGGTGATCGACAACGCCGACACGGCGCGGTCGTTGATCGCGGTGATCGCGTGCTCCTGGGCGACGCTGATCCGGTTCGCCGCCCACTCCGCGCCGACGCGGCGCTGCACGGCGCCGATGACGTCGAGCAGCACGACCTCGTGCCCGTCCTCCTCGGCGGCCTTCAGCACGACGTCGGTGGCCCGGCGCTCGTCACCGTCGAGCGCCGCTTCCCACAGGTCGTCCGCGGCGTCCACCTTGGGAGCCTTCAGGGCCGTCTCGGGCACGCAACTCACCTCCGGCGCGGGGCCGTGATCGCGACTACCGCCATGTCGTCGTGCGTGCCGTCACCGATCCACTGCGAGGCCAGCATGTGCACGTGCTCGGCCAGCGCCTCGGCGGGCATGCCGCCGCACTCCCGGAGCGCGCGCAGCAGCCGTTCCTCGCCGAACTCCTCGTCGCCCAGGGGCCCGCCGACGGCCTCGGTGATGCCGTCGGTGTGCAGCAGGCACGAGTCGCCGGGCGCGAGCACGACCTCGTCGCTCGTCGTGATGATCTCGGGCAGGATGCCGACCAGCGTGCCGCGCGTCTTGGCGGCCTCGACCCGGCCGTCCGCCCGCACGATCAACGCCGGCGGGTGCCCGCCCGAGGTGAGCTGGACGTGCAGGCCCTCGTCGCGCGGCGTGACGGACGCGACGACGACCGTGATGAACCGCGTGCGGTCCGAGGTCAGCAGCGCCTGGTTGAGCGAGCGCAGCATCTGGTCGTGGTCGGCCACCACGGGCAGCAGGGCGTGCACGGTGGTGCGGACGCGACCGGTCTGCACGGCCGCGTCGAGGCCCTTGCCGCACACGTCGCCGAGCACGACGAACAGCTCGCCGTTCTCGCGCTCGTGCACGTCGTAGAAGTCGCCGCCGACCCGCTCGGTGTCCTGCGCGGCGCGGTAGCGGCCCGCCAGGTCGACGGCGTCGTAGCGGCGCAGCATCGGCGGCAGGAGGTCCCTGGTCAGGCGCTCGGTGATGGCGGCCTGCTGGGTGAACAGCCACGCCGCGGACATCGCGACACCGGCGCGGGAGGCGAACAGCCGCGCGAACGACTCCTCGTCCTCGGCGAAGTGCTGGTCGCGGCGCATCAGGATCAACGCACCGGCCGGCACGCCGTGCCCGGGCAGCGGCGTGACCACGATCGACGTGACGCCGTGCGCCAGCCACTCGGGCGCCGCGGCCGGGTCGATCCAGCGCGACGGCACCGGCGGGAAGCCCTTGAGCGCCTCGCTGAGGCCCACGACCTCCTCGACGTCGACGCGCAGCAGCTCGTGGGTCGGCTCCTCACCGCGCCGGCAGCGGGTGACCGCGTGGCCCTCGGTGGTGCCGGGCGCGATCACCACCACCTCGTCGGCGAGGTGGGTGGACGCGAGCTCGGCGACGACGCTCATGCACCGCTCGGGGTTGAGCGACGTCATGAGCGCGGTCGACATGCGCGTCAGCAGCTCCGCGCGGTGCTGTTGCAGCTTCAGGTCGGTGTCGTCGAGCAACCACCACGTGACCTCGCCGCTGGCGTGGTCCACCCGGTGGGCGGCATAGCTGCGCTCCGAGATGAGCACGGACTCCCCGTGCTGCCACCTCGGTTCCACGTCTGCCGGCAACAACTCCTTCGCCGCGTCGTTCATGCTGTGGACGACCCCGGCGGCATCGACGACGATGGCCGGGCACGGCGAACGCAGCCAGCTCTGCACTGCGACCATGCCGATGATTGTTCCATCCACACTGGATCAAGAACAATGTTTGGGAGGGCGTGGCGGCGGGTACCGCGTCTCAGCTCACCCTCAGTCGCTGCGCCGTAGCGGTGGAGGAATAGCCGTTCAGGCCGAACCTTCCGCTGCTGAAGGCCGTGTCGGTCGCGTCGATGGCCGGTGAGCTGCCCTGATCGAGCCAAATCTGGATTCGTGCTCCGGCGGCGCGCACTTTCAGGTGATATGTCCTGCCCGGGATGATTGGTGTGACATAAGTCGCTATGTCACTTCCGGGACGCCACAGTTTCACGACGCCGCCGGTGTCGATGTTCGCCGTGTAGCCCACACCGTCCGGCGTCGCGCGGAACGTCAGCCCCGCCGCCACCCCGTTCAGGACCGAGAGGTCTCCCTCGTAGACGAAGTCGGTCCCGGTGCGGTCGCTGAGGTAGAACGCGTCGCCGGAGGTGGTGGCGCGCAACGAGTCCGGCGTCGTCGTCCAGGTCCCGGCGGTCGACGTCCACGGTCCTGACTGGAACGCGTCGAAACCACCGGAACCGGTGTTCAGGTTCTGCACGGTCGCCGTGCCGCGGAAGACGTTCGCGCCGAACCGCCCGGACGTGTACGCGGTGTCGGTGGCGTCGATGACCGGCGAAGTGCCGTGGTTGAGCCAGACCTGGATGCGGGACCCGGTCGTCTGCACCTTCAGGTGGTACGTGCGGCCCTTCACGATCGGCGTGGCGACCGCGGCGATGTCGCGGCCGGGCCGCCACAGCTTCACGACCCCGCTCGCGTCGATGTTCGCCGTGTAGCCCACGCCTTCCGGCGTCGCGCGGAACGTCAGCCCCGCCGCCTGGGCCGTGTCGAGTCGCAGATCGCCCTGGTAGACGGCGTCTCCGCCGGTCGTCGCGCTGAGGTAGAACGCGTCCCCGCCCGACTGCGCCTGCTTGCCTCCGGCGACGTCGGTCCACGACCCCGCGGGAGCGCTCCACGGCCCGGCGAGGTTGCTCTCCAAAGTGGACTGGGCGGTGCCCCAACTGGTGCTGAGCCGGGTGAACCTGGCTTCCTTCAGCCGCACCTGGCCGCCCGTGGCGAACAGGCGGATGCCCTGGCTGACGGCGGCGGAGTCGAAGTTCACGTTGTCCGCCACCGAGAACACGCCGTCACCGCCGAAGATCTCCAGCTGGCCGCGGTCGACCAGCAACCGCACGCTGACCTCGTCGCCGGCGGGCTGGAACGGCTGCCCGTACAACGTCCGCGCCGCCCGGTCGTAGACGACGGTGCGGTCGGCGGTGCCGTCGGAGCGGCTGTGCAGCGCGAACCCGAACTGCTGGGCGGTCGCGCCGCGCAGGTCGAACTTCGCGGTGATCTCGTAGGTGTCGGCCAGGATCCCGGCGAACGGGTTGTTCGTGGCGGTCACCGTCGTCGAGCCCCACGTGCGGCTGTCGGCGCGCAGCGAGTCGAGCTCGGCCACCGGGGTCCGCGTCACCTTCGGCCCGTCCGGCGAGTCGACCAGCCCGAGCGACACCGGGAACGACGCGTTGCCGGTCCAGCTGCCGCCGCGGTTGCCGCCCTGCCAGGCCATCTGGACCACCCGGCCGTCCGGCACGTTGTCGAAGGTCTCGGAGGCGTAGAACGACCCACCGGCGTACGTCGTGCCGAGGTTCATCTTCTTCGGCTGCGGCCGATCGGTGCGGAACGTCGTGCCGTCGAACGTGCCGACGACGTACTCGCTGGTCGCGGACGTGAGCACCCACTGCGAGGTACCGTTGAGCGGCAGCACGTACAGGTCGGGGCACTCGAACAGCCAGTCGGCCCGGTAGCGGCTGGCGAACGTCCACTTCAGCAGGTTCGGCGAGGTGTAGAGGTCCACGCCGTTGCCGCCGACGTTCGACCACACGACCATGACCCACTGCCGGCGCGCGGCGTCCCAGACGACGTTCGGGTCACGGCTGTCCTTCGGGATCTCGATCTGCTTGCGCCCCTGGTCGTACGCCTGGAACGTGCGGCCGTTGTCGTTGCTGTAGAAGATGCTGACGCCGTCGGTGTTCGAGTAGACGACGATCGGGTCGAGCGCGCCGGTCTTGAGACCCGAGGCGTTCGTCCTGTCGACGATGCCGCCACCGGAGAACAGGATGCCGGGGTGCACGCCGGGTTCGAGCGCGATCGGCTTCTGCGTCCAGTGCACCAGGTCGGGGCTCGTGGCGTGGCCCCAGTGCATGGTGTCCCACTCCAGGGAATGCGGGTTGTGCTGGTAGAAGAAGTGGTAGAGGCCGTTGGCGAACACCAGCCCGTTGGGGTCGTTCATCCACCCCGACCGCGAGCTGAAGTGGAACTGGCCGCGGAACGGCTCGGCGTACGTCGTCGCCGGGTAGGGGAACTCCGGGTAGTCCGGCACGGAGCCCGCTCTCGCCGGGCCACCCGGCACGAGCAGGGCTGATGCGGTGATGAGCACGGCCAGTGCCGCGCGAACCCGACGTCCCACGAGAGACCTCCCCGACAACGTTGTCGAGCGTCACCGTTCCGCAGATCCCAGTTGAGATGTAGCCGCCCTCCGGGTGAGAGCGTTCCCATCGTTCACACGTCGAGGGTGACGTCCGTCAGCGGCGCGCTGGTGCAGGTGCGGACCCGGCCGTCGGGCTCCTCCTGGGTGACCTCGCCCGCGCGGAGCTTCACGACGCAGTCGCCGCAGCTGCCGACCGTGCAGGAGTACGGCATCGGCAGCCCGGCCGCGAGCCCGGCGTCGAGCAGCGTCTGGCCCGGTTCGACGACCGCCGTGCCGACTGGCTCGCCGCCGCTCTCGACGAGCAGCCGTTGCGGGGTGGTGGAGGCCGTCACGACCGGCACCGTCGTGTAGCGCTCGGCGTGGACGCGGTCCGGTGCGACGCCGAGTGCCTTGATCGCCTGCCGTGCGGTGTCCATGAGCGGTTCCGGGCCGCAGAGGTAGAACCGCGCGTCGATGAGGTCGGCTGCCCACTGCCGGATCCTGTCCGCGTCGAGCCGCCCTTCGCGCGAGGTGAGGACGTGCGTGACGGAGAGGCGGTCGGGGTGCAGCTTCTCCAGCCTGCCGAGCTCGGCTTCGAAGATGGTGTCCTCGACGGTGCGGTTGCTGTAGAGCAGGGCGACGCGGCCGGCCGGTTTTGCCAGCACCGCGCGGATCATGCTCATCATCGGCGTGATCCCGCTGCCCGCCGCGACCATCGCCGCGTCGTAGCCTGGCTCGAGGTGGCCGGGTTCGAGGTGGAACGCGCCGGACGGGCCGCGCACGGACACCCGGTCGCCCACCGCGAGCGAGTGCACGTGGGCGGAGAACCGGCCGACCTGCTTGACGGTGACCTCCAGCCGCCCGCCCGGTGCCGACGACGCCGAGTAGGGCCGGCGCAGGCCGTCGCTCACCAGCGTGAAGAACTGGCCCGGCCGGAAGTCGAACGGATCGCCGTCCTCCAGCACCAGCGTGACGGCGTCCGGTGTCTCCCGGCGCACCTCGGCGACGCGCACCTCGCGCAGCGGCTCCTCCCGCGTGACGCGTGGTGTGGTGGTGGGCAGCTCGTAGCCCTCCTTGCGCAGGCCGGAGCGGTAGGCGAGGTTCATCACCGCGCGCAGCCACCGGGACGGGACCAGGTCCGCGATCTTGAGCAGCAGCCCCGACCGCTTCCCGCTGTTCGCCGCCAGGTGCCGGCCCGCGATCGCCATCAGGTCGGGCACCTCGGCCGGTGCCGTGGTCCACAGCCGCGACCGGGTGATCGCCTCGCTGGTGGTCAGGTCCGCCGCCTCGACGTCGACGAGGAGTGCGGCGTGCGGCGGGATCCCGCGCAACGCCAGCGGTTCCAGCACGGCCGGGTCCACGGTGATCTTCGCGCGGCCGCGCACGTGCAGGACGCCGGTGCGGCCGGGCACGAGCGCGGCGAACGAGAGCCGGTCGTCCTGCACGAGGTTGTGCAGCGAGTCGGCGCGCTTGTTGCCCTTGCGGTCGGGGATCACGAGCGTGCGGTCGTCCAGCACCCACGCGACCTGCTGCTGGTCGCCGCGCGGACTCGTGTCGCTGCCGCCGCCGGAGTCCCAGGTGGACAGTGCGAGGAACGGTGCGGTGGCGAGGAAGTCCGCGATCCCCGGCCGGGCGAGCGGCCCGTCCCCGCCGACCTCCTGCACGGGCCGCCGCGGCACCGGCGGCTGCCACAACCCGGACCGCAGCACGGCCTGGGCGCAGTGGACGTAGACCTCCTCGACCTCGAACGCCCGCCGCCGCACCGAGCCGTTGACCCGCAACGTCTCCCCGACGCCCGGCAGGAGGAACACCAGCGACGCCGGCCCGTCGGCGGTCTCGTCCATCTCGAACGAGATCCGCGTCGGCGAGTGCACCCGCGCGAACCCCGGCCTGCCGCCGACGAACGTCGTCCGGCTGGTGCCCCGCGCGTCCCGGTAGCCGAAGCCCGCGACGGGGCTGCGCGCCAGCAGCTCCACGCACCCGGAGTCGAGCGCGCCGATCTGCTTCAGCATGATCATCGACGCGGGCCGGCCGATGAGGTCCTCCACCTCGCCGGCCGTGCTGAGATTGTTTTCCCTGCTCATGGCACTATTATGAGCTTTTGCTCAGTTCTCCGGTACTCGCTTTTGGACTCGTGGGAAGAGGACACCATGCCGTCGGCAGGCCGCCCCGTAGAGCCACGTCGCAAGCCCCGTCAGATCCGCGCGGAGCTGACCCGCGACCGCATCCTGACCGCGGCTGCTCACGTTTTCACCGAGCACGGCTACGCCGCCGGCACCACCAACCGCATCGCCGAGCAGGCCCGCGTCTCGATCGGCTCGCTGTACCAGTACTTCCCGAACAAGGACGCGATCCTCGCCGAGCTGATGGTCCGCCACATCGACCGCGGCGCCCTGCACCGCGCCGACGAGCTCGACGTCTCGCCGGGCACCCTGGAGGCGGTGGTGCGCGTGATCGTCCGCGACGCCGTCGACAACCACCGCGACGACCCGCGGCTGCTGCGCATCATGATCGAGGAGGGCCAGCTCTCCGAGGAGCTGCGCGCCACCGTCGCCCGGCACGGCGAGCAGCGCGTGGCCGAGGTCCGCGACCTGCTGGGCAGGCACCCGGACGTGCGCGTGCGGGACCTCAGCGCGGCGGCCGAGCTGATCGTGTTCACGGTGGAGGTGAACACGCACCGGCTGGCGGCGTTCCCGCAGGGGCTGGCGATCGAGACGGTGGAGAACGAGCTCGTGGACATGGTGACGAGGTATCTGCGGGGCTAACGCAGCCGGTGCCCGCCGGCCGCCAGCACCCGCCGCACCTCGGCCACCGTCTCCCCCACGTCCAGCCCGCCGCTGTCGACCACGTGCCGTTCGAGCTCCCCCAGCCGGCAGAAAGCCCCGTGCAGCCCGGTGATCGCGTCGACGTTCTGCAGCTCGCCGACCCGTCCCCGAGCACGGGCCAGCGTCGTCTCCAGGTCAGGCCGGAGCACGACGTACGACACGGCGAGGTCGAGCGCACGGAACGGGTCCAGGGACCACGGCCCGATGATGCCGTCCACCACCACGTCGTACCCACCGCGCGCGAACGTCGTGGTGGTGCCGACGATCGCCTCGATCACCACCTCGTTCTGCCGCGCGGCCTCCGGCAGGAACGGCAGCACGAACCCGGTGCGGATCGAGCGGTAGAACTGGTCGGTCACCAGGTGCACGGCGGGGTTGCCGGCGTCGGTCGCGAGGAGCCCGGCCACCGCGGTCTTGCCCGCCGCGGGCGGGCCTGCCAGGACGATCACTTGTCCGTTCACGCCGCCGAAAGCTAGTCGCGGAAAAATCGAAGGAACAGACTGTTGTTTCGGCGGCGCGAGGACGTCATCGGTTCGCGCGGGCCTGTTCGACGCGGTCCTCCAGCTCCTCGAACCACCGCCGCCCCTGGGCGCCGCAGCTGTCGCGGATCTCGTGCTTGAGCTCCGAGGTGTCGGCGTTCAGGTCGCGCACGACCTCCAGCCCCTGGTCGACCTGGACCCGCAGCTCGCCGTGCGAACGCGCCAGGTGCGTCGCCACGGCCTGCATCTCGGCGCGGGCCTGACGGGCGCCCCGGCTCGGCAGGACGACGCGGTGCTGGGCCAGGCGGGACCGGCGCACGAGGTACGACATGGTGTGCAACGAGGTCTGCGCGGAGCGGTAGGCCATGTGCGCGGTGTCGGCGCACTGGTACGACTCGCGGTGGAAGACGCGCAGGGAGTGGAACTCGACGTCGGACCGGCCGGAGCCGCGCCGTTGTCCCGGATGGCCGGGCGGGCCCTGCGCGCGGAGCTTCGTCACGCGTGCCCTGACCTGTTCGGCCTGGCGTCGCACGCGGTCGTTCGCGGCGCGGACCTGCTTCAGCGCGCGGTCGGCTTCCGCTGCCGCGGCGCGGACCTCCTCGACGGTGACGCGTCGCGGTCTGCGGTCCCACCACCGGAACGCGAGGAGCACGCCGACGCCGATGAGGCCGGACGTGAACAGCGGGCCGATGCCGCCGTTGAGGTCGTGCGGGCCCGGCTCGAGGTTCAGGAACGCGTAGGTGTTCATCGCGCCGAGGAAACCCGCGCTGCGCAGCAGGAAACCCAGCCAGCGCCGGCCGGCGGGCGTCGACCAGCCGCGGACCCTCCCCTCCTTGCTCAGCGACGTCCTGACCAGCAGGACCGCCAGCGGCAGCGTGACGACCGAGAACCACAGCCACGCCTGCGCGTTGACCGCCTGCTCGGGCGATCCGGTCGCGAGGATGTGCGCCGCGATGGCCGGGGACACCAGCGCCATCGTCAGCGGCATGACGAAGAACAAGCCGAGGAAGGCGAGCCCGCAGCCGCAGCCGGAGCGGTTATCGGCCACGGCGGCGCGACTTTCCCGGGCGGGCCGTGGTGAGCGCCGTCGCGCCGGACCCGTTGAGCACCTTGTCGATCACCTTCGCCACCCCGCCGGTGAGGTCGGAGTGGTGCTGCACCAGCGCCGTGGTGAAGTGCTGGGTCAGCTCGACGTACGCGCGGCGTTCGGCGTTCGGTATCCCAGGTCTGACCGTCGCGCGCTGCATGTTGACCATGCACTGGCGCAGCGCTCCCGCACTGGCGTCGGCCCGGCCCAGGTGCTCGCGCATCTGCCGCAGCGACGCGCTGGACTCGCGCCGGCGCTGGTCGAGGAGCTTGAGCTGGATCTCCTCCTCGCCCGTCCGCGTCCGGTTGCGGTGCAGCGTCTGCATCTCCGCGTTCAGCGCGTACGTCTCGGCGACGGGCCTCGCCGCGGCGCCCAGCGGTTTCAACGACTCCGTGATCCGGGAGACCGTGTCGGTGAACTGCACCCGATCGCCCGTCACCCGGGCCCAATCGTTGGACATGGCGGGTTAATCCACGCCGCCCGGTCGCGTGTTACAGAGTCCCTTGCACCACAGGGATTTCCACGTCGGCACGCATGATCAGTCCGGCAGCCCGGCCGCGCTCTTGGCGCGGGTCCAGAACTTCGTGACGTCACCGGGGTTCTCGCGGGTGGACGGCAGGACGTGCGCCGGGCGTTCCCGTCGATCGTGCCAGAACTGCCCGGACCGCGGCGCCGGGCTCGTGGCGGCCAGCCACACGACCGTGTCCGCACCCTCCTCCGAGGTGCGCAGGAATGCCTTGGTGAGCCGGTGGAAACCCGGCAGCGACCCGGCGACGCCCGGGGTGTCGGCCCAGCCGGGATGCATGGCGTGCACCGCGATTCCGTCGGACGCGTACCGGGCGGCCATCAGCGGCGCGAGCGCGACCTGCATGCGTTTCGTACGCGCGTAGGCCGTCGCACCGCGATATTCGCCCTCGCGGTACTCGGGGTCGTCGGCGTGCAGCCGTTGCGTGTACATGCCACCGGACGACACGAACACAACGCGCGCGTCGGGAGAGGCCGCGAGCAACGGACGCAGAAGGTCCGTGAGCAGCAACGGTCCGAGAACGTGCGTAGCCAACGTCAGCTCGTGGCCCTCCGGCGTCTCCGTGCGCTTCTGCGGCAACACACCGGCGTTGTGCACCAGCACGTCGAGCCGGTCGAACTCCGCGACCATCTCACCGGCGAAGCGCCGCACGGACTCCGGGCCCGACAGGTCGCACAGCCGGACCTGGACGACGGCGTCGGGCACCGCGGCGACGATCTCGTCCCGCGCGGCCGCGCCCTTGGCCTGGTCGCGCACCACGAGCACCACCGCGGACCCCAGCCGGGCCAGGCCCAGCGCGGTCGCCTTGCCGATCCCGGTCCCCGCGCCGGTCACGACGGCCAGTCCCGCCCGCAACGCGCCCGGCTTCGGGTCGTCGGCGGGCCAAGACCTGCGGCGGAGCCGATAGCCCCACTTCGAGTAGCCCGGCGCCACGAGCCGGTCCGCGAGGGTGTCGAGCATGGTGACGCCTTCCTGTCAGCCGTAGCGGAGGGGTTTCCGCGCGGGCGCCTCCAGCACGCGTGACGCCAGCCACGCGAGGCCGTCGGCGGTGCTCGCGGGGGTGCCCGTCGGCTGGATGACGTGGCTGAGCACGGCGCGCGTGACCAGGTCGACGAGGACCTCGACCTGCTCGTCCGCCAGCCCCGTCGGGTACCGCGCCACCCGCGCGGCGAGCATCGTCTTGACCTCGGCCAGCAGCGTCTCGGCCTGCGTGGTGAGCAACGGCAGCAGCTCGGTGTCGGCGCCGTGCGTCGCCGAGGCGATGGCGCGGACCAGCAGGTTGCCCTGGGCCAGGTCCAGCACGTTGCGCACGGCGTCGTGGATCGCCTCGACCAGGTCGTCGGCGTGGCGGTCGAACGCGTCGCCGACGGACGCGAGGAACCGGCCCAGCTCGTGGGCGAGCATGGCGTCGGCGAGCGCGTCCTTCGAGCCGACCTCGTTGTAGACGGTCTGGCGGCTCACCCCGACCTGCTCGGCGAGCCGGCCCATGGTGACCGCGGCCCAGCCGGTGCGGGCGGTCATCTCGATCGCCGCCTCGATGATCGGCAGGCGGCGCTGACCGCCTGCCGACGCTGTCGCAGCTGTGCCCATGCACTCGATCCTAAGCGGACGCCACCCGTCCCGGCGCGACGAAGTCGATCTTCTCCCGCACCCCGCAGTCCGGGCAGCACCACGAGTCCGGGATCGCGGACCAGGGCGTACCGGCCGGGAAGCCCTCGCGCGGGTCGCCGATCTTCTCGTCGTAGACGTACCCGCAGCTGGGGCACATCCCGCCGGCGGTCGCGTCGCCGCGCGTGTCGCCGACGGCCTCCTCGCCCACGTCCGTGCCGCCGTAGCGGGCCAGCACCTTCGCCCGCTTGCCCGGCTGGATGTTGGCGCGGCCGATGTCGCCGTCGAAGTGGGCGCGCACCCGCGGGTCCATCACGCGGCGCCACAACGGCGGCACCAGTGCCAGCAGGATCATCCCGGCGTACCCGGTCGGCAGCACCGGCGACTCGGCGAAGTCGCGCAGCGTCTGGTAGCGCCGGGTCGGGTTGGCGTGGTGGTCGCTGTGCCGTTGCAGGTGGTAGAGCAGGACGTTCGTGGCGATGTTGTTGGAGTTCCAGCTGTGGCTGGGGTCGACCCGCTCGTACCGGCGACGGCCCGGCGCGCCGACCATGCGCCGCAGCATCCCGTAGTGCTCCATGTAGTTCACGACCTCGAGCAGCGAGAACCCGATCACGGCCTGGACGAGCAGGTACGGCACGATGCCGACGCCCAGCCACACGATCATCGCCGCCCACAGCGCCGCCGACATGAGCCACGCGTTGAGCACGTCGTTGCCGATCCGGTACGGGTGCTGGTCGCGCCGGCCGTACCGCTTGCGCTCCAACCGCCACGCCGACTTCACCGACCCGGCGACCGTGCGCGGCCAGAACCGGTAGAAGCTCTCCCCCACCCGGCTGCTCGCCGGGTCCTCCGGCGTCGCGACGCGGACGTGGTGGCCGCGGTTGTGCTCGATGTAGAAGTGGCCGTAGAAGCTCTGCGCGAGCGCGATCTTGGACAGCCACCGCTCGTGGCTCTCCTTCTTGTGCCCCAGCTCGTGCGCGGTGTTGATGCCGATGCCGCCGATGCACCCGATCGACACGGCGAGCCCGATCTTGTCCACGACGGCCAGGTCGCCGCGCGCGATCACCCAGAACGCCAGCACGAAGCCGACGTACTGGATCGGCAGGAACAGGTAGGTGATCCAGCGGTAGTAGCGGTCGTTCTCCAGCCGTTCGATCACGTCGTCGGGCGGGTTGGAGCGGTCCAGCCCCGCCACGAGGTCGACCGCCGGGACGATCACCAGCACCACGACCGGGCCGATCCAGAACCACACGCCCCAGCCCGTCGCGGCGTGCAGCCCGATCGCCAGGAACGCCAGAGACGGGACGACCAGTCCGAGCAGCCACAGGTAGCGCTTGCCGTCCGTCCACTGCTCGGTCGAGCCGACGGGCACCGTTGCCTTCATGTCGCTCATGCCACGCTCCTTCGGGGGAGGTTGACAGAACGGTAGGCGACGTAAAGCTGATTTGACAAGGCGCCGCAGTTTGTAAATCAGACGAGCGAGAGCAGGACCCGCTCCCGCCTGCGGTGGGCGAACGCCGTCACCGTCACGCGCACCTGCCCCGCCACCGCGCCCAGCGCCGCCGTCAGGTCGCGGACCACCTGCTCGCGCGGGCTGCGGTGCCACAGCACCACCTCGGCGTGGATGTCGCCGTCGACCCCGGTCTCGATGCTGTGCACGGCCGGGTGGCAGAGCACGGCCTGCTCGACGAGCGACAACCGCTCGTCCTCGGACAACGGCCTGCGCAACTGGACGACACGACGGCTGCTGCTGGACAACGGGGACTCCTCTCGCCGGGCACAGGTCAGGACGCACGGACGAGCCCGCCTGTCACGCACGTTCACCCGATCAGGTCAGAACACCTCGCGGTGCCGCTCCTGCGCGCGCACCTCGTCGAGGTCCGAGAGGCGGCGCAGGTTCTGCACGGCGCGGCCCATCCGGTGGTTGGCGCGGACCGCCGGCTCGTGCTGGTCCATCCAGGCCCAGTACCCGGCGGTGAACGGGCAGGCGCGCTCACCGGTGCGCTTGCGCGGGTCGAACCAGCAGCCGCCGCAGTGGTCGGTCATGCGGTTGAGGTAGGCGCCGCCGCTGAGGTACGGCTTGGTCGCGATCACCCCGCCGTCGGCGTGCTGGCTCATGCCGATCACGTTCACCGGCATCACCCACGGGAAACCGTCCACGAAGGACGTGATGAACCACTCGTTCAACGCCGCCGGGTCGTAACCCCGTTGCAGGGCGTGGTTTCCCAGCACCATCAGCCGCTGGATGTGGTGCACCCAGCCGTGGTTGCGCACCCCCTCCAACGCCGTGCGCAGGCACGCGGCCCGCACCATGGCAGGCCGCAGCCGGGCCCACCAGTCCGGCAGGGGCGTCGTGGCGCGGAAACCGTTGCGCTGCAGATACTCCCCGCCGAGGTGCCAGTACAGGTGCCACACGTACTCGCGCCAGCCCAGCACCTGGCGGATGAACCCCTCCGCGCTCGCCAGCGGCACGGCGCCGGAGCGGTGGGCGTCCTCGGCGGCGTAGACGACCTCCAGCGGGTGGAGCAGGCCGTGGTTGAGCGGGACCGACAGCAGCGAGTGCGCCATCGTCCAGTCCTTGGTCAGCACGGCGTCCTCGTGCGGGCCGAAGTGCGGCAGCCGGTCGCGCACAAACGACTCCAGTGCCTGGAGCGCCTCGGTGCGGGTGATGGCGAAGCGGCGCGTACCGTCCCTGCCGACCGCCGGCAGCTTCAGCTCGTCGAGGTCCTTGCGGACCTGCGCGTCGATCTCGTCCTCCTTCGGCCACCACGGTTCCGGCACACCGAGCTTCGCGCGCTTCGGCGGTGGCTCGCGGTTCTCGGCGTCGAGGTTCCACCGTCCGCCGACCGGCTTCTCCCCCTCCATCAGCACGTCGAAGCGCGTGCGCTGGAAGTGGTAGAAGTCCTCCATCAGGAACCGCTCGCGGGTGCCCGCCCACGCGGTGAACTCCTCGCGGGACAACGCGAACGCGGGCGTCGGGCGCATCTCGACGCCGAGCCGGCGCAGCATCCGTTGCGCGGCCAGGGAACCCGGCTGGTAGGCGACGAGCGGGCGGCCGAAGTCGCGGATCGCCTCGCCGTAGGTGTTCGCGCGCACGATCGTGACGCGGTCCGGGAACTCGGCCGCCAGGTGGCGCATGCCGGACAGCACCAGGTGCAGCTTCTGGCGGTGGTAGGGCTTGCGCCGCAACGCCGCCGCCGACTCGACGAGCAGGATCTCGTCGTGGCCGGTGTAGAAGTGCGGTCCGAGCTGGTCGCCGAACAGCAGCAGCGCGGTCACCGGGCACCGCGCAGGTCGGCGAGCACGGCGTGGGCGGCGCGGCGGCCCGAGTGGAGTGCTCCCTGGATGGAGCTGGTGTCGCGGTGGTCGCCGCACACGTACCGCCCGGCACCCGCGCGCACGGACTGCTTGAGCCTGCGCGGCGCCGCCATCGTGGGCAGCGCCCGCGGGATCTCGTATCGGCGGAGCACCTCCCAGCGGCTGGTGTCGTTGCCGTACAGGCGGTTGAGGTGGGCTCGTACGTCCTCTTCGGACGCTTCGCCGAGCACGGTCGCCTGCACCAGCGGGGCGTGCGGCGAGTAGGGCCGGGACACCTCGGACATGACGGCCGTGTTCACGACCGGGCCGCCGTTGGCGTCGACCACCAGGCAGCCGTCGCGCAGCGGGGAGCGGGGCGGGCGGAAGTACCAGGTGGTGACGCTGTTCCAGCTCGGCTCGGTCAGGCCCGGCAGCAGCTTCGCCGCCGTCGTGCCGTCCGTCGCCACCACCACCGCGTCCGCGTCGAGGCGTTCGCCGCCTTCGAGGTCCACACCGCGGTCGTGCACGGCCCGCACGACCGTCGCCAGCCGGACGGTGCCGTCGGGGAGCTTCGCGGCGATCGCCTTCGGCAGCTCGCCCATGCCGAGCGCGGGAACGGCGGCGCCGCCGCGGGCGAAGCTGCGCCACACCAGGTGGAAGAACCGTGACGACGTCCTCAGCTCCCGCTCCAGGAACACCCCGGACAGGAACGGCCGGAACACCGCCTCCACCGCGCGGTCGGTGACGCCGAGCCGGCGCAGCTCGTCGCGCGTCGTGCGGTCAGGCGCGGTGAGCAGCGGTGCGGCGGGACCGAACGCGTCCCGGGCGGAGAACCGGGACAGCGCGGCGAGGTCGCGCGCGCCCAGGACGTGCTGGCGCAGCATTCCATCCCACGCCGACCGCCCGGTGCGCGGGTCGGCGAGCAGGTCGTGGCGGCCGTCGTCGTGGACGAACACGCCGGACCGCAGGTGCCGCAGCGGAAACGGTCCCAGGTCCAGCCGTTCGAGCTCGGGGTAGGCGGGCAGCATGATCTGGAAGCCCCGGTCGAACCGCACGCCGTCGACGACGTCCGTCCGCACCCGGCCCCCGACCTCGTCGGACGCCTCCAGCACGGCGACCTCCGAGCCGGCCGCGGTCAGCTCCAGAGCGGCGCTCAGCCCGGCCAGTCCTGCTCCCACCACCACGATCACCCATCGACCGTATGGGCCGTTCGATGCCTTCGCACAACGAACGAACGGGTGTATTCGGCAGGCATGTGGTTGATCGCCGTACGATGCAGGGACGTGCGTCGAGAAAACGGCGCCGTGGACTCCACTCGCACACGTAAGGAGCGCCGCGGTGCAGCCTGCGATCACCGCTCTCGTGGACGACCTGCCCGTGGTCGTCTGGCGGGGCGAATCGCGTGGGCGCGCGATCACGTTCTTCTCCGCCGCCGTCGAACGCCTGCTCGGCCACCCGCCTGGACGCTGGCTCGACGACCCCGGGTTCTGGGCCGAGATCACCCATCCCGACGACCGCGAGGACAGCCAGCGGCTGCGCTGGGGCCCGGACGACTACGAGACCGTGTACCGCGTCCACACCGCCGCGGGCGACCTCGTCTGGGTGCTGGAGACGACGCGCGTGGACGGCGTCCTGCGCAGCGGTGTGCTGATCGACGTGACCGCCCAGCACGCGGCGGCGGACCGGCAGCGGTTCCTGGACCTGCTCGAACGCGAGTCGCAACGGCTGGACGACGCCGAGGAGCTGATGGCGCTCACGACCCGGCTGCTCGGCGAGCACATGGGCGTCGACCGCTGCGCCTACGCGCGCACGGAGGCTGACGAGAACCACTTCGTCATGAGCGGTGACCACGCCACGGGATTACCTCCGCTGCCCGGCCGGTTCGCGATGAGAGCGTTCGGCAACGGCGCGTTGACGGCCATGCGTGCCGGAAAGCCGTGGGTGGTCGACGACTGCTTGAACGACCCACGGCTCGACGACGAGGACCTCGCGGCGTACGACGTGACCGGTATCCGTGCCGTGATCTGCCTGCCGTTGTTGCGCGGTGGACGGTTCGTCGCCGCTATGGCCGTTCATCAGGCGTCAGTGCGGAACTGGACCCGTGACGAGGTCGACCTCGTGTCCGTCGCGGTGAACCGTTGCTGGGAATCGCTGCAGCGCGCGCATGCGGACCGTGCGTTGCGTGACAGCGAGAAGCGGCATCGTCAGCTCGTGGAACGCGCGACCGACGCGATCTGGATGCTCGACCACGAGATGCGGTTCGTGTCGGTGAACCCCGCGACCGGCCACCTGCTCGGTTACCGGCCGGAACAGCTCGTCGGCACCACGATCGCCGACCTGCTCGTCGACGGCCTGCCGGACGACCTCTCGACGGCCCAGGTCGTGTCGATGCGGCACGCGGACGGCACGGTGGTCGCGCTGGAGCTGAGCGTCCAGACCACGCCGACCGGCTCGCAGGCGATCGGCCGTGACGTGACCGAGCGGCAACGGGCCGAAGCCGAGCGCGAGCTGCTGCTGCAACGCGAGCACGAGATCGCGGCGGCGTTGCAGCAGAGCCTGCTGCCGCGCGAGCTCCCGATGCTGCCCCGCCTGGCGACCGCCGCGCGCTACCTGCCCGCCGCGCGGTACTCGCAGATCGGCGGCGACTGGTACGAGGTCGTCCTGCTCGGCGAGTCCCGCGTCGGCCTGACGGTCGGCGACGTCGTGGGCAAGGGACCGGCCGCCGCCGCGGTGATGGGCCAGCTGCGCAGCGCGCTGACCGGCTTCCTGCTCGACGGCCACTCCCCCTCGGAGTCGTTGCGACGCTTGGACGTCTTCGCGCTGCGCGTGAACGGCGCCGTCGGCAGCACGTGCGCGTGCATCGTGTTCGACCCGGACATCGGCGAGCTCTGCTGGGCCTCCGCCGGCCACCCGTCACCGGTGGTCGTCGACGCGGCCGGGGCGCGCACGCTCAGCGAGAAGATCGGCCCGGTCCTCGGCGCCGCCGGCCCCATGTCACCACCGCAGCACGCGACCCCGCTGCCGCCCGGTGCGTCCGTCGTCCTCTACACCGACGGCCTGGTGGAACGCCGCGGCGAGGTGCTGGACGAGGGTGTGCGCCGGCTGGTCGAGGCGGTGGGCACGGCGTCGAGGCTGGCGCCCGCGTTCCTGGTGCAGCGCATCGTCGACCAGGTGCTGACGGACGGCAGGGCCGACGACGTGGCCCTGCTCGTCGCCCGCCACCTGCCCGCACCCCTGCGCCGCCACCTGCCGGCCGAGGCGCAGGAGCTCTCCGCACTCCGCCACGCCGCCACGGCCTGGGCCGACGCCGCGGGCCTGTCCGACGACTCGGTGTACGACCTGGAACTGGCCCTGGGCGAGGCCGCGGCGAACGTCGTGGACCACGCCTACCCGTCCGGCGGCGGCACGTTCGACACGACGCTGGAGTGGACGGGCCGCGGCGTCCAGGTGACCGTCACCGACCACGGCCGCTGGCGCCCGGCCCCCGCCGACAAGGGCGACCGCGGCCGTGGCCTGACGATGATCCGCGCCCTGAGCGACTCGGCCGACCTGGACGCGGGCGCCGACGGCACCACCATCCGCTTCCACGTCCCGATCGCCTCGCAGGCGGGGACGGGGACGCCGCCCGAGCGCGGGCCCGGCGAGCCCGTGTCCGACGAGACGGCCGCCGGTCTGACCGACAGCGACGACTCCGACGTGCAACGGGTGCTGCTCACCGGCGACCTGGACATCGCGACCGTCGAGGACCTGCGCGAGGCGTTGCTGGGACGGATCGACGTGGCCGACGAACGCCCGGTCGAGGTGGACCTGACCGGACTCGACTACCTCAGCAGCTCGGGGGTGGCGCTGCTGTTGCAGGCGTGGAAGCGCGCGGAGGGACGCGGGAGGGCGCTGTCGCTGGTCGCGGCCGAGGGCTCGGCACCGGCGCGGATCCTGGACCTCTCGGGCCTGGCGCACACGACACGCCCCACGACGGAGCGCTGAGGCAGGCCAAGGCCGACGCGGCGCGCGAACCGGGCAAGGTGAGACCGGCGCCGTACCGACGAAGCCGGGTCAGCCCGTGCAGTCCACCACCGCGAACACCGTCTTCCCGCCCTCCTCGCGCGCCCGGCTCCCCCACTCCCGCGAGATCCGGTCCACCACCACGATCCCCCGCCCGCGGTTCTCCCCCAGCCGCGACCGCCCGTACACCGGCGCGACGGGCGAGGCGTCGTCCACCTCGACCACGACCAGGCAGGGCTCCGCCGTGTGCAGGATGCGCAGGTGACCGGAGCCCGGGGTGTGGTCCAGCACGTTCGACACCAGCTCGGTCACCACGAGCTGCACGTCGTACAGGTGGTCATCGCCCAGCGAACCGAGCGCGGTGGTGACGGCGCGCCGCAGGCCGGACAGCGACATGCCGCGCTCGACGGGGACGTCCACGACGGGAGTGGTCACGGGAGCCGCCGCAGCAAGACCAGGGCGATGTCGTCCTGCTTGCCCTGGCCCAGCTCGGCCAGCAGGCGGTCGGCCAGCTCGTCCATGTCGTCGCTGTGCGACACGGCGGCGCGCAGCTTCTCCATGCCCACGTCGAGGTCGACGCCGGGACGTTCGACCAGGCCGTCGGTGGTGAGCAGGACGGTGGTGCCGGGCGGCAGCGGCACGGTGGTGGCCTCCTGGCGGTCCAGGCCGATGCCGAGCAGCGGGCCCTTGATCGGGGCGTAGCGGGCGCCGGAGGCGTCCACCAGCAGCGGGGGGACGTGGCCGGCGTTCGCGACCTCGGCCGTGCCCGCCTCCAGGTCGACCAGCAGCAGGCACATGGTCGTGAGGCCGCCGGTCGGGTGGAAGCGTTGGAGCAGGACGTCGACCCTGCGCAGGATCTCGGCCGGGCGGTGGCCCTCGACGGCGTAGGCGCGCAGCGTGTGGCGCACCTCGGCCATGATGGTCGCGGCCTCGATCGAGTGGCCGCACACGTCGCCGATGGTGATCAGCACGCGGCCGTCGAGCTCGATCACGTCGTAGAAGTCGCCGCCGATCTCGGCGTTGCTCTGCGCGGGCACGTACCGGGCCGTCATCGGCAGCTCGGGGCGCTGCGGCAGCTCGCGGGGCAGGAGGCTGCGCTGCAACGTCAGGGCGAGCGAGTGCTCCTCGGCGAACGTGTGCAGGCCCTCCGCCGCGAGCGCCGTCGCCTGGGCCAGCTGCGACAGCAGGTTGCGGTCCTCGTCGCCTGCCACGGACTCGGGCGCCACCGCGATGCAGATCGGCGAGCGGCGCAGCTTCGTGCGGGCCAGCGCCGCCACGACGGGGTTCGCCGGGTCCCACGCGCCGCCCTCCACCACGGCCACGCCGACGCCGGCCTTCACCGACGCCATCCAGCGCTCCACGTCCGCGATGTCCGGCGCCGACGAGGTGCCGGACGTGGCCACGCAGATCGTGCCGGACGACGTGCCGAGCACCGCCGTCGCCGGGGTGTCGAACATGTCGGCCGCGCCGATCGCGGCGGCCTCCACGAGCGCCTCGAACGTCGTGGCGGCGTTGATGGCGAACGTGGCGGTGGTCAGGCGGGTGAGGCGCGCGGCCAGGTGCTCGGCCAGGGCGCGGGCGCGGTGGTAGCGCAGCGCCGCCTCGACGTTGGCCAGCAGCTCGCCGGGGTCGACCGGTTCGGTCAGGTAGGCGTCGGCGCCGCGGGTGAGGCCGGTGACCTTGTCCTCGGGCTCGATGTAGGTCGCCGACAGCATCACGACGGGAACGGAGCTGGTGCGCGGGTCGGCCTTGATCCGCTCGGTCACGTCGTAGCCGCTCATGTCCGGCAGGTGCACGTCGAGCAGGACGAGGTCGAACGACTGGCCCTCCAGCGCGGTCAGCGCCTCGGCGGCCGTGGTCGCCTCGACGACCGTGTGGCCGCTGCGGCGCAGCCAGCTGCACGCGATGAAGCGGCTGGCCTCCAGGTCGTCGACCACGAGGACCCTGGCGGGTCCGCCTCCCATGGCTGTCGGGTTCATCGGCCCTCCGTTCTGCGGGCGGTGAGCTGGGCGTCCCTGATCGCGCGGCTCATCGTCTCCGGCGCGATCCCGCCCTCGTGCAGCATCGCGGCGCCCAGGCCGTGCGCGGTGCGGGCGACGCCACCGGGGTCGTCGCCGCACACGATCACCACCGGCACCGCCTTCAGGTCGGCGTCCAGGCGCAGCACCGACAGCACCGCGCTCCCGCTCATCAACGGCGCGTTGGCCCCCATCAGCACGAGGTCGGGCCGGTGCGCCTTCGCGAGGTTCACCGCGCTGCGGCCGTCGTCGGTTTCGACGACCTCGTCCGCGAGGCCGGTCAACGCCTCCCGCAGCTGCGCGCGGAGCTTCTCGTCGCCGTCCGCGATCAGCGCGCACGCCACGGGCGCGGGCTGCGCGGACTCGTCCTTGCCCGTCGGCAGGGTCAGCGCGACCTCCGTGCCGACGCCGGGGGCGCTGCTCAGCGTCAGCGCGCCGCCGAGGATCTCGGCGAGCTTGCGCGCGTAGGACAGGCCCAGACCGGTGCCGCTCGCCCCCACCTGCAGCGCGTTCGGCACCTGGTAGAACTCCTCGAAGACCTTGCCCTGCTCGTCCGGCGGGATGCCGATGCCCGTGTCGGTGACGACGAACCGGACCTCGTCCGTCCCCGGTCCCGGTGCGGCGGTGAAGCGGATCTCGCCGTGCCGGGTGAACTTGACGGCGTTCGACAGCACGTTGCGCAGGATCCGCACGAGCATCGTCTCGTCGGTCACGAGCGGCGGCAGCTCGGGGATCGCCTCCACGACCAGCCGCACGTCGCCCGAGCGCAGCAACGGCCGCACCGACGACCGCAGCTGCGTGATCACGTAGTCGAGCGCGACCGGCGCCGTCCGCGGCCGCAGGCTGCCGGACTCGGCCTTGGCGGTGTCGAGCAGCTCGTTCACCAGCGCCAGCAGCGTCGCCGCCGACTCGTTGATCAGGTCGACGTGGTGGCGCTGGTCATCGGTCATCGGGTCGCCGCCGGGAGCGCTGAGCAGGCGCGTCAGGCCGACCACCGAGTTGATCGGCGCACGCAGCTCGTGGCTGATGTTGGACCAGAACCGGATGCGCGCGGCCGCGGCCTCCCGCAGCTCGGCGGACTTCGCGTCCAGCTCGGCGTAGAGGGCGACCACGCCCTGGTTCGTCTGCTCCAGCTCGTCGGACAGCTCCTGGTAGAGCGCCACGACGCCGCGGTTGGTCTCCTCCAGCTCGGCGTTGAGCCGCTCCAGCTCGGCGCTCTTGGCCTCCAGGTTCTCGAGGGTCTCCACGAGCTCCTGGTTCTGGGCGCGCAGCTCGTCGAGCGCGCTGCCGCCGGCCGTGTCGCGCAGCTCCAGCAGCAGGCCCTCGTCGACCTGGACGGCGTGGTGCACGTGCTTCACCAGTGTCACGCCCGCGGACGTCATGGTCAGCTCGTCCATCAGCCTGCGGGCGGTGTCCCAGCCGGGGCCCGTGCCGGTCACGGACGCCGGCTGCCACGTCAGCTCGACCAGCAGCGCGGGTGCGGCGTCGCGCCGCAACCGGAAGACCGCGGTGGTGCCCACGTCCTGCCGCACCAGCTCCCTGCCGACGTCGCTCAGCGCCGTCGCCACCCGGATCTGGTTCTGCCCGTCCAGGCCGACCGCCGCCGCGACCTGCCGCCCGCGCTGGCGGAGCAGGAACACGTCGCGCTCGTCGGCGATCGGCAGGCGCAGCAGCTCGGTCGTGGTCATGCCGGTCTGGCCACCAGGACGCTCGCGTCGTCGTTGCGCACTCCCGCTTCCCGCAGCAACGTCGTCGCGATCAGGACCGGCTGGTCGTGGACCAGGTCGCCGCCGAAGTCGAGGCCCCACCGCTCGGTCAGGCCGTCGGAGTGCAGCACCACCGCGGCGCGGTCCGGCAGCGCGTAGTCGAACGTCCTGATCGTGCGCGCCTGGTGTCCCGCCACGCCGGGCACCGAGATCATGCCCTGCTTGCGGTCGCCGAGGACGGCACCAGCGATGTTGCCGAGGCCGCAGAAGCGCACGGTCCTGGCGGCGAGGTCGATGTCGGCGACCGCCACCGCACCACCGCGGGTGCCGCGCAACGCCTGGTGCAGGCGGGTGACGATCTGGTCCGGCGGCATCGGGGCGAGGTCGCGGAAGGTCCGCACCGCGATGTCGGACGCGGCCGCCGCCAGGGGCCCGTGCCCGGACCCGTCGCACATCATCAACGTCAGCCGGTCCGCGCTGCGGCAGAACGCGTAGGCGTCGCCGCACACCTCCTCGCCGGTGATGGGCCGCGTGATCCCGGCCGCGTTCTCCGCACCCCACTCGGGTGCCCAGTCCAGCACCGGCGCGAACCGCGCCACCAGCGCCGTGCCGGAGCCCAGCCGCGAGGTCATGGAGCACGACGTGGCGAGCCGCGCGACCGCGCCCAGCCCGACGCCGAGCGTGCCGGTGGTCGACTGCCCGTCCTGCCAAGCCAGCGCGACGTCGCCGATGCCGGGACCGCGGTCCACCGCCACGATCTCGACGGCCGAGTCCCGCTCCCCGCGCACCGAGCGGAGCACCACGACGCCCTGCCGGGCGTGCTTGTGCAGGTTCGTGCCGATCTCGGTCACCGCGAGGCCGATCTCCGCCGTGCGGGTCTCGCCGAACCCCAGCCGTTCGGCCAGTGCCGCGGCGGCGCGGCGGATCCTGCCGACCTGGGCGGTCTCCTCGACGGGCAGCCAGGCCTCGTCGCGCACCAGCGGCAGGCACGTCGCGGTCGTCATCTCTTCCACTTGACCACCGTCACGACGGTGCCGCGGCCGACCTCGGTGTCGAGGTCGAACTGGTCCACCAGGCGCTTGGCCCCGCTCAGCCCGAGGCCGAGCCCGCTGCCGCTGCTCCAGCCGTCGGCGAGCGCGAGCGACAGGTCGGGGATGCCCGGCCCCTCGTCGTGGAACGACGCGCGGACACCGGCCCGGCGGCCGTCGCTGACCTCCTCGACGCGGGCGAAGCCCCCGCCGCCGTAGATGAGCGTGTTGCGGGCGAGCTCGCTGGCCGCCGTGACCAGCTTCGTCTGGTCGACCAGCGAGAGCTTCGTCTGCTGCGCATAGGTGCGCACGAGCTGACGCACGCGCACGACGTCGTCGTCGCCGGTGATCGACAGCTGTTCCGGCCCTTCGGACCGGGGCGGCATCAGGCGTCCTGCTCGAACGCGTCGGACCGCGCGAGCACGCCCCGCCGCTCGCGACCGAGCTGGCCGAGGATCTTGAGCCCGCGTTCGAGGTCGAGCGCGGTGCGCACGCCGCCGAGGGTGAGCCCCAGCTCCACCAGCGTGATCGCCACCGCCGGCCGCATGCCCACCACGACGGTGTCGGCGTCGAACAGCCGGGAGATGGACGCGATCGTCGCGAACATCCGCCCGATGAACGAGTCGACGATCTCCACCGCGGAGATGTCGATGACCACGCCGTGGGCGCCGGTCGCGCTGATCTTCTCGGCCAGGTCCTCCTGCAGCGCCAAAACGCTCTGGTCCTGCAGGTCGATCTGGATGGAGACGAGCAGCACGCCGCCGATCTTCAGAATCGGGACGCGTTCCATCAGCGGGCCTCGTTGCGCACGACGTCGACGCCCTCGCGGCGCAGCGCGTGCCGCAGCGCGTCGGCGAGGGAGGCCTTGGTGACGATGTCGCCGAACTCGATGCCCAGCGCCACGATCGTCTGCGCGATCTGCGGGCGGATGCCGGACACGATGCACTCCGCGCCCATCAGCCTGGCCGCGACCACGGTCTTGAGCAGGTGCTGCGCGACCTGGGTGTCGACGGCGAAGACACCGGTGATGTCGATGATCGCGTGCTCGGAGCCCGTCTCGACGAGGGTCTCCAGCAGCTTCTCCATGACGACCTGGGTGCGCGCGGAGTCGAGCGTGCCCACCAGCGGCACCGCCAGCACGCCCTCCCAGATCTTGACCACCGGCGTGGTCAGCTCGAGCAGCTGCTCGGACTGCTCGCGGATGATCTCCTCGCGGGCGCGGGAGTACGACTCGAACGTGAACAGGCCGAGCGCGTCGAGCAGGCGGGAGAACGCGAGCACCTCGCGGAAGAGCTCGGGGTCGTTCTCGTTCTCGCTGAGCTCGAAGACCTGCTGCTTGAGCGAGAACACGCTCGACGCGGTCTCCGACGGCGTGAAGCCGGCCCGGACGCGCGACCGCGAGTACTCCTCCAGCAACGATCTGACCTCGGCGAACTCCGCTCCGGAGGTGTCCCTGCCGTCCTGGCCGACGAGCGGCAGCAGTGCGGAGAAGAACTCCCGGAAGTCGGTCTCCAGCTCCGCCTTCGTCGCCCGTCCGCGCAGCAGGGCCGCGACCACGCCCACCCACTTGTCGATCAAGGGCTCCGCGTTCGTCCGCAACAGCTCGGTCAAACGCCGGGCGTGCCCCGCATCTGCAGTCAACTCAAGCCTCCTCAGGCGGTCAGTACCCCACAGACAGTAGCTGTGCGCCGCCGCGAGACCCGACAGGTGGTTGCCGCGTTTAGCGAGTTCCCGGACGAGGTACGTTCACGCAGCACACCAGTGACAGAAAGGCACCCTCTTGGCCGTCGGAGGCGAGCCCCCTGATACCCCGCTCGTGCTGGAGCTGAACCACGATGTGGTCGACATCGCGGAGGTCCGCCGGTGGGCCGGTGCCGCGTTGCCGCAGCTGCACGAGGACGACCTGCTCGACGTTCAGCTGATCGTGACCGAGCTCGTGTCCAACGTGTACGACCACGGCGAGTTCCCGGCGCGGCTGACGCTGCACCGGCCGCCAGAGGAGGGCGTGCGGATCGTGGTGGAGGACGCCTCGCCGATCCCGCCCGTGCTCAAGCCGTCGTCGCCGCACTCCGCCAGGGGCCGCGGCCTCGTGCTGGTGGACCAGCTGGCGCGCGAGTGGGGCGTGGACGAGCAGGAGACCGGGAAGGCCGTGTGGGCGGTCGTGCCGTGCACCGGCGGCGAGTGACCGGGTCCGCAGCGCCCATGACGAAGGCCGGAGTCCGCGGGTGACCCGCGCTCCGGCACAAGGGGACGAGGAAGCTCAGCGGCGCCTGGGCGGCGGCACGGCCCGGACGGCGGCGAACGCGTCGGACCGGTTCGGGTACAGCGCCAGCAGCGCGTCGACCCCGGAGATCGTCAGCGGCATCAGCACCGTGCGCTTGCTCGCGACGATGGCGAGCGGCACCGCTTGGGCGTCCGACTCCTGCCACACGGCGGCGAGCATGTTGACCCCGGCCGAACCGAAGAACGTGACCGCGTCGAGGTCGACCACGACACCCGCCGGGCGCCGCCGCACGGCGTCCGCGGCCTGCAGCAGTGGTGAGTCCGGCTTCATCCGGTCGATCTCGCCCACGACGGTCACGAGGGTGATCCCGTCGTGCTCCGTGGTGTGGGCGGTCAGGACTTCCACCGCTCCGTCGGACTGCCGGCTCATCGGCCGCCCCTCCCATCGGCAAACCGTGCGAAGCGCCGACGCCAGCCGCTGCCCAACCCGGAGAACCTGTAGATGACCTCACATGGATGATTCGGTGTTCAGGTACTCCTGCCCACGCTATGCCCCTTTCTGGTGAGACACAACCGCGGGTGCGTGTTCGCGTCGAACGTTCACGGGTAACCGCACGTCATGACAGACCCCGTTAATCCGGAGGCCCCGCACGCGCCCGGCACGCCGGACCTGAACGACGTCGAGGAACCTCGCGTTCCGGAGGAAGCGCCCGCCAAGGACGTCATCAACGACGACGCACCGGAAGGCCAGGAACCGCCCGACTAAGACCCACTCCCGTCGACTTCTGACAAGCGCGCAATTGCCGGGAACGGCTGTGCAGGTCCACACTTATCCTTGCGCCCCAAGTGGAACTGGCCAGCGGGTGGCGGGCGCCCAGCGGTGAGCCGGCCCGGCACGTGTCGTCGATCCCACACGCCCACGGCGCGCGGCCTGCCCGGTACTCGATCGCGGGCAGGCCCTCCGCTGTCGTCCACTCCCCGAACGCGCTCACGCGAGCAGCGTTCCGCTCCGTCCCGGAGCCCGACGAGGTCCGGTCAGCGCCAGAACCTCTTGCGGCGCTCCGGCGCGGCGGGCTCCCCGGCGGACTTTCCCGCGAACTCCGCCAGCACCTGCCGGGCCCGTGCCCACAGCGCGTCGCCGTCGCCGTCCGCGGTCAGCTCCGCGACCAGGCGGCGCACCGGTTCCGTCGCCTCGTCCTGCCGGCCGGCGACCAGGATGCCGAGCCTGCTGGCCAGGTCGGCGAGCAGGTCGCGGCGTTCCCAGGCCGGCTTGGCCGCGGCCTCCTCCAGGCGCCGCACCTCGACCGCGGCGATCTTGCGCAGCTCCGCCAGGTCGTCCGCGGCCGGAGCGGGCGCCGAGGGGCGCGTCCACGTCGGTCCCGGCCAACCGCCACCGCCGGCCCGTCCTGCCGACTGCGGGGCGGGAGGAGGCGGCACGGGAGAAGACACCGGCATGGGAGAAGGCGGCGGGACGCCGATCCCGTCCGTCGCTCCGCCGAACCGCGCCCTCGACACCGCGCCACCCGGCGCGAACCCGCCCGGCGCGGCCAGCATGGGCGCGGCGGCCATCGGCGCGGCGGCGAACTTCGGCGTGCCGAACTCCCAGCCGGAGGGCTGTTCGACCGGCTGCACCACCCGGTGCACCTCGCCGTCGGACACGACCCGGTCGTCCACCGCGACGAACGCCGTGAAGCGGCACAGCACGCCGTGGTCGAGCGAGATCCGCACGATCTCCTGTTCCACGGCCCGGTCACCGGTGGCGTACCGGTCCTCCAGGTCGCGCAGCGCGGCACGCGCCCACTGCGCGCGCACGGCCCGTTCGGCGTGCTCGCGCACGGTCAGGGTCTCCTGCCACTCCGAGCCGTCCCTGGCCCGCCCGCGCACGGTGAAGGTCCCGGGCACCGCGCCGCGGTACCGGCCGAACGCCACCAGCGGCACGCCGGGGTAGATCGCCGACGGCTGCTTCGGCAGGTCCGACGCCGGCGCCACGGCCACGTCGGTGACCAGCGGGGCACCGATCCGGCGCTGGATGTGCGCCATCGCCTCGTCCAGCCGGTCCTCGCTCTCGACGAGCTCGCACCGGCCAGCGCCCGCGGCCGCCAGCCTGCCGAGGAAGCCCGCGTTGACGGCCGTGTCGATGCCGACCGCGTGCACCCTCGTCCGGTTGATCAGCGGCGCGATGTCGCGCAGGATCTGGTCCTCGTTGCCGACCTGGCCGTCCGTGACGAGCACCAGCACGGGGTCGCGTTCCTCGCCCGCCTTCGCGAGCAGGGTCAGTCCCTCCCGGATCGGCTCGACCATCTCGGTGCCGCCGCGGGCGTGGACCTTCGCCAGGTGCTCGACGGCGCGGAAGCGGTGGCGGTCGGTGCCGGACACCAGCCCCTCGCCGAGGTCGGGCCGGTCGACCCGGTCGTCGAAGGTGAGCACGCAGAACGTGTCGTCCGAGGTCAGCGTGTCGACGATGCGGGCGGCGGCCCGGCGGGCCGCGACCATCTTCCAGCCGGACATGCTGCCGGAGCGGTCGAGCAGCAGCACGACGTCGCGCGGCCGGACGGGGGTGTCGAGGTCGGGCGGCAGGACGGTGACCTGGTAGGTGCCGCCCTCACCGTCCTCGTCGGGCACGCAGAGCGCGGCCGAGCCGGTGCCGGCGTAGGCGAGGCGCAGCACGAAGTCGCGGTCGACCCGCTCCCCCGGCGCGACCGTGACCGTGGTGCCCTCGGTCTGCTCGGTGTGCAGGCTCGACCGGACCTCGCCCAGCTCCAGGCCGGCCGGGTCGATCTCGACGCCGATCGTGAGGCGGACCGGGTTCGGGAAGCCGGGCAGCAGCACCGGCGGGGTGATGCGGGAGGCGTCCGGCACGGCGTCCGTGTCGTTCGCGTGCCCGTCGCCGACCGACGGGCCTTCGAGGGGCTTGCCCGGGATGTAGCGCGGCGCCACGACCAGCGGGAACCGGAACGTCGCGGCGCCGTCCTCGAACACCAGCGGCCCGACGAGGCTCAGCTCGACGGAGACCCGTTCGCCCGGCTGGATGTTGCCGACGCGCATGGTGAATACGTCGGGCCGTTCCTCCTCGACGATGGACGCTCTCCTGCCCGCGGCGATCGCGTCGTCGTAGGCCTGCCGGGCGGCGCCGCGTTCCTGCAGCTCCGCCTCGACCGTGCGGTCGGCGGCGGTCATCTTCATGCCGATGACGGCGGCGCGGTCCGGCAGCGGGAAGACGTAGGTGGCCTCCAGGGCGGTGTCGTGGGTGTTCACGAACCCCGTGGTCAGCACGGTGCGGCCGACGAGCCCGGTGACCGTCGCCCGGACGTCCAGGCGTTCGAGGGGCAGGTTGCCGCGTTCGGTCTTCAACGCGCCGATGCCCGCGTCCTCGGTCGTCCAGCCGATGCGGTCCCCCTCGGCGGCCTTCATCGGGGCGACGGAGATGGTCATGACGGTTCCCTTTCGTTCGTGAGCAGACCACGGGCGGCGAGCAGGTCGAGCAGCGGCTGCGCGGCGGCCGCGATGTCCGCGACGTCGGCGGCGGTGGGCGTGCCCGGCACCAGCACGACGGCCCCCCCGCCGAGTGCGACGCCGTGCAGCGCCGCCGCCTGTTCCCTGGGCTTGGGCGCCGATGCCGCCACGGGCTCGGCCCAGAACTTCGGCCGCACCGGCTGTGGCGACGGAGCGTCACCGGGTTCGAGCAGTCCCTCGGGGACGCGGGCGATGGCGGCGAGCGCCGTGTCGTCGGCGCCCGCGAGCTCGGCCTGGATGTCGGCCAGCGTCCTCCCCTGCGACTGCAGTCGCTTCACGGCCACCAGCTGGAGCAGGTGGCGCCTCTCGTACAACGCGGTCCGCCCGCGCATGGCCGACGGTCTGTCGACCAGCCCCGTCGTGGCGTACCAGCGGACGGCCCGCCGGTCGGGAACGTCCCGGACCCGCCCGTTGGGCGCGCCCGAGTACTCCGCCGTCAACGCGGCGGAGACGCGGTCCAGCAACTCGTCGAGCGTCCACACCCCCCGATAGTGACACTGCAACAGTGACAGTGTCAACGTTCTCGCCCGATGACCTTCACGCCCCGTAGCGGCGGTAGGGTTCCGCGGGTCCGCGTGCCCCCTGTACATCCACGCTGAGGACGGAGAGCACGAGTGACCACGAGCGAGGCCGGCCGGCTGACCGGCCACGACGCCGCTTTGACCAGGTTGAAGACCCACAAGGAACGGATCCTGTACGCGCTGGAGCACCTGCCGCGCGGCTGCACGGTCGAGGACGTGCGCCGGTGGCTGAGCAAGCAGGGCCAGGTCGTTCCCAGCAGGTCCCACGCCGCGCCGATCGTGAACGACTGGCGCGCCCGCAACGGCGTCAGCGACACGTCCGGCCACGTCCTGCTGACGCCGGAGCTGCTGGCGAAGCTGGACGAGGTCGACAAGGGCGTCGCGGCGCACGCCGTGCCCGCCGCACCGACCGAGGTCTTCGCACCGGTCGCCGAACCCGTCGCCGAGCCGTCGCCGTCGCCGGCACCTGCCGACGCCGAGTCCGACGAGCCCCACGAGCGGCCCAAGCCCCACGGCGCGGCCGGCTTCTACGCCGTCGCCCTGCTGAGCATCGGCGTCAGCGTCGACACCTCGTGGCGCTTCTTCGAGCAGCGTCTCGGCATCACCGACACCTGGGAACGCGTCGCGCTGTTCTCCGTCATGGAGGCGGCACTGGTCGCCTGTGGCTGGGCGATGCGCGGCGGCGTGCGCCAGAACGGCCGCCCCGGCCCCGCCCGGCTCGTGGCGTGGGCGCTCACGGCGTTCGCCGCGTTCGCCGCCCTCAGCCTGTCCGGCCCGGTCGCGGGTACCGCCCGCGTGCTGCTCGGACCGGTGCTCGGCCTGGTGATGCTGCACCTCGCGCTCGGCATCGAGATCCGCGCCGCCCGCCAGCGCACCACGACGTGGGCGCGCGTGGGCCGGGAGCTGCGCGAACGCCTGCTGTCGTTGCTCGGCCTGGGCGACGACCACCGCGACGCCCTGGCGCGCACCCGCGACCGGGCGGCGCTGCGGGCGGCCAAGCTCGCGATCGCCGGCCGCGGGACGCCGTGGCGCAAGGCCCGCCTGCGCAAGGCCCTGCACGCCTCGCACGTGGCGCACGACCCCGCGCAGCGCGACCGGATGCTGCGCGAGCTCGGCGTGCTCCAGCACGCGGACAAGCTCGCGCAGACCACGCAGCCCGCGCCGTGGTGACCGCGGTGCGACGTCGATCCCAATAGTTGAACGCTTGACCGGGTGAGGAGCGGCGCGGGGTACCGTCCGCTCCTCAAGCCGAGCAAGAGGAGATCGACGTGCGCCGTCGTACGCGTGGCACAGCCGTTGCCGCGATCGCGTTGACCCTGGTGGCGAGTGCCTGCGCCAAGGACTCCGGTGGCACCGCGCCCACGAACGCCGCCGGAGCCGGGTGCGAGTTCTCGGCCCCGCCCAGCGCCCCCGCCACGTCGAGCACCAGCGCCGCCGCCGGGGACAAGGTCGACGGCAGTGCGCTGAAGATCGGCCTGGCCTACGACATCGGCGGCCGGGGCGACGCGTCGTTCAACGACCTCGCCGCCGCCGGGTTCGACCAGGCGATCAAGGACATGGGCGTCAAGAAGGAGAACACCCGCGAGCTCTCCGCCGCCCCCAACGAGGACGAGACCGCGAAGCAGACCCGCCTGCGCCAGCTCGCGTCCGAGGGCTTCAACCCGATCGTCGGCGTCGGCTTCGCCTACACCGAGTCGCTGAAGGTCGTGGCGCCGGAGTTCCCGAACGTCAAGTTCGGCCTGGTCGACTCCGCGGTGGAGGGCGCCGCCAACGTGACGCCGCTCGTCTTCGCCGAGCAGGAGGGCGCGTTCCTCGCGGGCGTCGTCGCCGCGTACCAGAGCAAGAAGTGCCACGTGGGCTTCGTCGGCGGCGTGGACATCCCGCTGATCCAGAAGTTCGAGGCGGGCTACGCGCAGGGCGCCAAGACGGCCGCGCCGAAGGTCCAGGTCGACAAGAAGTACATCACCCCGGCCGGCGACTTCACCGGCTTCCAGGACCCGCCCAAGGGCCAGGAGGCCGCGAAGGGCCTGATCGACAAGGGCGCCGACGTCGTCTACCCGGCCGCGGGCGCCTCGGGCCTCGGCGTGTTCGCCGCGGTGAAGCAGGCGGGCGTGCTGGCGATCGGCTGCGACGCGGACCAGTACCTGCAGCCGGCGGTCGCGGCCAACAAGGACGTCATCGTCGCGTCGAGCCTCAAGCGCGTCGACGTCGCGGTGTTCGACTTCTTCCGCGCCGCCGCGAAGAACGACCTCTCGTCGCTGCCGAAGGTGTTCGACCTGAAGTCCGACGGCGTCGGGTACGCGACGTCCGGCGGCAAGGTCGACGCGAAGCTGCAGGGCATCCTCGAGGGCTACAAGGCGCAGATCATCGAGGGCAAGATCAAGGTCGCCGACAAGATCTAGTGGCACGTCCGGGAACGCCGGCGGGGTGACCCGCGCCCGGCGAGCCGTGTCCCGGAAGTCCTTCCGCCCGAAGGACTTCCGGGACAAACCTCAGCCGCGCAGGCGGACCAGCTCCGCCCGCGCGTGCAGCACGCCGCCGGTCTCCTGCCCACGTCCGCGAGCCAGTTCGCGGGCGAGATCGGCGGCGGCTTCGAGCAGGTGCCGCGCCTTTCGCCTGCTGTGCACCTGCTTGCCGTACTTCCGGCGGTCGCGCCGCAGCCCGCTGACCGCGTCGAGCAACGGCCGGTCCAGCACGCCCAGCTCGACCTCGGGCTCCAGCACCGCGCGGATCCACGCCTGCTCCTGCCGTGCCGCGTGACGCAGGACGGAGAACAACGCCACGAGCTCGACCACGGCGATCACGAACGGCAGCAGCGCCGCCAGCACGCCGATGCCGCCGCTGAGCCCGCCCATGTCGTCCCACGCGAAGTGGAACACCATCGCGGCCAGCATCGTCAGGACGCCGCGCGGCACGTCGCGCTCCCCCGGCGTCCTGCCCAGCACCCACATCAGCCCGGCGCAGAAGATCGCGCTGAACAACGCGTGCGACACGATCCCGCTCACGCCGCGGATCAGGAAGATCTGCACGGAGGCGCCGAGCTGGCCGACGCCGAACGTCTGCGTGGCGCCGTTGTAGACGTAGAGCACGTCCTCGAACACCTGGAACCCCAGGCCCACGAACGCGCCGATGATGAACCCGTCGTACGCGCTGCGCACCAGCCGCGGCGCGAGGCCGATCAGCAGCACGAGCCCCAGGGCCTTGGCGAACTCCTCGTTGATCGGCGCGGTCAGCCCGGCGGCCCAGTCCTGGGCGAACTCCGTGCCGCCGGCCTTCGCCCAGATCTCCAGCAGCGCGGTGTTCGCGGGCAGCGCGATCCAGAACGTCGCCGCGAGCCCGCCCCAGGCGAATGCCGCCGCCAGCAGCGAGCCGGGCTGCGCGGTGTAGCGGTTGTGGTGGCGCAGGAGCAGCAGCCACGGGACGAGGTACAGCCCGAACAGCACCACGCCGCCGGTCAGCGCGGGGCGGTAGAAGTGGGCGCCGGGGCCGAAGTAGCGCACCATCGCCAGCGCGCCGCCGCCGACGCCCAGCGCGTAGACCCAGAACGCCAGGTTGCGCGGCTGCACCAGGCGGAACGGCAGGCCCCACCCGGACTTCTCGAGCGCGTCGAGCCGCGCCGCCTCCGCCGCCCTCGTCGGTCCCGTCATCGGCCCGCTCCCGGCGTGATGCCGTGCAGGAGCTCGCCCACGCTGTCCTGGTAGTGCTCGAACTGTCCCGGCGCGGTGCGCACCGTCACCAGCAACGCGGGCGCCGTGTCCCCGTTGCCCGGAGCCATCTTGAACGCGGCCACGACCTGGTCGCCGCTCGGTCCCGTGGCGCCCTGCACCACCCCCACCAGCCCCGCCGCCGTCGTCAGGGTGCCGCGCGAGCCGTCGACGCCCTGGGCGCCCTCGGAGCGCAGCACCTGGTCGAGGAAGGCGTCCGCCGATCCGGTGAACGGGGCGCCACGCAAGGAGATCGTCGCCCCGCCGGTGGCCAGGCGCACGTCGACGCTCGTCGGAGACACCGACCCGGCACCGGCGAGCGTGCCGCTCTCCAGCTGCCACCCGACCGGCGGGACCGCCGTCGCCCCGTCACCGAGGTCCAGCACGTCGCCGGGCTTGGTCTCGTTGTGCCACGGGAGAGCGGCGTCGAGCGCCGGCCACCCGTAGGCCAGGAGCAGAGCGACGACCAGAGCGACCAGCGCCGGTCTGAACGTGCGGCGGTCGAGCCCGAGGACCCGGTGCTCGACGGCGATCCACTCCGGCGGTGCGCTCATGTTCACACCTGACCACACCCGGCGGCTCCCGGCCTGTCGAGCTTCCCGCGTGAGCCGCGCTCGAGCCGATCCCGAGACCCTTCAGCCGCCGCCGCTCCGCCCCCTCCCGCACGAGAGGTGCCCGATGGCCGCTCCCCACGCCGCCGCCCGAACGCGAACCCTCCTGACGGCGGCGGTGCTCCTCACCGCCGTGGTCCTGGCCCTGGTCGCGCACGCCGTCTACACCGCCGACCCGTACTGGGTCCTGCGCTGGACGGTCGACCTGCGCGTCTACCTCGCCAGCGGACAGGCCCTGCGCGACGGCCAGTCTCTCTACGACCTGACCGTCCTCTCACAGCTCTACGGCCCGATGTCCTACACGTACCCGCCGCTCGCCGCGATCGCGATCTTCACTCCCCTGTCGTTCCTCCCCATCGGGACGGCCGGTCTGGTGTGGAACATCGCGTCACTGGTCGCCCTGGGCGGTGTGGTGTGGCTGACGCTCGGGATCGCGGGCGTGCACGACCGCAGGCTGCGCGGCGCGCTCACGGTCGCCGGGCTGGTGCTGGTGTCGTTGCTGCTGCCGGTGCGCGTGCAGCTCATCGCCGGGCAGATCAACGCTTTCCTGCTCCTGGTGGTGTTGCTGGACTTCCGGCCCGGTGCCGGCCGTTGGCGGGGTGTGGGCATCGGCATCGCTGCGGGGCTGAAGGTGACGCCGCTGATCTTCATCGCCTACCTGCTGGTGACGCGGCAATGGGTGGCGGCGCGGACCGCGACGCTCGCGTTCCTCGGCACGGTCGTGGCCGGTTTCGCCGTCGCACCGGGCGACTCGCTGGAGTACTGGGGCGGGCTGGTGCTGGAGTCGTCCCGGGTGGCGGACGTGTTCGTGACGCCGAACCAGTCGTTGTCCGGGGCGATGGCCAGGGCGCTCGGCACGGTCGGCTTCGACCGGTGGTGGCTCGTCGTGCTGGCGGCCGTGGCGCTGGCCGGCCTCGCCGTGGCGCGGTTCGCCCACCGGCGCGGCTCGGACTTCCTGGGGTTCTGCGCCGCCGCGGTCACCAGCCTGCTCGTGTCGCCGGTGAGCTGGGAGCACCACTGGGTGTGGGTGATCCCGTTGCTGGTCTGGCTGGCGGTCCAGGCCTTCGCACGCCGGTCGGCCGGTCTGGCGGTGGTGACGACGGTGCTGGCGGTGGTGTTCACCGTGCGGTGGTTCGCGCTGCTCGGCGTTCCCGAAGTGCCGGCCGATCTCGCGGAACTGACGGTGTGGCAGCACATCGCCGCCGCGCTGTGGCCGACTACCGGACTGTTGCTGCTGTTTCTCGGACCGCTGTGGGCAAGTCGCCTGCACAGCAACAACAGCAGCTCTCCTCCGGCGCGGTCGATCCGCAGCGGGGTGTGACGGCGACCGGCCCCTCCGACCGGGCGAACGTGCCCGGCGTGAGCTGTCCCGAGCAGCGCTCCTGTCCGGGACAGCTGCGCAGCAACGTCACGGCGGGCGCCTCGGTGATCACCGGCGGCCTGCGCGCGGCACCGCCCGGCCACTGCACGGAGATCGAGATCGACGAGGAGTTGTTGCCGTAGCCCGACTCCAGGATCGTGCGGTCGGCGTTCACGGTGGTGACGAGGTCGTAGGTGCCGGAGGCGACGCCGGTCAGGTCGAGCCACTGGAAGTCGACCCCGTAGCGGTAGTCGTCGCCGCTGCCGACCGATATGCCCTCGAACATCTCGGTGGCGGCGGGTTCCTCGCGGCCACACCGGTTCTGCTTGAGCCGTTCGGCCAGCTGCGCCTCCGGAGTACCGGGATCGTGCCGTGCGCCGGGCAGCCCGGCGGCGTCGGCGGTGCGGTACCGGTCGCCGAGGCAGAACCCGTTCTTGCGGTCGGCCACCACGGTCTTGCCGCCGGGCGTGCGCAGCTGCATCCGCGCGAAGTTCATCAGGTGCCAGTGCCGGTGCGCCTTGGCGGGCTCGTAGTACATCGAGTTCGTGGTGGTGCGCACCGCCTCGCCGAACGACGCGGGCACCGGGGCGCCCCTGCGGGTCTGGAACCCCTGGCGCACCTCCATCTCGCCGCCCGGCCGCGACCGGCGCCCGTACATCAGCAACGGCCCCGCGCCGACGTTGTCCTCGGCGGTGGTGAACCGCAGCCGGACCGCCCTGATCGCACCGGACGTCACGCAGGCGCCACTGGGGTCCTTCGGCTCGGTGACCATGCAGACGTCCCAGTCGCGGCACAGCGCGGGATCACCGCCGTACCCGCCGGGACACCCGACCGGTGCCTGCCGCAGGTCGGGCAGCAGCGGCTGCTCCGCGACCGCCTGAGCGGGCGGGACCACTGCCGCGATGACCACCGACGCGGACGCGACCGCGCCCAGCACCCTGCCGAACCCCATGGCGCGCAACGCTAGTGCGCGACACGGCGAAATCCCCCGTCCCGGCGTCAGGTGCACTCGGCCGAGTGAAACCCGTGACGCGATGTGTTGAACGCGGAGGTGGCGGCGGAGCGGCTGGTCCCCGGCAAGCCCGCCCTGCCGGTCAGCCGCGCAGCCCGGTCAGCCGGACCACGGCCTCGAACCCGTCGTCCGTCCCCGGCCAGTGCGCCCGCACCGCGTCCAGTCCCGCCCGCCGGACGACGCCGCGCAGCACGGCGGTCACGATGATCGCGTCGTCGGCGTACCCGAGGACCGGGATGAAGTCCGGGACCAGGTCGATCGGCACGGCCAGGTAGACCATCAGCAGCCACAGCCGGACCCGGACCCCGCGCGGCAGCGACCCGTCGGCGGCGAGGCGGCGGACCAGGCGGAGCACGTCGGGCAGCAGCCGCAGCGCCTCGCGCAGCAGCCCGCCGCGCGGCCGGACCACGACCAGTGCGACGACCAGCACGACCCAGGTCAGCGCGAGGGCCGTCGCCACCCCGATCAGCAGGTCCCACCAGAACGAGCCCGTCACCGCCACCTCCTCGACAGCGGCGAATGCTACGTCCGCCCTGCTCTCACCCGAAGAGAACGCGAGCCGCGTCACGCGCCGCCCCCATCGGGGAACGGTCTGGCCCGGCCGGTCGCGGTGGCGGCAGCATGGCCCGCACCTCGTCGCGCGTCGGCGGCCGCGCGGCGAGCGCGGCGGTGCGCAGCACGTCCCGGCCGACCGCCATCCCTCCCCGGACGGTGACCTCCTTGCCGTCCACGACCCGCACGACGGTGTGAGCGTCCTCGAACCGCTCGTAGCGCAACGAGGGCGACTCCACCGCGCACTCCAGCGCGCCGTAGGTGCACCCGCCTTCGAACGAGGTGCGGGTGGCGAACTCGATGTTCCGCGCACCCGGCAGCAGCGCCTTGTCGTCCGGCGAGAAGACGGTGAGGGCGGACCCGGCGGACGTCGCCGTGTACCCGCGCACGGTCGCGGTGAAGGACCCCTCCGGCTCGGCCGGGCGGGCGGTGAGCAGCGCGTCCCGCAGCGCTGCTCGGTCGAACGACTTCGGGCCGGCGAGCACCAGCCGCCGGCCGTCGACCCGGTGGACGTAGGCGTTGCTGACCGGCCCCTGCACGAAGACCAGGCCGGGCCGTTCCACCTCGCAGGGCGGGCCTGCCGGGTACCTGGTCTGGTACGGGTCGAGCTCGCAGTCCGGTGCGTCCGCCAGGACGTGGAGCTCCACGAACGGCGACGGCGGCGTGCTGGTGGGGTCCACGTCGAGGGGCACCAGCAACCACGACCGCTGGCTGGACATCACGCCGTAGCCGGGCACGGGAGCCACCAGCAGGGACTCGAGCGGGGCCGCCGCCGCCCGGTCCTCCCCCTCCGGCGGCAGCGTCGCGGCGAGCGACCTGAGCAGCACCAGACCGGCGAACACCAGCACCGCCGCCGAGCAGAGCGCGAGGTACCACCGCCGCAACGACGTGCCCGCCACCAGCGCGAACAGCACCGCGGTCAGGGGCGCCCAGACCGCGGCCGAACCACTCAGGCCCAGCCCCGCCTCGTCGCTGATCGACCAGCCGTACAGCCACAGCGCGGTGCCCGCGACCATGACCAGCACCGCCCAGCACACCCGTCCGCCGCCGCTGCCGCCGAGCCGGAACTCGTCCGGCGCCACCTGGGCCACGAAGGCCAGCAGCGCGACGAACAGCACCACCAGGAAACCCGCCATGGCCACTGACGCGGCCAGACCGCCGAACAGGCTGACGAGCACCGAACCGACACCGACCGGCACCATGACCGCACCGGTGATCCCGGCCAGTGCGGTCTGCACCCACCACGGCCGGGTCTTCGTCTCCCCCATCAGGTCACTCTGACAGCGCTGACCACCCGGACGGCATCCGCAGAACTACTCAGCGCGGGGCTCAGGAGGCGCGGCGCAGCAGCCGGTGCGTCCGCCGGACCGCCGCCAGCCGCTCGTCGCCGTTCATCGCCAGCGCCCGCACGACCGGGTCCTCGGGTCCGCGCCGCTGCCGGATCTCGGCCAGCCTGTCCTGCACGGTCGTCGGCCGGCCGTCCGGGCCGGTCGACATGTCGGAGTACCAGAGCGCGTCCCGCAGCCGGCCCCGGCGGTCGGCGAACTCCGCGAGCTCACCGGCCAGCCCGACCAGCTCCGCGACGGCCGACGCGCCGGAGTGGTGCGCCACGAGGGAGCAGATGCGTTCGGACACGCCCGCCCGCCGCAGGTAGCGCGCCCCGTCGAGCGAGTGCAGGCCCGTGTCCTTCAACTCGGAGGCGTAGCCGATGTCGTGCAACCAGGCCGCGGCGACCAGCAGCTCCCGTTCGTGCACCGGCAGCACCCGCGCCACGTGCTCGGCGCGGCGGGCCACCCCGGCGGTGTGCGCCCACCGGCGGGGCAGCTCGTCCGCGAGCAGCCGGCGCGCGGTGTTGCGCGCCCAGCTCGTCAGGTACGTCCCGGACATCTCGGGCACGTCGTCGGAGAACTTCCGCGCCGACGCGCGCACGGCCCGTGCGACGAGCAACGGCACGTAGTCCTGCACTCTCGCGCCACCGAAGCGCGCCCGTGCCCGTTCGATCCACTCGTGCACCAGGCTCGGCGGCACCTCGACGTGCTCGCGGACCAGCTCGGTCTCCAGCCGCCGGATGCGCTCGTCGGTCTGGCTCACGGCCTCGGTCGTGGTCGTCACCCCTCCACGGTAAAGCGCGGCCGCCGGATCGCCGAGGGCCGATCGACCTGATCACACCGACCGGCGCCCATGACATCTGTCATGCCCACGTCGTGACGGTCGATCCCCTCACCCTCGGGCCACCGCACCGAGCATTGAGGACATGACGCAGACAGCTGTGCGGGCGGGCGCCGCGGTGGCGCTGAGCGGCCTGAGGAAGAGGTTCGGCGAGGTCAGGGCGGTCGACGGGATCGACCTCGTGATCTCCCCGGGTGAGGTGGTCGCGCTGCTCGGCCCGAACGGCGCCGGCAAGTCGACCACGGTGGACATGCTGCTCGGGCTGTCCACGCAGGACGGTGGCGAGATCAGCGTGTTCGGCAGGACGCCGCGCGAGGCCGTCGTCGCGGGGCAGATCTCGGCGATGCTGCAGAGCGGCGCGCTGCTGGAGGACGCGACCGTGGCCGAGGCGGTGGGGCTGATCGCGGCGCTGCACCGCAAACCCATGCCGGTGGCTCAGGCGTTGCAGCAGGCCGGGATCGCCGACCTGGCCGACCGCAGGTGCACGAAGCTCTCCGGTGGCCAGAAGCAACGGGTGCGGTTCGCGCTGGCGCTGGTGTGCGACCCCGACCTGCTGGTGCTCGACGAACCCACGGTCGCGATGGACGTGGAGACGCGCCGCGCGTTCTGGCAGCAGATGCGCGCCTACACCGACACCGGCCGCACGGTGCTGTTCGCGACGCACTACCTCGAGGAGGCCGAGGAGTACGCCGACCGCGTGGTGCTCATGCGCGCCGGGCGGATCGTGGCCGACGGGTCGGTGGCGCAGGTGCGCGCCGCGGTGTCCGGGCGCACGTTGCGCGCGGTCGTGCCCGGTGCGACCGACCTCGACCTGCCCTCCGCCCTCGACCTGCCCACTGCCCTCGACCTGCCCGGAGTGCGTTCGGCCGAACGGCGGGGCGACCAGATCACGTTGACCTGCACCGACTCCGACGCCGCCGTGCGTGCGCTGCTCACGCGGTACCCGCAAGCCCACGACATCGAGATCACCGCGCTCGGCCTGGAGGACGCGTTCCTCGCGCTGACCGGAGAGGAAGAGCGATGAACACCCGGTACCTGACCCTGGAGCTGCGGCGCGCGGTGCGCAACGGCCGCTACCTGATCTTCACCGTGGTGGTGCCGGCGGTGATGTTCGTGCTGTTCGTCAACCTCTACGGCGGCGACGGGGGCACGTTCCCCAACGGGCTGCCGGTCACCACGTCGTTGATGATGAACATGGCGTTGTTCGGCGTGATGGCCGGTCCGCTGACGATCGGCGCGCGGATCGCCGTGGAACGCGGCCTGGGCTGGCAGCGGCAGCTGCGGCTGACTCCGCTGACCGGCTCGGGCTACCTGATGACCAAGGGCGCGCTGGCGATGCTGGTGGGGCTGCCGGGCATCCTGCTGGTGTGCGTGATCGGCGCGGTCGAGGGCGTGCGGATGGACGCGCTGCACTGGGCGGGCGTGCTGGCGACGCTGTGGCTGGGCGCGATCCCGTTCGTGCTGCTGGGGATCGTGATCGGGCTCATCGCGAGCCCGGACGGCATGCAGGCGATCACCGGTCTGGCGTCGATGCTGTTCGGTCTGCTGGGCGGGATCTGGATCCCGGCGGACGTGGCGCCGGCGTGGCTCGCGACCGTCATGAAGATCCTGCCGACGTACTGGGTGAAGCAGCTGACGCAGGCGCCGTTCGTGTCCGGGGTGGAGGTCAAGACGGCGTTGGCGGTCATCGTCGCCTGGGTGGCTGCACTGTCGCTGATCGCCGTGCGCCGCTACCGCGCGCAGAGCTAGGTTTCTCGTCGTGCGCCGCGGTCCCGAGAACAGCAAGTGGTTCCTGTTCGCGCTCGTGTTCGTGCTTCTCTACGTGCCGGCCGTGATCTACGACGTCGTCGTCAGCGACCGGAGCTCGCCGGAGCGCGTCGTGCTGGTGCTGCTGCTCGTGGCGTACGGGCTGGGCTGGACCGCGGCGCCGAAGTGGCTGTGGTCGAGCGGCAGCGAGAACGTCAACACGGCGATATGCCTGGGTTTGACCGTTCTCGGTCTGGTCATCGTGTACTGGCTGGGGATGTCGGCCTCGGGGCTGATGGTCTACATCATGTCGACGATCGCGGTGGTGCTGACGCCGCGGCGGGCGATCCTGATCAACGGGTCGGTGCTCGTCGCGCTGGCGACCACGATGTACCTGGAGCAGGACCTCGCGATCGACGGCGGCCAGCTCGGCACGCTGCTGTCGATCTCGCTGGGCATGCTCGCGATGGGCAGGATGATCCGGGCTAACCGGGCGCTGTCCCTGGCGCAGGAGGAGATCGCGGCGCTGGCGCGGACCGAGGAGCGCAACCGGCTGGCCCGCGACCTGCACGACGTGCTGGGGCACAGCCTCACCACCATCACGCTCAAGGCCGGGGTGGCGCGGCGGTTGCTGGAGAGCGCGTCGGCCGACCGGGCGCTCGACGAGATCCGCGAGGTCGAGCACCTGACCCGGCAGGCGCTGAGCGACGTGCGCGCGACCGTCTCCGGCTACCGGGAGGTGTCGCTGTCGGCGGAGGTCGTCGGCGCGCGGGCCGCCCTGCGTGCCGCCGGGGTGGAGGCGGACCTGCCGCACGCGGTGGACAACGTGCGACCCGAGCTCCAGGGGGTGTTCGGGTACGTGTTGCGCGAGGCGATCACCAACGTGCTGCGGCACGCGGCCGCGAGCCGGTGCTCCGTGCGGCTGGGCGACACCTGGCTGGAGGTGCGGGACGACGGGCGCGGCGCGGGCGTCGGCGTGCCGGGAACGGGTCTGCGCGGCCTGACCGAACGCCTCGCGCCGCACGGCGGCACCGTCCTGGCGGGCCCGCTCGACGGCGGCGGCTACCGCCTGCGCGCCGAGGTGGCGTGACAAGATCGGTCCGGGAGGCGACGTGATCAGGGTGTTGCTGGCGGACGACCAGGCGCTGGTGCTGGGCGCGTTCGCCGCGATGCTGGGCCTGGAGCCCGACATCGAGGTGGTGGCCGCCGTGAGCGCCGGCGACGAGGTCGTACCGGCGGCCCGGCGCACCTCGCCGGACGTGGCGCTGCTCGACGTGCAGATGCCGGGCAAGGACGGGCTCACCGCCGCCGCGGACCTCCGCAAGGCGCTGCCGGCGTGCCGGGTGATCGTCTGCACGACGTTCGGCCGCCCCGGCTACCTCGCGCGGGCGATGGCGGCGGGCGCGGCGGGGTTCGTGGTGAAGGACGCGTCGCCGGAACAGCTGGTCGACGCGGTCCGGCGGGTGCACGCCGGCCTGCGCGTGGTGGATCCCCAGCTGGCGGCGGAGTCCCTGGCGGTCGGCCAGAGCCCGCTGACCGACCGCGAACGCGACGTGCTCGCCGTGGCCCGCGACGGCGGCACGGTGGCCGATCTCGCGAAGGCGCTGCACCTGTCCGAGGGCACGGTGCGCAACCACCTCAGCTCCGCGATCGGCAAGACCGGCGCGCGCACCCGAGCCGAGGCCGTCAAAGTGGCCGAAAGCAGTGGCTGGCTGTAGATACCCTTGCGCGGTGCGAGGATTCAGCCAGGTCGACGTGTTCACCGACGAGTTCCTGTACGGCAATCCGGTCGCCGTGGTGCACGACGCGGACGGGCTTTCGTCCGAAGAGATGGCCGCCTTCGCCAGATGGACCAACCTCGCCGAGACGACGTTCCTGCTCTCGCCGGAGTCCCCGGACGCCGACTACCGGTTGCGCATCTTCACGATCAGCCGCGAGCTGCCGTTCGCCGGCCACCCGACCCTGGGCTCGGCCCGCGCGTGGCTCGCCCGCGGCGGCGTGCCCCGCGTCCCCTGGCGGCCGGTGCAGGAGTGCGGCGCCGGGCTCGTGACCGTGCGGGCGGAGGGCGCGCGCCTCGCGTTCGCCGCGCCGCCGCTGGTGCGCAGCGGTCCGGTGACGCTGTCCGAGCTGCTGGCGCTCGCCGCTGCCTTACGGGTCAGACCGGAGGACATCGTCGACGCCCAGTGGGCCGACAACGGACCCGGCTGGGTCGCGGTGCTGCTGCCGTCCGCCGCCGCCGTGCTCGCCGTGGAGCCGGACTTCTCCCTGTTCGGCCCGTTCGAGAGCGTCGGCGTGGTGGGACCGCACCTCGACGGCGGCGACGCGGCGTTCGAGGTGCGGGCGTTCGTGGACGAGGGCAGCAGGTTCGACGAGGACCCGGTGACGGGCAGCCTGAACGCCGCCATCGCGCAGTGGCTGATCCCGGCGGGCATCGCGGCGCCGTCGTACGTGGCGGCGCAGGGCACGGTCCTGGGACGGCGGGGGCGGGTGCACCTGTCGCAGGCCGACGGGGAGATCTGGGTCGGCGGGGACACGGTGCTCGGGATCACCGGGCAGCTGGCGCTCTGATCGGACGGCGGGCCGCCGGTTCCGGGACCAGGACACGACGCGCCGCCAGGACTCCCGGCCCTCGGCCCGCTCTGCGTGGCCCGCTCTGCGTGGCCCGCTCTGGACAGCCCGCTCTGGACAGCCCGCTCTGGGCCGCTCTACGCGACCACGACCTCCACGCCCGCCCCGCGCAGCTTCTCCAGCTCCTCCACCGGCGCCGACGCGTCCGTGATCACCACGTGCACCGCGCCGATGTCCGCGATCCGCGAGAACGCCCGCTTCCCCACCTTCGACCCGTCCGCCAGCACGACCACCCGGTCCGCCGTGCGCAGCAGGCAGTGGTCTGTGTGCGCCTCGACCTCGTCGTGCGTGGTGATGCCGCCGCGCGCGTCGATGCCGTCGACGCCGAGGAACACCAGGTCGAGGCTGATGCCGGCGAGCGCGCGGTCGGCGATCGGGCCCACCAGCTCGTAGCTCTCCGGGCGCACGCCGCCGCCGGTCACGACCAGGTCGATCGTGGGGCGCGGGCACAGGTCCGAGGCGATGTTCAGGGCGTTCGTCACGACCTTGAGCGACCGGGTGACGGCCAGCAGGCGGGCCAGCTCGGTGGTGGTCGTGCCACCGTTGAGGCCCACCGAGTGGACCGACTCCGTCACCAGGCGCGCGGCCGCCTCGGCGATCTGGCGCTTCTCCTCGCGGCGGCCGACGCGGTAGCGCAGCGGCAGCTCGTAGATGACCTCCACGGCCACCGCGCCGCCGTGCGTGCGCTTGAGCAGCTTCTGCTCCTCCAGCGACTGGAGGTCGCGCCGGATCGACGCGACGGACGTGCCCAGCTCCTCCGCGAGCCCGGTCACGGACACCGAGCCCGCGTCCGCGAGCTTGCCGAGGATCGCAGCCAGTCGCTGCTCTTGACGCATCCGATCACTATAACGCACCGATGGTGCTCGCTTTGGCACGATTTACCGGAGAATCACGCAAACGGGCTGAGCGTTATCGGAGAGCGACCGGCAGCAGGTCGCGGTGGGCGGCCGTCATCGCGGCCACCAGCGAGTCGATCTCGCCCACGGTCAGCGCGGCGGCGGTCGCCGGGTCGCACAGCGCCGCGTGCCGGACGTGGTCGCGATCGCCCTCGACGGCCGCGGCCACGGTCAGGTCGACGACGTTCAGGAAGCTCCGGTTCAGCGCGGCGAGCTGCCGAGGCAGCGCGCCGACGTGGTGCGGGTGCACGCCGAGCCGGTCGAGCGTCGCCGGCACCTCGACGGCGGCACCGGCGGGCAGGTTCGAGATCAGGTCGTGGTTCGCGACGTTCACCTGGATCGTGCGCCGCTGCCCGGTCACCAGGCTGTGGATCACCTGCGGCGCGTACTCCACGGCCTCGTCCGCCAACGGCGGCGGCGCCTCCCCCGCGGCCAGCGCGTCACGCGTCTTCTCGTACGTGGCCAGGTTCTCAGCGCTGATCGACGCGTAGTTGCGGACCGGGACGCGCAGCCGGTCCACTTCGGACTGGTGCCCGAGGTACCACGGCACGTACTCGGACGAGTGCTCGCTCGTCTCCGTCGGGTAGTAGCCGAGCCGGCGGTACATGTCGACGCGCACCCGCCGCGCCAGTCCCGGCGACGCGGCGATCGCCTCGTCCAGCGCCGGGTACAGGTCGCGGCCCTCGTGCTCCCACCGCAGGATCCACGCCTGGTGGTTCACCCCGGCGGAGAGGAAGTCGACCTCCTCGTGCGGCACGCCGATGAGCGCGCTCAGGTCGTGGATCGTCCAGTGCACCGAGTGGCACAGGCCGACCGCCTTCAGCCGCGGCGCGACGGTCGCCAGGTACTGGATGTTCATCGCCATCGGGTTGGTGTAGTTGAGCAACCACGCGTCCGGGCACACGGCCAGCATGTCCGCCGCGAGCCCGTCGAGGTACGGGAACGTGCGCAGCCCGCGGAAGATCCCGCCGATGCCGAGCGTGTCGCCGATGGTCTGGCGCAGGCCGAACGACTCCGGCACGTCGAAGTCCCGCAGCGTCGCCGCGTGGCCGCCGATCGCGACCATGTTGACCACGACGTCCGCGCCCTCCAGCGCCTCCCGCCGCGACAACGACGTGCGCACGCGCACCTGCGCGGAGGTCAGGCGAGCGAGGCCCGCCGCCACCTCCAGGCGTTCGGGATCGATGTCGTGCAGGGAGATCGTGACGTCCGCCAGCTCCGGGAACGACAGGACGTCGCGCAGCAGCTGGCGGGTGAACTCGACGGAACCCGCGCCCACGAACGCGATGGTGAACATCGATCAGCCTTCCAGGATCACGGAACGGGTCAGGTTGCGCGGGGTGTCCGGGTCGAGCCCCCGCAGCAGGGCCACCTCGACGGCGAGCCGGTGCACCGCGACGAGCTCGGCGAGCGGGTCGCGGTCGCGGGCCACCCACCGGCCACCGGCCGCGGCGACGTCGGCGTCCAGGCCCTCCGGCGCGGCACCGAACACCCAGACCAGCGAGCCCTCGTCGGTGATCGCGATCGGCCCGTGCCGGTACTCGGTGGCCGGGTACGACTCGGTCCAGCTCAGCGACGCCTCGCGCATCTTCAGCGCCGCCTCCGCGGCCAGCCCGGTCGTCCAGGGCACCCCGCCGAGGAACGTGAACTGGGTGCGCTCCACCAGGTCGGCGGGCAGCGGTTCGGCCAGGGCCTGTTCCGCGTCGAGGACCGCGCGGTCGAGCCGTTCGCCGAGGTGGGCGCGCAGCAGCACGAGCGCGGTCGTGGCGAACCGGGTCTGCACGACCGAGCGTTCGTCGGCGAACGGCAGCGCGACCACCTGGTCGGCCAGCTCGGTCACCGGCGTGCCGGGCGCACCGACGACGGCCGTGGTGGGCACGTGCGACCGCAGCCGGCGCAGCACGTCGACCACCTCGGTGGTCGTGCCGGACCGGGTCAGCGCCACCACGCGGTCGTACCGGCGGCCGGACGGGAACTCCGACGCCGCGAACGCGTCCGTCTCCCCCACCCCCTCGTCCTCCCGCCGCCGGGCGTAGGCCTGCGCCATGAACCACGACGTGCCGCAGCCGAGCACCGCGACGCGTTCACCGCGCGCGGGCAGGGCGGCGGTGACCTCCGGTTCGGCGGCCAGGGCGATCGCCCGGCGCCAGCAGGACGGCTGGGAGACGATCTCGGCGGTGGTGTGCAGCTCGGCGGCGGACCTGGTGTGCATGGCGGAATCCTTCGGTTGGTCAGTCACTTGATGCCCGCCGCGGCCACCGACCGCACGAAGAACCGTTGGGCGAAGAAGAAGACGAGCAGAACGGGCAGCTGGCTCAGCACGGTACCGGCCATGAGCTTCGGCCAGTTGGTGCCGTGCGCGCCCTGGAAGCTCTGCAGTCCGAGTTGGACGGTCATCACGCCGGGGCTCTGCACGGCGATCAGCGGCCACAGGAAGTCGTTCCAGGTCTGCAGGAACGTCAGCACGGCCAGCGTCGCGAGGGTCGGGCGCATCAACGGCAGCAGCACCTGGAACAACGTGCGCAGCCTGCTCGCGCCGTCGATCCGCGCGGCCTCCTCCAGCTCGCGCGGCAGCGTCGTGAAGAACTGCCGCATCAGGAACACTCCGAACGCCGTCGCGAGGTTCGGCGCGATCAGCGCGCCGAGCGTGTCGACGAGCCCCAGCTCCCTCATCATGATCAGCAGCGGGAGCATGACGATCTGGAACGGCACCATCAGCGTCGCGAGCATCAGCACGAACGCGACTCTGCTGCCGATGAACCGGATGCGCGCGAAGGCGTAGCCGGCGAGCGAGCAGAGCACCAGGTTGCCCGCGACGCAGACGACGGACACGACGAGGCTGTTGCCCAGCCACGACCCCAGTGGCGCGTCGTTCAGCGCGGCGGCGTAGTTCTCCCACTCGATCCCGCCGGGCAGGCCGGGCGGGAACCGGCGCGACTCCTCGCGGGTGGAGATCGACACCAGCACCATCCACACCAGCGGCGTCACCATGACGAGCGACAGCGGGAACAGGATCAGGTGCAGCGCGCTGGGCCTGGTCATCGTGCCTCGTAGTGGGACGTGCGGCGGTTGTACCGCAGCTGGACGAGCGTGAACGCGCCGATCACGACGAACACCGCGCAGCCGATCGCCGCCGCGTAGCCGCCGTCGAAGCTGACGAACGCCTCGTTGTAGAGGTGGTAGACGAGCACGGTGGTCGCCCGCAGCGGCCCGCCCTTGGTCGTCACGTAGACGGCGTCGAAGAGCTGCAGGCCGTTGATCGTGAGCCACACCAGCAGGAACCCGGTCGCGGGCGACACCAGCGGCAGCTCGACGTGCCAGAACGACCCGGCCCGGCCGCAGCCGTCCAGGGACGACGCCTCGATCAGGTCCTTCGGCACGTTCTGCAGCGCGGCGAGGTAGATGATGACCGCGAACCCGAGCCAGCCCCACACCGTCATCGCGACGACGGAGAACAGCGCCTGGCCGGGGTCGGTGAAGAACCCCTGCCTGGGCAGCCCCACGGTCTCCAGCGCGGCGTTGACCAGCCCGAACTGCGGGTTGGCGAGCCAGCTGAACATGATGCCGGTCGCGACCGTCGAGGTGACCAGCGGCACCGACACGGCGAGCCGGTACAGCACGACGCCGCGGATCTTCTGGTTGAGCATCACCGCGATGGGCAGCGCGAGCGCGAGCGTGATCGGCACGAACAGCACGACGTAGACGAGCGTGCGGCGGGCGGCGTCCCAGAACAGCGGGTCGGCGACGAGCTTGGCGTAGTTGTCGCCGCCCGCGAACGTCCCCGGCGACGTGAGATCCGTGTGCTGCAAGGAGAGCACGAACGACCACACCACCGGGACCAGCCCGAACACCCCGATGAGGATCACCGCGGGCGCCGCGAACCCCCACCCGGCGGCGTGGTCGGCGAGCTTGCGCCGGTCGGCCGTCATGAACCCGCCAGCTCCTGGTCGACCTCGCCCGCCGCCTGCGTGAGCGCCGCCTGCGGTTCGGCCTGGCCGAGCAGCACGGACTGCACGGCGGCACCGAGCACCTGCGAGATCTTGGGGTACTGCGGGATGTTCGGCCGCGACTTCGTGACGTTCTTCTCGAGGTTGTCGACGAAGACCTTGGCGCCGGGGTACTTCTCCTCGTACTCCTGGTACTTCGGCAAAGCGGTCTCGGACTGCCGGATCGGCAGGTGCCCGGTCTCCATCGCGAAGTCGAGGTGGATCTCGGCCGACGACAGCCACTTCAGGAACGGCAGCGCGTTCTTGCGGCCGTTGTCGCCGAAGACGACGAACGTGTCCGGTCCGGCGATCGTCGCGTGCGTGACCTTGCCGGGCAGGATCTGGACGCCGTAGGAGACGTCCGCGTTGATCGTGCTGAGGTCCCACGGGCCGGTCCAGAGCATGCCGACGCGGCCGGAGTTGAAGAGGTTGACGTACTGCTGGTCGCCCGCGTCGAGGTAGACCGACTTGTCGGTGACGGCCATGTCCCGCAACAGCTGCATGGCCTGGCGGCCGGCGTCGGAGTTGAAAGCGGACTTCTTGCCGTCCTGCGACAGCAGGTCGCCGCCCGCCTGCCAGAGCAGGGCGAGGAAGCGCCAGACGGTGTCCTCGGTGCCGTCGTTGACGTACGCCCAGCCGTAGCGGCCGTCGCCGGTGAGCTTCTGCGCCGCCGCGCGGAAGTCCTCCCACTTCCACTCGGCGGTCGGGTGCGCGAGACCGGCGTCGTCGAAGAGCTTCTTGTTGTAGACCAGGGAGAGGTTGTCGACGAGCGCGGGGATGCCGTAGATCTTGCCGTTCACCGTGGAGGCCTCGCGCCCGGCGGCGAACAGGTCGTCCCACCTGAAGTCGGCGTCCGCCTTGACCAGCTCGGTCAGGTCCTGCGTCTGCGGGCGGTCCGTGAGGCCGGTGAGGGAGGAGCCGAACTCGTAGGCGATCTCCGGCGGGTTGCCCGAGGCGAAGGAGGCCAGCGTCTTCTGCAGCACGTTGTCGTTGCCACCGTTGAACACCGCCTCGACCTGCTGCTCCGGGTGCGCGCTGTTCCACCGCTCCACGAACTTCCCGAACGCCTCGGCCTCGGCGTCGGTGTAGCCGTGCCACACCTTGATCTTGCCGGTGCCGCTCGAGCCCGTCCCGCACGCCGCCGTCATCAGGAGCGCGGCGCCCATCGTCAGCACCGTGCGGCGACTCAGCCCTGCGCCCATCTCGACTCCCTCAGGTGGTGGGTGTGGTCGGGGACACTAAGCCGGAATCGCTCAAACAAGCAAGCATTCTGACCGAATGAGAGTGGTTGCTGGTCTCGACATGATCAGAGACGGTACGGTCGCTCAGACCCGATCACCACTTCTGAGCGATCAAGGAGTCCGGCGCACATGACCCTCCCTGCCCGCGCCCTGACCGGAACCGCGCTGGCCCTGGCCTGCGTGGCCGGCCCGCTGGCCACCACCAGCCAGGCGGCGGTCCAGCTCCCGCCCACCAGCGGAGTGCTCGACTACCAGCTGGGCGCCGCCTACACCCCGCCCAGCGGCGTCACCCTGGTGACCCGCGACAGCACCGCCACCCCGGCGGCGGGCCTGTACAACATCTGTTACGTCAACGGTTTCCAGACCCAGCCCGGCGACAGGAGCGTCTGGCTGAACCAGCGCAAGCACCTGATCCTGAAGGACAGCTCCGGCAACCCGATCATCGACCCGGACTGGCCGGACGAGTTCATCCTCGACACGTCGACGTCCGCCAAGCGCACCGAGCTCGCGGGCATCATGGGCAGCACGATCGACCTGTGCGCGTCCAAGGGCTTCAAGGCGGTGGAGGTCGACAACCTCGACTCGTACTCGCGCTCGCGCAACAAGCTGTCCGTGAGCAACAACCTCGCCTACGCGAAGCTGCTCGCCGACCGCGCGCACAGCAAGAACCTCGCCATCGGCCAGAAGAACTCGGCCGAGCAGGCGGCGCGCGCGAAGTCCGAGGTCGGCTTCGACTTCGCCGTGTCGGAGGAGTGCCACCGCTGGGAGGAGTGCTCGTCGTACTCCGACGTGTACGGCAAGAACGTGATGGACATCGAGTACACCGACGATCTGCGCGGCACGTTCAAGGACGTGTGCAACGACGCGGACACCCCGGACATCACGACGTTGCGGGACCGGTACCTGGTCGGGCCGGGTAACGGCGCCTACCGCTTCGACTACTGCAAGTAGGAAGGGCGTCCGGGGCTCGCGGGTCTCGCGAGCCCCGGACGGGTCTTCAGGCGCGGCGCAGCACGGTGAACCGGTCGATCACCAACGACCCGGCCCCGCCGTCCAGCCGCAACCCGAGCCCGGGCGCCCACCCCGCCACCACCGCGGGATCGACGACGGCCCCCACCGGCGCGGCCCGCAGCAAGCTCCACCGCCGGTCGTGCTCGATCCAGCTGGTCAGCTGCCCGTCCCGCAGCACCACGGCCAACCGGTCCCCCGCCGTCCAGGTCAAGGTGGCGCAGCACCCACCGGTCGCCTCGTCCCCGCGCCGAGTCCCGCCGACGGTCACGTCCACACCGGACGCCTTGCCCGCGTTGTTGAACCACGCCAGCGCGAAGTCCCGGTTGCCCGCGGTCTGGCCGAGGAAGAGGCTGTCCTCCGGCGCGGAGCCGGCGAACGACCGGGGCTGGACGACCACGGCGGTTCCACGGGAGTCGCCGTTGACCGGCGCGGCCAGCACGGACCCGGCACGGCCCGACGAGCTGGCGGTCAGCACGCCGTCGGCCACGCGCAGGGCGGGCGCGGTCTCGCAGAACGGACCGTCCACCCGGTACGCCCAGAGGCGGTCGGAGTCGAACGTGTCGTCCCAGACCACGCCGGGGTAGTCGGCCGGGTCGAACACGCTTTGCGCGGACGCCAGACCTGTGCTCGCGCCACTGTCGTCGGACGTCGTGGCGACCACTCTCACCGGGACCGCGTCGCCGAGCTTCAGGCCGGCCGGGGCGGTGACCTGCCAGCGCGTCACCAGCGGCTGGCCGGGCAGCAGCCGTGAGGTCGAGGACGGGGTCAGCGCCACCGCGCTCCACCCGGCGGGCACCGACAAGGAAGCCCGCACGTCCGCCAGCGAGCGCGTTGCCGCCACGGTCGTGGTCGTCTCCACGGCGGCGCCCGCCCGCACCGGCACGGACTCCGGCACCGACGCGGTCAGGCCGCGGACGGGAGCGCGGACCGACGAGAACGCGGTGATGCCCACCGCGCCGCCGTCGGAGCGCCGGGGCAGGATGCGCACGCGGTCGGTCGTGAGCGCGGGTGTCACCAGGATGCGGTTGACCTGGCGGGCGACCGGGGACGCCGGAGACCGTTGCTGGCCGGGGATGTCGCGCCACACGCCGTCCGTGCCGCGGTACTGCAGGTCGTAGACGGACGGCACGCGGACGCCTCCCCCGTCGTCGTAGAACATCACCCGCAGGTCGGAGATCGGGGTCGGCGCGCCGAGGTCGACCTCCAGCCAGTCCGAGGTGTTGGGGCTGGTCCACGTGGTCCAGCGGGTGCCGGGCACGTCGAGGTGGAAGTCCTGGCCGTCGATCGCCTTGGTGGGCGGGTCGACGTTGTAGCTGAACGAGGCGCGGGCCGTCGGGTACCCGGTCTGCGTCACGTTGGCGAAGTCGTCGACGAGCTCCGGCAGGTCACCGGAACCGCGCACGGGGACCGACAGGCGGACGGACGTCAGCCCGGACTGGGAGACCTTCAGCTGGCCGTCGACGTACACGCGCAGGCCCGCGCCCTTGCCGTAGCGGCTGCCGGTGCGGTCCCACAGCACCGTGAGGTTGTGGCCGTGGTACGGCACGTTCTCGGCGGCGAAGTAGTCCCACGTGGCGGGTGCCAGCGGCGCGATCTGGACCTCGTTGCCCAGCTGCGGGCGGATGCCCAGCAGGCCGGAGAGGACGTTGTCGTTGAACGTCGAGTGGTTGTAGTCCTCGCTGTGGCCCTGGCCGTCGTAGATCCAGCGGTTCTCGTCGGGGTGGTGAGCCTCGGCGACGTACGGCTGACCGTTCTTGCGCTGGGTCAGGGCGTAGCCGCGCAGCACCGACAGGTAGTCGGTCTTGTTGACGTAGGACTGGGCCGGGTAGTCGATCAGCAGGTTGGCCAGTGCCGTCAGCGTCTGGCTGGTGGCGTACGGCCAGCTCGGGCCGTTCCACCGGCAGCAGCCGCTCAGCGCGTCGCGCATGAAGTACGGGCTGCGGCGCTCGGCGGTCGTCGGGCCGTAGGTGGCGGCGAAGCCCTGCGGGTCCTTCAGCTGGGCCCACGCCGCGCTGTTGGCGTTGGGCGCCATGTGGAAGTACCACGGCACGAAGCCGATCGACTCACGGTCGTTGATCTTCGTGCGGTTCGGGTTGTTGTCGCGCATGACGTGCTTGTAGAACTGGCCGTTCGCGTCCCACAGCCACCGCTCCTGGGCGGTCCGCAGGGCGTCGGCGGCCTGGTCGTACTGCACGGCGCCGGCCCCGTCGCCCCGGGCCTTGAGCAGCTGGGCGATGGCCCGCGCGTCGCCGTACTGGTAGGCGTTCAGCGTCGGGCGGTAGCCGTCACCGCCGTGGTACGGGTCGGGGCTCTGGTACGAGCTGGCGGTGTACTCCATCGCGTCCCACACCGGCGTCTGCCAGTAGAGGCCCAGGTCGGAGTTGAACTGCGGCGACCAGCGCTGCCACTGCCGGATCAGCTCGGGCAGGCGGTCGGTGGCGAACTGCGACCGGCCGTCGACCGCGGCACGGGCGGCCACGGCGTCGGCGGCCCAGAACGAGTACTGGTGCGCCCAGTCCGTGGTGTTCTTGTTCAGGAAGTCGACCGCGGGCTTCGCGCCCGATCCCGCGCCGCGCAGCCAGTAGTCCACGTAGTCGTCGAGGTAGCGGTGGTCGCGCAGCCACCGGCCCTCGTACACGTGGTGGCCCGCCGCGGCGACGATGCCGCCGTTCGGTGCCGAGTAGCCGACCGGGCCGAGGAACTCCGAGACGATCCAGCCGTCCTTCGGTCCTGTGTACTTGAGTGCCTCTTTGTAGGTTCGCCAGCGGTAGTAGTAGGTGTCCCGGATCTCGCGGTCCGGCACGTCGACGAACGGGATGTTCGCCTCGTACCAGGCCGGCTCCGGAACGTTCCCGAGCAGGTCAGCGTGGTTGAGGACGGAGGTGCCCGCACCGACGGCGGGGTAGAGGTCGGGAGCTGCGGCGCGTTGCGCCACCGCCGGCGAGACGGTCGCGACCGCCAGTGCCGCCACCACGAGGATCGTCATTGACCTGCGCATGCGTTCATTGAAGGGGAGAGCGCTCTCATCGCGCAAGACTCAACGCAGTGCGACATACTTCCACAGGATCACGAACATCACTCACCGAAGCGGCCGCCTCGGCCGCCGCTACGGCGAACGTGTGATCACCCAGAACACGCGCCACCGCCTCGCGCAGCCCCTCGACCGTCGGCGGCCGCACGATCACGCCACTCCCCTGCCGCGCGACCCGGTTGGCCATCTCCCACTGGTCACCACCGCCCGGCACCACCACGAGAGGCACGGCCACGCGCAACGCCTTGACCAGCATCCCGTGGCCGCCGCCGCAGACCAGCACCGACGACGCGCGCAGCAGCTCGTCCTGCGCACCCGGCCCCGACCGCGCCCACGGCGGCAGGCCGGGGACCGGCGCGAACGTCGACACGACGGCCCTGACCCCGAGGTCCCGCACCGCTTCCAGCGCCGTCTCGGCCATGCCCGCGGACCCCGTCCAGGCGGTCGACGGCGCGATCATCACCAGCGGCGCGGACCCCGGCGGCGGCGTCAGCGTCTCCCGGCTCGCCTCCCACAGCAGCGGCCCGACCACGTGCGCGTTCGACGGCCAGTCCGGCCGTGGCACCTCCAGCGCCGGCAGCGTCGCGATCAGCCGTGCCACGGGCCCCGGTTCACTCCTGGAGAGCCCGATCCGGTGCCGCACAACGGCTCGCTGCCGCACGCCCTGCCGGATGGACCGGGCGGTCATCGCTCGCAGCAGCGCGTCGCGCGTCCTCCCCCGCACACCGACGCCCGGTGCGAGTCCGCTGCCCATCGGCGGCAGGCGGCGCGACGGTTCGTAGAGCGGGTGCGGTGAGAGCTGAACCCACGGCACGCCAAGCAGTTCCGCGGCCATGCTCGCCCCCAGCGCCAGCACGTCGCACACCACCAGGTCGGGGGCGAGCGAACGCAGCTGGGGAACCAGTGCAGACGCCAGTTCCGCGGCCTGGCCGACCAAGGCACTGCCGAGGTCCTTGCAGTCCTTCAGGTCCGCGAGCGCGAGACCGTCCACACGGGACGCCGAGATGCCCTCGGCACGGGCAGCGCCGACCCAGCGTTCGCCGGTCAGCAGCACCGGCTCCTCGCCCGACGCCAGCAACCTCAGGCACAGCGCGATCGCCGGGACGACGTGCCCCGGATCGCCCCCGGAGACGACGGCGACGCGCACGTCTCAGACCGCGACCGACTCGATCGCCGCCTCCGCCAGCGGCGTCGCCGTCTCCACGTACCGCGTGGCCAGCGCCTGGAACACCTGCTCCGCCTCGATCGCCGGCCAGTCGCGGGCCAGCAGCTCGGCCGGCAGGTGCGGGTCCTGGCGCACCAGGTCGAGCCAGTCGGCGTGCAGCAGCAGCTGCCGGGCCAGGTCGTCGGGCAGCGTGTCGGCCGGGGTGCGCCAGCGGGCCAGGAAGTCCTGGTAGCGGGCGGCGATCGCCTCGATGTCGAACGCGCGGAAAGCCAGGTCGGCCGCCTCGGTCGGCTTCGCGTGCTGGGCGGTGAACACCGTGACGTTGCCGGTGAGGCCCAGGTCGGCGACCATCTCCGTCACGTCGTGGCTGCCCGGCGCGATCCACAGGCCGTTCTGCACGGGACCGAAGCCGGCCCACTGCAGCCGCGAGCGCAGGTCGTGGCGCTCTCCCCGGCGGCCCTCCGGCAGGGAGAAGCCGACGAGCGTCCACGTGCCGTCCCAGTCCCTGTTCACGGCGCCGCGCTTCCAGATGCGCCTGCCGCCGTCCTCCAGCACGTCCTTCGCCCGCGGCGTGAGTCCGAAGTAGACCCTGCGGCCGTTGCGGTGCTTGGTGAGCAGCCCGCGCGAGGTCATCCTGGTCAGCGTCGAGCGCACGGCCTCCTCGGAGACGTCGACGCGTCCGAACACGTCGATCAGGCTGCCCGAGTAGACCGCGATGTCGCGCCCCAGCACGTACAGGCCGAGGAAGTTGAGCATCAGGGACTGCGGCGTCACGGGTCACACGATACATGTTGGGCAGCATCTAGACGAGCGTCACGAAAGTGCCCATACTTTCCCCACCACTCACAGGGGAGAGGACCCGCCGGATGGAGCTGTCGGAGAAGGTCGCCATCGTCACCGGCGCCGGCCGTGGACTCGGCCGGGCGTACGCGGAAGCCTTGGCGCGCAACGGGGCCAAGGTCGTCGTGAACGACGTGGACGAGAGCGCCGAGGAGGTCGCCGCGAGCATCGGCGGAGCCGCCGTGGTCGCGCCGGTCGGGACGGCCGCCACCGCGGACCGGCTCGTCGCCGCGGCCGTCGAGGAGTTCGGGCGGCTCGACGTGCTGGTCACCAACGCGGGCATCCTGCGCGACCGCGTGCTGTGGAAGATGAGCGACGACGACTTCGACGCGGTGCTCAACGTGCACCTGCGCGGCACGTTCACCTGCGCGAGAGCGGCCGCCGTGCAGATGCGCGAGCAGGGCGACGGCGGCAGTCTCGTGCTGATCTCGTCGCCCGCGGGCCAGCGCGGCAACTTCGGGCAGACCAACTACTCCGCCGCCAAGGCCGGGATCGCCGCCATGGCGCGGACGTGGGCGATGGAGCTCGCCCGGTCGAACATCTCCGTCAACGCCGTCGTGCCGGTCGCGGCCACCGAGATGACGAAGACGATCCCGGTGTTCGCGCCGCTGATCGAGGAGTCCGAACGGACCGGCACGCCGCTGCCCGCCTGGGTGCGCCGCGACGAGGGGCTCGGCACCGCCGAGGACGCCGCGGGGCTGATCGTCTTCCTGGCGTCGGACGCGGCGAAGGGCATCACCGGACAGGCCATCGGCATCGGCGGCGACCGGCTCGCGCTGTGGGCGCACCCCGCCGAGAAGCAGGTGCAGTTCGCCGACGGCGGCTGGACGGCGGAGGCGATCGCCGACCGGTGGGGTGAGTTCGAACCCGAGACCTACGGCATCCCGGCCCCGGTGGCGCCGTGAACGCCCCCGCGCTGAACGTGGACGACCTCGTCGCCATCGACGTCCACACGCACGCCGAGGTCTCCGCCCACGGGCACAGCTCGCTGAGCCCCGCGCTGATGGAGGCCTCCGCCAAGTACTTCAAGGCGGGACACCGGCAGCCCACGATCGCCGAGACCGCGCAGATCTACCGCGAGCGCAGGATGGCCGCGGTGATCTTCACGGTCGACGCCGAGCACGCCACCGGCCACCCGCGCATCTCCAACGAGGAGGTGGCCGCGTCCTGCGCCGAGCACGCCGACGTGCTGATCCCGTTCGCGAGCGTCGACCCGTGGAAGGGCCGCGCCGCCGTCCGGGAGGCGCGCAGGCTCGTCGAGGAGCACGGCGTGCGCGGGTTCAAGTTCCACCCCAGCCTGCAGGACTTCTCCCCCGACGACCGGATGGCCTACCCGCTCTACGAGGTGATCGAGGAGCTCGGCGTCCCCGCGTTGTTCCACAGTGGACAGACCGGGATCGGCGCCGGTGTGCCCGGCGGCGGGGGCATCCGGCTCAAGCACTCCAACCCGATGCTGGTCGACGACGTGGCGGTCGACTTCCCGCACCTGCGGATCGTGCTCGCGCACCCGTCGTTCCCCTGGCAGGACGAGGCACTGGCCGTCGCGACGCACAAACCGTTCGTGTACATCGACCTGTCGGGCTGGTCGCCGAAGTACTTCCCGCCGCAGCTCGTCCGCTACGCCAACACTTTGCTGCAGGACAAGGTGCTGTTCGGCTCGGACCACCCCGTCATCACGCCCGACCGCTGGCTCGCCGACTTCGCGAAGATCGACGTCAAGGACGAGGTGCGGCCCAAGATCCTCAAGCTCAACGCAGCGCGTCTGCTCGGACTCGTCAAGGAGGACGCATGACCACATCCGTGCACGGACTCGAAGAGATCAAGGCGTTGACAGGCAAGGACCTGGGCCACACCGACTGGCTGCAGATCGACCAGGACCGGGTCGACACGTTCGCCACCGCCACCGACGACCACCAGTGGATCCACGTCGACCCGGAGCGCGCCGCGGCCGGGCCGTTCGGCGGCACGATCGCGCACGGCTACCTCACGCTGGCGCTGCTCATCCCGCTGATGACCGAGCTGCTCGACGTCTCCGGTGTGCGGATGAGCATCAACTACGGGCTGGAGAAGGTCCGGTTCCCCGCGCCCGTGCCGGTCGGCGCCAAGATCCGGCTGACGGGCCGGGTCGTGTCCGCGGACGAGGTCGCGGGCGACGGCGTGCAGGTCACCGTCGACTTCACGGTCGAGATCGAGGGCTCCGCCAAGCCCGCGTGCGTCGCACGGGGCATATACCGCCACTATGCGTGAGGTGAGGTCATGGCGACAACATCGCAGTTACGCCGTGCCGTGGCATCCAGCTACCTCGGCAGCGTGATCGAGTACTACGACTTCCTGCTCTACGGCACCGCGGCCGCACTGGTGTTCAACAAGGTCTTCTTCTCCTCGCTCGACCCGCTCGTGGGCACGATCGCGAGCTTCGGCACGTTCGCCACCGGCTACCTCGCCCGCCCGATCGGCGGAATCCTCTTCGGGCACTACGGCGACCGCCTGGGGCGCAAGAGGATGCTCGTCATCTCCATGAGCGTGATGGGCCTGGCGAGCTTCCTGATCGGCGTGCTGCCCACCTACGCCCAGGTCGGCTGGCTCGCGCCCGCCGGTCTCGTCCTGCTGCGGGTCCTGCAGGGCATCTCCGTCGGCGGCGAGTGGGGCGGCGCCGTGCTGATGTCCGCCGAGCACGCCACCTCGCGACGCGGCCTGTGGGCCGGGTTCACGAACGCCGGCGCGCCGACCGGCATGGTGCTGTCGAACCTCGTGCTCACCGCGACCACCGCGGTGGTGGGCAACGACGCGTTGATCCAGTGGGGCTGGCGCGTGCCGTTCCTGCTGAGCATCGTGCTGCTCGGGATCGGCCTGTTCGTGCGGCTGAAGGTCGACGAGACCCCGGTGTTCCAGGCCGAACGCAAGCGCTCCTCCGCACCGCTGGTGGACGTCCTGCGCCACCACCCGCGCACGTTGCTGCTCGCCATCGGCGTCGGACTCGCCGCGTTCGTCGCGCAGTCGACGCTCACGACGTACGTGCTGTCGTACGGCGTGCAGAAGGGCATCCCGAGACAGGAGATCCTGAGCGCGCTGACGTTGTCGTCCGCCTGCGCGATCATCGGCATCCTCGGCTGGTCCGCGGCGTCGGACCGGTTCGGGCGCAGGCCCGTGGTCCTCGCGGGAGCCGTGCTCATGGCGGCGTACGGGTTCGCGCTGTTCCCGTTGGTGGACAACGGGTACGTGGCGGCCGCCCTGGTGATCGGCCAGGCGGTGGTCCACCCGATGATGTACGGCCCGCTGGCCGCGCTCTACAGCGAGCTGTTCAGCACCGGCAGCCGCTACACCGGTGCCTCGCTCGGCTACCAGATCGCGGGGCTGGGCGCGGGGCTCGCGCCGTTGTTGTTCGCGCAGGTGCAGAAGAGCTCGGGCACCGGCGCCATCCCGTTCATCCTAGCGGCGTTCTGCGTGCTCACGGTGGTGTGCACGCTGGTGCTGCACGAGACCAGCAGGACCAGCCTGACGGGAGACGGCGATGCGGAACTCGGGACTGGGCAGCTGGCCTCACCGCCGCGCGCGCATGGCGCCGAAGCGTGAGGCGTTCACCTACAACGGCATCTCCACGACCTATGGCGAGCTGGCGGTCCGCACGACCAGGCTGGCGTGGCGGCTGCGGGAGCTCGGGGTGCGCGACGGCGACCGCGTCGCGTACCTCGGCCCCAACCACCCGTCGTTCGCCGAGACCATGTTCGCGGCGCACCAGCTCGGCGCGATCTTCGTCCCGCTGAACTTCCGGCTCACCCCGGCGGAGGTCGGCTACCAGCTGGCGGACAGCGGCGCCCACGTGGTGGTCCACGCGACCTCGCACGTCGTGGACCACCCGCGGGCGGTGTCCCTGGACACCTACGAGGACTGGCTCGCGGGCGGTTCCGAGGAGATGATCGACGTCCCCGTCGACATCTCCGCGCCCGCGCTGATCCTCTACACCTCCGGCACCACCGGCAGGCCCAAGGGTGCCGTGCTCACCCACGCCAACCTGCTGTGGAACACGGTCAACCTGATGATCGGCATCGACCTCGCGGTGGACGACGTGGCGCTGGTCGCGGCGCCGCTCTTCCACGTGGCCGCGCTGTCGCAGATCCTGCTGCCCACGTTCATCAAGGGCGGGCACTGCGTGATCACGCCCCGCTGGGACGTGGACGTGTGCCTCGACCTGGTGGAGCGGCACGGGGTGACGCTGATGTTCGGCGTCTCCACGATGTTCGCCGACGTCGTCGCGTCACCGCGCTGGCCGGCCGCCGACCTGTCGTCGCTGCGGGTGCTGCTGTGCGGCGGGGCGCCCGTGCCGGACGCGCTGATCCGCGCCTACCAGGACCGGGGCCTGGTGTTCTGCCAGGGCTACGGGCTCACCGAGACCGCGCCCGGTGCCACGTTCCTGGAGGCGGCGGACAGCGTGGCGCGGGCGGGGTCGGCCGGCACCCCGGTGTTCTTCGGCGACCTGCGGCTCGCGGAGACCGGCGAGATCGAGGTGCAGGGCCCGAACGTCACCCCCGGCTACTGGAACAACCCGGACGGCACCGCCGCGGCGTTCACGTCCGACGGCTGGTTCCGCACCGGGGACGTCGGGCGGCTCGACGACGGCCACCTGTACGTGCTGGACCGGGTGAAGGACATGTTCATCTCGGGCGGCGAGAACGTCTACCCGGCCGAGGTGGAGAACGTGCTCACCGGCCATCCCGACGTGGCGGAGGTGGCCGTCGTCGGGGTGCCGGACGAGCGCTGGGGCGAGGTCGGGCGCGCGTTCGTGCGACTCCACGACGGTGCGTCCGCCGACGCCGCCGGGCTGCGCGAGTTCTTGTTGCCCCGCTTGGCGAAGTACAAGATCCCGGTCCACTTCGACGTGGTGACGTCGTTGCCGCGCACGGGGTCCGGGAAGGTGCTCAAACCGGAGTTGCGCCGGTTGCCGCTGTGACCGCGTGGCGGGCGAGGATCGTCTCGACGGCCTCGCCCACCGCGTTCGCCACGGCCTCCGCGGTGGGCGCCCAGTCCACCAGCAGCATCCGCGGCCAGAACGCGAAGTCGGCGATCATGCCGAGGAACTGCGACGCCGTCAGCACCGGGTCGTCGACGACGAGCGTGCCGCCCCGGTGCTCCTGCGCGAGGTAGTCGCGGACGGACTCGAAGAACGGCAGCTTGCCGAGCCGGAACTGGGTCCTGCCGAGCTCGGGGAAGCGCGGCGCCTCCGCGATGACGATCCGGAACAACGAGGCCATGCCCGGCCGGGTCAGCACCGCCACGTACCGGTTGCCCAGGGAGGTCAGGCCCTTCGCGGGGTCGCCGGGTGCCGGGGCGGACGCCCCCTCCCGGACGTGCCAGTAGTCCGTCACGATCGCGTCGAACAGCTCGGCCTTCGTCGGGAACTGCTTGAACAGCGTCGCCTTCGACACCCCGGCGGCGTCCGCGATGCGCGCCAGCGAGGTCTTGTCGTACCCGGACTCCAGGAACAGCGCGGTGGCGGCCTCGACGATCGCCGCCCGCTTCTCCTCCGCCACGCGCTCGTGGTAGCTCGACACGCCGCCAGTATGCCATGAGGTGAGTCACTTGACTCACCATCCGGCTCGTGCCTACGGTGGCGAGGCGAGTCACTCAACTCACCACTGGAGGACCGAGATGGGACGCTTCGACGGCAGGACGGTGTTCGTCACCGGCGCGACGAGCGGGATGGGCGCGAGCCACGTGCGCGGCTTCCACGCCGAGGGCGCGCGGGTCGTGGTCGCCGGGCGGGACCTGGCGGCGGCCGAGAAAACCGCGCTGGAACTGGGCGAACGCGCCGTGGCGGTGCGGCTCGACGTCACCGAGGAGCAGGAGTGGGTCTCGGCGGTCCAGGCCGCGGAGGAGCGGTTCGGCCCGGTGTCGGTGCTGGTCAACAACGCCGGTGCGCAGCACGCGCCCGCGTTGGTCGAGGACACCTCGCGCGAGGTGTGGGACCGGACGCTGGCGGTGAACCTGACCGGCCAGTTCCTCGGCATCAAGCACGTCACGCCGTCACTGCGCCGGGCAGGCGGCGGGTCGATCGTGACCATCGCCTCGACCATGGCCAACACCGCGTCGCCCTACTACGCGCCGTACGCGGCGAGCAAGTGGGCGTTGCGCGGGCTCACCAAGGCCGCGGCGCTGGAACTGGGCCGCGACCGCATCAGGGTGAACTCGGTGCACCCCGGCGTCGTGCGGACACCGCTGATCACGTCGCCGGCCGACGGCGGTCAGCACGCGATCGGCGACTTCTACTCCCCCGACCCGTACGCCGTGCCGCGCCTGGGCGAGCCCGGGGAGGTCACCGCGCTCGTGCTCTACCTCGCGTCCGACGAGGCCGCGTTCGCGACCGGGTCGGAGTTTGTGCTGGACGGCGGGTTGCTGCTCGGGCCGGCGCTAGCGGCCTAGGAAGTCCGCGACCGGGCCGAACGTGACCAGGCCCGTGCCCGCGGCCAGCTCGTGCCGCGCGGGTTCCAGGATTGTTCGCGCACGCTCCCGGAGCTCGTTGTCCTGCAAGCGTTCCGCGGCCATCGCCAGCAGGCAGGCACGTACCTCGGCGAGCAGGTCACCTGGGCCTTCCGGCACCGCGTGCGCGGCCTTCGCGGCTTCGTCGAGCGGCAGCGCGAGCGGGAGAACCCAGTCGCGCAACGGGCCCCAGTCGTCGTCGAGGTCCACTGTGGACTGTCCGTGCAGGCTGAGCAGCGCCAACGGCAGCAGTCCGTGTTCCATGCCCCACATGCCGGTGCCCTGGACGCGCTCGGCCGCGGCCCGGTAGGCGCGTTCGGCTTCCGGGATCCGGTGCGCGGCGGCCAGTTTCAGCGCGGCGTAGAAGTCGGTGAACACGCTGACCAGCGGCAGGTCGTGCTCGCGGGCGAGGGCGTCGGCGGCCGTCGCGTGGAGGTCGCCCGTGGCGAAGTCGTTCAGCGCGGCACCGGCCTGGACCAGGACCAGGTGGCCCAGCACCTCGTAGGTGACCAGGTGGTGCCGGGCGGCGAGGGCGACCAGCTCGCGGCCGATGCCGGCACGTTCCTCCGCGAGGCCCGTGCGGTGGAAGGTGTGCATGAAGCGGGCGTTGAGGGCGAACGCGAGCAGGGCCGGGTCGTCGAGGTCGCGGGCGATGGCCTCGGCCTCGCACGCCTCGGGGAGGCGGGTGCCGCTGCCGCGGTCCTCCATCGCGATGGTGGCGAGCAGGCGGGCTCGGGTGGCGGTGGGACCGGGGAACGCCGGGAGGGCGCGTTCGGCGGCGGCGACCAGCTCGGCGGAGTGGGCGGGGTCGTCGTTGGTGGTCCAGATGCCGGGAACGTCGAACGAGCCGATGACCTCGGCCGTCGCGTGGAGGTCGGTGGTGGCGCGCAACGCCGTCCCCCTCTCCCGCCGCGCCGCCTCCAAATCGCCGCTCACCGCGAGCGCCCGCACCAGCCCCGCCACCAGGCCGGGCCGGACCCCGCCCGCCGCCGCGACAGCCGCCCGCCACAACCCGGCCGCCTCCCGCGGTGACCGGGTCACCTCCGCCGCACCCGCGAGCGCGCGCACCGCCGCCTCGCCTCTCGTACCGGCCAGGAGGTGGTGGTGGGCCAGCAGTGTGACGTCGGCGGGACGCACCGACTCGAGCACCGCGGCCACCGCCGCGTGCCACCGCGCACGACGGGTCAGCGACAGCTCCTCGTACACCGTGTCGCGCACCAGCACGTGCGTGAACCGGGCCAGCCCCGGCGCCACCTCGGCCAGGAACCCGGCTGCCACGGCGAGGTCCAGCGCGTCCAGCACGTCCTCGCCCGCCACGAGCCCGAGCACCTCCACCTCGACGTCCCGGCCCAGCACCGATGCCTGGTGCAGCACGGTCCTGGCGTCCGCCGGAAGCGCGGCCAGCCGGTGCCGGATGACCTCCCGCACCCCCGCGGGGACGCCGAGCGAGCCCTCGGCGGCGAACAGCCGGGCGAGCTCCTTGACGTAGAACGGGTTGCCGCCGCTGCGCTCGTGGATCGCCCGCACGTCCGCCTCCGCCGAGATGGACCGCACCAGCGCCCCGACCGCCTCCTCCCCCAGCCCGCCGAGGGGGACGCGGACCGGTTCGGCGCGGGCCACCGCCTCCGACGGGACCGGAACCCGCGTGGTCGCGACGATCAGCACCCGCCCGGACAGCCGGGCCTTGGTGAACGCGGCCAGCACCGCCAAGGTCTCGTCGTCGGCCTGGTGCAGGTCGTCCAGCACGACCAGCACCGGCGCCGCGGACTCCACAGTGGACACCACAGCGCGCCGCAGGTGGAAGTGGTCGCCCGCGACCAGCTCCGATCCCAGCGCCTCCACCACCTGCTGCCACGGCCACGCCACCGGCGCGTCCTCGGGGCAGCGCGCCCACACCGTGGTCCAGCCCTGCCCGCGCAGCACGGCCAGGAACTCCTCGGCCAGCGCCGTCTTGCCCACCCCTGCCTCGCCGCTCACCAGCGCGATCCCGAGCCCGGCGGCGGGGACGGCGTCCGCCAGCGCGCTCAGCTCGGCGGCCCGTCCCACCAGCGTCGGGAGAACCGGCGGCGTCAGGCGCGGCGACTGGGCGAGGATGTCCGACTCCAGCGCGCGGAGCTCCGGTCCGGGATCGACGCCCAGGTTCTCGACCAGCGCGGCACGAGCCGAGCGCACGGATTCCAGCGCGTCGCCCTGCCGTCCCTCGCGGTAGAGCGCCAACGCGAGCAGGCTCCACGCCTTCTCCCGCCACGGGTGCGCCGCCACGTGCGCCCGCAGGTCCGCGACGACCTCCGCCGCCCGCCCGACGCCGAGCAGCGCCTCGGCACGGCGTTCGACCGCCACCAGCCGGAGCTCGGTCAGCCGGTCGACCTCGGCGCGCGCCCAGTGCTCGTCGGCGAACTCCGCGTAGGCGGGACCGCGCCACAACGCCAGCGCGTCGTCCAGAACGGACAGGCCGCCGCCCAGCATCTCCTCGAACCGCCAGGCGTCGACGTCGGTGGCCAGCAAGGCGTAGCCGGCGCCCTCGGTGACCAGCAGGGTCGACGGCGTCCGGGGTGGACGGCCGGGTTCGAGCGCCTTGCGCAGCGCCCCGACGAACGTCTGCACAGTGCCCACCGCGCCGTCGGGCGGGTCCTCCCAGAGATCGGCGACCAGCGTCCGTACCGGCACCACCCGGCGCCGGGCCACCAGCAGCCGCGCCAGCACGGCGCGCTGCTTCGGCCCGCCGAGACGGGCGGACCCGGCGGTCAGCGGTCCGAGCACCCCGAACCTCACCCGCTGACCCCGGCGCTGATCCGTTGCTGATCGGGCGGGGAGATGCTCGCGTCGTGAACCACACCGCATTCGACTACCAGCGCGTCCAGGTCGAGGACGGCGTCGAGCTCAACGTCGCCACCACGGGCGCAGGCAGCCCCGTCGTCCTGCTGCACGGCTTCCCGCAGACCCACCTCATGTGGCGGCACGTCGCCGCCGACCTGGCCGCCGACCACACCGTGATCATGCCCGACCTGCGCGGCTACGGCGACAGCGACAAGCCCGCCGACACCGGGTCCACGTACTCGAAGCGCACGATGGGCGCCGACGTCGTCACCGCGGCCCGAGCGCTCGGGCACGACCGGTTCGCGCTGGCCGGCCACGACCGGGGCGCGCTCGTCGCGTTCCGCACCGGCCTCGACCACCCGGACCACGTCACGCACCTCGCGTCACTCGACGTGCTGCCGACCCTCGACATGTGGGACGTGATGCGCGGGACGTCCGCCGTCGTCGGGTTCCACCTGTTCCTGATGGCCCAGCCGCCCGGTCTGGCGGAGGAGCTCATCGGCGCCCGGCCCGACGCGTTCTTCGGCCACTTCCTCGACATCTGGAGCACCGAGCCGTTCCCCGCGGACGTCCGCGCCGAGTACCTGCGCGCGAGCCGCGAGGCCGTCACGTCGATCGTCGCGGACTACCGGGCGTCGGCGACGATCGACGTCGAGCACGACACCGCGGACGAGAAGGCCCAGCTCCGGATGCCCGTCACCGTGCTGCAACAGGACTGGGGCGCGGCGCTCGGGTTCGACGCCGAGGCGCTGTGGCGGCGCTGGGCCCCCGATCTCGACCACCGCACCGTCTCGTGTGGACACTTCATGGCCGAGGAGGCGCCCGAAGTCGTCGCCGGGGCGATCCGCGACCTGCTGAAGCGGTAGGCCCCGATACGGCACAGGGCCCGGGAAGGCTGCCCCGGGCCCTGTGCCGCGCGAGCTCATCCGACCGTGAACGTCACCTCCAGCAGATCGCCGTGCCGGGTGACCGAGCTGACGGGCTGGTTGTTCAGCTCGACGGTGCGGATGCCGGGGGCGTGCACGGTGATCGTCACCTGTCCCCGGTCCGCGGTGCGTCCGGCGGAGAGCCGCAGCGTGCTCCCGTCGAACACCGCGGAGGCGTTCTCCAGCTTCCTCGACGCGCTGAGCCACGTGCGTCCGTCGACCTCGACCGACGAGCGGTTCAGCAGGTCGATGCTCACCGGCTTCTCGCCGGCCCAGCGCACCAACGCGTAGCCGCCGTCGAAGAGCACGTCGTCACGTCGGTTCCCGGCCAAGACGACGCGAACGTGCCCGTCCCGCAGGCGTTGCGCCGACACGACCGCACTCGGCGCGGCCGCCGATCTGGTCTCCAGCACCGTGGTGAACCGGGTCGAGGTGCCGTCGCGGCGGGCGAGGACGAACGGGATCTGCTTGCCGTCGGTCGCGAGCCCCGGCCCGGTCGTCCGGAGCACCTGCGTGGACACCGGTTCGAGTGCCCGCAACGACAGCACGGCCTGCGGCGTCTTCCACTCCGCCTGCCAGGCACCGTCGGACGCGGTTCCCTCGGCCACGGACCGCAGCTCGTCGTAGCCGAAGTCCTTGTCGTTCGGGTCGAGCACGCACGTTCCGCAGCTCGGCGGGGTCATCGCCGGGCCGGACACCGCGAGGTCGCCGACGCCGTGCCACGACTGGTCGAACCGGTGGGCCGACGACCCGCGGGCGTCGAAGACGTCCACCGCGTACTCGTCGGTCATCAGCTCGGCCCGGCGCAGCGACACGTCCGGCTTCGCCGCGTACGGCTTGTCCGCCTTGGCGTCGACCACCTTGAACCGCGGCGTGGTGCCGAAGTACTCGAGCGCGCCGCGGATGGTGCGGTCCTGGCTGACGCCGTCCACCACGACGGTGTTGTGCGACACCGACTCCCGGTACCAGTTGTTGGTCAGGTCGGCGTTGTCCGCGCCGTAGATCTGGCCGAGGTCGGTCGACTGGAGGCCGCCTCCGCCGACGACGTCCAGGTGCAGCTTGTCGGCGTGGCCGTGGGTGCCGCCCGCGACGCCGTGGTCGAGCCGGAGCGCGTTGGCCTGGAACGGATCCACGGCGCCGGAGAAGCCGAGCCGCACGTCGTCGAACAGCGCGACGCCCGCCGCGTTCTCCACGACCAGCGAGATCCTGGCCGCGATGGCGTCCTTCGGCACGTCCGCGCTCACGATCCGCGAACGCCAGCCGAGCAGGTCGTGGAACCGGGTGCGCACCGGTGCCGAAACCCCGGCGGGCGTCACGAACGACAGCTCGATCACCGCGCCACCGCCCTCGCGCAGCGGGACCAGCGGGCTGAACGTCCGCGCGTCGAGCTTGACCGACGAGACGTTCCCCCCGGTCACGGGCACGTCCGTGGTCCACGCGTTGCGGTTCAGGCCACCGGTGACCTTCGCCGACGACGCTCCGCGGTACGCGACCGGCGACAGTTCCGCCGCGCCCTGCTTGGTCCAGCCCCTGGCCGAGTCCTCGAAGCCGCCCGACCCCAGCAGGTCGTCGGCAAACAGGTCGATGTCGTCGACCGTCACGTCACCGCGGACCGACAGCTTCACGGCCCGCGCCAACGGCGGTACGTCGAAGCCCGTCTCCCGCGCCGACCACGACGGACCGTCGATCGGCAACGACGCCCGGCCGACCTCCCAGCGGTCGTTCAGGAAGACGGCCTCGACGCTGCCCCTGCCCTTCGCCATCGCCTGCAGCGTCAGGTGCGCCAGCCGCGTGCCGTCGAGCGGGAACGTCTGCGACGCCGCACCCGTCAGCCTGCGGTCGGCCCACTTCCCACCGTCGAGCCGCCAGAACGCGGGCTGGCCGGCGTCGGCGAGCGACGCGTCCTCGAAACCGGGGTTCGGCACGAGGTTCGGCGCGTCCGACGACCGCAGCACCGTCTCGCCAAGGCCGCCGAACGTGGCGCTGGGCTGACGGGGCCCGCTCAGGCTCGGCAGCGTGTCCACGCCGAACCGCAGCGCCCACCGGTCCGACCGCGGCCGTCCCAGGTTGGTGTAGGCGTAGCTCAGCCCGGTCGCGAAGTCGCGCGCGCCGTACTCCGCGTACGCCCACTCGGCCATCGCCGCGAAGCTCGGGCCGAACCGGCGGCCCCACGTGCCGCCGTCGCCGGCCGCCGGGATCGTCAGGTCGGGGTGCAGGTACGGCAGCAGGACCGTGTGCATGGAACGGAAGCGTTCGTCGGTCGGGTAGTCGCGTTCGCCGAGGTTGCGGGCGGAGATCGCCAGCGAGGTCAACGCCTGCAACGCGTACACGTGGTAGCTCGCGGCACCTTCCCACCACCAGCCGTCGGACAGGCGGGCTTTGTCCAGCAGGAACTCGGCGCCTTCCTCCGGATCGTCGAGCGCCCACCTCCGCAGACCCTCGTCGCCGATCGCCGAGCCGACACCGTGCACGGCCGCGACCGTCCACGCCTGGAAGTTCGACGTCACCGTCGGGTACGCCCGCACCAGTTCCGCCAGCGGCTTCAACAGGTTCAGGGAGATGTCGACGCGGTCGGACTCCGGCAGGCCCTCGCGGATCAGGTCGTAGCCGTCGATCAGGCCGATCGCGGCCACGGCCTCGTCGAGCGACTGGTAGTGCACGCGGCCGTAGAGCTGGTTCATCGGCACGGAGAGGAAGCGCTCGGCGTAGTAGACCAGGATGTCCCTGGCCTTGGCCGCGTAGCGCTGGTCGCCCGTGACGCGGAAGGCGAGGCCAAGGTCGGCCGCCGCCTGGGCCGCGTTGTTGTGCCAGATCTCGACCCACGCGGCGTCGAGCAGCTCACCGGTGTAGGTCTTGCCGTCGATCGGGCAGCGGTGCAGCTTCGGCGAGCCGTAGTCGAACTCCAGCGAAGTGTTGGTACCGGGGCACTTGAAGTTGCCGCTCCACCCGCCGTGGTTCACCGGCTGGTCGAGCGGCCTCGTGAGCCACGCGTCGGCCTCGGCCCTCACGACCGAGTCGAACGCTTTGCGCGCCCAGTCCTGCCCGGCGATCCGCTGCTTCAGCGCGTCGAGCTGGGCCGGCGTGCTGTAGACCCGCGGCGCGCCACCCGGCGAGGTCGCCTGGTCGGCGCGGAAGGTGGCCTGCTGCACCAAGGTCGCGTCACCGGCCGGCGTCGCGGTCAGCACGGCCGACGACCCCGCGGGCACGGAGACCGGCACGATCGCGGACTCCCCCGGCTGCAGGACGGCCGTCGACGCGGCCACGGAGCCGGGTCCGTCGAGGGCGAGCTGGAACGAGTCCGCGGTGGCACGGCGGTTGGTGACCGTGGTCAGGAACTTCGCGGCGGCCCCGGCGGCGGCGCTCTTGGTCTGGCTGTCCGGCGCGATCCACGGCGACTCGGGCGTGACGCGGACGTCGTCGACCCACGCGGTGCCGGTGGCGTTCTGGATCGCCGGGATGATCTGCAGCTTCGTCATCAGCGGCGGGACGCGGAACGTGCCGGAGACCGCGGTCCAGTCGAGCGAGCCGGTGAGCACGCCGTTGAGCAGACCGGAGGCGGCGTAGACGCTCGCACCGGTCGCGTCGGTGTAGAGGAACCCGACGGAGATCCGCAGGCCGCCGGGGAAGTCGGTGTAGTCGGCGGTCTCGACGCGGTCGAGCTTGACCTTCGCCGACACGTGCACGACGGGCCACGTCCGCTGGTCGAGCGGCACGGTGACGAAGCCGCCGATCTTCTGCGTCGGCGAGGCGTCGATCCGCAGCGACCGGGTGCCCTGGAAGGCAGTGCTCGTGTCGACCTTGTAGGTGGCGCTCTGGTACGGCGTGCACCACGCGGGTGCTGGACATTCCTGAGTGGACGGTGTGGTGAGCTCGAAGCCGGGGTTGTTGACCAGGTTCACCCACGACTCGGCGCGCACCTTCAGGTCGTCGAACCGGACGGTGCCCTTGGCGCGGTCCAGTGCGACGGACAGGAACGCGGAGACGGTGCCGGCCGGGACGGTGTGGACGTCCGCGCGGTCGGTCCAGTCCTGCGTGCCGGTGAGGTTCACGCCCTTCCAGGTGCGCTTGCCGGTGGCGTCCACGAACGCGATGCTGATCTTCGCGGCGTTGTCGGCGGTCGCGCCCTGCACGACGCCGTCCAGCCGCACGGACCCGCTGACCTTCACCGAGCTGATCCGGCGCGCGTCGATCCCGAACGACGCCGAGGTGGCGCCCTCCCACGCCGTGCCGGTCGCCGAGGTGACGGTGAGCCCGGACCCGGTGCGCCCGCCTTCGCGCTTCGCGGCGGCGGACAGCGTCCAGGACGTCGTGGCGTTCTCGAACCCGCCGTTGCGGAGCAGCTCGTGGGCGACCGGCGTGTCCGGCGCCGGCGGACCGGGTGCGGCCTGCGCGGTCGCGCTCGTGGCCACCGCCATGGCCGCCACGACGACGAACGCCTGCAAGGCCGCGACAGGTTTTCTCATCGGTTCCTCCGGAATTCATTCCCGCACTGCGGAAGGAATTGCACGACCCCTGTGTCCAGGCGAAATCCTGCGACATCGCAGAACTTCCGTCAATGCCCTTCTTTCCGCTCGTCAATCATTCCTGGAATGACCTCTCGAAACGTTGACCAGGCCCGCAGGACGTGGTGATACTGCCCACACCCTGTGATCAATCGGAGGTACCGCATGCGCACAAAGTCGCTGCTCGTGATTTCCACCTGCGCGGCGATAATCGCCTCGGCCATTACCGCTCCGACGGCGATGGCAGCCGAGCTGAACAACTACTTCGAGACACCGGCCGCCGGTTCCCCGTACACGCTCGCGAAGTGGGCGGCCGACGGCTGGAGCGCTCCCTGGCACCAGGGGCTCGACACCAGGACCTACATCGACTCCAGCGTGAAGCGCAGCGGCGGCAAGTCGCTGCGCGTCACCTATCCGGCCGGCCAGTACGGGCCGGAGACCTCGGGCGCGCAGGCTCCGTTCGTGCTCTCGCGGGCACGGCAGTACTACGTGGCGCAGTGGGTGCGCTTCAGCCCGGACTTCAGCTGGGGCAACACCAACTTCGCCGGCAAGGTCGGCGTCGGGATCGGCGCGGGCGCGTCCTGCTCCGGAGGCCAGGCCTGCGACGGCTACAACGGCTTCACGTCGCGGTTCATCTGGCGCAGCGGCGGCAAGGCCGCGATCTACTACTACAGCATGGACCACGCCAGCGAGTACGGCGACTACCGCGACCTCTCGCTCGACGGCTCCCCGGTGTACTACCCGCCGGGCCAGTGGGTGGAGATCGTGCAGCGGGTCAAGGTGAACACCGTGACCAACGGCAACGCCAACCCGGACGGCGAGATCCAGGTGTGGTTCAACGGCCGCTCGGCCGCGCTGATCACCGGGATCAAGTTCGTGCGCAACGGCGACCTGATCGACCGCGCGTACCTGTCGTCGTTCGCGGGCGGCGGTGACGCCACGTTCGCGCCGACCAGGACCGGCTACATCTGGTACGACGACCTGAGGGTCAGCACGAACCCGATCTAGCCGGGAGGCCACCGCGGGGGCCGTCGCGCGACGACCCCCGCGGTGAGTCCCGTTCACGGCCGGACTGCCGGACGTGGGACGTCCACGGGGTTGCCGAGGTCCGCGGCCTCGTAGACGGCGAGCGCGGCGGAGACGACGGATCTGCCGTAGGCACCGTCGATGTACTCGCCCTCCTCGCCCCGGGCAGCGGCGACGAACCCGTCGAGCTGCGACCGGAAGGCCGAGCGGAGGTGGCCGGGGCTCGCCTCGACCAGCGTCGTCACCGCGCCGTCGCGCAGCAGCAGGAGCCCCTCGCCTGCGGACACCCGCAGGGTCACCTCGGTCATCACGACGTCGGTCTCGTCGTAGTAGGGCGTGCCGCGGCTGGTCAGCACGACGCTGGCGGTGACCCCGTTCGCGAGTTCCACCAGCGCGAGCGAGTCGGTCTCGACGTCGATGCCGTCCCTTCCCCGCACCACGCTGCTCACGCGCCGGACCGTGCCGCCGCCGAACCACTGGATGCGGTCCAGGCCGTGCGTGCCGACGTTCAGCACGATGCCGCCCCCGGCGAGCACCGGGTCGAAGAACCAGGCCGGCCGCGAGTCCGGCTCGTAGTGCGCGGACCGGCGGTGCGCGATCAGCAGCGGGTCGCCGAACTCCCCGGACGCGATCAGCGCGCGGGCCTCCCGTGCGACCGGGTCGAAGTGGATGACGTGCGCGACCGCGAGCAGCACCCCGGCGTCCCGGCAGACCTCGATCATCCGCGTGCAGTCCTCGACGGTGGTCGCCATCGGCTTCTCCACGAGGACGTGCAGCCCGGCCTCGGCGGCCTCGACGACCTGCTGGGCGTGCAACGCGTGCGGCGTCGTGATGACGACCGCGTCGAGGCCGCCCTCGGCGATCATCGTCCGGTGGTCGTCGTACACCTCGACGCCCGGTGCCGCGAGCGCCTCGGCCGCCTCGCGCCGGACGTCGCAGATCGCCGCGATCGCGTAGCCGTCGGCCCCCGCCGCCGCACGGACGTGGTGCGCGCCGACCGCGCCGGCACCCAGCAGCCCGATCCGGAATGGAGTCATGTTCCTGCTTTCTCGTGGAGCTTCAGCACCGCCGAGCCGCACGACGCCCTGACGACGAGCCGCGGCTGGATCAGCACCTGTTGGGAGGGAACGTTCCGGCCACCGTCCATGCGGTGCAGCAACAACTGGGCGGCGAGCGCGCCCACCTCGGTCTTGGGCGGCGAGACGGCGGTCAGCGGGACGTCGCCGACCTCGGCCACCTCGTCGTCGTACGCGACCACCGCGAGGTCGCCCGGCACCGCCAGGCCGAGCCTGCGGGCGGCGACGATCAACGCGGCGGCATCGCGGTCGCCGTGGCAGAACACCGCGGTCACCCCGGACTCGACGCACCGCCGGGCGTACGCGGAGATGTCCTGCGACTGCCACAGCAACCGGCACACGGTCGCGGGGGCTTCCACGCCGAGCAGTTTCACGGCCTCGTCGAACCCGGCGGCGACCTGCTCGGAGGTGCCGGTGCTGACCCGGCCGAGGAACCCGATCCGGTGGTGCCCCAGCGACTTCAGGTGCCGGACCGCCTTGCAGACACCGCCGGCGTGGTCGGTGCCGACGAACGTCGTCGGGTCGTCCGGTTCCGGCGAGGGCGGGCGGCGTTCGGCGAGCACGTACGGCACCGGCAGGTCGCGCAGTCCGTCCACGTAGGACTGCGGGTCCTCCATCAGGTGCAGGCTGGGCACCAGCAGCAGGCCCTGCACCCCGGTCTCCAGCATCGTGCGCAGCTCGTCGCGTTCGACGTCCAGGTCGTACTTCGAGCAGACGAGCACGACACCGACGCCCGCGCCGCGCAACACGCGTTGCAGTCCGTCTATCACCCGCGGGTAGTAGTAGGTGGTCGACGGCACGAGCACGCCGACCAACGGCCGTCCGGACGCGATGGGCGCGCTCTCCGAGCGGACGAACGTGCCCGCGCCCTGCCTGCGGAGCACGATCTGCTCGTGCACGAGCTGGCCGACGGCCCGCCGGATCGTGTTGATGCTGACCGACAGCGTGGTGGCCAGCTCGCGCTCCACCGGCAGCTGGTCGCCGGGCCCCCACAGCCCGTCGGCAATGTCCTTCCGCAGACGGTCAGCCGCCCACTGCCATTTCGGGCGAGCGGAGGAATGAAGGAATGAATCCTCCGATTCAGCTGATGTCATGTCGGGAAGAATGACTGATGATGCTTCTTGCCGCAAGAGGTGACCTGTGATTTTGTGTGTCCGAACCACATCAGGCCGAAAATTCATTCCTTCCAGAGAATGAATTCGTTCCACACCGGGAGTGTGCCCTCGTGAATGAGGCGGAACTCGAGGAAGAACTCAGCAGGCCGTCCCCGGCGCTGGTCGCGGAGGCCGCGGGCTGGGGTGACGTCGTCGTGCTCGGGGCGGGCGGCAAGACCGGCTCCGGCATCGCGGGCATGGCCCGGCGCGCCCTCGCCGAGGCGGGCAGCGAGGCCGCCGTGCGGGCGGTGTCGCGGTGGTCCGACGAGGACGGCCGCGCGCGGGTCGAGGCCCAGGGCGTCGAGGTCGTGGCGGCGGACCTGGGCGATCCCTCCGCCGTGGCGGCACTGCCGGACGCCGACACCGTGATCTTCCTGGTGGGCGCCAAGTTCGGCACCGCCGGCGCGCCCGAGCAGGCGTGGATGACGAACACCGTGCTGCCCGCGTACGTCGCCGAGCGCTACCCGCGGGCGCGGATCGTCGCGCTGTCCACGGGCAACGTCTACGGCATGTCCGCAGCGGTCGGCGGGGGCAGCGTGGAGACCGACGAACCACGGCCGGAGGGCGACTACGCGATCACGTGCCGCGGCCGTGAGCAGGTGTTCACCCACGCCGCGCGCACGAGGGGCACGCCCGTGGCGTTGATCAGGCTGAACTACGCCTGCGAGCCCCGCTATGGCGTGCTCGCGGACCTGGCGCGGACGCTGCTCGCGACCGAGCCGGTCGACCTCTCCACCGGCGCCGTCAACGTGGTGTGGCAGCGCTACGCCAACGAGGTCGTGCTGCGCAGCGTCGGCCACACCTCCGCCGAGCCGTTCGTGCTCAACCTGACCGGCCCGGAGACCGCGTCCGTGCGGTCGATCGCGACCCGGCTCGCCGCCCGCCTCGGGGTGGAGGCGTCGTTCACCGGTGCGCTGCCGGAGACCTCGCTGCTCAGCGACGCGACCACGTGCCACCGGCTCTTCGGCTACCCCGACCGCACGCTCGGCCAGCTGGTCGACCTCCAGGCGGCGTGGCTGCTCGGCGGCGGTGCGGTGTGGCGGAAGCCGACCAAGTTCGAACGACGGGACGGCCGGTTCTGATGGACCTCGAGACCTCCGCGCTGCTGCACCGCGGCACCGTGATCCCCGCGCATCCCCTGGCGCTGACCGAGAAGCGGGAGCTGGACGAGGAACGGCAGCGGGCCCTCACCCGGTACTACCTGGACGCGGGCGCCGGCGGGCTCGCGGTCGGCGTGCACACCACGCAGTTCGAGATCCGCGAGCACGGGCTGTACCGGCCGGTGCTGGAGCTGGCGGCCGAGGAGATGCGCGACCGGACCCCGTTCGTGCGGGTCGCCGGAGTGGCCGGGCAGACCGCGCAGGCCGTGGCGGAAGCCGAGGTCGCCCGTGAGCTCGGCTACGACGCCGTCCTGGTCTCCCCCGGCGGTGCCGCACGCGATCTCTCCCTGGACGACCTCCTCGACCGCAACGCAGCGATCGGCGAGGTCCTGCCGACGATCGGGTTCTACCTCCAGGACGCCGTCGGCGGCCGGTACCTCCCGCGAGACTACTGGCAGCGCCTCGCCGACCAACCGTCCACAGTGGCCGTGAAAGCCGCGCCGTTCGACCGCTACCGGACGCTGGAGCTGGTGCAGGGTGTCGCGGACTCCGGCCGCGGCACCGAGGTGGCGCTCTACTCCGGCAACGACGACAACATCGTCAGCGACCTCCTCACCCCGTTCCACGTCCGCGGCGGCGTCAGGAGGTTCGTCGGCGGCCTGCTCGGGCACTGGGCGGTGTGGACGCGGTCGGCGGTCGAGATCCTCCAGGACGCCCACGCCGCCGTGGCAGGGGACGTCCAGGCACGCCACCGGGTCGAGGAACGAACGGCCGGGTGTGTGGACGCCAACGCGGCCGTGTTCGACGTGCGCAACGGGTTCGCGGGCGTGATCGCCGGGGTGCACGAGGTGTTGCGGCGCGAGGGAGTCCTGCGCGGCATCTGGTGCCTCGACCCGCACGAGACCCTCTCCCCCGGCCAGGCCGAGGAGCTGACCCGCGTCCAGACGACGTACGACTGGCTGAAGTAGGGAGCGCGTGATGGCCATTCGCCGGCACGACAGGGAACCCCGCCGCCGCACCGGGCGGTTCGTGGTGCACCCCGACATGGCCATCCGGGTCATCGGCGACGCGGACGAGGCGGCGAAGCTGATCCGCCGGTACGTCCGCGAGACCACCGGCATCGTCCTGGGCAACTCGCCGGAGGGCGTCGTGATGGTGACGCACGAACCGGCGCTGCGCGGCCTCGGCGAAGACGGCTACGCCCTGCTGGTGAGCCCGCACGCGGTGATGCTGCGTGCGGCCGCACCGGCAGGGCTGCTCCACGGGGTCGCGCAGTTCCGGCTGCTGCTCTCACCCGGCGGGTTCGTGACCGCCGCCGACCTGACTCACTTGACCGCGCCGGCCGTCGCGCCGGCCTGGATGTAGCGCTGGAAGCAGACGTACGCGAGCAGCACCGGCAGCATCGCGATGGTGAGCCCGGCGAACAGCCCGCTCCAGTCGCTCTGGTAGCCCTGCGACGTCGACAGCGCCGCGAGTCCCTGCGCCAGCACGTAGTTCTCCGGGTCCGGGTTGAGCACCAGCGGCAGCAGGTACTGGTTCCACAGGCCGAGGAAGTTGAAGATCGCGACCGACACCAGGCCCGGCCGCGCCATCGGCAGCATCACCCGGAAGAACACGCCCCAGTGCGTGCAGCCGTCGATGAACGCCGCCTCGGCGATCGCGGACGGCAGCGTGCGGAAGAACGCGTGCAGGAAGAAGATGGTGAACGGCGTCGCGAACGTCGCGTACACCAGGATCAGCCCGAGCTTCGTGCCCAGCAGGCCCATCTGCTCGACCGTGAAGAACAACGGCACGAGCGCCAGGAACGTCGGGAAGAACTGCGACGTCACGAACAGGTAGTAGACGAACCTGTTGCCGGGGAACCGATAGCGCGCCAGCGTGTAGGCCGCGATGCCGCCGACGAGCATCGTCAGGAACAACGCGCCGCCGACGACGATCACCGAGTTCAGGAAGTACTGCCCGATCGACGCCTCGTTCCAGGCGCGCCCGAAGTTGTCCCAGCGGATCTCCGAGGGCACCGTCCACGGGCTCGTGAGGATCTCCGCGTCCGACTTGACCGAGCTCGTCACCGCCCACAGCAGCGGGAACGCCGTGACGACCGCCCAGAAGCCCAGGGCGAGGTGCAGCGGGAACCGTTTCATGCCAGCTCCGTCCGGTCCTTGTTGCCGCGCAACGCCACGAGCGCGAACACGAGCGTGCCGAAGAACAACGCGACGCCCATGGCGGAGGCGTAGCCGAACTTGCCGTACTCGAACGCCGTCCGGTACAGCGACAGGCCCATCACCTCGGTGGCGCCGTCCGGTCCGCCCGGCCCGACGGTCATGATCTGGACCAGCGCGAACGCGTCCAGCGCGACCATGCCGAGGTACACGAACGCCACCTGGACGTTGTCCCGCAGCAACGGCAACGTGATCCGCCAGAACGTGGTCCAGCCCGACGCGCCGTCGATCAGCGCGGCCTCGTAGATCTCCTTGGGGATCCCGTCGATCGCCGCGGAGAACAGCACCATGTAGAAGCCGACGCCCGACCAGACCATCACCGCCATCACGGCGAACAGGGCGAGCGACGGTTCGGCGAGCCAGCTGCGCGCGAGCCCGTCCAGGCCGATCGCCCGCAGCACGCCGTTGATCAGGCCGTTGTTCGGGTTGTAGGCGAACCCCCACAGCACGGCCACGATCGCCACCGACAGCAGCTGCGGGAAGAAGAACACGATCTCGTAGAACCGCGCTCCCCGCACGCCCCTGCGCCCGTCACCGCCGCCGCGCTGGATCATCGTCGCGAGGAACAGGCCCAGGGCGATCGTGGCCGCGGGCATGAGCAGCAACAGCAGCAGGTTGTTCCCGATCGCGTCGAGGAACAGCGAGTCGCCGGCGAGCCGGGCGAAGTTGTCGAACCCGACGAAGTTCGCCTTGCCCGCCACGCCGTTCCAGTCCGTCAGCGACAGGTAGAACGCCTGGGCGTACGGCGACACGATGAAGATCACGTGCAGCACGAGCGCGGGCGCGAGGGCGCCGACGACGAACCCGTACCCGCGGTTGAGCCTGCGGCGCTTGCGCGGCGCGGGGGGAGCAGGCGCCGCAGCCTGCTCCACCGGCCTGGTCAGGACGCTCACTTCCGCTCGTACTTCTTGATGCTGGTGTCCTTCGCGCAGTCGTCGGCGGCCTTCTGCACGCGGTCGACCCACTCCGCCGGGGTGATGCGCCGGGTCACGAGCTCGGCGACGCTGTCGTCGACGGCCTTGGTCAGCGTCGGGTACCAGATGCGGTGGCGGTAGTTGATGCTGTCGTCACCGGCGTTCTTCACCGCCTCCGCGACCGACGCGAGCGCCGGGGACAGCGCGAGGCCGTCGGTGGCGCCCTTGACCGACGGCAGGGTGCCGACCGACTTGGCGAAGTCCTTCATGGCGCTGCGGGAGAACAGCATCCGCAGGAACTCCAGGCCACCGGCCACGTTCTTGGCCTGGCTCGGCACGAGATAGGCCTCGCTGCTGCCGACGTGGATCGCGTTGTTCTTGAGCTTGCCGGTCGAGGACAGCGACGGCACCGCGCCCATGACCATGTCGAACCCGGCCGGGGTGACGGACTTCTGCTCGGCCTCCAGCCACGACCCGCTCGGGATGATCGCGGCCTTGCCCTGGTTCCACGCGGCCTGCGCCTCGGTGTGCGACAGGCCCTCGGAGCCCGGCATGAGGTACCGCTTGCCGGCCAGCTCGGCGATCGCCTCGGCGGCGGCCTTCACGGACTCGTGCCGCCACGCGTTCGGCTCCAGGTTGTCGAGCGACCTCAACAGGTCCATGCCGCCGCCGCGCACCGCCATCACCAGCAGCGGGTCGGTCATGTACTCGGGGAACTTGCCCTGGTGGGTCCAGGGCGCGATGCCGGTCTTCTTGATCTCCTCGCAGAGCGCCAGCATCTCGGGCCACGTCTGCGGCCACGTCCAGCCGTTCTTCTCGAACAACGGCTTGGAGTACCAGAGGCCCCAGGCGGTGTAGGCGTAGTTGAACCGCACGAACTGCCCGTCGTAGATGCCGTCCTCGACGACGCCGGGCAGCAGCGTGTCGCGCACCTTGACGTTCGGGTCGTCCCACGACGGCGCGTCGAGCAGCTTGTCGAGGTTCTCCAGCTGGTTCGACTGACGGAGCGCGTTGAAGTCGAGGCGGCCCGCGCCGGTGTTGTTGACGACGTCCGGCGGGCTGCCCGCCACGAACCGCGGCCGCAGCGTGTCACCGACCTTCTGGATGCCCTTGTGGTCGATGACCGCGCCGCCGAACTGCTTCTGGTAGACGCCTTCCGCGGCCAGCACGTAGTCGTCGCCGTAGGCGCCCTTGAAGACGACGACCTCCAGCGGGCCGTCGGCCTTGACGCCGAACGGGTTCGTGGCGCTCTTGTCACCGGCGCTCGCCTGCTGCGCGCCGTCGCCGCCGGCGGTGACGCACGCCGCCAGAGCGGGTGCGGACAGGCCCAGCACGGCGGCTGCCCGGAAGATCGTGCGCCGCGAGATCTCGTGGGAGGACATGGCGGTTCCGTTCTGGTCGGTGGGTCAGGGAAGCGCGAGCCAGCCGCAGCCCTGGCGCCAGTGGCCGCCGGAGCGCAGGTGGCTGACGAGGACTCGCTGCAGCGTGGTGTCCTGCGGCAGGGCGGCGAGGTCGCCGGTGCCGGGCGGGAGGTGGAAGACGAACTCGAGCACGTCGCTGTCGCAGTCCGGCATCGGCCCGAACAACGTCCAGAGCGGCTGGAAGCGCACGATGTTCGAACTCTCCGGGAGCACTCCGGCGAGCTGCGGATCCAGCAGCCACGACCGGCAGGTGCCGTACTCGTAGTGCTCCTCCGGGAAGTGCTCCAGGAAGAACGGCCGGGCGCGGCGGAACGACTCGGCGCACGCCTGCGGCGTCATCGGGCCGTCGCCGGGGATGTGGACCTCCAGGACGGGCGTGCCGTCCTCCGGTCCCGTGTCCGGCCCGGCCTTGTACTCGTCGACCGTGAGCACGGCGCGGTCGAACTGGAGCTTGCCGAGCCGGAAGAGCGTGCCGCGGAAGTGCCGCACCAGCCAGCCCTGCCGGTCGAAACCGCCGACGTCGTAGTACTTGCGGTAGGTGACGACCTTCGCGCCGAGGTCGCGCACGGTCGCCTCGGTGACGTCGAACGGGATGCGCAGTTCCTCGTGCAGCGCCAGCAACGTCGGCAGCGCGAGGAGGTAGAGGTGGACGTAGAAGTAGCGGCCGGCCGTGCCCAGCTCCGCGGGCGCGTTCGGCCAGTCGACCAGGCGGCTCGGGATCGGCTCCCGCGCGTACAGGACCTGGTGGCAGCGCAGCAGCGCCTCCCACAGCCCGGGAGTCCTGTCCGGACCCGGCAGTGTGGCGAGCACGTCGTCGAGGTCGGCGTCCGGCACCCCGAGCAGCGCGAGTCGGTGCGAGGCCTCCGCTCTCGTGACCGGCTCCAGGTCCGCTACGTCAGCCTCCGGCTGTTTCAGCAACGCGGCGAGCCAGTCGTCGGTCGCGCTCATGGCGGCACCTGCTTTCGGATTCCTTCCCCGAAAAGGGAATGAATATGGCGTGTCTTGCACCGGTTCGGCACATCATTATGTGTGACATCCTGCGCGTCAATGATTCTTCGCAGGTCACACGAACAGCTGAGGAATGACTACGGTGCGCTCATTCCCCCAGGTAGCAGCCTTGCACTCAGTGAGGATTCATTCCTTCGAGGCCGGATTCATACCGTTGACTCGGCAAACGGAACCGCTTTTGAATGGCATGCATGCCCGATCCCGTTCTCCGGCTCGCAGTGGCCGGGGCAGCGCATCCGCACGTCTCCTACGTCCTCGACGAACTCGCCCTCCGCACCGACGTCGAACTGGTCGGCGTCACCGATCATGACCACGTCTCGTTGTTCCGCGAGCAACGGCCCGATGTCGTCGCCGTGGCGGGCGTCTACTCGGAACGCGGTGCCGTCGTGGTGGACGCGCTGCGAGCCGGCGCCCATGTTCTCGCCGACAAACCGTTGTGCACCAGCCTGTCCGAATTGGACGCCATCGAGGCGGCGGCGCGCGAGTCCGGGCGCACGGTCTCGTTGATGCTGGAGAAACGCGGTTATCCCGAGACGCTCGCCGCCCGCGAACTGCTCGACTCCGGGGTGCTCGGACCGCTGGCACTGGTGGCGTCGTCCGGACCGCACAAGCTCCGGCGGCCGACCCGGCCCGCGTGGTTCCTCGACCGGTCGACCTGCGGCGGGGTCATCGGCGACCTCGCCGTGCACGACATCGACCTGGTGCTGTCGTTCTCCGGCGCCACCGAGGGCACGGTGAGCGCGGTCGGCGGACCGTTGCACGGCGCGGTGTTGCTGCGCGCGGGCGACGTGGCGGCGACGATCGAGGTCAGCTGGCTGACCCCGGAGGCGGCGCCGTGGCACGGCGACTACCGGATGCGCCTGACCGGCCGCGACGGCACCGCGGAACTGCTGTGGGCACGCGGGGAGGCCACCGCCGAGACGCACGAACGCCCTCTCTGGTCTCTCCCGTTGCCGGAGGGCCGGCGTCCGGCCGTCGCACTCGACGCGTTCGTCGCCGGCGAGGAGCCCGACGTGGGCACCGCGGCGAGCCTGCTCGCCACCAGGATCGCCTTGCTGGCCCAGGACAGCGCGGACAACGCAGGGGTGGTGCACCCGTGGGCGGCATGAGGTTCGCTTTGGTGGGCCTTCGAACACGTGGACGCGGTGAGCGTGTGCCTGCCCAGCGGCGCGCACGCGGACGCCGCCGCTCTCGCCCTGCAGGCTGGAAAGCACGTGGTCGTCGAGAAGCCGATCGATGTCACGCTCGCCGCCGCGGATCGGATCATCGCCGCCGAACGCGAGTCCGGCCGGACCGTCGCGGTGATCAGCCAGCGGCGCTTCCAGCGGGAGTCCGCGGCCGCGCACCGCGCCCTGCCCGGACTCGGCCGGATCAGCTCCGGCATCGCCGAGTCGACGTTCTGGCGCACCCAGGACTACTACGACTCGAAACCGTGGCGCGGCACGCGAGCGCTCGACGGCGGCGGTGCGTTGATGAACCAGGGCATCCACGCCGTCGACCTGTTGCTGTGGCTGATGGGCGACCCCGTCGAGGTGCTCGCCCGCACCGCCTGCCTGTCCCACGACCGGATCGAGGTCGAGGACACGGTCGCCGCCGTGGTGACGTTCGCGGGCGGCGCGCTGGGCACGATCACCGCGACCACGGCGGCCAACCCCGGCCATCCGGTGCGGGTGGCGGTGCACGGCGACCGCGGCAGCGTCGTGATCGGCGAGGGCACCGACCTCGACGAGGCGCACCTCGCGCAGTACACCGACTTCCTCGACGCCGTCCGCGACCGGCGGCCACCACTGGTCGGCACCGCCGACGCCCGGCGCGCGCTCGCGGTCGTGCTCGCCGTCTACGAGTCCGCCCGCACCGGGAAACCCGTCGCGCCGAACGGAGAACAGTAAGTGCGCATCGGCATCATCGGCTCCGAGAACAGCCACGTCGGCCACATCGTCGAACACCTGAAGGACGGCCCGGACCGGGTCGTGGCGGTCGTGGACGCGCCAGAGGACCTCTTCGGGCTGGTCGACGCGGTGGTCGTCGCCCACCGCCACGGCGACCTGCACCGCCCGCACGCCATCCCGTTCCTGCGCGAGGGCCTGCCCGTGTTCGTCGACAAACCCCTGGCCGTCACGAACGAGGACGCCGAGGCGATCGTCGCGGAGGCCCTGGCCCACCACGCCCCGCTGACCTCGTTCTCCGCGTTGCGCTGGCTCCCCGGCACCGATGCCCTGGCCGCGGCGGGCACCCCGCTGCGCGTCACGGCGTCCGGTCCGGTCGACCCGGCCAGCCCGTACGGCGGGATCTTCTTCTACGGCATCCACCCGGTCGACGTGGCCTTGCGGCTCGCGCCAGGCCCGATCGAGTCGGTCGACGTGACGACGCACGACGACCGCATCGCCGTCCTGGCGCGGGTCGGCGGCGTGGAGGTGGAGATCGACCTGGTGCTCGGCGAGGCGCCGTTCCGCGGCTCCGTCACGACTTCCGCCGGTACCACGGAACGGGAACTCGTTCTCGACGAGCACTACTTCGTGCCAGGCTTGGAGAAGTTCCTGGAGATGACCGCCACCGGCAAGCCGCCCGTCGGCTACGACGACCTGCTTCGCCCCGTCCACCTGCTCAACGCCGTCGCGAAGGCCATCGCATGATCATCCCCAAACCGGTGCACCTCGTCCGCTCTCCCGGCGTCTTCCGCCCGTCCGCCATCACCGCCTCGGGAGACGCCCTCCCGGTCGCCGAGCTTCTCCAGTCCTATGTGGACCTGCCACTGCGCGAGGACGGCGACGTCGTGCTGGAAGCAGACGGCGAGGGCGAGGCCTACACGGTGTCCGTGACACCGGACGGCGTGCGGTTGCGCGGGTCGGTCACCGGTCTGCGGCACGCCGTGCAGTCGGTGCGGCAGTTGATGTCCGGCGGCGAGCTCCCGCTGGTCGAGGTGCGCGACGAACCCCGGTTCGCCTGGCGCGGCGCCATGATCGACGTGGCGCGGCACTTCCTGCCGGTCGCCTACCTGCGCACGCTCGTCGACCAGATCGCGTTGTACAAGCTCAACGTCCTGCACCTGCACCTCACCGACGACCAGGGCTGGCGGATGCCGGTCGACCGCCACCCCGCCCTGACCGCGGTCGGCGGTCACCGCACCGAGAGCATGGTCGGCCCGGCCGGCGGCACCACCTTCGACGGCATCCCGCACGGCGGCGCCTACACGAAGGACGAGTTGCGCTCGCTCGTGGCGCACGCGGCGGCCAGGGGCGTGACCGTCGTGCCGGAGATCGAGATGCCGGGTCACGCCCGTGCCGCTCTCGCCGCGCACCCGGAGCTGGGCAACTTCCCCGACCGCGCGCTGCCCGTGTGGACCGGCTGGGGCGTGTCCGAGGCGCTGTTCGGCGTGCAGGAGCAGACCTTCGAGTTCCTGCGGGACGTCCTCACCGAGGTGTTGGAGGTGTTCCCGTCCCCGTACGTCCACATCGGCGGCGACGAGTGCCCCGCGGTGGAGTGGGAGACCAGTCCCCTTGCCGCCCTGCGGATCGCCGAGGAAGGCCTGTCCGGTCCCGAGGCGCTGCACGGCTGGTTCCTCGGCCGGATCAGCGAGTTCCTGGTGTCGCGGGGCAGGCACCCGATCTGCTGGGACGACGGCGAGAACCCGCGGGGCCTGCCGCTCCGGGCCGCCGTGATGATCTGGCGCGATCCCGGGCACGGGCTGGAAGCCGTGCGGCGCGGGCACGACCTCGTCATGGCGCCGTTCCGCAGCACCTACCTCGACTACCCGCAGAGCGCGGAAGGCGAGCCGCCCGGCCAGCCCGCCGCCGTCGTCTCACTGGAGGACGTCTACCGCAACGACCCGCTGCCGGCCGAGTGGGACGAGGAGTGCGCCGCGCGGGTGCTCGGCACGCAGGGCCAGCTCTGGACGGAGTTCGTGCGGACGCCGGAGCACGCGGAGTACCTGGCGTTCCCGCGGTTGTGCGCGCTGGCCGAGTCGGCGTGGTCGGCCGACCGGGACTGGGACGACTTCCGCGCCCGGCTGGAGGCCCAGGCGCCGCTGCTGGCGGAGGTCGCGCCCCACCACCGGCCCCTGCAGGTCAGTCGTGCAGAGGCCGGTCGTCGAGCTCGCCGCGCCGCGTCACGAGCGTCGTGGCGACCTCGACCAGCCGCACGTTGAGGTCCTGCGAGGTGCGGCGCAGCAACGAGAACGCCTCCTCGGCCGTGATGCCCTGGCGGTTCATCAGGATGCCCTTGGCCTGCCCGATCATGTCGCGGGTGTCGATCGCGCGGCGCATCTGGGTGTGGTGCAGCTCGGCGAGCTCGGTGGTCTGCATGTGCGCGAGCGCGAGAGACGCGTGCGTGGCCAGCAGCAGAGCCGTGTGCCGATCTGTCTCGGTGATGCGGTCGTGGTGGCGCGTGAAGATGTTGAGCGCGCCGGTGACCACTTTGTTCGAGGACGACATCAGCTCGGTGGCGAGCACGCCGGTCAGCCCGTTCTCGGTGGCGGCCGCGGCGAACTCCGGCCACCGGTCGTCGCGGCTCAGGTCGCTGCTGATCACATAACCGGGCCCGTCCGCCGCCGCCACGTCCACGCACGGGCCGCGGCCCGTGCGGTACTGCACGAGGTCCAGCGCGGTGGCGACGCTGTCGGTCTCCACCGGAGTGGTGAACGTGCCGTCGGGGGTGCGAAGGGTCACGCTCGCCACCGCCGCGGCGGAGATGAGGTGCCGGGACGCCCGCAAGATCTGCTCCAGGGCCGCGGCGACCGACGTGGCGGTGAGGAGCGTCCGGGTGAGGACCTCGAACTGCGGCACGAGGTCGTCGACGCCGAGCGGCTCGGCCGGGACGGGTTTCAGCAGCGCTTCCTCGAGATCGGCGAACCTGGACAGCACGCCGTCAGGGTCGGCGGTGGCCAGGACGCGGCTCACCGCGCCCTGCCGCTCCGCCAGGACCACGCACCGCACTCCCCGGCGAGCTTGGACGGAGGCCACCGCCAGCAGGGACCGCGCGTCGGCGGCGGGCAGATCGGCCAGCCGGCGCAGGTCCAGCACGACGAGCGCCGGCGGCGGGGCGGGCGCCATCGCGTCAGCCAGGGCGTGCAGGGTGGTGGGGTCGACTCGCGGCACCGCGAGGACCATCGCCTGTTCGGTCACCGCCGCGGTCACGTCCATCGGGGAAGCCCCTCCGTTCCGGTGTCGTGGTCGAGGCCGACCAGGGTCATCACCACGTCGGCCGGGGTGGCGACGGGCGCGACCAGGCGCAGCTCGGTGCCGTTGTCGCGGTGCCGGGACATCTGCCGGTGCAGGGCGGACACCCCGGCGCTGGCCAGGTGCGTGGCCTCGCCGAGGTCGACGGTGAGCGACCGGGTGCCGGTGGCCCCCGCGACGGTCATGGCGTGCTCGAGCCGGCCCGCCGTGTGCGCGTCCACCGGGCCGGTGACCCGGATGCACGGGGGCGATGTCGGCGCTTCCGGCTCGAACAGCATCATCCGGTTCCGCGAAGCGGGAACGACGGCCGGACCGGACGTCAGGTCGTCGGCGGTCAGCAACCGCGCGGGCCTGCTCATCTGGTGCCGCACCACCGACGTCGTGCCGCCCAGGTCGTGCTCGATCCGGAAGTGGTCGACCATGTCCGCGGTGATCTGCAGGCCCAGCCCGCGGTCGGGGGACGGGGCCGGTGCCCGCCACCGGCCGTCGTCGGACACCCGGACCTCCACCTGGCCCGCGTCGGTGAGCTCGGCCGCGACGACGAACTCGTGGTCGGCGCCGGAGTCGATGTAGGCGTGCTCGACGGCGTTGGTGGCGAGCTCCACGACGGCGTGCCGGAGCGCGTCGGCGTCCTGCCCTCCCGCCCGCAGCCCGGCGAGCCAGTCGCCGAAGTCGGCCCGCACGCGCGGCAGCGAGTCGACCGACGCCGGGTAGCACGAGCGGAAGGCGGGAGGTGCCGGCACGAACTGGACGGCCAGCAGCGTGATGTCGTCGTGGTGGCCGGTCACCCGCGTGAGCAGCTCGACGGTCTGCGTGCACAGCCGGTCGGCCGCCACCGGGAACTCGCCGGGGAACGCCCTGTCAGCGGCGACGTCGGCCGCCACCCCGGTCAGCTCGACCGTGCACTCGGCGAGCGTGCGGCCGGGGCGTTCGAGGACGCCGTCGGTGTAGAACAGCACGAGATCGCCCTCGCGCAGCCGCACCTGCCGGACGATCCGGTCCACCTCGCCGTTCACCGCGAGCGGCCTGCTGCCGCTGCTGTCCAGGTAGCGGGCCTCGCCGGAGACGAGCAGCGGGGGTGGGTGGCCCGCGGTCGCGTACTCCAGCACCCCGGTCGCCGGGTCGAGGACGGCGACGCACACCGTGGCGGCCCGCGCGCCGGGGATCCGGCGCGCCGCGGCGTCGGCAGCCCGGATCGCGGCCGTGACGTTCCCGGTCGCCGTGAGGCGTTCGGACAGGACGATGCGCAGCTGGCCCATGGTCGCCGACGCCGTCAGGCCGTGGCCGACGACGTCCCCCACCACCAGACCGAGCTTCCCGTGCGGCAACGGCATCGCGTCGAACCAGTCGCCGCCCGCCGCGGTGTCCGCCTGTGCCAGCAGGTAGCTGGCCGCGACCTGCACCCTGGGCAGCAACGGCACGCCCACGGGCAACATCTCCCGCTGGAGTGCGTCGATCACGTCCAAAGCCTCGGCGTAGCGGCGTTCCGCGTCGTCCACTCGTTGCTGCGCGGCCTTTCGTTCGCGCACCTGCGCGGTGACGTCGACCGCGTCGATGATCAGGCCGGTGACCACGCCGTCGGGGCCGTGGAACGGGGTGACGTTGACGTCCACGTACGCGTCGACGCGGATGCCGAGGTCCGGGCGGTCGAACTGGGTGCGGAAGCTGCGCAGCGACTCCCCCACGCCGGTCTCGTAGACGCGGTCGGCGACGTCCATCGCCTCCTGGCCTTCCATCTCGCCGAACGCCTCCCGCAAGGTCGTCCCGATCATCTCGGCCAGGCCGGTCCAGGCGCGGTACGCACCCGTGACAGCCGTGATCGTGTGTCTCGGGCCCTCCAGCGCCATGACCATCAACGGCATCTGGTCGAACACCCGGCGGACCACACCGGCCGTGCCGGTGGCCCGTTCGAGATCGTGGTCAGCGCCGTTCACGGTCACAAACGCCCAGCCTCCGCTCGTCCGGACCGACGGCGCGGGGTCACGGGTGGGTCGAGCAACCGCCGGTAGTGCCTCTCCGCGGCTTCGGCCACGTCCGGCCAGGTGTGGCGGGCGTGGACGCGGTCCGCGGCCGCGATCCCGAAGGAGGTCCTGAGCGTAGCGTCGTGCAGCAGCAGACGCAGTGTGCGCACGAGCTGCTTGAGGTCGCGCGGCGGCACCAGCACACCGGTGACGCCGTCGATCACGGCGTCGGTCAGCCCGCCGACCGCGGTGGCGAGCACCGGCACACCGCAGGCCATGGCTTCCAGGGGAAGCACGTCCCACGAGGCGTGCGACGGCACGTGCGCCACGACGTCCGCGGACCGCAGGAACGCCGGCAGGTCCTCCCGGGCGACCGGGCCGAACAGTTCGACGCGGTCCTCCACCCCGAGCTTGCGGGCCCAGCGGCCCAGCCGGTCCGCCTCGCCCGTGCGGGTGCCCGCGACCACCAGGCGCACGTCCGGCAGCCGCGGCAGCGCGGCCACCAGGTCGGCGATCCCGTTGTCCGCCACCGGATCCGCGAAGGTGACGACGCGGGGCGCCGGGGTGCGGGGCGCCGGTTCGCCATGGGGGTCGAAGTGGCGGGTGTCGACGCCGCGCGCCAGTAGCTGGATCTTCGACCGGGGCACGTTCGCGGCGGCCAGCTCGAGGAGCTCGTCCTCGCCGCCCGCCAGCACCAGCGCCGCCTCCTTGCCCACCAGCCGTTCGACGTCGGGACGCCGCCCGAAGCCGTGGAACGACTGCACGACGGGCAGGCCGAACGGCTGCGCGGCGAGCAGGGCGGCCAGTCCGGACCGCCAGAAGTGCGCGTGCACGAGGTCCGGCGGCGCACCCGCCCACTCGCTGCGGAGCTCGTCGACGAAGTCACCGAGGTAGAGCTCGTCGTCGTCCGCCCGGCGCCGGTGGTGGACCGTCACGTGGTGGCCGCGGGCCCGCAGTGCCGCCGTCAGGTCGCGGACCTGGGCGTCACGCCAGCCCGGTGCGTCGTTCGCGGACACCATGGAGATCTTGAGCTGTCCGGAACGGGGTAGCGCGGAACTGATGTGTCCAGTACCGGGAAGCGCAGTAGTGGGAAGCGCGGTAACGGGTGATGCGGAATTGGGTAGCACAGCGACAGCTCCGTCCACGACCGATTCGTGCCGAAGGGCTGCTCGCTGAACCCACTCCCCCGAACGTAGCCCACCTGTCCGGTGTCCGCCGAACAGGCGACTCCGATCAGGCGATTCCGCGCAGCAAGAGGCCCAGGGCGAAGTCGAACCGCTCGTGCTCCGCGCCCGAGTTGAGCTCCTCCGCGTGCCCGACGGTGTGCGGGAACCGGCTGACCGGCAACATCCGCAGTCGTGCCAGCACCTCGTCCCGGTCGACCCCGCCGGCCCTCAGCGAGGCCTCGAACGTGTAGGCGCTGACGTACAGGAGCGCGGCGTCGATCGTCCACGCCGCCGCCCGCGGTGCGACACCTCCGGCCAGGAACAGCGCGAGCAGCCCCTCGGTGAGGCGAAGGGTGTCGAGGTTGGTCGGCGGCGCGGACAGCGCCGCGCGCGAGATGCCCGGGTACAGCAGGAACTGGTCGCGCAGCTGCGCGAAGACGTCGAGGACCTGCTCCCGCCACCGTGCCGCGTCGGGGGCGGGCAGCACGACGTTCCTGCTCAGCGCGCCGATGAGCAGGTCGTCGAGCTCGGCCTTGTTGCGCACGTGGGCGTAGAGCGAGGCCGCTCCGGTGTCGAGAGCGGCGGCGACCCGGCGCATCGTCAGGGCGTCGAACCCCTCCGCCTGCACCATCCGCAGTGCCGTCGTGACGATCCGGTCGACCGTGATGGGGGCCTTGCGGGCCTGTTTGTGCTGGTCGAGGGCCGCGACCTGGTTCGCCCACTCCTCGCGCGACGCTCCGCGCCCGGTGCTCATGCCCTCAGCCTACCAGTTGACACGAACAGTGTTCGTGCGTAGAACAGTGTTCGTGTCAACCTCACCTCGTTCGCTGCGGGAGGCGTGGATCGCCCTCGCCGGACTGTCCGCCGTGTTCCTCTTCGAGATGCTCGACAACTCGATCCTCAACGTCGCGCTGCCCACCATCGGCCGCGACCTCGACGCGTCGACGACCGCGCTGCAGTGGGTCTCGAACTCCTACGCCGTCGTGTTCGGCGGCCTGATGCTCGTGTTCGGCGCCGTGGCCGACCGCTTCGGCCGCCGCCGCGTGATGCTCGCCGGCCTGGTCCTGCTCGGGCTCGCGTCCCTGGCCACGGTGTTCGTCACCTCGGTGGCCGAGCTCATCGCCGTGCGCTCGGTGATGGGCGTCGCCGCCGCGATGACCACGCCGGGCTCGATCGCGCTGGCGTTCCGGCTGTTCTCCACCGACGACCTGCGCGTCCGCGCGATGACGCTGATCTCCACCGTGGGCCTGGTCGGTCTCGCCGTCGGCCCGCCGCTCGGCGGTTTCGCGCTGACCGTCGCACCGTGGCAGGCCCTGCTGCTGGTCAACGTGCCGATCTCGGTGCTCGCCCTGCTGGGCATCTGGCGCGGCATCGCTCCCGACACCGAGTTCCACCGCTCCCCCGCCGACTTCCTCGGCGGAGTGCTCGGCACGGGCGCGATCGTGCTGGCCCTGCTCGTGCCCACGTTCTTCGTCGAGAACGGCTTCCGCTCGTGGATCCCCTGGGCCACAACGGTTGCGGCTGTCGTCGCCCTGGTGCTCCACGTCGTGCGCGCACGCACGACCGCGCATCCGCTGCTGGACCTCGCCCTGGTCGCTCGTCCCCTGGTCTCCAGCGGCCTCGCCTACAAGGCCGCGACCGGACTGGCGGCGGCCGGGCTCACCTACCTCGTGACGCTGCAGCTGCAGCTCGACTGGGGGTGGTCCCCGGCACTGGCCGCCGCCGGGATGCTGCCGCAGGTCGTGGTGCTGATCGCGAGCGGGCCGGTGGTCAACCGGTTCGTGCGCGCGGCAGGCCTCGACCGGGCCGTGCTGCTGGGCGCGGTCGGCGTGGTGGCCGGCCTCGCCGTCTACGCGGTGCTGGGACGCACCGGGTACGTGCCGGTGGCGCTTTCCCTGGTGCTGGTAGCGATCGGCATCCGCGTGGTCGGCGCTGTCGCGGGCGTGAACGTCCTCAAAGGACTGCCGGAGGACCGCACGTCGATCGGCGCCGCGCTCGTCGACACCGCGTCCCAGGTCACCTCGGCCGCCGGGGTGGCGATCAGCGGCACCGTCCTGGCGTGGCTGTTCACCGGCTCGATCGCGCAACCGGGCTGGACCGCCGCGCAGGCCGCGCAGTTCGAGCAGGCGGTGACGGCCGGCAGCCTGGTGCTGACGGCGATGGCGGCCGCTCTGGTCGGGTGGGCCTGGCTGCGGGTGCGCGGCGTGTCAGCTGACGTGCTCGTCCACAGTCCATGACCGCGTCCGCGACCGGTCGAGGAACCGCTCCTCGTCCTCGGCGACCCCGGACCCCTCCGCCAGCACAGCGGAGAGCCACGCCCGGCGCGCCGCCTTGTCGGCGAACTTCAGCACCGTCATGGCGTCGTACTCCGACGGGTGGCCGGCCATGTCGGCCTCTGGCAGGTAGTGCCGGGCGTAGTGGGCCACCATCGGCGCGACGCGCAGGACCAGCGGGACGTGCCGGTTCTCGTAGTGGTCGACGAACTCCTCGCGGCTGAGCCCTTCCTTCGCCTTGAGCAGCACCACGACGGTGATCACGCCGCACGCACCAGCAGCTCGACGACCTTCGGCAGCTCGGCCCGCAGTGCCGCGACCGTGTCCTCGTCGCCCGCCAGGTGGTGCAGCAGCGCTCGCTGGAACACCCCGTCGAGCGTCAGGTAGACCAGACCGGACGACGCCAGCACGGTGCCGCCGCGCAGTTCCGCGTACCGGGTGACCACGCGCCACACCATGTCCTCGCGGTGGCTGTCGATCTCCAGCACGTCGGCGCGGAACGACTCGTCGAACAGGCTCTGGTTGCGCAGGTCGTACCAGAGGCGGTGCAGCGCCGCGTCCTGGGCGAGGGTGCCGAAGAACATCGCCACGAACTCGTCGCGCAGCTGCTCGGCGGAGGTCGCCGTCGCCACCACCTCGTCGTACCGCGTCACGCAGACGACCTCGTACTGGCGGACGGCCTCGGTGATCAGGTCGCGCTTGTCGGCGAAGTAGTAGTGCAGGACCCCGTGGGAGAACTCGGAGTTCTGCGCGATCTCCCGCAGGCTCGTGCGGGCGTAGCCCAGCTCGGCCAGCGTGTGCAGGGTCGCCACGGCGAGCTCGGTGCGCCGGGCGTCGAACTTGTCGACCTGCCGGCGGGCGATCCGGTGCTGCTTGCTCTCAGCGACGTCTGTCACGGAACGCATCCTATCGCCCACTGAGACAAACCTTGAACACTCGTCCAATAAATCTTGGACAGTCGTCAAGGATTTCCTTGACGACTGTCAAGTTTCGGCTAGCGTGTGAGCCATCTCACCGAGGAGGCGACTCAATGACGAGTTATCAGCTGACCGGACGGAAAGCGCTGGTCACCGGCGGTGCCCGCGGACTTGGCGCGGGCATGGCCGAGGCTCTGGCCGCGGCCGGCGCGGCAGTCCTGATCGGCGACGTCCTGGAGGAGGAAGGCAAGCAGACCGCCCAGGCTCTGCGCGACTCCGGCGCGACGGCCGAGTTCGTGCCGCTGGACGTCACCGACGACGAGAGCTGGGCCGCGGCGGTGAGCACCGCGGCCGACGCGATCGGCGGGCTCGACATCCTCGTCAACAACGCGGGCATCGAGATCACCAGCCTGATCACCGAGCTCGACCCCGCCGACGTGCGCAAGATGCTCGACGTCAACGTCCTCGGCACGGCTTTGGGCCTCAAGCACGGCCTGCGCGCGATGCGTCCCGGCGGCGCGGCGGGCGGCGGCGGCTCGATCATCAGCGTCGCCTCGGTCGCGGCGACCATCGCCTTCCCCGGCATCAGCGTCTACTCGGCCACGAAGTCCGCCATCGACCGCCTGACCAGGGTCGCGGCCGCGGAGTCCGGCAAGCTCGGCTACGGCGTGCGGGTCAACTGCATCTACCCCGGCCTCACCCCGACCGCGATGGGCAACCAGCTCGCGGTCGACTGCGCCGAGCTGGGGCTCTTCCCGTCCGTCGAGGCCGCGGTCGGCGCGGTCGTCGAGCTGACGCCGCTCGGCCGGCTCGGGCAGGTCGACGACATGGCCGACGCCGTGGTGTTCCTCGCCTCCGACGCGTCCAAGTTCATCACCGGGGCAGGTCTCCCGGTCGACGGCGGAATGGGGATGTGACATGCCCACGGACAAGCCTGTCGTCGTCTACGGCGCCTCGGGGTACACCGGCCGGCTGATCTGCGAGTACCTGCGCGAGTACGGCATCCCGTTCCTCGCCGCCGGCCGCGACGGCCGGCGGGTCAAGGAAGCCGTCGCCGCGGTGCCCGGCATCGACACCGTCGACCACGAGATCGCCGAGGTCGAGCACACCGAGGCCGCGCTGACGGAGGCGTTCACCGGCACCAAGGTCGTGCTGAACACCGTCGGCCCGTTCTCGCGCTACGGACACGAAGCCGTGCGAGCGAGCCTCAACGTCGGCGCGCACTACACCGACACCAACGGCGAGCAGGACTGGATGATCGACGCCGACGCGCAGTACGGCGCCGACTTCGCGAAGCAGAACCTGTTGCTGTCGCCCGGTATCGCGCAGATGTACACGGTCGGTGAGATCGCCGCGCAGATCTGCCTGGAGCAGCCCGGTCTGGACACCTTGGACATCGGGGTGTTCTGGAAGGGTTATCCCACAGTCGCTTCCACGAACACGATCCTCACCAACGCGGCGTTCGCGAAGGCGTACTACCTGGAGCAGAACGAGTACGTGGAATGGCCGCCGGACGCGGGCCTCTACGAGCTGGTCGTGCCCGGCCAGCACGAGCTCGGCCTCGCGCTGCCGTGGGGCGGCACGGCGCACCCGGTGTGGTTCAAGCGGGACCCGCGGGTCGCGTCGGTGCGGGCGCTCGGCGGCGTGTTCAACCGGCCGCTGATGCTCGGGGTGCCGCAGATCGTCACGGCGGCGCTGGCGGAGATGGAGGGCAAGTCGGACGAGGAGAAGTACCAGATCGTCGACGCGTTCTCGGCCCAGGTGCGCAGCGAGATGCCGCCGCGCGAGAACCCGCGGATCAACATCTCGCTCGACTCCGTGCACGCCTCCGGGCCGCTCGGCCGCGCGTCCTGCGTGATCCACGGCAACTGCAACTACAAGCAGACGGCGTTGCTGAACGTCCACGCCGCCGTGCACCTGCTGCAGGACGCGCCGCGCCGGGCCGGGTTCGCGTCGGGCTGCCAGGCGTTCGGGCACCGGGAGCTGCTGGGCGCGCTGCGGTCGTTCGGGCTGGTGCTCGACCCGATCGTCGAAGTGCACCGCTGATGAGGCTGTCCGACTACCTGGACAAGGGCGCGTCGCTCGGGGGCGGCGCGCCCTGCCTCACGATCGGCGAGGTCTCGCATACCTACGCCGAGGTCCAGCGGCGCTCCCGGGAGATCGCGGGAGCGTTGCAGGACAGCGGGATCGCCGTCGGCGACCGGGTCGCGGTGTTGTCCGCCAACGACCCCCTGGCGCTCACGTGCGTGTTCGGCATCTCGCGGGCCGGTGCGGTGTGGTGCCCGGTCAACCCCCGCAACGAGGCGGCGGAGAACCGGGAGCTGCTCGACCTGTTCGGCTGCCGGTGCCTGTTCTTCCAGGAGAAGTTCGCGCCGCTGGTGGACCGCATCCGCGCCGACCTGCCGGCGCTGACCACGCTGGTGTGCCTCGACGGCGAGGTGGCGTGGGCGGAGACGTTCGCGGACTGGCTCGCCGGGCACGCGCGGGAGCCGGAACCCGTGACCGTCCCCGACGACGACCTCTGCATGCTCGCGGGCACCGGCGGCACGACGGGCAGGCCCAAGGGCGTGCGGCTGACCGGGCACAACATGGAGACGGCGACCGCGCTGACGCTGATGAGCTACCCGTTCGGCGTCCGTCCCCGCTACCTCGCGCTCGCCCCGCTGACGCACTCGGCCGGCGTGCTGACGTTCCCGATCCTGGCGCTGGGCGGCGAGACGGTGATCATGCCGGCGCCGGACCTCGGCGAGTTCCTCCGGCTGATCGAGCACCACCGGATCACGCACGCGTTCCTGCCGCCGACCGTGATCTACGGCCTGCTCGACCACCCGGCGCTGGACTCGACGGACCTGACCTCGTTGCGCTGCCTCTGGTACGGCGCCGCGCCGATGTCGCCGGTGCGGCTGACCGAGGCGCTGCGGCGGATCGGGCCGGTGATGGGTCAGCTGTTCGGGCAGACCGAGGCGCCGAACATGATCGCCACGCTCTCCCCGCCGACCACTTCCTGCCCGACGGGTCGGTCGCGACGGCCAGGTTGTCCTCGGCGGGCAGGCCCTCGCCGTTGACGCAGGTCGCGATCATGGCGGCGGACGGCGCCCTGCTGCCGCCCGGCGAGCGGGGCGAGATCGTCGTGCGCGGGCCGCTGGTGATGGCCGGATACCACGAGAACCCCGATGCCACAGCCGAAGTGAGTGCGCACGGCTGGCACCACACGGGCGACATCGGGTACCTGGACGAGGAGAACTTCCTCTACATCGTCGACCGCGCGAAGGACATGATCATCACGGGCGGGTTCAACGTGTACTCGGCCGAGGTGGAGCACGCGTTGCAGGCGCACCCGGCGGTGCAGGACTGCGCGGTGGTCGGGCTGCCCGACGAGAAGTGGGGCGAGCGGGTCACGGCGGTCGCGCAGCTGCGGTCCGGCGGGAACACCGACGCGGCCACGCTGATCGCGTTCGTGAAGGACCAGCTCGGCAGCGTGAAAGCACCGAAGCAGGTCGAGATCTGGCCCGACCTGCCCCGGTCCAAAGTGGGCAAGGTGCTCAAAGCCGAGATCCGGCAACGCCTTTCCCGGCCCTGAGCGGAGGGACCGGTCCGACTCCCTGGACGGACCGGGCCCTCCTCCGGGTCACGCCGTGTGCAGCGTGAGCCCGTAGACGCGCAGGATCTCGTTGATCGGCTGGAACCAGGTGCGGCCGCCGCTGGAGCAGTTGCCGTAGCCGCCGGACGTCACGCCCTGCGCCTGGTCACCGGTGATGAACGAGCCGCCGGAGTCGCCGCCCTCGGCGCACACGCTCGTGCCGACCATCTCGTAGACCGCGCCCTGCTGGTAGTTCACGGTCTCGTTGCGGCCCTGGACCACACCGCAGTGCCAGTGCGTGGTCGACCCGGAGCGGCAGACCGAGGTGCCGACCGGCGCCTCCCACGAGCCGCGCACGAGCGCGTCGCTGACGGTGCCCCAGCCGAGCACGACCGGAACGGTCCACCAGCCGCCGCCGATGCGGATCCACGCGTAGTCGTTGCCGGGGAACGACGAGCCGGCGAAGTTGCCCTGGAACGAGCGGTCCCAGCCGTACACGGCCGCGCCGCCGCCACCGCAGTGGCCCGCGGTGACGTAGCCGCCCTGCACGGAGAAGCCGATCGAGCAACGGACGTTGCCGGTGTAGAACGGGTCGCCGCCGACGGTGCCCGCCGCGAACGTCTGCGGCTGCTGGACGTTCTGGGTGTTGACGGTGACGGCACCGAACGAGCGCGCCTTGTCCAGGAACGCGGCGACCTCGGCGGTCTGCTTGCCGGGCTCGACGTTCACCACGACCGAGCCGGTCCTGGCGTCGGTCTTCCAGCTCGCGACCGCCGCCGGCACCGCGCCGGTCTTGGACAGCGCGTCGAGGCGGTTCTTGTGGGCGTTCATCGAGTTGGCGGACCGGCCGACGACGACGCTGTCCACCCCGGTCGCCTCGACCTTGCGGGCGGCCGCCTGGTCGGTGACGGCGACGACCAGCTTGTTCGTCTTCTCGTCGAACCAGCTGCCGGCGTACGAGGCGCCGGCCTGGCTCTCCGCGCGCGGTGCGAGCACCGACGCGCGCTCTTCGGACGCCAGGCGCACCCGCGCCTGAGCTTCGGTGAGCCCGAACGCCGAGGTCATCGCGGTGATCAGGCCGGGAGACATCTCCTCGGCCGCGGCCTGGGCCGGAGCGGTGAAAGTGGACCCGACCAGCACGAGCGCCAGCGCGGGCACGATTCTGGGCATGGTGAAGCGCAAGCTCTTCTCCTTGTCCGTGCAGGGATCGCCTCCCGCCCCGTTGCGGGAAGCGGCGAACATGAGAGCGCTCCCACAGTGGACCAGACCTTTAGCCGCCGTCAACAGCCGACCGAACACCTGTCCTGTCCGGTTCCTGCCCGGACAGGCCGAACCGGGCATGGCCCCCGGTGCCGACCACACCTGCGCCGATCAGGCCAGGCCCGATCAGCGCTGTACCGATCAGGCCAAGACCACGACCTGGCGCACCGCCTCGCCGGACGCGAGCTTCGCGAACCCGTCGTTGACGTCGTCCAGCGCGAGCCTCCCGGACAGCAGCCCGTCGACCGGCAGCCGCCCGGCGCGGTAGAGGTCGATGAACCGCGGCACGTCCCTGCGCGGCACGCACGAGCCGAGATAGCTGCCCTTGAGCGTGCGTTCCTCGGCGACCAGGTTCAACGCGGGCAGTGTGACCGTGCGGTCGGGGTGCGGCAGCCCGACGGTGACGGTCGTGCCGCCCACGGCCGTGGCCGCGTAGGCCTGTTCGAGCACGGCTGCCACGCCGGTCGTGTCGATGACCTTGTCCGCGCCACCGCCGGTCAGCTCGCGGACCGCGGCGACGACGTCCGGTCCGCCCGCCGCCTCGTGCGTCGCGCCGAGCGTCAAGGCGAGCCGCCGCTTGTGCTCGACGACGTCCACCGCGACGACCTGGGTCGCGCCCGCGGTGCCGGCCGCGAGCACCGCCGACAGCCCGACCCCGCCGAGCCCGAAGACCGCGACCCGGTCCCCCGGCACGACCTGCGCGCTGTAGAACGCGGCGCCCGCACCCGTGAGCACGGCGCACCCGAACAGCGCGGCGACGTCGAGTGGCAGGTCCGGCGGCACCAGCGTGGCCGAGCGGCCGGAAACGACGGTGTACTCGGCGAACCCGGACACACCGAGGTGGTGGTGCGGCCGCGTGCCGTCCGGGAGCGTCCACCGGCGCTGCCCGCTGAGCAGGGTGCCCTCGCGGTTCGCGGCGGCACCCGGTTCGCACAGCGCCTGCCTGCCCGACGAGCACGGACGGCACGCGCCGCACGCCGGCACGAACGACAGCACGACGTGGTCGCCCCGGCGGAACTCCGAGCTCGGGCCCGCCTCCACGACCTCGCCCGCCGCCTCGTGGCCGAGCACCATCGGCAACGGCCGCACGCGGGAGCCGTCGATCACGGACAGGTCGGAGTGGCACAGGCCGGTGGCGTGCACGCGCACCAGCAGCTCACCGGGACCGGGCGGGTCCAGCTCCAGGTCGACGACCTCCAGCGGCCCGCCGACCGCCGTGAGCACGGCACCTCGGGTCCTCACGCCACCACCAGGCCTTCCATCGGCGTGCGCAGGTGCGCGGGGATCTCGATCGGCTTGCGGGTCGTCCGGTCGACGAACACGTGCACGAAGTGGCCCTCCGCGACCACATCTTCCTTGTCCTCCAAGAAGAACCCGACCTCGTAGCGCACGCTCGACCGGCCGAGGTGCCCGATCCGCAGGCCCGCGTCGAGCGCATCCGGGAACGCGACCGAGGCCCGGTAGTTGCAGTGGGACTCCACGCACAGGCCGATCTCCGCGCCCTCGTGGATGTCGAGGCCCGACGCGATCAGCCACGTGTTGATCACCGTGTCCATGAACGCGTAGTGGACGACGTTGTTCACGTGGCCGTAGACGTCGTTGTCCGCCCACCGGGTCGGAATCCGCTGCCAGTGCCGGTAGCTGTCGCGCACACACCCTCCGCTGCTGTGCTCAGTCGAGCCTCCTGGTCAGCTCGACCCTCGACCGCACGCCGAGCCGCGCGAAGATGTTGCGCAGGTGGTGCTCGACGGTGCGGTGGCTCAGGAACAACCGCGCGGCGATCTCGCGGTTCGTGGCGCCCTCGGCGACCAGCGTGGCGATCTGCGCCTGCTGCGGCGTCAGGTCGCCGTGGTCCTTCGGTTCGCCGGTCGGGTCGCCGGCCGCGCGCAGCTCGGCGCGGGCCCGGTCGACCCAGTGGTCCGCCTGGTAGGACTGGAAGATGCGCACGGCGTCGCGCAGGTGTTCCCGCGCCACCTTGGGCTTGCGGCCGCGCCGCAACCGGTTCCCGTACAGCAGCTCGGTCTTCGCGAGCTCCAGGGACGTGCCGCTCGCGCGGTGCAGCCGGATCGCTTCCTCGAAGTGCTCGTCGGCGGTGCCGGCCTCCAGCAGGCCGTGGCAGCGGTGCGACAACGCCATCCGCGCCGCGCTGCCGGTGGCGTCCGCCCACTTCTCGTACCGGCGCAGCGCTCTGTCCCCCGTGGACGGTTTGCCGCACGCGACGGCCGCCTCCACCAGGTGCGGCGCGGCCATCACCTTGACGCCGGCGTGCCCGTGGTGCAGGCGCAGGCGGTCCAGCGCGTCGGCGGGGCGGTCGCGCGCCAGGTCGACGCACGCGAAGGCCCACGCGCCGAACGTGCCGGGCCGGATCAGCCCGCGTTCGGTGATGTGCTCGGTGGCGGTCTCGATGCGGTGCAACGCCGTCTCCGCGTCACCCCGCAACGCCGCGAGCAGCGCGAGGATCGTCAGGTGGTCGACGACGGCGTTGTGCTGGCCGATCGCCGTGGCCGCGTGCACGCCCTCGGTCGCCGCCGTGAGCGCCGCGGTGTGCTGGTCCAGCAGCAACGCCGACAGCGCCCGGTAGACCAGCGCCCACGGCACGAGCGCGGTGTACCCGCTCTCCCGCGCCGCCGTCACCGCGCTGGTCGCCATCTCGTACGACCGGGTGGCGTCGCCCAGCACGTAGGCGGCCTGGCTGGCCCAGATGCGGGCCTGCGGTCCTGGGACGTGCGCGGCGAGGTCGACGACCGCGCGCAACGCCGGCATCGCCTCGTCGTGCCGCCCGGAGAGCGTCGCGGACATGCCGATCAGGTGGTCGAGCGTGAGCCGGGTGACCGGGTGCTCGTCGGGGCGGCGGAGCTCCCTGGCGAGGTCCGCTACCGCCGTGTGCCGGCGCGGGTCACCGGCGATGCTCGCCGCCTCGCCCGCGAACCCCAGTGCCGCCACCGCCATCCCGCGCTGCGTGCCGATGAGCCCCTTCGCGGCGCGGATGAGCCGGTCCGCCGCGACGTCCGGGAGGCTCTCGCCCAGGTCGATGCCGCCGACGACGAGGTCCATGAGCGCGCGGAGCTCGACCGTGTCGGTCAGCCGGACCGCTGTGCGCAGGACGGCGCGCGACCGGTGCGGTGCGCCGTGGGCCCAGTGGTCGGCGGCGGCCTTGAGCAGGCGGTGGGCCTTCTCCTCGGGCGCGGTCGTGAGCCGGGCGGCGCGGTCGTGGTCGCGGGCGGCCGTGGCGAAGTCGCCGCACCGGCGGGCGTGCTCGGCGCTCAGGGCGAGGGCGTCGGCGTGCGCGCCGCCGTCACCGCCGGACATGGCCGCGTGCCAGGTGCGTCGCGGTCCCGGTGGCAGCAGCCCGGCCAGCTCGGCGTGCGCCTGGAGCCGCAGGGCGGCCGGGAGTCCGTCGTGGAGGGTCGAGCGGACGAGCCGGCGCGGGTCGAGCAGCGCGCCCGCCTCCGTCACGGCGTCCGCGTCGACGCGGGCCAGCACCTCGGCGGTCAGCTCGTCGTCCACGGCGGCCAGCGCGACGACGTGCCGGGCCCGCGGCGAGAGGGCCTCGAACCGGGCGAGCAGCCGGGTGCGCAGCGAGCTCGACTCCGGCAGCACCTCCGGCGGCGGAGCCGTGCCGCCCAGCTGGCCGGAGGTGAGCGACCCGGCCAGCTCGACGAGCGCGAGCGGGTTGCCGCAGGCCAGCTCGGCGAGGTCGACCGCGAGCACGGAGGGCAGGCCGGGCAGCAGGTCGTGGAGCACCTGCAGGCTGGCCGCGCGGTCCAGCGGTTCGAGCGCGATGCTCGGCAGCCCGAAGGTCTCGGTCTCGGACGCGATCAGGACCGCGCCCCTGGTGCCGGCGACGTCCTCGGTGAGCCGCCGGAGGTCGTCGTCGAGGACGGTCAGGTCGTCGACGCACAGGACCGCATCGCAGGTCTGGCGGGCGTGGTCGAGCAGCGCGGACTTGCCGCTGCCGGGCTCCCCGCGCAGCACGAGCGCGGAGCCGTGCCCGGTGCGCGCACGCCGGAGGAACGCGTCGACGGCGACGCGCTGCCTGTCCCGGCCACGCAGCATCGGGCCAGTGTCGCCGTCCCCGGACGGCCTGCGGAAGGGGTCGGGCCGAAATTCACCTACCACTGTTAGTTTTCCGTTCGATGTTCTGGGGCGGAACCGGTGGTTGTACCGATGCGTACGTCCGAGACGGGGGCGCAGGGTCAGTTCGTCCCGATTTCCCCTGTCGAATGAGGTGTACAGAGCCGTGCGACTTCGTTCATTCCTCCCGATCGCGCTGTCACTCGCGCTGATAGGCGGCAGCACCGCCTACGCCCTGGCCGCGGACAACCCCTACGAACGCGGCCCCGCACCCAGCAACTCGAGCATCGAGGCGGCGCGCGGCCCGTTCGCCGTGTCGGAGACGTCGGTGTCGTCGCTGGTCAGCGGCTTCGGCGGCGGCACGATCTACTACCCGACGAGCACCGCCTCCGGCACGTTCGGCGCGGTGGCCGTCTCCCCCGGCTACACCGGCACGCAGTCGAGCATCGCCTGGCTGGGCCCGCGCATCGCGTCCCAGGGCTTCGTCGTGTTCACGATCGACACCATCACGATCTACGACCAGCCCGACAGCCGTGCCTCCCAGCTGCTCGCCGCGCTCGACTACCTGACGCAGCGCAGCAGCGTCCGGTCCCGCATCGACACGAGCAGGCTGGGCGTGATGGGCCACTCGATGGGCGGCGGCGGAACCCTGCGGGCGGCCAGCGAGCGCCCGTCCCTGCAGGCGGCGATCCCGCTGACCGGCTGGCACACCACGAAGAACTGGTCCTCGGTGCGCGTGCCGACCCTCGTGGTCGGCGCCGAGAGCGACTCCATCGCCCCGGTCGCGACGCACTCGGAGCCGTTCTACAACTCGCTGCCGTCCTCGTTGGACAAGGCGTACCTGGAGCTGAACAACGCCACGCACTTCGCGCCGAACTCCCCGAACACCACGATCGCGAAGTACAGCATCTCCTGGCTCAAGCGGTTCATCGACAACGACACCCGCTACGAGCAGTTCCTGTGCCCGGCGCCGGGCCGCAGCACGCTGATCGAGGAGTACCGCGACACCTGTCCGCACTCCTGATCCCCGCCGGGTCGCGGCGCCTTCCCGGCGCCGCGACCCTTTTGCCCTACAGCCGCGCCGTGCGCCGCGCGGCTACCGTGCCTTGTGCCCAACGAGGTCGGCGGCGACGTCCACGGCCAGGTCGTGCAGGCCGGTCACGTGGGCCGCATCGACCTGCACTCCGCACCGGCCCCGCTCACGGCGCTGTCCGGCCTGCCTCCCGCCACCACCGTCTTCTGCGGCCGCGCCGAGGAGATGACGGCCCTGCGCGCCGCGTGGTCGTCGGACGGCCCTGCCGTGGTGTCGAGCGCCGTCGCCGGGCTCGCGGGCATCGGCAAGACCGAGCTGGTGCTGCGCGCGGCCCACCAGGCACTGGCGGACGGCGACTTCCCCGGCGGCGCCCTGTTCGTCGACCTGCAGGGCTACGACGCGACGCGCAGGGTCTCCCCCGCCCAGGCACTCGACAGCTTCCTGCGCGCCCTCGGCGTCGACGGCCAGAGCATCCCGCCGGGCGAGGACCAGCGCGCCACCCTGTTCCGCTCGATGCTGACCGGCCGGCCACCCGTGCTGATCGTGCTCGACAACGCGTCGTCCACGGCCCAGGTGCGGCCCCTGCTCCCCGGCGGGCGGCACCGGGTGGTGATCACCAGCAGGCACACGCTGACCGGCCTCGACGAGGCCCGGCACCTCGACCTGGGCGTGCTGGACCCGGCAGAGGCGACCGACCTCGTCGGCGATCCCCGCCTGGCCGCGCTGTGCGGACACCTGCCGCTCGCCCTGCGGATCATGCGCGCCCTGGCCGCCGCCGACCCGCGCACGGACTGGGCGGCCGAGCTGACCGACGCACGCCACCGGCTCGAACTGCTCGACGACGGCGACAGCCGGGCGGTGCACGCGGCGTTCGACCTGTCCTACCGCTCGCTCGGCCCCGACCTGCGCCGGCTGTTCCGGTTGCTCTCGCTGCACCCGACCGACGAGTTCTCGCTGGAGGGCGCGGCGGCGCTCGCCGACCGGCCGATGACCCGCACCCGTGCGCTGCTGCGGGAGCTGGTTCGCGCGCACCTCGTGGAACCCGGTGCCACGCCGGACTGGTTCACGTTCCACGACCTGGTGAGGCTGTACGCGCACCGGTGCGCGGAAGGCGACCCCGAGACCGACCCGGCGCTGAGCAGGATGTTCACGCACTACGCGACCAAGGCCGGTGCCGCCAAGCACCAGCTCTCGCCCCGGCACCGCGGCGTCACGTCGCACTTCCAGGCCCGCCAGGACGCGCTGGCGTGGCTGGACCGCACCTGGCTGGTGCTCGCCGCGGCGGCGCGGCTCGTCGCCGAGCGCGAGTTGTACGACGTCCTGTTCCCGATCGTCGAGAGCCTGTGTTCCTACTTCGACACCTACCGGCACCCCGACGAGATGCTCGCCGCGTGCCTGCTCGCCCTCGACGGCGCCAGGGCCTCCGGGAGACGGCTCACCGAGGCCAGCGTGCTGACCGAGCTCGGGAACGCCTACGCCCGCACCCGCGAGTACGACCTGGCCGTCGTCCACCTGGAGACCGCGCTGGAGCTCAACCGCGCACTCGGCAACGCCTTCGCCACGGCCACCACGTTGAACGACCTCGGCACCGCCTACCGCAAGACGTCGCGGTTGGACGACGCGCACCACGCCTACACCGAGGCACTCGCGACGAGAGAAGAAATCGGTGACCGGTACGGCGCGGCGCAGACGATGAACAACCTCGGCAACACACTGCGGGACCTGGGACGCGCCGCCGAGGCGAGCGAGTTCTACCAGCGCTCCCTCAGGGTCCGGCAAGAGATCGACGACCGCCACGGCATGGCGCAGGTGCTCAACAACCTCGGCACGGCACAGGTCCTCGCCGGCGAGGTCCGCGAGGCGTTCGGCCACTACCGCGAGTCGCTGCTGCTGTACCGGGAGCTCGGGCACCAGTTCCGCGAGGCGGGCACGCTGTTCCTGCTCGGCAACGCCTGCGGGGACACCCGGCCGGCGGCGGCCACGGCGTTCTGGCGGGCGGCGTTGTCCCTCTACGAACGCCTCGGCGCCGAACAGGAAGCCCAGGACGTCCGCGACCGGCTCGCCGACCTTCACGACATCAGGTGACTTCCACGCCCGGAGTCGTCACCCGAACGACCGCAACCGGCCTCGCGAGGCCTGCGCGCGGACGGGGCTCGTCCTAGCTTCAGCTCACGTGACCACTGTGTTCAGCCTGTTCGACGAGGCCGCCGAAGCCACCGCCCACGACGACCGCGAGACCGTCACCGCGTTGCTCAGGCGCATCCGCGAGACGACGGCGACCGACCCGGTGCTGCGCGACTTCTTCCTGGCCGCGTTCGCCTCCCGGCTCGACCCCGCCGCACGCGAGCACCCGCGCCCGGCCGACGTGCCGCGGTTCGACCTGGCCTGCGCGACCACGCTCGCCAACGACCGGCTGCTGCCGTTCCTCGACGGCCGCGAGTCGGCCACCGTGCTCGCGCTGGGCATCGGATCGGGGCGTCAGGAGTGCGACCTGCTCGAACGGGCACCCGAACTGCGGTCGCTCACGGTCGTCGGCGTGGACACCGGCGACCGCCTCGCGCAGGCCGAGACAGCGGTGAGGGCCACGGCGGCGCGGATGGGCATCGAGGTGGTGTTCCACGCCGTGCCCTCCGCGCCCGAACGACTGGGCGAGGACGTGTGGCGCCTCGTCGCACAGGCGCCGCGCCCGCTGCTGGTGACCGCGTCGTTCGCGTTGCACCGCATGCGGGACGACGGGCAGGGCGACCCGAGGTCAGGGTTGTTCCACCGGCTGCGCGACCTCGCACCGGCCGCGTTCGCCCTGTGCGAGCCGCATTCCGACCATCACCACGTGCCGTTGCGGGCGCGGTTCGCCCACGCCTGGCGCTACTACGGCGCCCTGTTCGCGGCGATCGACAGCACGCGGGCTGCCGAGGCCGGGAAGATCGCGCTGAAGCAGTTCCTCGGCCGCGAGATCCAGGATGTCGTCGGAACGCGCGACGAAGACCGCATCGAGCGCCACGAGCCGGCCGAAGCGTGGGCGCACCGCTTCACCGCCGCCGGGTTCCGCTTGCTCCCGCCGTCACGCACAGCCGGTGCCACGCCAGGCGTTCTCCGCACGCGGACCCTGCCCGACCGCGTCGAACTGTCCTTCCAGGACACCCCGCTCGTCGCCGTGCTCGTCGGCATCCCCGACTGGTCTCACGCGAGATGACCGTCGGGCCGCACCAGGCCCGCCTCCGTCGGCACGGGAGAACCGGCGCGCAGCCGCGCGAACAGCGAGTCGCGGTCGGGCAGCCGCCGGCCCGTCCCGTAGTCCACGTCGAGGCCGGACAGGCGTTCGGCGAGGAGGCGGGACATGTCCGGCGCCGTGGCGATCAGCCCGCTCAGCACCGAGCGCAGCGCCTGGCCCTCCGCCGAGTACGCCGTCATCAGCGCGGTCTGCGCCCTGGTGTGCTGCAGCAGATCGGCCCCGACGGGGTGACGTTCGGCGTGGTAGGTGTCGAGCAAAGCGTCGTCCGCCTTCCCGGCGAGCACGGCGGCGAGCTTCCAGCCGAGGTTGTGCGCGTCCTGGATGCCGACGTTCATGCCCACGCCCCCGGTCGGGAAGTGCATGTGCGCCGCGTCGCCCGCCAGGAACACCCTGCCCGACCGGTAGGCGACGGCCTGACGCGTCGCGTTGCCGAACCGCGACAGCCAGCGCGGGTCGTGCAGTCCGAAGTCGGTGCCCGCGATGGCCTTCACGGTCGTGCGCAGCTCGTCGAGGGTCAACTCGCCGGGCCACTCCGCGACGTTCGACCCGGGATCGCCGCCGACGATGCGGTGCACGCCACCCGGTAGCGGCACGACCATCAGCCCGCCGGCCGCACCCGTGACACTCGCGAAACCGCGCTCTGGCGGGGAATCCAGCACCACGTCCCCGAGCCAGCCCCACGTCGTGGCGTCAGTGCCCGGAAAGTCGATACCCGCCGCCGCGCGCACGGCGCTCCGTGTCCCATCGCAGCCGACAACGTACTTCGCCGCGACGACCGACCCGTCGGACAGAGAAACCCCCTCGCTCACCAGCCCGGTGACCACACGCCCCCGCAACACGGTCGCACCCAGCGCACGCGCACGTTCCTCCAGCAGCTCCTCCGTGCGCGCTTGCGGCAACGCGAGCGTGAACGGGTAGGGCGTGTCGAGCGCGGCGAAGTCCATGCGATCGGGCAACCCGCCGAAGTGCCCGTTGGGAATCCGGACCCCCTCCGCCAGGAACGGCTCCACGACCCCGCGGCAGTCGAAGATCTCGATCGTGCGCGGGTGGATCGTGAGCGCCTTCGAGTTCGGGTCCCGCTCCTCCCGTGCCTCCAGCACCGTGACGGAGGCCCCGCCCAGCCGCAGCTCCCCCGCCAGCCACAGACCGGTGGGCCCGGCCCCCACGACGACGACGTCCATCATCCACTCCCTTGGTCACTGACCAACACTGACGCGGTCGAGTAGACTAGGTCAGTGACCAAGAGTCAAGCGGACGTGGTGCGCACCGCGCTGGAGATCCTCGACGAGCGCGGCGCCGAGGCGGTGTCGATGCGGGCCATCGCCCAACGGCTCGACGTGCGGATGAACACCGTGCTGTGGCACGTGAAGACCAAGGCACGACTGGAAGAGCTGATGGCCGACGCGATCGTGGCCGGCGTCTCGCTGGAAGGCCTGCCGCAGGACTGGCGCGAGCGGGCCACCGAGATCACCCGCCGCTACCGCCAGGCCCTGCTGGCCCACCGGGACGGCGCCGCCGTCGTGGCGGGCACCTACGCCGCCGAACCGGCCACTTTGGACACTGCCGAGGCACTCGTCTCCGCACTGCTCGACGGCGGGCTGCCGGAGCGTGAGGCGGCTTGGACGTGCTGGAGCCTGATCTACTTCGTGCTGGGGCTGGCGCAGGAGGAACAGTCGTCGCCGGACGGGGCCCGCGAGCTGGAGGTGGGTGGGCGGGTCTCGCTGGCGCGTGTTCTGCCGTTCCTCACGGAGGAGTTCGACGGCCGGTTCGAGTTCGGCGTGGCCAAACTGCTGTCCTGACACCGCACCGGATGGCGCCGAGCCGGCACCCACGGGCCTCAGCTCGGCACCGCGAACGCCACCACTCCATCCGATACCTTCGTCCGCGTCCCGTTGACCTCGGAGAACAACTGCCAAGCACCATCAGTCGGACCAGACCGGACGAGAACCGCGCGGAACCCCGGCGAAACCTGCCGGGCATACCCGGGATCCCCTCGCCGAGCCCACCCGGAACCACTGAGCTGCCATAGACTCTCGGGAACCGTCACCGAAGTCTGCGGCCCACCGCTGGCCGCGCAGAGCCACGACGAGTAGATCATGCTCAAAGTCCCGTCCGGCTCGTACCACACCGCCGCGACAACAGATCCGTCGTCGCCCTGACCGCCGGCCACCGGCGTCACGCTCTGGGCACCCGAGGCGAGATCGATCAGGACGACCGACGACCGCTCCTCACAGGCTCCCGCGTGACCCGCGGTGACGTAGGCGACCGAGCGGCCGTCCGGGGAGAAAGCCGCTCCGTAGACGGCGACGTTGCCCTGGGTGGGGCCCAGCGGCGCCACCTGGCCGTCCGGCCGGACGAGGTACAGGTTTTCCGGGCCACCGTAGGCGGACGGGCCGTCCGGCGCGGCGACTAGGCTGGTGCCGTCCTTGCCCGCCAGGATCCGCAGCGGCAGGACCAGGCTGCTCTCGTCGACCTTGCGGTCGGGCAGGATGGTCGCCCGCGCGACGGGCTGGGCGTTCTCGTCGGCCAGGTCGAGCGTGGTCAGGACGTTGCCGGCCAGCCAGCTGATCACGCTGCCGCCCGCGGTCACGGCGTCCCGGCAGTCGCCGCACGGCACCGATCTGACGGCGTTGGAGCGGACGTCGATGGTGGCGATACCCGTTGCTGTCACGGCGAACACGAAGTGCTTGTCCGCGGTGTACTCGAGACCGCGGCCGAACGACGCGTCGACGGCGGACTCCGCGACCACCTCGGTTCCGCGGACGACGCCCAGGCGGCTGGTGGTCAGGAAGGCGTAGCTCGGTTGCGGCTCCGGGTCGACGATGCCGCTCCGCGCGGCCGCGTCGGGTGAGTCCGGGACGACGAGCCGGTCGAGGACGATTTTCAGGTCGTCGGCGGTGTCGGCGAACGTGGTCTCGGACGCGAACTTCGCCAGCGCTTCCTTGCGGTCCTGGGGAACCTGGAAGCCGACCACCCTGATCTCCAGGTCCAGCCCGGCCTCGGCCAGGCGGTCGTCGATGGACTTCCGCGCGCCGGCCAGGTCGTTCGTGCAGGCGTCGGCGCCCGTCGTGGAGATGACGACGATCCGGTTGTGGGCACTGCCGCGGCGGGTGAACACGCCGCTGAAGTCGTCGATGGCCGCCAGGACGCCGTCGACCATCGTGGCCTTGCCGGAGGCGGACAGCGCTCCCACGGCCTGGTCCACCTGGTCCGGGCTGCCTGCGATCTGCGCGGTGTCGCCGGGGCTGCCGCAGTCGCCACCGAAGCGGCGCACGCTCAGCGCGTCGGAGTCGCCACTGTTGCCCGCGACCGACTTCACGGCGTCCTTCACCCCGTCGAGCCCGGTGCCGGGCGCGGAGGTGTCGACGAGCACCACCGTCCGGTAGGCAGGTCCGGAGAGGACGAAGTACACCGCTGTGCACGCCACCACGACGAACAGGACAGCAAGCGGGATAAGCACCGCGCGCCGCTTCATCAGCGTCCTCCTGGACCGCTGGCCCGCATCCGGGCCAGGAGCTTGTTCAAGGTCTCGACCTCGCTGTTGTAGAGGTCGGCGTCGTGGCGGAACGCCGTGAGCTCCGCCCCCAACGGCTTGCCTTCCCTGGCGAGATCGAGCAGTGCCTGCACGGCGGGCACCGCTTTCCGTTGCCGATCCCGCAACCCGACCGCCCGTTGGTAGACCTCGACGGCGTCCGGCGTCTTCGCCCGGCTCTCCAGGTTCGCGAACTCGGTGTCCGCCGTGGCGGGCTTGATGGCGGACAACGTGCGGTCGGCGACGTCCAGCCTGCCGTCCACCACGGCCTGGGCCGCCTCGTCGATCTGCTTCACGACCGGGTTGAGGGTGTCGACGACGTCACGCGCCGACCGCAGGACCGGTTCGACGTTGGCGATCCATTCGAGAGCCGCCTGCAGCTCCGCGGCGCCCTGGGCGAGCACCGGCGGTGGCGCGGAAGCACTGGCCGCCAACCGGTCGAGGACCGGCTTGTCCTCGTCACCGACGCGATAGCCGACGAAGCGGAACTCGATGGCGAGGCCGGCGTTGGCCAGCCGGGTGCGGAGCTCGCGCTGGACGAAGTCCGTGTCGTCGTCGCACGCGTCGACCCCGTTGCGCGTCACGACCACGATCCTGTTGACCTGCTTGGCCTTCTGCGAGAACGGCGCGCTGAAGTCCTCGGTCGCCCCGATCAGGCCCCGCACCAGCGTCGCCGCCCCGCTGACCGCAGCACCCTCGATCGCGCCGCCGATGTCGTCGCGGTGGCCCGTTCCGAACCCGACCACCTGGGACGTGTTGCCGTCGGACCCGCACTGGCCGCCGAAGGTCCGCAACGCGACGGCGTCGTCGTCACCGGTGTTCCCGATCGCCTTCCGCAGCGAGTCGCGGCTCTCCGCCACCGCGGACACATCGGCTCCGGTCGCCGACAGGTCCAGCAGGAACTCGGTCTTGTAGGTCGGCGCGAGCTCGGGCAGGACCCAGGTCACCACGGCGGCGACCGCGCCGGCCAGCAGCAGAGCCACCAGGATCCCGATGATCAGGTTGCGCACCGACCGCGGCATCGTGACCGTCAGGAAGGTCCCCAGCCTGACCCTCTTGATGTCCCTGGCCGCTTGGATGGTCACGCCGTGACCCGTGTGCGAACGCATGCCCCGCGCGCCCGGCGGAACGTCCGGCCCGTCGGGCGTGACCGACGCGGGATCGGTCTGCGCAGGATCGGTCTGGGCGGGATCGTCCTGGGCGGGATCGTCCTGGGCGGGATCGGTCTGGGCGGGACCGGTGTGCATGACGGTCGCGTCGTGAATGTCCCTGCCCGCCTGGATGGTCGTCCCCGAACCGCGGTGGGACACCATCGAGGTGCCGGAGGAGTCCGGCCTGGTGCCCAGTCCGGGCTCGACCTCGCGGAGCCGCTGGACCAGCGCCGCGACGTCGGACCTGGTGTGCCTGCGCCGGACCTGCACACCCTGGCAGTCCGCCAGTGCGCGCAGGCCGGAGGGCAGCTGGTGCTCGGCCGGGAACGGCGTGTCGTCGACCAGCACCGGCACCACCCGGACCCCGGCGTCGAACGCCTCGGCGATCTCGCGGTGGATCCAGTCGGCGGGATCGTCGATCAGCCGCTCCCCCGCCGGGCCGGTCAGGGTCAGCCAGTCGCGGTCGATCACGACCAGCAGGACCCGGCACCCGCGCACCCGGTTCACCAGCTCCCGGTCCCAGGCGGCGCCGAGCGGGATCGAGTAGCAGTCCAGGAAGACCTGCTCCCGGCCGAACTCCGCCGTGAGGTCCCGGTCGAGCAGCTCGCCCATGACACGGCTGTCGTTGCTGCGGTAGTTGATGAACACTCCGCCCACCGCGACTCCTGTCCTGCTCCGTCCCCGCACTCCGGTCGCCAGGATGACTCAGCCGGACGGCGAACGGACCGCGTGTCGCCTCCATTGGCACGAACTGTCCATCAATTGGCCAGTGGCGTGTTTCGCCGAGATGACAAGGAATCCGGGCACCGTGCGAATCCTCTGTTCAGCGGTGCCGGGCACGAGCGCCGTGGGCATAAACAGGACTCGTCCACGGGGAGGGGCGCGTGCGCGGGCAGGCCGAGGGTCTCGCAGACGGAACGCGGGTGGTGCTCGCACTGGTCGTCGCCGCGGCGGCGGTGGCGGCGACGGCTGCGTTGTCCTACCTGGCGATCGCGACCTTCATGCGGGTGTGGCGACGCGCGCAGGCGAAGGGCTACACGGGCCCCGTCACGCCCGCGGTCCTCTCGATCGTCACCCTCGCCGGTCTCGTGGGCGGGGCGTTCCTCGGCGCGGTGCTGGCCGGCCCCGACGACGCGGCGCTCGTCGCCGGTCCGTCCACGGTGCTCGGTGTCGTGGCGGCGTTGGGAGGTCTCGCTCTGGCCGTGCGCGTGCTGCCCGCCCGGCCCGTCCGATCCGGACGACGACGGCGGCCGCGCACCCCGTTCCGGGTGCTGGGGAACGTGGCGGTGGCGACACCCCTGCCGGTGATGGTGGTGCTGCTGCTGAACGGCAAACCCGCGACGCTCGGCATCCAGTTGCTGCTGCCGATGGCGATGCTGTCGATGCTGTGCCACTCCGCGGCGCGGCGAGCGGACCGCATCGACGCCGTGCCCCCGGCCGACCCGCGCCCGGCCGTGGTGTGGATCCGCGGTTTCGGCAACGAACGCCGCCTGTTCGGCTTCCGGCGGCGCGACGAGGCGGAGACGCGCGACCGGCCGGAGCTGAAGGAGGTCTTCCGCTGCGGCGCGAGGCCGATGCCGTTCGACGACTACTTCGCCCCGGCCATCGCCGCTGGGCTCGGCCGCGGGTACGGCCTGGGCAACCCGCGCGACTACCTCCCGCCCGACGGGCTCGACCGCCACTACGCCACCGACGACTCGTGGCGCGAGCAGTTCGCCGAGCTGGTCGCCGGTGCCCGCTGCGTGGTCATGGCGCCGGGTGACTGGCCGGAGCTGCGGTACGAGTTCCGGGTGATCAGGGAGCTGGGGGCGCACCGCAGGCTGTTCGTCCTCACCCCACCGGCGCGCAAGGCCCGCCAGGTCCGGCGGGCCAACCGGCTCACGGGCTTCCGCACCGAGGACTGGGCCGACCTCGCGGCGGCGCTGGACGGTGAACCCGGTTACCGGCTCGGGCAGGACCCCGGGCCGGGGGCCGTCGTGACATTCGACGACGACGGACGCGGTGTCGTGCTGGAGCGCGATGCCGAGGGGCCCGCGGACTACGTGGCCGCGATGCTCCGTCACCTCGCCGAGGTGGAGTCTGCGCCCGAGTAGCACCGTGGAGTACAGTTCCAAAAATGACGAGATACGTGGAATCTGCTTCCAAGCCCTCGTTGCTGAGCACCGCGCGGATCGTCGGGCCTTCGCTGCGCCCCAGTGAGCGCCGGGTCGTCGAGTGGCTGACCGCCAACGTGGACCGGGTGCCGGACGCGAGCATCGTGGACGTCCAGCGGGCGACGGGAACGGGTGCCGCGACGGTCGTCCGGGCGTGCAAGGTGCTGGGGTACAACGGTTTCCACGAGCTGAAGATCGCCGCCGCACGGGAGCCGAGGACCAACGAGCACCCGGACACGGACGGCGTCACCGGCTACGGGGCGTTGCGGGCGATCGAACGAGCGGCCGCCGAGTCCGTGCGACGGGTCTCGGCGACGGTGTCGGAGGAGGAGTTCGACACCGTGGTGGCCGTGGTGACGAACGCCGAGCGGTTGCTGGTGTTCGGTGCCGCGTGGTCAGGTCCGGCTGCGGCCGACACGGCCAGCAGGTTCCGTGCCGCGGGCTGGTTCGTCGACGCCCCACCGGACGAGACCAACGCGGGCCTCTGCGCGCGGACCCTGACCGCCGGCGACGCCTGCCTGCTCTTCAGCCACACCGGGGCCACCCGCGTGACCCTCGACGTCGCGGCACAGGCGCGCCGGGCCGGCGCTCCCGTCGTCGCCGTCGTCTCGCAGGCCAACAGCGCGCTCAGCGAGATCGCCACCGTGACGCTCGCCGTCGCGGGGGACAACGGCGGCGTCCTCGGCATCGCCACCGGTTCCCGGCTGGCACAACTCGTGGTCGCACACGGCCTGCTGACCGCCGCTGTCACGGCCAGAGGCCCCCGCGCGCAGGCCGCTCTCGACCGCTCGTCCGAAGTCTTCGCCAAGTCGATCCTCTGATCAAGGGTGACGTCATGCAGATCAGAGCGTTCACGGACGCGGACACCGACGCGGTCGTGCGGCTGTGGCAGCAGGCCGGCATCACCAGGCCGTGGAACGACCCGCTGGCGGACATCCGGCGCAAGCGGACCACCCAGCCGGAGATGTTCTTCGTGGCCGCCGACAACGACGGCGAGATCGCCGGAGTGGTGATGGCGGGCTACGACGGCCACCGCGGGTGGATCCACTACCTCGCGGTCGCGACCGCACGCCGCTCCACCGGACTCGGCCGCCGCCTGGTCGGCCACGCCGAGGCGGCGCTGAGCGCCCTCGGGTGCCCGAAGGTCCAGCTGCAGGTGCGACCGGACAACACCGACGTGGTCGAGTTCTACGAACGCCTCGGGTACGAGCCGTACGAGGCGATCAACCTGGGCAAGCGGCTTGTGGCCGACTGACCCGATCCGACCGGCGTCGCGTTCCCGCTGTTCAAGGGCGGTGGCGCAGGATCGCGCCGACACCCTGCACCAGCTCGACGTCGTCGCCGACGACCACGTTCGCGCCGGTCACCGCCGCGGCGCGCGCCAACGCCTCGTCCGCGCGGGTGCGCCGCACCGCGGCCGGATCGCCGGCGACCTGACGGACACCGGCTTCGTCGGCACCGACCTGGCCGGGCTGGTCGCTCGTCCACACCAGCTCGTCCGCCAGGACGTCGACGTCCACCACCAGAGTGTCCACATTGGCCTGTCGCAGCGAGCCCGTGACGTCGGCGAGGCCCTCGACCGCGAGCCCGTCCCTGCCTCGTTCGGCGCGGAACCGGTCGACCGCGTCCGCGTCGTGCTGCTGCCGGCGCTGCGCGACGAGAGCGCGCACGGCGTTGTCGAACTCCTCGTCGTCGGTGCCCGCCGCCAGCCCCGCGCCCTCGACCTCCACGACCAGGCCGTCGTCGAGGTGCAGCTCGTGATGCAGCGCACTGCGCGCCTGCACCTCGCCGCCGAGCACCACCAGCTCGGCGCGCACCTCCCGCACGAGCCGTTCCACCTCCTCGGCCACCTGCTTCACGTTGTGCTTGACGGTGTCCTCGACGCGCTGCTGCATGCGTTTGTGCGCCCATCCCCCGCCGCCGGCCTTGTGCAGCGGGTGTTGCCTGCCGCGCACGGTCTCCACCAGGTCGACCCGCCCGTCGAACGAGTGCAGGTCGGCGCCGGCCGAGTCGACGACCACGACGACGTGCGGCACCGGCTGTGGCAGGTAGGAGGCCAGCGGCAGCAGGTCGGGCAGCGACGAGAACCGCGTGACGTCGGCGGGTGGCGGCACGGGCAGGGTCTGGTCCACCAGCACCCGCGCGCCCGAGGCGATCAGCACGCGCCCGGCCTTGCCGGCCGGCGGGCGGGCCTCGGACACGGCCTCGTCCAGCGCGACGAGCGTCTCCTCCGGCGCGCCCTGGCCGGCGAGCTGCTCGCGCAGTCCCCGCCAGCGCAGTTCGGTGACCTTCTCCGCGTCCTCGGTGTCGTGCGACGCGTCGAGGTAGACCGACGCGAACGGACCCGGTCCCGTGGCCACGTCCCGCAACTTCGACATGTCCATGTCCGCCGTGTTCCCGCTGCCCCGAGGTCTACACCCGCACGTCCACACGACGAAAACGCTTTGCCCGCAAAGCGTTTTCCGCCGGCCGGCGGGGTTGGGCGGACTCGCGAGGGGTAGTTCGGATCGAGCAGCAACCGCGGCGCCCGGCCTGCGGACAGGCCTTCGAGCCGCGGCGACCGGCTCCGTGCCGGTGGCGCGGGGCATGCGAAGGAGGATCCATGGAACTGACCGCCACAACCACGGTGCGCAAACCCGTGCCGGAGGTCTTCGCGTTCTGGCGCGACCTGCAGAACCTCCCGGCGTTCATGGGACATCTGGAGGAGATCCGCACCACCGGCGACCGCACGAGCCACTGGGTCGCCGACGCGCCGTTCGGCAAGAACGTCGAGTGGGACGCCGAGATCACCGAAGAGGTGGTCGACGCGAGGATCGCCTGGCGTTCCACCGGGGACGCCGACGTGCCCAACGCGGGCACCGTCCTGTTCGTGCCCGCCCCCGACGGGGAGAGCACCGAGATCCACGTCGCACTGGTCTACGACATCCCCGGCGGCGCGATCGGCAAGGCGGTCGCCCGCTACTTCGGCGAGGAACCGCACCAGCAGCTCGACGACGACCTGCGCAGGCTCAAGCAGGTGCTGGAGACCGGCGAGGTCGTCCGGTCCGACGGCGCCCCGTGGGGCAAGCAGGCGCGCAAGGAGTTCCCGCAACGGCCGGCGCAACCGCTGTCGGACGCCGAGTGGGAGAAGGGACCGGACGCATGAGGGCGAACACCTGGGCCGGCCGCAACAAGGTCGAGGTCCGCGACGTGCCCGACCCCAAGATCCTGAACAGCCGGGACGCGATCGTGCGGATCACCTCCACCGCCATCTGCGGGTCCGACCTGCACCTGGTCGACGGGTACGTGCCGACCATGCAGGACGGCGACGTCCTGGGCCACGAGTTCATGGGCGAGGTCGTCGAGGTCGGCTCCGGCGTGGCCGCGGACCGGCTGAGCGTCGGGGACCGGGTGGTCGTGCCGTTCCCGATCGCCTGCGGCGCCTGTGCCGCCTGTGCGGCCGGGTTGTACTCGTGTTGCGAGAACACCAACCCCAACGCCGGGATCGCGGAGAAGATGTTCGGGCACCCCGTCGCGGGGATCTTCGGGTACTCGCACCTGACCGGTGGGTTCGCGGGCGGGCAGGCGCAGTACGCGCGGGTGCCGTTCGCCGACGTCGGCCCGTTGCGGATCGAGTCCGACCTCACCGACGAGCAGGTGCTGTTCCTCTCCGACATCCTGCCCACCGGGTACATGGGCGCGGACATGTGCGACATCCAGCCCACCGACGTGGTGGCGGTCTGGGGTGCCGGCCCGGTCGGCCAGTTCGCCATGGACAGCGCCAGGGTCCTCGGCGCCGCGCGGGTCATCGCCATCGACAAGGAGCCCTACCGGCTGCGGATGGCCGAGGAGGCGGGCCACACGCCCGTGAACTTCGAGGAGGTGGACGTGCGGTCGCGCCTGCTGGAGCTGACCGGCGGACGCGGACCCGACAAGTGCATCGACGCGGTGGGCCTGGAAGCCACCCACGGCAGCGCGCACGTCTCCGCCTACGACCGCGTCAAGCAGGCCGTCCGGTCCGAGAGCGACCGTCCGCACGTGCTGCGCCAGGCCATCATGTCCTGCCGCAGCGGCGGCATCGTGTCCGTGATCGGCGTCTACGGCGGGCTGATCGACAAGTTCCCGGCCGGCGCGTGGATGAACCGCTCGCTGACCCTGCGCACCGGGCAGTGCCACGTCCACCGCTACATGCGGCCGCTGCTGGAGCGCATCGAACGCGGGGAGCTCGACCCGACCAGGATCATCACCCACACCCTTCCGCTGGCCGAGGCGGAACGCGGTTACGCGCTGTTCAAGAACAAGGAGGACAACTGCGAGAAGGTCGTCCTCAAGCCCTGACGAGCACCGGGGTCCGGCCGCCGCGGCGAACGCGGTGGCCGGACCCGGCGCGGGTGGAGGTGCTGCGTGCATGACCCGTTCGGGCGGGTCACGCACGCAGCATCTCCAGCAACGCGAGAGACCTCCGCACGGCTGTGGTGGGGCCGACCAGGTGCAGTTCCGACCCGACCCGGCGCGCATGGTGCTCCGCACGGGCCAGCGCCCGGAGGCCCGCGGTCCCCAGGAACGTCACCTCACTCATGTCCACCAGGATCCTCGCGTTCGAAATGTCCAGATGCGGCTCGATCGCGCGGGCGAGCATGTCCACAGTGGACGCGTCGATCTCTCCGCTCACACGAACTCTGATCACCTTCGCGACGGTGGCTGGAAGCACCACGCCCACCTCCACAAGATCTTCGGGGTGTGCACCGTCTCGCACCGCACGTGTGCGGCGCTTCGCTCCGCGAGGCGGAATTCCACGTCGAGCTGTAGTCCTGAGAGGTCACTTCCGGAGCTTCTCGCGGCGCCGCTGCTGGCGGTAGCCGTACGCGGCGTTGCGCACCGCCTCGTCGCTCTCCAGGCGGGCGCCGAGAGCACCGGCCACGGTCGCGACCGACGCCGCCAGCCACGCCATCCCCAGGAAGTCCCGCGCACCGGGGTGATGGCCGATCTCCTGTGCCAGGACGGACGGTTCGAGCACCAGCAACCCGGACGCCAGCACCACCAGGAACAAGGCCGCGTACAGCGTGGAGATCCCCAGCACGAGCGTGACCACGGTGGTGAGGTTGTACAACCGGGCCCGTTCCCTCCCCTCCGCGTCGGACGGGCGCTCCCACAGCTCGTGGGTGACGACCAGCCACGTCACCATGGCCGCGATCGACAACAACATCGCCGCCAGCAGCCTGACCACGCTCGACTGCGAGCCGAGCATCCACATGGTCGGACTGATCAACGTGTACGCCCCGGTGCCGAACGCGGCGACCAGCACGCTGGACAACCCCATCGCGAGCCGCCACGGCCGGTTCGCCCGCACCATCCCGGCGAACATCCGCAACCGGCCGCGCAGACCGGGTGCCACGAACCGCACACCGATGTCGTCCGTCGGCGAGTCGACCCGGCGCGCCAACCGCCGCATCGGGACCTCGCGGTCCCGCAGCTCGGCGACGACGGCACTGACCACGTCACCGGTCTTGCTGCGCAGCCCCCAGCTGCCCAGCGCCGGGAGCGACGCCACGGCGAGCCCGTCGTCGGCGCTGGCATCGGCCACCACCGGGTCGGTGCCCGCTCTGCGCGGCAGGTCCGTCAGGCACACCCACAGGTCGCACCGTTCCTGGACGGCCTGGTCGCGCACCGCCTCCACCACGTGCCGCACGGACCCATGCTCGTCGGCGGCGAACTGGTCGCAGACGGACACGACCCGCCACTCGACGTCACCGTCCACGTCACGGCTCAGCCGCCGCGGGAGATCTTCTGCCAGGTCTTCCACGATGTCGGTCGCCAGGCCGGGATCGGCGAGCAGACCGAGGACAACGGTTTCCTGCATGGGCCGTCGAGTACCCCGCGAAAACCCGGATACTCAACGGGTTCCGCGAGCCCGTCACGGTGCGGGTTGCTGGTGGTACGGATTGTCGAGGAGCACGCCGGTCATCCAGATCTGCGGGTGGGCGTTGACCATCGGGACGATCACGTCACCGTCGAACAGGTCGAGGTCGTAGAAGCACAACGCGTACACCGGACGCGTGGCCACCCACCGGCTCGCGTTCATCTCGTGCCGGAAGAGCGCGTCGAGCCGTCCCGGCCGGCTGAGCGAGCTCCCGGCCCAGCGCATGTCACCCGCCACCCGGCACGACGTTCCCTGCCGCCGCGTCCACTCGTCCAGCTCGGCCATGAACGCCTCGCTGTCCAGCTCGTCCTCGCACCGGTACCGGCTCTCCGCCTCACTCACCTGCAGCCGCGGGTGCGGCGCTCCCAGCTCCCGTTCGGCGTGGCCCCTCTCCCCCGCCATGGCGAAGTACTGGCACGACTCCCCGTCGCGCAGCCCCTCCGACAGGAACGGCATCACCAGCTCGTCCCGCTCGGCGGGACCGTGGTGGAACACGCACAGGTGGGAGTGCACCTCGAGCGGCACACCGTCGAACACGGCACTCGTCACCGGCCCTCCAACGGACGCCCCTGCAAGACCTGCCACGCACGGGTCGCGACGTGGACGTTCAAGCGAGTTTCCACGTCGCCGAGGTCGAAACCGGTGATCTCCCGCATCCTGCCGAGCCGGTACCGCAGCGTGCTGCGGTGGATCATCAGCGCGGTCGCGGTCTTGTCGTAGTTGCCCCCGCACTCCAGGAACTGGGAGAGCGTGCGGACCATGTCCGCGTTGCGCGTCTCGTCGTAGTCGATCAGATCCCCCAGCCACTCCCACACGAAGGACGACACCTCGGCACGGCTCTCCCCCGCGTCGAGGATCCGGTAGAGGCCCAGCTGGTCGAACGACGCCACACCGCGGGGGGCACCAGAGGCCTGCCGGATGCGCAACGCGCGCACCGCCTCGTCGAACGACCGGGGCAACCGGTCCGGTGTGTCGCAGGTGCCGCCGATGGCGATCACGCCCGCGTCGGTGCCCAGCTCGTTCGCCACGGAGCGGAACAGCGCCTCACCGTCCGGACGACCGGTGACGAGCACGACCACGACACCGGAGCGCCGCGAGCACAGCGCTTTCCACCCCAGCTCGACCACCGCGTGCGACATCGCCGCCGACAGCGCGCTGTCGGCCTCCGCACCGTTCCACTGCGCCACCAGTACGTGGTGGGAGCCCCGCAGGTCGTGACCCAGCGCGGCGGCTCGTGCGTAGGCGCCGTCGTTGTCCGTGCCGGCGACCAGGTCGTCGACGAGCTCCCGGTGCAGCCGCAGCTCCACCTCCGCGAGGTTGCGCTGGTGCGCGAGCTCCAGCGCGAGCACGGTCGTGCCGTACTCCAGCGTGAACACGTCCTGGTCCCGCACGGTCTTCGCCGGGCCGACCAGGGAGACCACTCCGAGCACCTCGTGGTGCGGCTTGACCAGCGACATCAGCCGGTTCTTCTCCCGCAGCGGGTAGGTGCGGCGGGCCGCGCGGCGCAGCAGGTCCTCCCGGCGCAGGGCGGGCAGCTTCGGGTACGGGTCGGGACGGCCGGGCCCCGCCCACGCGCGCAGGTTGCCGAACTTGTCCTCCACGGCCACGGCCAGCCCGGTGAGCTCGTGGAGCGCCTGCGCGATCCCCTGCTCGCCGTCCCCGCGAGCACTCACCCCGGTCAGCACGTCGTGCACGCGTTGCTGTTTGAGGAGCACGTCGACCGTGCCTGTCAGCCGGGCGTTCACCTCCGCCCGCTCGTCGTTGGACCGGCGCAGCTCGTCGACGTACTCGTCACCTCTGCGGCGCAGGGCCGCGTTCGCCAGCGCGGCACTGGTCTGCTGGCAGAGCACCTTCAACAAGAACATGTCGTCGATCGTCGGCTCCGACTCCGCGGCCACCACGAGGCAGCCGGCGAGAGCGGACTGTTCCTTCAACGGGAACGCACAGCGCCAGGTGGCGCCCGGCAGCACCGCGCCGGAACCGTGACCGTCCATTTCGGACACAAGTCGGTCGAGCTCGGCGTCGGGCGGGTGGCCGGTGGGCTGCCGCCCCAGGACGCCGCCCGCCACGAGGTAGGTCGCGGCCACTGTGCACGGACCGAGCGACGGCACCGCGGCCGCCGCCAGGGCGAGGATCTTCGCGGGATCCTTGCCACCGAACATGTTCATCGACAGCACGAAGACGCCGTAGAGACTGGACAGCCGGGCACGTGCCCAAGCGTCCGCACCTGTCGCGCCGGCGGTCATGCCCCCTCCGTGAGTCGTTGCTCGTCAGCCACCTTAGTCCCCCGTGGTCGTGCTGTCGTGTCCATTGCGGAGGACCGGTTTGGTCCTCGCAGGACGACGCGCCGCACGTGTGTCCTTCGCCAGGGTCGACCCAATGCACGCGACTGAACCGCGCTCGGCAGCAGACCCCGCGCGGGAAGGAACCCATGAGCGGACAACGGTCAACGCCTGAGGGAGCAGCCATGACCACTCATCACTCGGGTGCGCACGCACGCGCCGACATCGGTGACGACACAGCGCAAAGTTCTTCAAAACGACGCACAATCGCTTCGTTCGACAACTACGAGGACGCCGAGCGCGCCGTCGACCACCTGTCCGACAACAAGTTCCCGGTCGGCCGCACCGCGATCGTCGGCGTCGACATCCGCGTCGTGGAGCAGGTCGTCGGACGGATGAACTGGGGCCGGGCGTTGCTGAACGGTGCCGCCGCCGGCGCCGTCCCCGGACTGTTCTTCGGATGGATCTTCGGTCTTTTCGACCTCATCAACCCGCTCGTCGCCGCGTTCACGCTCGCCCTCTACGGCCTCGTGTTCGGCGCCGTCGTCGGTGCCGTCATCGGCGCGGTCTCCTACGCGCTGCACCGCGGCAGGCGCGACTTCAGCTCCGTGACGATGATGGTGCCGAGCCGGTACGACCTCGTCGTGGACGAGGAGTTCGCGGACGACGCGGTGCGCCTCCTCGGCACCCTGCCCCGGGCAGAGGGGGTCGAGTGATGGCGGCGGCAGTGGGGATCGACCTCGGCACGACGAACTCCGCGATCGCGGTCGTCGAGGGCGGCCAGCCCACCGTGATCGCGAACGCGGAGGGCTCCAGGACCACCCCGTCCGTCGTGGCGTTCACCGAGAGCGGTGAACGCCTGGTAGGACAGCTGGCGAAGCGCCAGGCGGTGCTGAACCCGCACGGCACGATCTACTCAGCCAAGCGGTTCATCGGCCGCCGGTTCGAGGAGGTCACCGAGGAGACGAGAGCGGTGACGTTCGACGTCGTCCCCGGACCGAGCGACTCGGTGCGCTTCAAGGTGCGCGACAAGCTCTACGCGCCGGAGGAGATCAGCGCCCAGGTGCTGCGCAAGCTCGTCGACGACGCGAGCAAGCACCTCGGTGAGAAGGTGCGCGAGGCGGTGATCACCGTGCCCGCGTACTTCAACGACTCGCAGCGCCAGGCGACCAAGGACGCGGGCCGGATCGCGGGTCTCGAGGTCCTGCGGATCATCAACGAGCCGACGGCGGCCGCGCTGGCCTACGGGCTGGACAGGAAGGGCCACGAGACGGTCCTGGTGTTCGACCTGGGCGGCGGCACGTTCGACGTGTCCCTGCTGGACGTCGGCGACGGCGTGGTCGAGGTGCGGTCCACCTCGGGCGACACCCACCTCGGCGGCGACGACTTCGACCGCAGGCTCGTCGACCACCTCGCCGACAAGTTCAAGAACGACACGGGAATCGACCTGCGCCAGGACGCCCAGGCGCTGCAACGGCTGTCCGAGGCGGCGGAGAAGGCCAAGGTCGAGCTCAGCTCGGTCACGCAGACCCAGGTGAGCCTCCCGTTCGTCACGGCGGACGCGAGCGGCCCGAAGCACCTGACCGAGACCGTCACGCGGTCGACGTTCGAGCAGATCACGGCCGACCTGGTCGAGCGCTGCCTCGGGCCGGTCGAGCAGGCCATGGCCGACGGCAAGGTGTCCGCGAACGACATCGACGAGGTCGTCCTCGTCGGCGGTTCGACCAGGATCCCCGCGGTGCAGAAGCTCGTCCGCAGGCTGACCGGCGGCAAGGACCCGAACATGAGCGTCAACCCGGACGAGGTCGTGGCGCTCGGCGCCGCCGTCCAGGCCGGCGTGCTCAAGGGCGAGGTCAAGGACGTGCTGCTGCTGGACGTGACGCCGTTGTCGTTGGGCGTGGAGACCCGCGGCGGTGTGATGACGAAGATCATCGAGAGGAACACCACGATCCCGGCCCGCCGCTCCGAGGTGTTCTCCACCGCGGAGGACAACCAGCCCGCCGTGGACGTCGTCGTGCTGCAGGGCGAGCGCGAGCGCGCGGCCGACAACCGGGTGCTGGGCCGGTTCCAGCTCAGCGGCATCAGGCCGGCGCCCCGCGGCGAACCGCAGGTCGAGGTCGTCTTCGACATCGACGCGAACGGCATCCTCAACGTGACCGCCAGGGACAAGGACACCGGCGCGGAGCAGGGCATCACCATCAGCGAGAGCTCGAACCTGGACACGACCGAGATCGAGCGGATGGTGGCCGACGCCGAGGCGAACCGGACGGAGGACCAGCGCCTGCGCGAGACCGTGGACGCCCGCAACACCCTCGACTCGATCGCCTACCAGGTCGAGAAGACCCTGTCCGACCTGGGCGAGAACGCGCCCGCGCACGAGCGGGCGCGCGCCGAGATGCTGGTCTCCGACGCGCGCGAGGCGCTGCGGGACGAGGCACCGGCCGACCGCGTGCGGGAGCTGACCGACGAGCTGACCCAGGTGCTGAACGGCCTGGTGGCGGCACGGTCGTCCACGCCCCCGCCGTCCTCGGCCGGCAGCTCCACCGGGGCGGCGGAGGACGACGTCATCGACGCGGACTTCGACCGGGTCTGATCACCGTGACCACCCACGAGAACGCCGCGAGCTCCGCGGCCGAACCCGGGGCCGGCGCCCCTCCTTCCCCGGCGCCGGTCCCGGATCGGGGCGTCGCGGAGCTGGAGGACCGCTGGCTGCGCGCCGAGGCGGAGCTGGACAACGCGCGCAAGCGCCACATCCGCGAGCTGGAACGGCAGCGCGCCGCGGAACGCGCGCGGGTGGCGTCGGCCTGGCTGCCGGTGCTCGACAACCTGGAGCTCGCGCTCGGGCACGCGTCCGGCGACGCGGTGGCCGAGGGCGTGCGGGCGACCCTCGACCAGGCCGTCGAGGTGCTCGCCCGGCTCGGCTACCCGCGCCAGGACGCCACCGGGGTGCCGTTCGACCCCGCCGTGCACGAGGTCGTGATGGTGCTCGACGACCCGGACGCGCCGCCGAACACGGTCGTGCGCGTGCTGCGGCCCGGCTACGGCGACCTGCGTCCCGCCGCCGTCGCGGTGGCACGCGCACAGGGGTGAGCGGGGTGGCCGGGGACTTCTACGAGGCGCTCGGCGTGCCCCGCGGGGCGAGCGCCGACGAGATCCAGCGGGCGTACCGCAAGCTCGCCAGGCAGTACCACCCGGACGTCAACCGCGACCCCGCCGCGGAAGACCGCTTCAAGGAGGTCAGCGAGGCCTACGGGGTCCTGTCGGACGCGGAGCAGCGCCGCCGGTACGACCGGTTCGGCGCCGACTTCCGCCGGGTGCCGGAGGACTACGAGGAACGCGCGGGACGCGGTCCGGGAGGACGCACGGTGTACACGAGCGGGCCGGGCGTCGGCGGGTTCGAGGACTTCGACTTCGAGGACCTGTTCAGCGGCGTCTTCCGCCGCGGCGGACGCGGTGGCCCGGTGCCCGGCGCCGACCAGGAGGCCGAGCTGACCCTCACGGTCGAGGAGGCCTACCGGGGCGGTCACCGCAGGCTCACCCTCGGCGACCGCGACCTGGACGTGACGATCCCGCCCGGCGTGGTGGACGGCCAGCGCATCCGGCTGGCCGGCGAGGGCGGGCAGGGCTCCGGCGGTGGCGCGTCCGGCCACCTCTTCCTGGTGGTCAGGATCGCCCCGAACCCCCGGTACCGCCTGGACGGCCGCGACCTCGTCATGGACCTGCCGGTGGCGCCGTGGGAGGCGGCCCTCGGCGCCACCGTGCCCATCACGACGCCGGGCGGCGAGGCGAAGGTCCGGGTGGTCGCGGGCTCGTCGAGCGGGCGGCGGCTGCGGCTGCGCGGGGAGGGCCTGCCCAACCCGCGCGGCAAGCCGGGCGACCTCTACGCCGTCGTGAAGATCGTGGTGCCCCGGTCCCTCGGCAAGCGCGAACGGGACCTGTTCGAGGAACTGTCCGCGGTCTCCGACTTCGACCCGAGAGGTGCGTGATGTACGTCCTGACGAAACCGGCGCGGCTGAGCGTCGACCGGGTGTCCGTCCACACCGGGCTGCACCCGGACCTGGTGCGCCGGTACGCCGCGCTGGGGCTGGTCGAGTGCGCGGTGGACGACGGTGGACGGCTGTGGTTCCCGCCGGACACCGCGGCCCGCATCGCGCGGATCCAGCGGCTGCGCGGCGGGCTCTCGCTCAACTACAACGCGATCGCGCTCGTGCTGGACCTGCTCGACCGGATCCGGGTCCTGGAGGCACAGGTGCACGGAGGTGGTCCGTCATGGAGGTGAGCCGGCTGTGGACGTGAACAGGCTGACGCAGAAGTCCCAGGAGGCGGTGCAGTCCGCGCAGGAGGCCGCCCGGCGGCTCGGGCACACCGAGACCGACGGGGAGCACCTGCTGCTGGCACTGGTCGAGCAGCCCGACGGTCTGGTGGCCCGCCTGCTCGCCCGGGCGGACGTGGACGTGCGGGCGCTGACCGAGGAGGTGAGGTCCGAACTGGCCCGCCGCCCCAAGGTCACCGGTCCTGGTGTCCAACCGGGACAGATCACCGTGACCCGCCGGCTGCTCGGAGTGCTCGACGCCGCGGAACGGGAAGCCAAGCGGCTCAAGGACGAGTACGTCAGCGTCGAGCACCTGCTGCTCGCGCTGGCGGAGGAGGGCGGCGCCACCAAGGCCGGTCAGCTGCTGGCGCGGCACGGCGTCACGAGCGACCGGTTCCTGGAGGGCCTGACCAGGATCCGCGGCAACCAGCGGGTGCGCAGCGCCACGCCGGAGGGGACCTATGAGGCGCTGGAGAAGTACGGCCGCGACCTCGTGGAGGACGCGCGGACCGGTGACCTCGACCCGGTGATCGGCCGGGACGCCGAGATCCGCCGGGTGGTCCAGATCCTGTCCCGCAAGACGAAGAACAACCCGGTGCTGATCGGGGAGCCCGGCGTCGGCAAGACCGCCATCGTCGAGGGGCTCGCGCAGCGGATCGTGCGCGGCGACGTGCCGGAGGGCTTGCGGGACAAGACGGTCTTCTCGCTCGACATGGGCGCTCTGGTGGCCGGTGCCAAGTACCGCGGCGAGTTCGAGGAACGGCTCAAGGCCGTGCTGGCCGAGGTGAGGTCCGCCGAGGGCCGGATCCTGCTGTTCGTCGACGAGCTGCACACCGTCGTCGGCGCGGGCGCCGCCGAGGGATCGATGGACGCCGGCAACATGCTCAAACCCATGCTCGCGCGCGGTGAACTGCACATGATCGGCGCCACCACGCTCGACGAGTACCGCAAGCACATCGAGTCCGACGCCGCGCTGGAGCGGCGGTTCCAGACCGTGGTCGTGGCCGAGCCGTCACCGGAGGACGCGATCTCGATCCTGCGCGGGCTCAGGGAACGACTGGAGGTCTACCACGGTGTCAAGATCCAGGACGCCGCGCTGGTGTCCGCAGTGGTGCTGTCCCAGCGCTACATCACCGAGCGATTCCTGCCGGACAAGGCGATCGACCTGGTGGACGAGGCGTGCGCCCGGCTGCGCACCGAGATCGACTCGATGCCCGCGGAACTGGACGAGACCTCGCGGCGGGTGACCAGGCTGGAGATCGAGGAGGCCGCGCTGGCCAAGGAGACCGACCAGGCCAGCGGGCAACGGCTGGAGGCGCTGCGCAAGGAGCTCGCCGACCTGCGCACCGAGCTCGACGCCATGACCGCGCAGTGGGAGGCGGAACGGCAGGCGATCCGCCGCGTGCAGGACCTGCGCGGCGAGCTGGAACGCGTCCGGCGCGAAGCCGAGGAGGCGGAACGCTCGTACGACCTCGACCGGGCCGCGGAGCTGCGCTACGGCACGCTCGCCGAGCTCGGCGGCCGGCTCGCGGCCGAGGAGGAGAGGCTGGCGGGCAAACAGGGTCAGCACCGGCTGCTCAGGGAGGTGGTGACCGAGGACGAGATCGCCGAGATCGTCGCGGCGTGGACCGGCATCCCGGTGTCGAGGCTCAAGGAGGGCGAACGCGAGAAGCTGCTGAGGCTGGACCAGATCCTGCACGAGCGGGTGATCGGGCAGAACGAGCCGGTGCGGCTCGTCGCCGACGCGATCATCCGGGCGCGGGCGGGCGTGAAGGACCCGCGCAAGCCGATCGGGTCGTTCATCTTCCTGGGCCCCACCGGGGTCGGCAAGACCGAGCTGGCGAAGGCACTGGCGTCCGCGCTGTTCGACAGCGAGGACAACATGGTGCGCCTCGACATGAGCGAGTACCAGGAGAAGCACACGGTCTCGCGGCTCGTCGGCGCGCCGCCCGGCTACGTCGGCTACGACGAGGGCGGCCAGCTCACGGAAGCGGTGCGGCGCAAGCCCTACTCCGTCGTGCTGCTCGACGAGATGGAGAAGGCGCACCCGGACGTGTTCAACACGTTCCTGCAGGTGCTCGACGACGGCCGGATCACCGACTCGCAGGGCCGCACGGTCGACTTCCGCAACACGGTGGTCATCATGACGTCCAACATCGGCTCCGAGTTCCTGCTGGACGGCGTCACGCCCGACGGGGAGATCAAACCGGACGCGCGCGGAGCCGTGCTGGCGTCGCTGCGCGACCACTTCCGGCCGGAGTTCCTCAACCGCGTCGACGACATCGTCCTGTTCACGCCGCTGCGGCTCGAGCAGATCGAACGCATCGTGGACCTGCAGTTCGCCGAGCTGCGCTCCCGGCTGGCCGAACGCCGCATCGACGTCGAGCTCACTCCCCCCGCCCGCGAGTTCATCGCCAGGCGCGGTTTCGACCCCGTCTACGGCGCGCGGCCGTTGCGCCGCTACATCGCGCACGAGGTCGAGACGCGCGTGGCACGGGCGCTGATAGCGGGTGACGTGGCGGAGGACGCGGTCATCCGGGTGGACGTGACGGACGACGAGCTGACCGTCGTCACGTCCGGTGGAAGCAGGGCGGCCGCATGAGGACGACGGACATCGCGTGCCCCCACTGCGGCAAGACCAACCGCGTACCTGTTGCCGCGCAGGGCAAACCGAAGTGCGGCAACTGCGGCCGGCCCCTCCCGTGGATCGTCGACGCCCTGGACGACGACTTCGGCGAGGCGGCCGAGCAGGCCGACGTTCCCGTGCTGGTCGACATGTGGGCGACGTGGTGCGGACCGTGCCGGATGGTCAGCCCGGTCCTGGACGGCCTCGCGCACGAACGGGCCGGCGACCTCAAGCTCGTGCGGGTGGACGTGGACCGCGCACCCCTTCTCTCGCAACGGTTCGACGTGCGCTCCATCCCCACCCTGATGATCCTGCGCGGCGGCGAGGTGATCGCACGCCAGGCCGGTGCGGTGCCGGCACCGCAGCTGCGCGCCTGGCTCGACCACGCTCTCGTCCCGGAGGTGAAGACATGATCAGCCGAACTCTGCTGCGCCAACTGCCGGCGCGCGTCACGACAGGCGCGTACGTGCTCAACTCAGGTCTTGGCAAGCTGCACGCCGACCGGCAGGCGGCCGAGTCGATGCACGGCTGGGCTGCGAACACCTATCCCCTGCTGGGCAAGCTGGACCCCCAGCGGTTCGCGGCGCTGCTCGCGGCCGGGGAGATCGTGACCGGTCTGGCACTGCTGGTGCCGCTGGTCCCCGCACGCGTCGCCGGTGCCGCGCTCACCGGGTTCGGCGGCGCGTTGCTCGGGCTCTACCTGAGGACGCCGGGGATGCGGCGCGAGGGCAGCCTGCGACCGACCGAGGAGGGCATCTCGCTCGCGAAGGACGTGTGGCTGGTGGGCATCGGGCTGTCGCTCGTGCTCGACGACGCGAAACGGGAGGACCGATGACCACGGTCGTGGACGAACACCTGGCGCTGGTGCGCGACGTCGCGCCGCAGACCCCGCAGGGCTGCCGCGAGTGCCTCCTCGCCGGAACCCCCTGGGTGCACCTGCGCCTGTGCCTCACCTGCGGGCACGTCGGCTGCTGCGACTCCTCGCCGATGAGGCACGCGCGCAGGCACGCCTTCAACGACGGGCATCCGATCGTCCGTTCCCTGGAACCCGGCGAGAACTGGCGGTGGTGCTATGCGCACCAGGCCTTCGTCTGACCGGCCGGTGTTCCCGGAGACGCCGGACGTCGACGGTGCCTTCCCCCGCCTCGACGAGGACCAGATCGACGAGGTCGCACGGCACGGCACACGGCGACCGGCCCGCGAGGGCGAGGTGCTCTACGCCGAGGGCGACCGCGGCCACGACTTCTTCGTGGTCGTCAGCGGTCTCGTGCACGTGTTGGAGCAGGGTGAGGTCGTGCGGGCGCACGGCCCCGGCCGGTTCCTCGGTGAGCTCGGTCTGCTCGAAGGGCAGCCGTCGTTCGTGACCGCCGTCGTCGCCGAGCCGGGCGAGGTCGTCCAGCTGACCGCGGACCAGCTGACCGAACTGGTCCGCGGCGACCCCGTGCTCGGGGACCTGGTCCTGCGCGCGTACCTGGTGCGCCGGGCCGTGCTGATCGGCAGGAGCGGTGGGGTGCAGATCATCGGCTCCTGCTTCTCCCCCGACACCAAGCGGCTGCTGGAGTTCGCCGCCCGCAACCGGATCCCGCACCGGCTGGTCGACACCGACAAGGACGCCCACGCCGAGGAGCTGCTGCGCCGGGTCGGCGTGACCATCCACGAGACCCCGGTGGTCCTGGTGCCCGGTGGCACGACGCTGCGCAACCCGAGCAACCGGAAACTGGCCAGGGCACTGGGACTGCACGCGTCGCCCCCGCCGGACCAGCTCGCCGACCTGCTCGTGGTCGGCGCCGGGCCCGGCGGTCTCGCGGCCGTCGTCTACGGCGCGGCGGACGGGCTGGACGTGGTGGCCGTCGACTCGGTCGCGGCGGGCGGCCAGGCGGGGACGACGTCGCGGATCGAGAACTACCTGGGCTTCCCGGCCGGCATCTCCGGTCCGGAGCTCGCCGAACGCGCGGTGCTGCAGGCCGAGAAGTTCGGCGTGCCGGTGACCGTGTCGGTGGAGGCGGTCTCGTTCTCAGCGCACGACGGCCACTACGTGGTGGGCTTCGACGACTCGTCCCGGGTCAGGACGCGGACGCTGGTGATCTCGACCGGCGCCCGCTACCGCAGGCTCGACCTGCCGCGGCTCAGCGACTTCGAGTCGACCGACGTGTACTACGCCGCCACGGTCCACGAGGCGCGGGAGTGCCAGGCGAACCCCGTCGCGATCGTCGGCGGCGGCAACTCGGCGGGCCAGGCGGCCGTGTTCCTCGCGGACCGGGTGCCCTCCGTCCACCTGGTGGTGCGCGGCGACGACCTGAACAAGGACATGTCCCGCTATCTCGTCGACCGCGTGACGAGCCATCCCCGCATCGAGGTGTTGCTGCGCCACGAGGTCGTGGAGCTGCTGGGCGACGACAAGCTCGGTGGCGTCGTCGTCGAGGACAACCGCGACCACGAACGGCGCACCCTCGCGGTGCGGGCCCTGTTCGTGTTCATCGGCGCGACTCCGTGCACGGCCTGGCTTTCCTCGTTGATCACGCTCGACGAGGACGGGTTCGTCCTGACCGGCGAGCACGTCGCGACCGACGACACCTGGTGGCAGAAGGGTCGGCGGCCGTTCCCGCTGGAGACCAACAGGCCGGGGGTGTTCGCGATCGGCGACGTGCGCAGCGGGTCGGTCAAACGGGTCGGCTCCGCGGTCGGCGAGGGCGCGATGGTGGTGCGGCTCGTCCACGACCACCTCTCGTTCGGGGCGAGGCGCTGACCTCCGTCTCCGTGAGACCCCGGATCGACGCGGTCTCACGGAGACGGGGGTCAGCTGTGCGCGCCGGCCTGTCCGTAGGCACGGACGATGTCGGCCGCGATCCGGTCCCAGGAGTACCGCGCGGACGCCCGGTCGCGGCCCGCGACACCGAACTCCTGGCGGAGGACGTCGTCGCCGAGCAACCCGGACAGCACCCGCGCGAGCAGACGCGGCCTCGCGGGTGGAACGTGCAGGCCCGTCACCCGGTCGACCACCGAGTCCGCCAGCGCGTCCACCGCCGTCGCGACCACGGGCACCCCGCACGCCATCGCCTCGAGCGAGAAGCGGCCGACCGGTTCACGCCGCGGCGCGCACACGGCCACGTCCGAGGACCGCAGCAAGGCGATCGTCCTCGCCCTGGAGACGCCTCCGGTGAACACGAGCCGGTCGGCGACCCCGGCACGGGCGGCCAGCGCGCGCAACCGCCGCAGTTCGCCGTCCCGCGCGTTCTGCTGCTTCCGAGGCCCGCCGGTGATCAGCAGCTCGACGTCGTCCAGGTGGGGCAGCACCCTCACCAGGTCGACCAGACCGCTGTCCGGCCCCGGTGTCCGCACCGCCACCACCCGCCGGCGCGCACCGCGCCGTGCCCGTCGCCCCCACGGGGTGAACATCTGCACGTCGACACCGGTCGGCACGACGGAGATCCGGCTCCGGTCGATGCCCTCGTGGGTGAGGGCGGGCAGCTCGCCGGACGACATGGCGGTGACCCCGGCGACCTCGCGGCCGACGAGCCGTTCTCCCTTCGAGCGCCGGACGGACCCGCCGAGGCCGTGGTAGGTCTGCACGACGGGAGTCCCGTGGTGCCGGGCCAGCACACTGGCCAGTCCGGACATCCACCCGTGCGCGTGCACGACGTCCGGCCGGAAGTCGCGCCACTCCCGGCCGAGGAGCTCGGCGAGCCGGCCGAGGTGCGGGACCGTCTCGTCCTCGTCGATCCGCAGCGGTGGCCCGGCCGGCAACCGCACGACGTCGTAGCCGAGGTCCGTGCGGTCGCGCGCGGGCAGATGCGGCCGCTCGCGGCGGGTGTACACCGTGACGGCGTGCCCGCGGTGGGCCAGTGCCGCCGCCAACCCCGCCACGTGCACGCGCTGCCCGGTGCCGAACTCCTCGGTGGACACCATCGCGATCCGCAACCTGTCGTTCTCCACGTCCGTCTCCTCGCGTCGAAGCCAGAAGACGATCCTCTGTGGACCGGCCACCGCGGCGCTTCGGCAGAAGAGGACCAACTCGGCGCGCGTTTCCCGTCACGGGCGCAGCAGGACCCGGCTGTCGCGCTTCACCGGGGGTGGTTCGCCGGCCTGCGCGGACCCTCGCTGTTCGGCCTCCAGGACCGGGGCCCCGCGCTCCGCGAGATCACGAACCGGGTGCGGATCTCCGGCGTCAGGTCACCCGGCGACGCCCCGAGGTACGGGTGGTCGATGACGCCGTGCCGCCCGGCTACCCGCCGGAACCGGACTCACACGGCACTTCCGGCCTCGTTTCACCAGCCCGTTCGCCGGCACCGTGCGGCCACCTGTCCCCGCAGGACGAACGCGGACGGGAATTTGGTCCTCGCAGGCGAAGGCGCGCTCCGCCGGAACCTTGCCAGCCTGCAAGTGGTGGCACCAACGAGAGGAGGCAGGACGATGACGTCCACGACCACGTCGATCGGACGTGCGCCCGATCCGCGGCGGACAGCGCGACCCGGTCCAGGCCCGCACGAGATCGTCGCGACCACCGGCCCGCTCCCCCGCCACACCAGGACGACATGACCGGCGGCTGGGCCTTCGACGGGCAACCGGCCGCGCTCTCCGGCGGCACCGTCACGCTGGTCAACGGCACGTCGTTCTGCGTGTGCGGGCACGACGGGGAGATCCACGCCGACAGCGCGCAGGGCACGTTCTTCCTGGACACGCGGATCGTGTCCGGCTGGCAGGTGCGGATCGACGACGCGCCGGCCGAGCCGATCACCGCGGTACCGGCGGAACCGTTCCGCACGACGTTCCTCGGGCGCGCGGTCCTCGACCGGCGTGGCGAGAGCTCCCTGCTCGTCGAACGCACCCGGTACATCGGCGCCGGCATGCGCGAGGACGTGGTGCTGCGCAACTACGGGCCGCGCGACGTCTCCGTCACGCTCACCGTCCACGTGCAGGCCGACTTCGCCGACCTGTTCGAGGTCAAGGAGGACCGCGTGCGCCGCGACCACCGCCGGCACGGCGCCAGGGCGCACGAGGACGGCCTCGCCCTCGACCGCGGCGGCCGGGGTGTGCGGGTGAGCGCCGACCACGCCGAGTACGACCTGGACCGGCTCACCTTCCACGCGCGGGTGCCCGCGCGCGGTGAGTGGTCGACCAGGGTCACCGCCCGTCCCGTGGTGGACGGCGAGCTGGCGCCCGCGCAGTTCCCCCTCGACGAGCCGGTCGAGCAGTCCGCGCCGGTGACGCGGGCGCGGCAGTGGCACGAGACGGGGCCGGTGCTGCGGGTGTTCGGCGCGCCCTCGCTGATGCGCACGCTGCAGCGGAGCAGGGAAGACCTCGGCGCGCTGCGCATCTTCGACCCCGACCGGCCGCAGGACACGGTGATCGCGGCCGGAGCGCCGTGGTTCATGACCCTGTTCGGCCGCGACTCGATCCTGTCGTCGCTGATGTCACTGCCGATCGACCCGACGCTGGCGCTCGGCACCGCCCAGACGCTCGCCCGCCACCAGGGCGTGGCGGTGGAGCCGAACAGCGAGGAGGAACCCGGCCGGATCCTGCACGAGATCAGGTTCGGCGCGGACTCCTCCCTCGCGCTGGGCGGACGCCACGTCTACTACGGCACCGCCGATGCCACACCGCTGTTCGTGGTGCTGCTCGGCGAGCTGAGCCGGTGGGGCATCGGCGACGACCGGATGGGCGCGCTGGTGCCGCACGCCGACCGCGCACTCGACTGGGTCGACCACTACGGCGACCGCGACGGCGACGGGTTCGTCGAGTACCACCGCGCGACCGGGCGAGGCCTCGTGAACCAGGGCTGGAAGGACTCCTGGGACGGCGTCAACGCCGCCGACGGCACCATCGCGCGCAGCCCCATCGCGCTGTGCGAGGTGCAGGGCTACGTCTACGCGGCCTTCCGCGCGCGGGCCTGCCTCGCCCGAGCGGCCGGGGAGGATCCCGCCTACTGGGAAGACCGGGCGCAGGCGCTCAAGGAGAGGTTCAACGAGGCGTTCTGGCTGCCCGGGCTCGGCCGCTTCGCCGTCGCCCTGGACCACGCCAAGCGCCCCGTCGACTCCGTCGCGTCCAACATCGGGCACTGCCTGTGGACCGGCATCGTCGACGAGGACAAGGCGGAGCAGGTCGCGGAGTCGCTGATGTCGCGGGAGATGTTCACCGGCTGGGGTGTGCGCACCCTCGCCTCCGACATGGGCGCGTACAACCCGATGAGCTACCACAACGGATCCGTGTGGCCGCACGACTCGACCATCGTGGCGGCGGGACTGATGCGGTACGGGTTCGTCGAGCAGGCCCAGCGACTCGCGAGTGCGTTGTACGACGCGGCGGAGGCGTTCGGGGGAAGGCTGCCCGAGCTGTTGTGCGGGTTCGACCGCTCCGAGTACGCCCAGCCGGTGCCCTATCCGACGTCGTGCTCGCCCCAGGCGTGGGCATCCGCGTCGCCCGTGCACCTGCTGAGAGTGTTGCTGCGCCTGGAACCCGCCGTGCCGGACGGGAAGGTGGGGCTCGCACCGGCGTTGCCGGACGCGTTCCTGCCGATCGCCCTCGACAACGTGCCGCTGGCCGGCGCGAAGGTCACGGTCGAGGTCGACTCGGAGGTCCGGGTTTCGGGGCTGCCAAAGGAAATCGTGCTTTCGGACGACACATCCGCTGGTTTCGTCCGCCCCTACCGGGAAACTCGTCCGAAATGGACGAGCTGAAAGTCGCGATGGTGGCGCCTCCGTGGTTCGAGCTCCCACCGAAGGCCTATGGCGGAATCGAGTCGATGTGTGCGGACCTCACCGAACAGCTGGTGAGACACGCTGTGGACGTGACACTCGTGGGCGTCGGGAAGAACGGCACGAGCGCACAGTTCGTATCGATTTCGGAGGCGGCACAGGCAAAGCGCATGGGAACGAGCCTGCCGGAGGTGAACCACGCCGCCGCACTCCCCGAGGTGATCGCGCAGCTCGACGTCGACCTGGTCCACGACCACTCGCTGGCCGGACCGCTGCTGGCCCGCGGACGGGCGCTGCCCACCGTGGTCACCGCCCACGGGCCGGTGACCGGCGAGATGGGCCGGTACTACCGGGACCTGGGCGACAGCGTGCACCTCGTGGCGCTGTCGGACGCACAACGCACCAGGGCACCGGACCTGAACTGGGTGGCGACCGTGCACAACGCCGTCAGGGTGGCGGAGTTCCCGTTCCGGCGGGACAAGGAGGACTTCGCGCTGTTCCTCGGCCGAGCCACCCCGGAGAAGGGCATCCCCGAGGCGGTCGAGGCCGCCAGGGCGGCGGGCGTCCGCCTGCTGATCGCGGCGAAGTGCCGTGAGCGGGACGAGGTCCGCTACTTCGAGGAGGTGGTGACACCGTTGCTGCGCCAGGGCGACGGCGTCGAGTGGCTCGGCGAGGCCGACCGGGAGCGCAAGCTCGCGTTGCTCGCCGCGGCGCGGTGCCTGCTGTTCCCCATCCGGTGGGAGGAGCCGTTCGGTCTCGTGATGGCGGAGGCACTCGCCTGCGGGACACCGGTGGTGGCGCTGCGCCGGGGATCCGTGCCGGAAGTGGTGACGCACGGCGAAACCGGCTGGGTGTGCGACACCCCGGACGAGCTGGCCGAAGCGTTGCGCGGAATCGGGTCGCTGAGTCCCGCGCGGTGCCGGGCGGACGCCGAGGAACGCTTCGACGTCGCACTGATGGCGCGGCGCTACGAGTCCGTGTACCGGTCGGTCGTCGCACGAGCGGCCGGACGTGGCGAACGCGGTCTCGAGCTGGTCGGCGGAAGCTGAGCCACTTCCACATTAAATCCACAATGGACAGACGGTTTGGACTGTTTCTCAAGGGTATTCGGCGTTGAAGGGTCCGCCCGGACGGCGGCAGGCGCCCGTGACGAGGAGGTAGTCGTGAAGGCAGTGGTGTACGAAGGGCCGCGGCAGGTCAGCGTGGAAGACGTGCCGGACGCCCGGATCGAGCGGCCGACCGACGTGCTGGTGCGGATCACGTCGGCGAACATCTGCGGTTCGGACCTGCACATGTACGAGGGTCGGACCGACTTCGAGACCGGCCGCTGGTTCGGGCACGAGAACCTGGGCCAGGTCGTCGAGGTCGGCGCCGGGGTCGACAAGGTGAGGGTGGGCGACTGGGTCGTGCTGCCGTTCAACGTCGCGTGCGGGCACTGCAAGAACTGCGAGCGCCAGCTGACGAACTACTGCCTGACCGCCCAGCCGGAGGCGAAGATGGCCGGCGCCGCCTACGGGTTCGCCGACATGGGCCCGTGGGCGGGCGGACAGGCCGAGTTCCTGCGCGTGCCGTGGGGCGACTTCAACTGCCTGCGGCTGGGCGAGGACGCCGAGGAGCGCCAGACCGACTACGTGATGCTCGCCGACATCTTCCCGACCGGCTACCACGCCACCGAGCTGGCCGGCGTGAAACCGGGCGACCAGACGGTCATCTACGGCGCGGGCCCGGTCGGGCTGATGGCCGCCCTCTCCGCCACCATCCGGGGAGCGAGCAAGGTGATGGTCGTCGACCGCAACGCCGACCGGCTGCGCCTGGCCGAGTCGATCGGCGCCATCGCCATCGACGACTCGGAGGTCGACCCGGTGCAGGCCGTGCTGGACGAGACGTTGGGGCTGGGCGCGGACAACGGCTGCGAGTGCGTCGGCTACCAGGCGCACGATCCCGGCGGCAACGAGGACCCCGCGCTGACGATGAACCGGCTGGTCGCCTCGGTGCGCTTCACCGGGAAGATCGGCAACGTCGGTGTCTTCGTGCCCCAGGACCCCGGTGCGAGCGACGAGCTGGCCAAGCAGGGCAAGCTCGCCTTCGACTACGGCCTGTTCTGGTTCAAGGGCCAGCACATCGGCAGCGGCCAGGCCCCGGTCAAGAAGTACAACCGCCAGCTGCGCGACCTGATCGCCGGGGGCAAGGCCGAACCGTCCTTCATCGTCAGCCACGAGCTGCCCCTCGACCAGGCGCCGCAGGCGTACGAGCACTTCGACAAGCGGGACGACGGCTGGACCAAGGTCGTCCTACACCCGGCGCTGACGGGGGCGGGTGCCTGACGTGGCGGGAGAGCTGAACGGACGCAGGGTCGCCATCCTCGCCGCCGACGGCGTGGAGAGGGTCGAGCTGGAGCAGCCGCGGCAGGCGCTGGACGACGCCGGAGCCGACACCGCCGTGGTGTCCCTCGCCGGCGGCGAGATCCAGGCGCGCGACCACGACCTCGAGGACGCCGGCACCTTCGCGGTGGACCGGCTCGTCGGCGAGGTGTCCGTCGACGACTACGACGCGCTGCTCCTGCCGGGAGGAACGGTGAACCCCGACAAGCTGCGGATGGAACCCGCCGCGGTGCGGTTCGTCCGCGACTTCGTCCAGTCGGGCAAGCCGGTCGCCTCGATCTGCCACGGCCCGTGGAACTTCGTCGAGGCCGACGTCGCACGCGGCCGCAGGCTGACGTCGTGGCCGAGCGTGCGCACCGACCTGCGCAACGCGGGGGCCGAGGTGGTCGACGAAGAGGTCGTCACGGACGGCAACATCACCACCAGCAGGTCTCCCGATGACCTGCCGGCCTTCTGCGAACGGATCGTGCGCGAGTTCGCCACAGCCCCGTAGGCCGTGCAGCGAGGTGGGGGGGGGGGGGGTTGGGGAGAGAAGGAGAGGAAACTTTCTTCCCCTAGAAAAGGGAAGGGGGGGTGGGGAGGACAGGGAAGGGGGGGGCCAAAGGAAACACGAAAAAACCCCCCCCCCCCCCCCCCC
>NZ_JBHYGW010000007.1:259725-343952 GCF_042738015.1 Lentzea sp. NPDC059081
CACCAGCAGTTCCCCCGGTGACTTTCCGGCTTTCGAAGAACGGATCGTGAGTGATTCCCCCACACCCCGGGGGGCCGGGCAGGGGGGTGCCGTCCCCGGCTTCGACGAAGCCGGGACCGGCACTTTCATCCGCGCGGAACGGGCCGGGGGCGTTGGAACAGCACGTAGAGGTACGTCAGCGAGGGAACCAGGACCAGCGCCCCCGCGCCCAGCGCCACGAGCAGGGCGACGAGGGTGCTCCGGCCTGCCGCCGCCTGCTCGACGGTCACGGACGGCAGCAGCACGTACGGGTACTGCCCGACCGCCCATCCGACCAGGATCGCCGTGACGGCGAGGGCGGAGGCGATCCTCGCGGCGGTGTAGCGGTGAGCCAGCACCAGCAGGAGCGCGCCGAGCCCGGCGACGACGGACGACACCACGACCGGCAGACCGCGTCCGACGAGTCCGTCGAACAACTCCGGCGCGTCGGCGTGCAGCACGGCGATCCCGGCCAGGCCCACCACACCCGTGACGACCGCGGTCACCAGGGCGCGCAGGCGGAACGCGTCGGCCAGGTCGTGCTCCCCGTCGCGACGGGCGTCGCCGCACAGGAACACCGCCGCCAGGTACGCGCAGACCAGCACGGCGAGACTGCCGCCCAGCACCGAGGCCGGGTTGGCCCAGCTGCCCACCACGTCGCCCCCGGCGATGCCGGGAGGAACGCGACCGGAGGCCACGCCGCCGACCACGGCACCAAGGAAGAACGGCGTCAGCAGCGACGACAACGCGAAGGCCGCACCGAAGAGGCGGCGCATGCCCGGCGTGCTGACGCTCTTGCGGTAGGCGAACGCCGCTCCCCTGGCGATGATGCCGAACGCCGCCAGCGTGAGCGGGACGTACAGCGTGGTCACCGCCGCGGCGAACGCGCGGGGGAAGCCGGTCCACAGCACCACCAGCACGAAGATCAGCCACACGTGGTTGGCCTCCCAGACCGGGCCGATCGACCGCTCGACCCGGTCGCGCACGCGGCGTCCGCGTTCCGTGCCGCCCGCCAGCAGGTCCCACACGCCCCCGCCGAAGTCCGCACCGCCGAACAACGCGTACGCGACCAGGCCCGCGAACGCCGCTCCGAGCACCACCTCCGCCAGGGTCACCGCTGCTCCTGAGGTACCGGTGTGTCCTGGTCGCGCGCCAGCCTGCGCAGCACCACCACCGTGAAGACGGTGAGCACGGTGTAGACGCCCGCCACCGCCACCAGACCCCAGCCGAGTCCCGGTGCCGGGCTCACGGCGTCGGCGGTGCGCAGGATGCCGTAGACGACCCACGGCTGCCGGCCGACCTCGGTGGTGATCCACCCCGCTTCCATCGCGACCACTGCCGCGGCACCCGACACCGCGACAGCGCGCAGGAACCACACGCCGTCCGGCAGTCGCCGCCTCCGCCACCACACCAAGCCGAACCAGGCGGCGAGGAGCAGCAGTGCGCTTCCGATGCCGACCATGGCGTTGTAGGCGAGGTGCACGACGTTCACCGGCGGGCGTTCGTCGGCCGGCACCTCCTCCAGGCCGGGTACCACCCCGTGCGGATCGTGGTGGACCAGCAACGAGAGCCCGTACGGGATCTCCACGGCGTAGTGCAGCTCGTCGTCCCAGTAGAGGCCGCCGAGCGACAACCCGGCGCCGGAGGTCGTCTCGTACTGCCCTTCCATCGCCGCGAGCTTCGCGGGCTGGTTGTCGGCCACCACGTTCGCGATCCAGTCCCCCACACCGATCTGCACCGGCGTGGCGAGCGCCGCCACGGTCAGCGGGACGAGCAGTCCTGCCCGGTGATAGCGGTCCCGGCGGCCGCGCAGCATGCCCACCGCGTACACCGAGGCGACCAGGAACCCGGTCACCATGAAGGCGGCCAGCCACATGTGGACGAACTGCGCCCACGTCGACGGACCGAACATGGCGGCCCACGGCCGGGCGTCGACCACGTTGCCCCGCCCGTCCAGCCGGAACCCGGTGGGGTTGTTCATCCACGCGTTGGCGGACACCACGCAGAACGCGCCCACGATGCCCGCGGCCACCATCGGCAGCGCGCTCAGCACGTGCGCCCGCGGCGACAACCGGTTCCAGCCGAACAGGTACACGCCGACGAAGATCGCCTCGACGAAGAACGCGAACCCCTCCAGCACGAACGGGAACCCGAACACCTCGCCGAACCGGCCCATCAGCCCCGGCCAGAGCACACCCATCTCGAACGACAGCAGCGTGCCCGACACCGCACCGGCCGCGAACAGCACGGCCATCGCCTTCGCCCACTTGTGCGCCAAGGCCATCAGCACCTCGTCGCCGCGCCGGTGGGCCCGCCACTCGACGAACACGACGATCGCCGGGAACGCGATGCCGAAGCAGGCGAACACGATGTGCCATCCCAGCGACAGCGCCATCTGCATCCGCGCGGGATGCAGGTTCGCGCTCGTATCAGCCAGGAAGTCCAGCACGATCCTCCACACCACGCGTCGGTCGACGTGGCCGGACTACCCGCGCGACCCCCTGCCAAACGGCCGCCGGCGGGTCCGCGTCACGGCCGCGCGGAGCCTCGGGCACCGGGCTCGCTCAGTTCGATCACGGTGCCGACGTCGTCGGCGACGAACGCGATGCGCCGGCCGATCTCCGGGATCTCCACGGGACCGCCGATGAGCGGCACGTCGAGCTCCAGCAGGCGCGCCACGGCCGCGTCGAGGTCCTCGACGGCGAGGCAGAAGTGGTGCAGGCGCGACGGGTCCATGCTCGTGAACACGTCGTCGGTCGGCACCCCGCGCCGGGACGCACCGGCGAGGAGCTCGATCCTGACGCCGTGCGCGGTGAGGAAGACGAACGTCGTGCCGTGGGACTCGAACCGCTGCTCGACGGCGAAACCGAGGTTGCGGGAGTACCACGCGATCGTGGCTTCGAGCTCGTCCGGCGTGACGGTGATGCCGAGGTGGTCGTGGGAGAACGTGAAGGTCATGCCCCGAGGATCGCCAGGCGCCGGACCGGCCACCAGGTACGGGACTTCGGCAGGAAAACCCGTACCCCTGTCCGGCCGTCCCCGGGTGGGACAATCGACGCCGTGACCGCTGACATCACCCACCTCGGCGCGATGCTGCGCGCGTGGCGCGGCCGGGTCGCGCCGGAGTCGGCGGGCCTCGCGGGCGGGCACCGGCGCCGGGTCAGCGGCCTGCGCAGGGAGGACCTCGCCGAGCTCGCGGACATCTCGGTCGACTACGTGGTCCGCCTGGAGCAGGGCCGCCACACGACCCCGTCCGCGCAGGTCACCGCGAACCTCGCCAGGGCGTTGCGGCTGACCGACGCCGAACGCGACCACCTCTACCGGCTGGCCGGGCTCGCCCCGCCGTCCGCCGACGAGGTCTCCGACCACATCCCGCCCGGCCTGCACCGCATGCTGGACCGGCTGGGCGACGCCGCGGTCGCCGTGTTCGCCGCCGACTGGCAGCTCCTCTGGTGGAACCGCGCCTGGGCCGCGTTGCTGGGCGACCCGTCACCGGAACCGCCGGCACTGCGCAACTTCGCCAGGGACACCTTCCCCGTCGGCGGAGCGGGCCCACGCCTGACGCGCTGGCCGGTGTCCACGCTCGACCAGCCGGACGTGGAGGTCTCGGTCGTGTCCGACCTGCGCCGCGCCACGGGCCGGTTCCCGCGCAGCGAACGGCTGGCGGGCCTGGTCCGCGACCTCCTCGCGGGCAGTCCGCGCTTCGCCGAGCTGTGGGCCTCCGGCGTGGTCGGCGCGCACCGGGAGAGCCACAAGGTCGTGCAGCACCCGGAGGCCGGGGCGATCGCCGTCGACTGCGACGTGCTGACCGACGGCGACGCCGAACGCAAGATCGTCGTGCTCACCTCCTCCGCACCCGAGGACGACGGGAGCGACGAGGCGCAGGAACCTAAAATGTCCCGCATGGGCGTATCTCTCTACTACACGGCTCGTCGCGCGGCCCCGCTGAGCGACACCGAGCTCGCGGCGGTCGGCCGGGTCGTCGACGACCACAACGCCACCGCGCCGTTCGCCGGGGACGAGGAAGGCCTGTACCTCTACGACGAGCTCGAGCCGGGGACGGTGCTCAACGGGTCGACCAAGCTGCCGGGAGCGGAGGACCGGGCGTTCCCGTCCCTGGTGCACTGGCTGGCCGCGGTCACCGCGCTGCGCACCGCCGTGCCGGACGCGGACTGGACCTTCACCCTCGACGACTACGAGATCGAGTGGCAGGACCACACCGGTTACCACCTGCCGGGCCTGGACGACTGACTGCGCGGCACCGGCTCTGCCGGTGCCGCGCAGCGGTTCGCCGCCCCCGGGCGTCAGTGCGGCAGGACGAGCCGGTTGGCGATGTCGTACAGCTCGGCCTCCGGCACCTCACCGGCGACGAAGATCGGGGTCTCCCCGAGCGCGTTCAGGATCCACAACCGGTGGTAGCCGTTGTCGTCGACGTAGCGCGTCTCGTGGCCCTGCACGGGTTTTCCCGGTGTGCCGGCCACGTCGTGGGCGGCGGCGCTGGTGATGAGGACCGTCGGCAGGACGGTGCACGTGCCCAGTGAATAGCTGGTGTTGGGCCCCCTCGGGGCGGGCACCCGGTCCGCCAGGCCGGGGTCGACGCTGAAGGCGCAGATCCGCATCCCGGCGGGCAGGTCGCGCAGGCCGTACGACGGGGTCACGGTCGTCGCGCCGGGGAACTGGATGTTCTCCGCGATCCGGCGACCGGCCTCGACGAGCTGCTTCGCGGGCGCGGTGCTGCCCTGCCCGGCGGACACGTGCACGTACATCGACCCGCCGTCGGGGTGCGCCACGTACAGCTCGTACCCGCCCGCTCCGTCGGAGACCGAGCTCTCGGCCGCGCGCTGCCCCTTGATCGTCAACGGTGCGCCCGGCCCCGACTTGAACGCCGCCCTGTCCACGTCCGTCATCCGGAACTGCTGGACGTCGACGAACAGCTCCTGGCCGCCCTCCGTGACGGTCAGCATGTACTCGCCGCCGTACAGCGGCGCCTGCGGGCCGGCCGCGCCGAACCCGACGTTGATCCGCTGCGTCCGGTAGGCGACCGTGCCGGGCGGGAGCCAGCCGAGGGAGTAGGGCATCCGCAGGTCCGCGATCGCCGGTCCGGCAGCGGCCTGACTGCTCTGGGCCCCGGCGGCGACCGTCCGGGACTGCTCGGCGGAGTCGGGCCGGTTCAGCACCACGCCGGTGACCGCGCCGAGGCTCAGCACGGTGGCCCCGGCGGCGACCGCCAGCGGCCGGCTCAGCGCGGAACGCCTGCTGTCGATGCGGTGGCGCGCCGCGGCCAGCACCGCGTCGCCGTCGGGCGCGTCGTGCTCGCGCGCCGTGAAGGTGTCCTTGATCAGGTTCTCGATGTCCATCAGGTCTCCCTGGCCTCCGCCATCTGCTCGATGGTCAAGCCGTTCCTCAGTGAGGCCAATGCCTTGTGTGCGTGTGCGCGGACGGTGGCCTGGGCGCAGCCGAGCAGCTCGGCGATCTCGGCGTCGGGCAGCTGCTCGTAGTACCGCAGCACCATCACGGCGCGCTGGCGCTTGGGCAGCTTCGCCAAGCGCTGCCACATGTCCTCGCGCGCGGCGTGGTCCGATGCGAAATCATCCGCCCGTGCCTCGTCGGGGAGCTCACCCGACGTGATCACACGCGCGGACCGGCTATGTCGCCAGGACAGGTAGCCGTTGGTCACCATCCGCAGCACGTACCGCTCCGGGTGGTCCGCGCCGCTGATCCGGGACCAGTGCCGGTACATCTTGACCAGCACGTCCTGCACCAGATCGGCGGCCTGCTCCCGCTCGCCGGTGAGCATCGTCGCGTACCGCAGCAACCGCGGCAGTTGCGCTCGGGCGAAGTCGTCGTAGTCAGCCATCACTCTTGAAGACTCAGGCCGGCGACGATCCGTTTACCCGCTCACGGACGTCAGTTCGCCGGTGAAGCTCGCGCACCGGTGCGGCCTGCGGTGTCCTCGACGAGGTCAGCTGCACCGCCACGATCGCGCCGACCAGGACCAACGCACCGAGGACCTGCAACGGCGAGAGCGTCTCGCCCAGGAACACGACCCAGCGCCGTCGCGACGATCGGGCTGCAGAAGCCGAGGAACGACAGCCCGATCGCGGGCACCCGGTCCGTGCCGCGGAACCAGACCGAGTAGCCGAAGAGCGAGCCGAACACGATCAGGTAGCCGAAGCCCAGCGCGTTGGCACCGGTGATCCCGCTCGGCAGGCCCTCGACCGCGACCAGCGCGGGCAGCAGCACGAGCCCGCCCGCGGTGAGCTGCCACCCGGTGAACAGCAGGACGTCGACGCCGGCCGGGCGCCTCCACCGCTTCGTCAGCACCACCCCGGACGCCATGCTGGCCGCACCGCCCACCGCGGCGAGCACACCGGTGAAGTCCAGCTGGGCCGTGGCTTTGAGCACCAGCAGGGCCACCCCGGTCGTCGCGGCCGTGCAGGCCGGCACGTGCGGCAGCCGGATCCTGTCGCCGAGCACCAACGCGGCCAGCACCAGCATGATCACCGGCTGGACCGAGCCGACGAGCGCGGCAGCACTCGCCCGAACAGCACCAGGACCAGGCCCGCGGGCAGCGCGCGGACGACCGAGGCCAGGAGCGGGCGGTCGGGTGGCAGCAGTTGCGTGGTGACGAGGTAGGTGCTGCCCCAGATCATCGGGGCGAGCGCGGTGACCGCCGAGTCGGCCGGTGATCCGGAGTCCTGCACAGTTCCCCCCGCGGTTCGTCGATGTCGACGCCCACCGCACCAGGGACCGGTCGAGCCACGGCCGCTTCTTGCCATACTTTGGCTGTTGCAACTCATGTGCGAAAGCTGGCCGACCCCGCCGGTTCCTTTGATCACATCTCCGGGACGGACACGGTGCGGGATGTGAGAGCCTTCGAGGCGTTCAGCGTGGAGCGGGGGAAGTCCGGTGAGAGCCCGGCGCTGTCCCGCAACGGTGTGCCTCGGCGGAGGCGAGCCCGATCACCCGGTCCACGCGGTGTCACCAACTCCTGTCGTGGATGTACGGGAAAGGGTTCCGATGAGACGTCTGCTGCTCACCGCTGTCGTGGTCCTGGGCTTGGGCACGGTCACCCCCGCGGTGGCCGCCACGCACGACAGGGCCGATGCCGCCGCCGGCTGGCTCGCCCGGCAGCTCGTCGACGGCGAGAGGCTCGAGGTCGACTTCGGCGGCCAGAAGTTCCCCGACCAGGGCGGCACGATCGACGCGATCTTCGCGTTCGCCGCCGCGCGGGTGTCCGACGGCAACGCCGAGAAGGCCGTCACGTGGCTGGCCAGGCCGGAGATCACCGCCGGCTACCTCGGCACCGGCACCGAGTCGTACGCGGGCGCCCACGCCAAACTCCTGCTCGCCACCCAGGTGCGGCACAGGAGCGGCACGTCGTTCGGCGGCGTGGACGTGGAAGCGGGTCTGCGTGCGCTGCTGACGCCGTCCGGCCGGTTCTCCGACCGGTCCGAGTTCGGCGACTTCTCCAACGCGTTCACCCAGTCGTTCGCGGTGATCGCCCTGGACCGCACGCCCGGCGGCGCGCCCCGGTCGTCGGTGTCGTTCCTGGCCGGCACCCAGTGCGCCGACGGCGGGTTCCCCCAGGACTTCGGTCTGACCCCCTGTGTGAGCGACGTCGACTCGACGGCCATGGCCGTGCAGGCGTTGCGCGCCACCGGTGACGTCATCAACGCCAACGAGGGCACGACTTGGTTGGCGGGCAAGCAGAACACGGACGGCGGCTTCTCGGCCGGCACCAGTGCGTCGAACGCCAACAGCACGGGTCTCGCGGCCGAAGCTCTGGCCGGACACCGTCCGGTCGCCGCCGGGAAGGCCCGGCAGTTCCTGCGCTCGCTGCAGGTCGGGTGTTCGGGACCGATCGCCGACCGCGGCGCCATCTCCTACGACAGCACGGGATTCGACCCCGCCACCGCACCTCGTGCCACGGCCCAGGCGATCCTCGGACTGACCGGGGTGAAGCTCGCGAACCTCAGCGGTGGGGGCAGGTCCCAGGCCCCGGCTCTCGCGTGCTGACGCCGTGCCGACTGCATCCAGCCCACGGGCGAGCGCATCGACGACGTCCCGGATCACCGTCTGCCGAGGCTGTTGCTGCGGCACCGAACGCAAACACCCCGAGGTCGACCACGACCGCCAGCTGGAGGTGCTCCGGCGACGGCTCCCGTCGGTGCGCGTCGCCGACTGCCTCGACGCGTGTGAGGTGTCGAACGTGGTCGTCGTGCAGCCCAGCCCGTCCGCGAGAGCCGCGGGCGCGAAACCCGTGTGGGTGGGATCGGTCCTGGACGAGGACGCGGTGAACGGTGTCGCCGACTGGGTCGAGGCGGGCGGTCCCGGCGTCGCCGCACCGCCGCCCCTGATCGCCGGGCGCATCGTCGCCACGCCAGGACCGAAGTAGTCCCCCACCCCCCTGTGCCACTTCGTCTGCTCAGGTCGAGCCGCCACCGTCAGCCGGCTCGATCGGCGACTTCCCCGTGCGGTCGTCGCCGAGCGGGATCAGCAGAGGCCGCTGCAGGCGTCGGCGAACCTCTGGAAGGCCGCCTGGGTCCCGGAGCCGGCCTGGCCGTCGATGGGCCCGGTGTAGCCCCAGTGGGCGCTCAGCAGGCGCTGCAGCGCCGACACCGTGCCGGAGCCCACGTCGCCGTCGATCCCGCCGGTGTAACCCCAGTGCTCCCGGAGGTTGCGCTGGAACGCCTTCCAGCTGTTGGGTCCCAGCTCGCCGTCGATGCCGCCCGTGTAGCCCCAGTACGTCCGGAGCCAGCACTGGACGAACATGGCGCGCGTGCTGCTCAGACCGAGGTTGACCACCGCGAGCGGAGCGACGTCGTCCGCGCCCGTCACCTGCTCGGGCTTGGACGGCGCGCGCACGCTCCCCGCCGACGGCGCGCCCGTGGCCACCGGGCCGGCCGCCGGCACCGGGTCCGCGTGCGCCACGACCGACGCGACCGCGGTCGAACCGATCATCACCGCGGTCGCCGCCACGACCTTCATCCACGTTCTCATGTCGATCAACTCCGAAGATTCGTCCTGAGGTGAACTGCGGTCCCCACAGTGGACGGCCCTTCGTGCGAACCGCTGCCAGGTTTCTGCATCGCCCTGGTCAGCGGGCGGTTCAGGCGGGGCGGATGCCCTCGAGGGCGAGCACGGCGAGCCGGGCGGCGTCCCCGGCGTCGCGGGTGGCCAGCGAGACGGCGTTGACGAGGACCAGCAGGTCGTCGATGTCGACGCCGTCGCGGACCGCGCCCGCCTGCCGGGCCAGGCGCATGAGGTCGTTGCCGGCGTCGCGCAGCATGACCTCGCAGCCGCTGCCCGTGGCGGTGTGCAGCAGGGACTCCGCTAGGCCGCGGGTGGTCGCCCCGTAGACCGCGAGGTCGCGCAGCCAGTCCACCAGGGCCTGTCCGGGGTCGGCCGCGGCCGACAGCCGGCGGGCGTCGGCGCACAGCACCTCGACGCGGTCGTGGAAGACGGCCTCGAGCAGCGACTGCCGGGACGGGAAGTGGCGGTGCAGGGTGGCGGAACCGACCCCGGCGTCGCGGGCGATCTTCTCCAGCGAGGCGTCCGCCCCGGTCCGCGCGATCTCCGCTTCGGCCGCGGCCAGGATCAGCTCGTAGTTGCGCCGCGCGTCTGCTCGCACGTCCCGCACTCTACGGGGAGACCAACCGGGGTGCCACCCCGGTTCGTCGCGCTACGCCTTGGCCAGGTCGATCACGTACTTGCCGCGCACCCCACCGGCCTCGAGCAGGCGGTGCGCCTCGGCGAGCTCGTCCATCGAGAACACCTGGTCCACCACCGGCCTGAGCACTCCGGCTCGAGCGAGCTCGGTGAGCCGCGCGAGGGTCTGCGGCGACGGGTTGTTGCTGAAGGACAGGATCGGGCGCGGCAGCATCCTGCCGACCACCGTCGCGGCGAGCGAACGAGCCACCGCGTCCGGTGCGATGGCGAGAGCGACCATCCGGCCGCCGCGCGCCAGCCTCGCCCGGTAGGCCAGCAGGTCCGTGCCCACCAGGTCGACGATCACGTCGAACGGCCCCAGGTCACCGGGAGCCGTCGTCCGGTAGTCCACCGCGGCGTCCGCGCCGAGCTCGCGCACCCAGTCGAGGTTGCGCGCGGACGCCATCGCGGTGACGTGGGCGCCCAGGTGACGTCCGAGCTGCACGACGACGCTGCCGACACCGCCGGTGGCCCCGCGGACCAGCAGCCGCTCGCCGGGGCGCAGCGCCGCCTTCTCCTCCAGGGCGGTGATCGCGGTGGTGCCGGAGACCGGCAGCGAACCGGCCTCGACCACGTCCAGTCCCGGTGGCAGCACCGCGAGCCGGTCCCGCGGGACGACCACCACGTCCGCGATGGCGCCGAACGTGCCGTGCGGCATCAGACCCCACACCAGGTCACCGGGACGGAGCTCCACGCCGTCGCCGACGGCCTCCACCCGGCCGGCGAACTCGTTCCCGCTCCCCTGCGGGAACGACAGCCGCAAGACCCGGCGCAGCTTCCCCGCGCGGATGGTGCTCTCGCCACCGCCGACACCGGCGGACAGCACCGCCACCAGGACCTGACCCGCTCCCACCGACGGCACCGGCACGTCGCTGACGTGCAGCACCTCGGGCCCGCCGTAGCGGTCGTACTCGACTCTGCGCATAACTGGGGTGTCCCTCCACTTGAGGACACCAGCATAAGTGGAGGGACACCCCAGTTGGCAAGCCGGGCTTCAGCGGATGCCGTCCCACAGGACGCGCTCGTCGCCAGAGGGGTCGCCGACCTCCTCCACCTTCTCGGTGAGCAGGCCCACCGCACGGGACTCGGGGGTGTACCTCGCCCAGCCGGGCTCGCCCGCGGTGATGAAGGAAACCCAGGTCCCGTGCAGGTTGTCGGCCACGGCCTGCGACGGCGCGTCGCCGATGCGCGGCCGCACATCCGCGCGGGTCGCGGTGTCGAACACGAACGGGATCTCGGCGCCGTGGCAGGCCCCGAACCCGTGGTTCGCGGCGGGGTCGGGGTGGTCGAAGCGGTAGACCCAGGTGGCTCCCCCGGCGCGGGCCTCCGCGACGCGCAGGCACGGGATCGCGTAGAACCAGTCGGTGACGATCGCGGCGAGCAGGTCACCGGGACTCGCCGACGGGCGGTTGGCCCGGTACACGGCGAGGCCGTCCGGGCCGAGCCCGTACACGGCGGCCGCGGCGGCGAGCGCGGCGTCGTCGATGAAGTCGAGGGCACCACCGGCGACGAAGAAGAGCCGGGCCTCGTCGCGGTTGAACCCGATCAGCACCGGCACGCCGGCGCTGTCCCCGTCCGCGAAGGCGTCCAGCGGCAGCCGCGGCAGGACGTCGCCGTCCGCCACGGGCGCGAAGGGCAGCAGGCTCAACGCCAACGACCCCCACTTGGCCGGGTCGGGCGCCGTCTGGGCCTGCGCGACCAGGTCCGACGCCGTGCGCACGAGCGTGTCGACCGGAACGCCCTCGATCGCCTCACGGGTGCGTTCGACGCCGAGCGCGTCCGCCAGGTGGCCGGCCACCATCGTCGCCAGCTCGGGCGTCACCGTGTGCGCGGCGGCCCCGCTCTGCACGATCGCCTGGGCGAACAGGCCCTTCGCCATCGGCATCGCGAGCAGCGTGGTGACGCTCATGGCCCCGGCGGACTCCCCCGCGACCGTGACCCGGGAGGGATCACCGCCGAACGCGGCGATGTTGTCCCGCACCCACCTCAGCGCGGCGACCTGGTCCTGCAGCCCCAGGTTCGCCGTCCCGTCGCCGAGGTACAGGAACCCCTCGGCGGACAGCCGGTAGTTGATCGTGACGCACACGACCCCGTCCCGGGCGAACGCCGTTCCGTCGTACTCGCCGACCGACCCGGAGCCGTTCATGAACGAACCGCCGTGGATCCACACCAGCACGGGAAGTCCGGTGGCCTCCGCGGCGGGCGTCCACACGTTGAGGTTGAGGCAGTCCTCGCCGTCGATCCGGACCTCCGGGAACAGCGGCCGGTACTGCGGCGGGTAGTCGCCCTTCGGCGCCGTCGGACCGTACTCGGTGGCCGCCCGCGTGCCCGTCCACGCGGGCACCGGCTGGGGCGGCCGCATCCGGTTGCCGCCGAACGGTGCCGCCGCGTAGGGGATCCCCAGGAACGACGACACCCCGTCCGCGGTGCGTCCGCGCACGACACCGCTTTCCACTGTCACTTCGGGAGCTTCGACCATCCCTGCAGCCTTCCCCCGCGCGGCCCGCAGCTCAAGACGGGATGTTCTCGCCCTCGGTCGCGGTGCCGAACTCCGCACGGGCGAGCGCGGCGAAGGCGTCCACCTCGGCCGGGCCGGGTTTGCACTCCTCGGTGAACATGGCCGACTGCAGCACCGGGCCCAGGCGACCGGGGTGACGGTCCATGTCGGAGCGCCGGATCGGCTGGAGGACGAAGTGGACGTGGGCCGCTTCGCCGTTGGTGTGCGACCACTGGCAGGTGTAGACCTGCACCGGGTCGGTCAGGGCCGTGACCACGGCCGCGGTACGGGCCAGCAGACCGCCCAGCTCGGCGGTCTCGTCGTCGTTCAGGTCCGCGACGTGGACGACGTGCCGCCGTGGCACCACGGCCAACGCGCCGAGGCCGAACGTGCCGAGCACGTGCATGACCAGCCACTGCGGCGTTTCGTGAATCTGCCCGCCTGGCAAGGGAATTCTGCCGCGCATCATGTCGCACGGCACGCAGCCGACGGCGTCCGTCCGTTCAACCGGCATGGCTTTGCTCCTCGTCCACAGGTCCCAGCAGCTGGTCGATGAGGCGGTTCTTGGCTCTCGCGAGGATGCGGCGGTAGGTGCCGTAGGGCACGCCCAGGCGCAAGGCCGCCGCTTTGAGCGTTCGGGGAGCCGCGATGTAGGTGGTGGTGAGCACTTCGTGTGCCTTGATGCCGGCGGGATCGACCTGGAGGGCGTCGAGGGCGGTCGTGATGGCGTGGCGCAGATCGGCCACCGGATCGGCGGAAACCGTTGGTACGAGGGACGAACGCAGCAGAACGCTCGTCGCGAACGCCCGCGGGGTGTGCCACCAGCGCAGCGCGTCGAGCACGCCCCTCTCCAACTCGTCGCGCTGCCACTGGTGTTGCGCGTCGACCGACGGAGTTTCCGGCCACGTGGCCACCGGCGCTGCCGCCGCGCGAACCTCGTGCTCCACCCACTGGTCCACCGTCTGCCGCCGCCAGTCGCGGCCGACCACGTGCCGCCCGCCGACCTCCCCGGCCGCCACTTCGCGGAACCCGGCTCCGGCGCGACTGATGTCGTGGACGGCGAAGGACAGCGCACGGCCGGAAGCCCGCATCTCGTCTGCGATGGCGCGCCGGTTCATCAGCTCCAGCAGGGCCGAACTGCGCTGGTGCACGGTGAAACGCCGGACACCGAGGTGTTCGCCGCGGCCCAGTGGAGCGACCGCGGCGATGGCGTCCCAGACCGCGGCGACCACCGGGTCCGCCGCGCGGTCTTCTGGCAGCTCCGCGGTCAGGCGCAGGATCGCCATGAACCCCACCGGTATCGTCGTTCCGGCGTGCCGGTAGACGCGGAACGCCTGCGGTTGGCGACGCACCCAATGCGCGACCGCGGAAGCAGCGTCCTCGGCCAGGCGCAGCACCTCGGGCACGTCGGCGGGGCGCAGCGGGCTTTCGTCGAACTGGTGGTGCGCGAGCCCGTTCTGCCGGCCGTCGCGGAGGAAGACCCACTCCGCGACCCGCGACACGGCGTCGTCCTCGGCGGCGGCCCGCACCGCCTGCAGGGTCGCGGCCGCGATCCGCGTGCGCACGGCGTCGTGGCGTTCGGGGTCGCGCCAGCGCAGGTCGGCGTCGAGGGTGGCCCGGACCGCGTCGTGCGGGGCGAGCCCTTCGGGCGTGGACTCGATGTAGGGCTGCTGCCGCAGCCAGGAGAACGCCGACGCGGCATCCGCCTCGCCCAATGCGGTGCGCAGCAACGACTCCCGCGTGACGCACGCCAGTGCGGCGACTTCGAGGGCACGCCGGTGGACCGCGGTCGGGACGTCGCCGACCAGCCGGTCGACCAGGGTCGTCAACACGTGCCCGGCGGGTTCCCACGGCTCGCTCGACGCGGAGGACGACGCGGCGAGCGAGAGTGCGAGCGGGTTGCCGCCGGCGAACGCGACGAGCGCCGCGCGTCGGCCGGCGGGGACACCGCGGGCGGCGAGCAGGGCGTGGGATCCGGCGGTGTCCAGCGGCCGCAGGGCCAGCGCGGTGAACAGCGGCGCCCAGCCGGGGTCCAGCGACCACTCCGCGTCCGGCGCGACCCGGCTCGCCAGGACCACCCGCGCGTCCTCCGCCAGTCGTGGCAGGAAGGTCTCGCGCAACCACGCCTCCAGCGGCGGGCACTGCTCGACGTCGTCGACCAGCAGGACGGTGCCGGGGTCGGTGCACGCGGCAGCGGCGATGTCCTCCAGGCGACGCGGGTCCGTGCCGGGGAACCGGCCGTCGACGTGCACCACCCGCCGCCCCGCGAACGCCGCCCGCTCGGCGGCGTGGAGCAGCAGCGAGGACTTGCCGATCCCGCCGGGTCCGTGCAGGTGGACCACGACCGGCGCGTCCGCCGCACCCGACAGCACCCGGTCGAGCACCGCCCGTTCCGGCTCCCGGCCCACCAGCGCCCGAGTCCGCGCGCGAGCCAGGCGGGCCGCCAGGCTCGACGAGCGCTCCGCCAATCCAGGGCGAGGCCCGGACAGCAACGGCACAGCCACCCTCCACCCCGGCCTCGGTGCCTTCACCACAGCTCGACTCAGAGCACAGTATGTTCGCCAGAGTCGACTCTGACGAACACTAGCATGTATGATCGACTGCATGGCGCCCGAGCTCGACGACAGTGCCCGGCCGGGCAGGCGGAGCGAGTACGCCCAGCTCACGCGCCAGGCCATCGTGGACGCGGCGCGGGACCTGTTCGTCCACAAGGGATACTTCGGCACCAAGGTCGAGGAGATCGCGCGCAGGGCCAGGGTCGCCCCGGCCACCGTGTACGCGGTCGGCGGCGGAAAGCACGGCCTGCTCCGGACACTGGTGGAGTCCGGCACCACGGCCGAGGACGTCGCCGCCATCCTCGCCACGATCGAGTCGATCACCGATCCGCGCGAGCTGATCGGCTTCCTCGTGCACGCCACGCGGGTCAAGTTCGAGCAGTGGTCCGACCTGATGCGCCAGGTGGTCGCCGCCGCCCCGCAGGAGCCGAGCGTGCACGAGATCCTCCGGATCGCGCACGACAGCATGCGCGGCGGGCTGGCGCTGACCGCCCGCCGGCTCGCGGACATGGGAGCGCTCCGCGACGGCGTGGACGTCGCCCGCGCCACGGACCTGCTCTGGCTGCACCTGTGCAACGCGGCCTACTTCATCCGCACCGACGACCTCGGCTGGTCGCTGGACGCGTCCGAGGCCTGGCTCAACGACACGCTGCCCGGGGTCCTGCTGAAGCCGTAGCGGCGAGCACAGGTGAGCCTGAGTGAGCACGCCCGGCGGCCGAAGATCGGGCGGACCGGCTGGCAAGGTCGCGGAGGTGAAAGCACTCTTCACCACTTTTCCCGCGTACGGCCACCTACTCCCGATGCTGCCGCTCGCCACCGCGGCGGCCGCGGCCGGCGACGAGGTGGTCGTCGTGGCCTCCGCCGAGCTGCACGGAACGGTCGACGGGCTGCAGGTGCGCGCTCTCGGGCCGTCGTTGCCCGATCTCCTCGCCGAGAACGACCGCCGCTCCGGACAGGACGTCCTCGAATACCGCACCGACAACGACCGCGCGCTCGATGCGACCATCGCCCTGTTCAGCACGACCCGCGCGGACGTGGCGTTCGACGCGCTGTGCGAGCTGGTCGCCCACGAGCGTCCTGACGTGATCGTCGCGGAGATGTGGGACTACTTGGCGCCGTTGGTCGCGCAGCGGCTCGGCATCCCGTGGGTCAGCTTCGTGCACAGCCCGGCCACACCGATCGACGCCGTTCTCCACGGCGGGTTGGTGACGGCGGCGCAGCAACGCGAACTGGCCACGCCCACCCCGCTGGCGACCGTCCAGCTGTGGCCGGAATGGCTCGAACAGCACACCCCTCAGACGGACGACGCGATGCCGATCGCGACCAGCCCGTACGACACGTCGGCACACGTCGACCTGCCGGACTTCGACGGCGCGCGCCCGGTGGTGCTGGTGACGCTCGGCACGGTCGTCGACGACCTGGACCTGCTCAACGCGGCCGTGCGCGGCGTGCTCGACGCCGGTGCCGACGCCCTGGTCACGAGTGGCCTCACCGCGACGCCCGGCCAGGTCGAGGGCGAGCCCGGCCGGGTGCACGCCGTCCCGTTCGCCCCGATCAGCCGGCTGCTGGACCGGGTGCGGGCCGTGGTGACCGCGGGCGGCTCGGGGACGACTCTGGCCGCGCTGTCCCGCGGCCTGCCCCTGGCCTTCGTGCCGCGCATCGCGAACCAGCCGCTCGTGGCGTCGCTCGTCACCGGCTTCGGGGCCGGCACGGTCTGCGACGACCCGGCCACCGTGGCCGCGGCGGTGTCGGCGATGCTGCGCGAACCGGATCTGCGGGCACGGGCGGAAGCGGCGGCCGGACTCCTGGACGGCCGCCCGAAGCCGGACGCGGTGTGGTCGGCGCTGCGAGACCGCGCCGGTGTTGCCGGGCGCTGACCAGGAAGCCGGTCACAGGCCGGCGCCGCGGGAGATGGTGACGATCCGCCCGTCACGCGTCGGGCGTCCACGTCCCGTCGACCGCGATGCCGGCAGCGGCGGCGATCCGGTCGCGGGAGGCCAGCACCCGCTCGCGCAGTGAGGCCAGGTCGACCCCGACCAGGCGGCCGTCGCGCTTGACCACCCGCCCGCCGACGAAGACCGTGTCCACGAGCCCGGGGTGGGCGGCCGTGACGACGGTCCCGACGGCGTTGCCGACCGGGAAGACGGAGGGGTCCTCGGCGTCGAGCAGGACGAGGTCGGCGTCCTTGCCCGGCGTGATGCTGCCGGTCCGGTCGCCCCGGCCGCACGCGATGGCACCGTTGATCGTGGCGAACTCCAGGACGTCCCGCGCACCCAGGTCGCCGCCGAAACCCCGTGCCACGGCGAAGGCGGTGCGCATGGCGGAGAACATGTCCCCGCCGGCGGACGGGCAGTCGTCGACCGACAGCGACGGCCTGACCCCGGCCGCGAGCATCCGCCCCGTCTCCGGCCAGCCGTGGCCCATCTTCAGCTCGACGTCCGGACTGATCGACACCGAGCAGCCGTGGTCCGCCATCATCGCGATCTGGTCGTCGGACAGGCCGTTGCCGTGCACGACGGTCGTGCGGTCGTCGAGCAGCCCGCGGTCGCGCATGTCCGCGATCGGACGGTCCCCGCGCGGCCAGCCGGTGGCACCGTGGACGTGCACGCTGACGCGCAGCCCGAGCTCGCGGGCCAGGCCGACGTCCGCGGCGGTGGTGTCCATGGTGGTCAGCACCGGCCCGCGCAGGCCCAGCACCATGTCGTCACCGGGCACCTGTTCGCGGACGCGGGTGACCTCGGCGGCGATCGGTTCCTCCCCGGCACCGGCGCCGTAGCAGAACAGCGACCGGCCGGGCGCCTGCCGCAGCGCCTCGACCGCGGCGTCGGCGTTGTCCGGGTGGTCGGAGCAGTGGAACCAGTCGAGCATCGTGGTGACACCCGAGCTCACCGCCTCGATCCGGCCGAGGAGGTTGCCCAGGTACACGTCCTCCGGCCGGTAGTGCCGCCGCACCGTGCCGTGCACGGCGCGCCCGTACTGGCCGAACGTCCAGTCCGCGCCGACGCCGCGGAACGCGGTCTGCCAGGTGTGCCGGTGGCTGTCGACGAAACCGGGCAGCACGATCTTGCCCGTGGCGTCGACGACCTCGGCGCCTGCCGCGTCGAGATCGGCGCCGACCGCGGCGATCCGGCCGTCCTCGATGAGCACGTCACCCCGCGGCAGATCTCCGATCGCCGGATCCACCGTCACCACCACCGCCCCGCGCACCAGGGTCCTCGTCGCGCCGTGAGTGGTCGGCATCGCACGCCTCCTTCAGAGTTGACGCATCAACTCTTGCACTCGCAGAGTTGATGCGTCAACTCCACTCTCCTATCATTCGGCGCATGGCCGAACCGCGGGCGCTGACCACCGACGAGTGGGAGTTCTGGGACGCCTGGACGCGCGCACAACGCCGCATCGCCGACGAGCTCGACCGCGGCCTGCAGGAGAACTGCGGCATCTCCAAGGCGGAGTTCAGCGTTCTCATGACGCTGTGGCGGTCACCGGACCGCGAACTGCGCGTCGGCGCACTGGCCGAGTCACTCGGCTGGGAGAAGAGCCGCGTCGCACACATGTTGACACGCATGGAGAACCGCGGCTTCGTGCGCAGGACCGAGTCCGGCGCCACCGGACGACGCACCGGCGTCGGTCTCACCGCAGCCGGCAGGCGAACCGCGGAGAACGCCGCGCTGCACCACGGCGACAACATCCGCCGGCACTTCCTCGACGGGCTCACATCGGCACAGGCCACCGCTCTGCGCGCTTGGAGCGAGCAGGTGACCGAGCGCGAGGCGTGACCGATGCCAGGGCGGCGATCGGAGGAAGAAAAGCCACGCGCGTCGAACGCGGATCCGCCCAAACGTCACACCATTGACGTCACACGTCATACGAGTTACGTTCGAGACGACTCCGCTGGCCGGCTCCGCCCTCGCCGGCACCGTCCGCTCCGCCCGGACGGACCAGCGGTGATCCGAACGCCGCGGCGCGCGATCCGACCGCCGCGACCGGATCGCTTCTCCATTCCTCCGCACGCGCGTGTGGACGTGGCCTCACACCGAACGTCCACACAGGACACCAGCTCCCCGACGGCCGCCGCGTCCTCACCTCTGGAGGTCACTTGTCCACGTCCTCGTTCTCCGCAGCGCGGCGGCGAACAGCTCTTGCCGCCGTCGCGGTGGTGGTGGCGGCGGTCGCCACCGCTCCCCCGGTCTCGGCGGCCACGACCACCCTGTACGCGTCTCCGTCCGGCGCCGGAACCTCCTGCACCACAACGGATCCGTGCTCGCTGCCCGCCGCGCAGCTCGCCGTGCGCTCCCGCACCGGTTCGATGTCGGGTGACCTCGTCGTCGAGCTCGCCGACGGGGTGTACCGGCTCTCGCAGCCGTTCCGGCTCACCGCGGCGGACTCGGGCACCAACGGCTACCGCGTGCTGTGGCAGGCGGCCGCGTCGGCCCGTCCCGTCATCAGCGGCGCCAGAGCCGTCACGGGCTGGACGGTCGCCGACGCCGGCAAGAACATCTGGCGGGCGAACGTCGGTGCCGGCCTCGACAGCAGGCAGCTCTACGTCGACGGCGCGATCGCCACCCGCGCGCGCACGCAGGTGAACCGGTCCGACTTCACCTTCACCGACAGCGGAATGCGCTTCTCCACCAACGCACTGAGCTACCTGAACAGCGTGGCGAACCAGAACCGGGTCGAGGTGGAGAGCGTCAACTCCTTCACCGACCGGTACTCGCCGGTGCAGAGCATCAGCGGCAACGTCCTGACGATGCAGCAACCCGCCTGGAACAACAACACTTTCGGCTACGACACGCTCAACAACCCGTTCCGCGCCGGGCCGCTCTACCTCGCGAACGCCTACGAGTTCCTGGACTCGCCGGGCGAGTGGTACCTGGACCCCGGCACCGGCGTCCTGTACTACCTCCCCCGCTCGGGCCAGAACATGAACAACGTCAGCGTGGAGCTGCCGGCGTTGCAGTCGCTGGTCGCCGTCGGCGGCACCTACGACGCGCCCGCGCACGACATCTCGTTCAGCGGCGTCACCTTCACCGGTACGTCGTGGCTCGGTCCCAGCAGCAGCCAGGGGTACGCCGACCAGCAGACCGGCGCGTACATCGCGGGCAGCTGGAACTGGCCCGCCGACCGGCTGAGCTCGTGCCGCAGCGGGTGCCCGGCGTTCGAGGCGGTCCGGCCGCACTGGTCGCAGATGCCCGCCGCCGTCCAGATCTCCGCGGCCACCCGCGTCACCTTCACCGACTCCCGCTTCGTCAACCTCGGGCAGACCGCGATCGGCATCGGCAACGACGCCAACGCGCACACCAGCGGAGTCGGCCTGGGCGCGTCGAGCATCACGATCACCCGTTCGGAGATCGCGCAGAGCTCGGCGGGCGGTGTCGTGGTCGGCGGTGTGCGCGCCGACGCCCACCACCCGAGCGACCCGCGGATGGTCAACCGGGACATCACGGTCAGCTACAACCGCGTGCACGACCTCGGTATCGAGTACCGGGGCATCGTCTCGGTGCTCAACACCTACGTCACCAACGCGACCGTGGCGCACAACGAGGTCTACAACCTGCCGTACTCCGGCATCTCTCTCGGCTACGGATGGGGTTCCAACGACGCGGGCGGCAGCAACCACTACGCGGGCAGAGGTCTCTACGACTACCAGCCGCGTTATTCCACTCCCACCACGGCATCAGGCAACAAGCTGCTGAACAACTACGTCCACGACGTGATGCAGCAGATGACCGACGGAGGGTGCATCTACACACTGGGCTGGAACCCGAACGCGGAGATCAGCGGCAACTACTGCCAGCGCACCAACGGGTTCTTCGGGCTCTACTTCGACGAGGGGTCCAAGTACTACCGCGCGACCGGCAACGTCTTCTCCGCCACCGGAACGTGGGCCACGGCCAACTACGGCGGCGGCGAGAACATGGGCAGCTGGACGCTCACCGGCAACTGGTCGAGCAACGGCAGCAGCAACATCTCCAACGGCGACCGGGGCAACGTGGTGAACGGCAACGTCGTCGTGTCCGGCGGCGCCTGGCCGTCCGGCGCCCAAGCGGTGATGGCCAATGCCGGACCGGGCGGGAGCAGCGGCGGTGGACGCGAGAACGTCACCGTCGTCGGCGCCCAGTCGGGCCGGTGCCTCGACGTCGCCGCCGTGGCGAACAACAGCGCCGCGAGGCTCTGGGACTGCGGCGGCGCGAACCAACGTTGGAGCTACACCACCGCCAGGCAGTTCACGATCGGCGGCAAGTGCCTCGACGCGTCGGGCGCCGGCACGGCCAACGGCACCGCGGTGATCCTCTGGGACTGCCACGGCGGCCTGAACCAGCAGTGGTCCGCCGGCGCGGACGGCAGCATCACCGGCGCGCAGTCGGGACTGTGCCTCGACGCCACCGGCAACGGGACGGCCAACGGCACTCCGGTCGTGCTCTGGACCTGCAACGGCGGCACGAACCAGCAGTGGAGCCTGCGCGGCTGAGCAGTACGGGCAAGGGCGGGAGCCGGGTGCCGGACCACGTGGCGACGCACCCGGCTCCCGCGCGCGCAAAAGCGTCGGTGTTAGCGTTCACCTCAGCTGGAACTCGAATTGTTCGACCCTTTTCGACGGAATTCGACATGATTCGACATGCGCATTTGCGCTGTTTCCACCTCACCCTCCCCCATCCAGCGCAATTCCACGGACAAGTCGCGTTCGCCTTCTTGTGAGCGTGAACACGGAGCTGCAAGACTCCTGGACAGCGCAGTCGCATGTGGAAGGGAACGGCGATGACGCTTTTCCACCGAAGACGAATCGGTTCCAGCAGCCACTTCCCTCCGCACCGCGGGTGACGGAGGCGCAGCCAGCACGCCCGAATTCCGGGCATATCCGGTGAAAGTGTGGAAGATGAAACTGACATCGAGGTCGGTCTCACTCGTCCCGATCGTGGCGACGGCAGCGGCGGCCGCTCTCGGCGCCGTGCTCGTCGTGACCGCTCCCGCCAGCGCGGCGACCACCCTGGGCGCCGCCGCGGCGCAGTCCGGCCGCTACTTCGGCGCGGCCGTCGCGGCGAGCAAGCTGAGCGACCAGACGTACGTGAACATCCTCAACACCGAGTTCAGCATGGTGACCGCCGAGAACGAGATGAAGTGGGACGCGACGGAGCCCAACCGCGGCCAGTTCACCTACTCCGGCGGGGACCGCGTCCTGAACCAGGCCGTGGGCAACGGCAAGCGGGTCCGCGGGCACGCTCTCCTGTGGTACCAGCAGGAACCGGGCTGGGCGCAGCGCCTGGAGGGGTCGGACCTGCGCCAGGCGATGATGAACCACGTCACCCAGGTCGCCACCCACTACCAGGGCAAGGTCTACGCCTGGGACGTCGTCAACGAGGCCTTCGCCGACGGCAACAGCGGCGGCCGGCGCGACTCCAACCTCCAGCGGACCGGCAACGACTGGATCGAGGCGGCGTTCCGCGCGGCCCGTGCGGCCGATCCCGCGGCGAAGCTCTGCTACAACGACTACAACACCGACAGCATCAACCCGAAGTCCACCGGCATCTACACCATGGTGCGCGACTTCAAGTCCCGGGGCGTGCCGATCGACTGCGTGGGCTTCCAGTCCCACCTGTCCAACAACGCGCCGTCGGACTACCAGGCGAACCTCCAGCGCTTCGCCGACCTGGGCGTCGAGGTGCAGATCACCGAGCTCGACATCTCCGGCAGCAACCAGGCGAACGCCTACGGCGCCGTGACGAGGGCGTGCATGGCGGTCCGCGCCTGCGCGGGCATCACCGTGTGGGGAATCCGCGACTCCGACTCGTGGCGCACCGGTGAGAACCCGTTGCTGTTCACGAGTTCCGGCGCCAAGAAGGCCGCCTACACCTCGGTGCTCGACGCGTTGAACGCGGGCGGCCCCGGCCCCACGACGACGACCACCACGACCTCCAGCGGTCCCGGCGGCTGCACGGCGTCGGTCTCGCTCAACCAGTGGAACGGCGGCTTCGTCGCCACGATCAAGGTCACCGCCGGGTCGAGTGCGCTGACCGGCTGGCGGGTCACGACGACCCTGTCGGGCGGGACGGTCACCTCGTCCTGGAGCGCGAACCGCAGCGGCACCAGCGGAACCGTCACCTTCACCAACGTGGACTACAACGGCGCGGTGCCGGCCGGCCAGTCCACCGAGTTCGGCTTCCAGGGCACCGGCAGCGGGTCCGGGCTCACCCCCTCCTGCGCCGCGGCCTGACACATCACCGGAGTACGGCTCGCGCGGCCCGGACGACCGGGCCGCGGAGCCTCCCTGCCCTCGGGAGACCACGATGACCACGAAACGAAGGTTCTGGGCGACCACCGCCGCGGTGGTGGGACTGGTCCTGACCGCGATCGCCCCGGCGCGGGCGGACAACCCGATCGTGCAGCACATCTACACCGCCGACCCGGCGCCGCTGGTCCACAACGGACGCGTGTACCTCTACACAGGACACGACGAGGACGGCTCGACCTGGTTCACCATGAAGGAGTGGCGGGTCTGGTCCTCCGCCGACATGGTCAACTGGACCGACCACGGCTCCCCCATGAACCTCGCCACCTTCAGCTGGGCCAAGCAGGACGCCTGGGCCGGGCAGGCGGTCGAGCGCAACGGCAAGTTCTACTGGTACGTCCCCGTCGTCACCAAGGCCACCGGCCGCCCGGCGATCGGGGTCGGCGTCTCGGACAGCCCCACCGGCCCGTTCCGCGACGCGATCGGCAGGCCGCTGGTCGAGAACGGCGAGATCGACCCGACCGTCCTGATCGACGACGACGGCCAGGCCTACCTCTACTGGGGCAACCCGAACCTGTCCTACGTCCGCCTCAACACCGACATGGTCTCCTACAGCGGCGCCGTCACCCGCATCCAGCTCACCACCGCGGGCTTCGGCACCCGCACCGGTGACCCGAACCGGCCCACCCTCTACGAGGAAGGCCCCTGGGTCTACAAGCGCAACGGCCTGTACTACAACGTCTTCGCGGCCAAGTGCTGCTCGGAGTTCATCGCCTACTCGACCGCGCCGAGCCCGACCGGACCGTGGACCTACCGCGGCACCGTCATGCCCACCCAGGGCAGCAGCTTCACCAACCACCCCGGCATCGTCGACTTCAAGGGCGGCTCGTACTTCTTCTACCACAACGGCGCCCTGCCCGGCGGTGGCGGCTTCACGCGCTCCGTCGCCGTGGAGAAGTTCAGCTACAACTCCGACGGCACCATCCCGACGATCACCATGACCACGACCGGGCCACCGGCGGCGGACACCCTCGACCCGTTCGTGCGTCAGGAAGCCGAGACCATCGCCTGGGGCAGCGGCATCGAGACCGAGCCGTCGAGCGAGGGCGGCATGAACGTCGGGTACGTCGACAACGGCGACTACGTGAAGCTGAAGAACGTCGCGTTCGGCAACGGTGCCAGGACCTTCACCGCCCGGGTCGCGTCCACCGTCGCGGGAAGCTCCGTCGAGGTCCGCTCCGGCGGCCCCACCGGTGCCCTCGCCGGCACGTGCTCCGTGCCGAACACCGGCGGCTGGCAGACCTGGGCCACCGTCTCCTGCCAGGTCAGCGGGCTGACCGGCACCCGCGACCTCTACCTCAGGTTCGCGGGAGGCAGCGGCTACCTGCTCAACGTGAACTGGTGGCAGTTCACCGCCTGATCCCCCACCCTTCTCGAGGAGCGACATGTCCGACCTGAACCGGCGGCAGCTCATGAAGCTGGGCGCGGGAGTGGCGCTGACGCAGGCGGGGTGGACGGCCGCCGGCACCTCCGCGGCGGCACCCGGCGAAGTGCTGGCGGCGAACGACCTCGCGCTCTGGTACGACCGCCCCGCCGGCAGCGACTGGCTGCGCGCGCTGCCGGTGGGCAACGGGCGGCTCGGCGCGATGGTGTTCGGCAACACCGACACGGAACGCCTGCAGCTCAACGAGGACACCGTCTGGGCGGGAGGTCCGCACGACTACAGCAACCCGCGGGGTGCCGGATCACTGGCGCAGATCCGGCAGCTCGTCTTCTCGAACCAGTGGACGCAGGCGCAGTCGCTGATCGACCAGACGATGCTGGGCAGCCCAGCCGGGCAGCTCGCCTACCAACCCGTGGGCGACCTGAGTCTGGTGCTGCCGTCCGGCACCGCGACCGGTTATCAGCGCACGCTCGACCTCACGACGGCGACGACCTCGGTCGGCTACGTGGTGAACGGCGTGCGCCACCGGCGGGAGGTGTTCGCCAGTGCACCCGACCAGGTGGTCGTCGTGCGCCTGACCGCGGAGACGCCGGGCTCGATCTCGTTCACCGCGTCGTTCGGCTCGCCCCAGCGCACCACGACGTCCAGTCCGGACGCCTCGACGATCGCGCTGGACGGGATCTCCGGCACCCAACGGGGAATCACGGGCACCGTGCGGTTCCTCGCGCTGGCCAGGGCGGTGGCCGAGGGCGGCAGCGTCAGCAGCTCGGCGGGGACGCTGCGGGTGAGCGGCGCGAACGCCGTGACGGTGCTGATCTCCATCGGCAGCAGCTACGTCGACTTCCGCACGGTCGACGGCGACTACCAGGGCCTCGCCCGCAACCGCCTGAGCGCCGCGCAGGGCTTTTCCTTCGACACGCTGCGGGCCCGGCACGTCGCGGACTACCAAGCCTTGTTCGGACGGGTCACGATCGACCTGGGGCGGACGTCGGCTGCCGACCAGCCGACCGACGTCCGGATCTCGCGGCACGCGAGCACCGCCGACCCGCAGTTCGCCGCGCTGCTCTTCCAGTACGGCCGCTACCTGCTCATCTCGTCGTCGCGGCCCGGCACGCAACCGGCGAACCTGCAGGGCATCTGGAACGACCAGATGGCGCCCTCGTGGGACTCGAAGTACACGATCAACGCCAACCTGCCGATGAACTACTGGCCGGCGGACACCACCAACCTCGGCGAGTGCCTCCAGCCCGTCTTCCGCATGGTCGACGACCTCACGATCACCGGTGCCCGCACGGCGCAGGTGCAGTACGGGGCGCGTGGCTGGGTCACCCACCACAACACCGACGCCTGGCGTGGTTCCTCGGTCGTCGACTTCGCCGCGGCGGGCATGTGGCAGACCGGCGGGGCCTGGCTGTCCACGCTGATCTGGGACCACTACCGGTTCACCGGCGACGTCGAGTTCCTGCGCGCGTACTACCCGGCGCTCAAGGGGTGCGCGCAGTTCTTCCTCGACACGCTCGTCACCGAGCCGGCCCTCGGCCACCTCGTCACGAACCCGTCCAACTCACCGGAGCTCAACCACCACTCCAACGCGAGCGTCTGCGCCGGGCCGACGATGGACATGCAGATCCTGCGCGACCTGTTCGACGGCTGCGCGAGCGCGTCCGAGGTGCTGGGCGTCGACACCGACTTCCGCGCGCAGGTGCGGTCGGCGCGGCAACGGCTGGCGCCGATGAGGGTCGGGTCGCGGGGCAACGTCGTGGAGTGGCTGTACGACTGGGTGGAGACCGAACCGAACCACCGGCACGTCTCGCACCTGTACGGCCTGCACCCGAGCAACCAGATCACCAAGCGCGGCACGCCGACACTGCACACGGCTGCGCGCCGCACCCTCGAACTGCGCGGTGACGCGGGCACCGGGTGGTCGCTCGCCTGGAAGATCAACTACTGGGCGCGGCTCGAAGAGGGGTCGCGCGCACACGACCTGCTGCGGTCGCTCGTGACCACGGACCGGTTGGCGCCCAACATGTTCGACCTGCACCCGCCGTTCCAGATCGACGGCAACTTCGGCGCGACGTCCGGCATCGCGGAGATGCTGCTGCACAGCCACAACGGCGAGCTGCACGTGCTCCCCGCCCTGCCACCGGCCTGGCCCGCGGGCAGCGTCACCGGCCTGCGCGGACGCGGCGGCTACACGGTCGGCGCGACCTGGGCGGCAGACGGCACGGTCACGTTGTCCGTCACCGCGGACCGCGACGGCACGGTCCGCGTCCGCAACCGGATCTTCACCGGCACGTTCGAGCTGCGCGACACCACCACCGGTGCCGCGATCCAGGCCGGGAAACCGGAGACCGACGTCGCGGAGTTCGCCGTCCAGAGTGGACACACCTACCGCGCGACCGGCCAGGGCACCGGGTCTGGCGTGCAACCGGGCGTCTACTACCGGCTCATCGCACGACACAGCGGCAAGTACGCCGACATCAGCGGTGCTTCCACGGCTACCGGAGCGGTGTTGCAGCAGTGGTCCCCGACCGGCGGGTCCAACCAGCAGTTCGACTTCCTCGACTCCGGCGGCGGCTACCACCGCGTCCGGGCCCGGCACAGCGGCCTGGTGCTCCAGGTCGCGAGCTCGGCCACGGGCGCCGCCGTCACCCAGCAGACCGACACCGGTGCGACGGCCCAGCAGTGGCGCGTGACCGACCACGGCGGCGGGGTGATCAGCCTGGTGAACCGGCTGAGCGGCCTCGCTCTCGACGTGTGGGAGGCCTCGGCCGCCGACGGCGCGCGGATCTCCCAGTGGACTCCCAGCGGGGCCGAGAACCAGCGGTTCCAGCTCCAGCCAGCCTGACCGACCGGAGGAACGACGATGGTCCAGCAGCACCAGTGGTTCCGGTACCGAGTCGTGCTCGCGGCGGTGAGTGCCGTCGTCTTCCTGGGCGCGGCGGGCATCGCCGTCGGCGGCACGACACCGGGCCGGCCGGCCGCGCCGGCGGGCACGGCCGGGTGCGGCAAGGCACCGGCTCTCGCGAGCGGACAGCACACCATCAGCAGCGGCGGGCAGAACCGCACCTACGTCCTGCGGGTGCCGTCCGGGTACGACGCCCACCGCCAGTACCGGCTGTTCGTCGGCCTGCACTGGCGCGGCGGCACGGCGAATGACGTCGACTCCGGTGGCACCGACGGCTACAACTGGTCCTACTACGGCCTGCGCCGGCTGTCCGACCAGGCGAACAACGGCACGATCTTCGTGGCGCCGCAGGGCAACGGCAACGGCTGGGCCAATCCCGGCGGCCAGGACCTGACGTTCATCGACGACCTGGTCCGGTTGCTGGACACCAGCCTGTGCGTCGACACGACCCAGCGCTACGCCGGTGGCTTCAGCTACGGCGGCGGCATGTCCTACGCCCTCGCCTGCGCCCGCGCCACCGTGTTCCGCGCGGTCGTCGTCTACTCCGGTGCCGAGCTCAGCGGGTGCAGCGGCGGCAGCGATCCCATCGCCTACCTGGGCATCCACGGCGTCAGCGACAACGTCCTGGGCATCGGCCTGGGCCGCGGGCTGCGCGACAGGTTCGTGCGCAACAACGGCTGCACGGCGCAGAACCCTCGCGAGCCGAGCGCGGGCAGCAGGACGCACATCGTCACCGCCTACAGCGGCTGCCGCGCCGGATACCCGGTGGTGTGGGCGGCGTTCGACGGCGGCCACACGCCGGGCCCGATCGACTCGGGCGGCGACGGCTGGCGCACCTGGACCTCCGGTGAGGCGTGGAAGTTCATCACCCAGTTCGACGGCGGTACCGGCCCGACGACCACGACGACCACCACCACCACCACCACCACGACCCCGCCGGGTGGCGCGGAGTGCCGGGTCGGCGACGTGATCAACGCCTGGAACAACGGCCTGACGTCGACCATCACCATCACGAACACCGGCGCCACGCCGATCAGCGGCTGGTCGCTGGCCTTCACCCTGCCCGGCGGGCAGGCCATCACCTCCGGCTGGGGCGCCACCTACTCCCCCGCGTCGGGCCAGGTGACCGCGAGGAACGTGTCCTACAACGCCGACATAGCGCCGAACGCGTCCATCACGGTCGGCTTCCAGGCGAGCCACACCGGTGACGCCTCCGCCCCGCCCTCGTTCGCCCTCAACGGCAAGACCTGCGCAGCCACCTGACCGTGGATGAGAAGTCCGTGCGACGCAACACCATCCGACGACGGGCGTGGCCGCTCATCGCGGCCGCCGACGGCACGACCAGCGGTGGACGACGGCGCAGTTCTGGTCGATGCTCGGGAAGTGCCCCGCCACCGCCCCCTGCCGACGGCGAAAGGCCAGAAGACGTGTCCCAGGAACCACAGGAACAGCCGGCCCACCCGATCCGCCGACGCACCCTGCTCGGCGGCGGCCTCGCGGCGTTCGCCGCACCCGCGCTGACCGGTCCCGCCGCCGAGGCCGCGGCTCCGGCCGAGGTGCCGGCGGCGGCGTGGCCCGACCCACCCAACGGGTACCCCGAGTGGAACAACAACATCGGGATCTTCCAGGTCAACTCCCAGCCGGGGCACGCGACCCTCATGCCGTACGCCGACCTCCAGCAGGCGCTGGCGGCCGACCGCTCGACGTCGCCGTTCCGGCTCGACCTGACCGGGACGTGGAAGTTCAAGCACGTCACCAAACCCGCCGACCGCGACCTGAGCTTCTGGCGGACCGACGTCGACGACAGCGGCTGGGCGAGCCTCCCGGTGCCCGCCAACTGGCAGCTGCACGGCTACGACAACCCGATCTACGTCAACATCACCTACCCGTGGTGGGGCGGCAACGGCCAGAACGAGAACGTGCAGCCGCCGTTCGCACCGCGGCGGGTCAACGCCGTCGGCCAGTACCGCCGCACGTTCACCCTGCCGTCCGCGTGGCAGGGCCGGCGGGTCCTGATCCACTTCGAGGGCGTCAAGGCCGGCTTCTACCTGTGGGTCAACGGCACGAAGGTCGGGTACCGCGAAGGTTCCTACACGCCCTCGGAGTTCGACGTCACCGACCAGGTGCGGGCGGGGTCGAACCTGCTCGCCGTCGAGGTGTTCCGCTACCCGGACGGCGACTGGCTGGAGGACCAGGACATGATCCGGCTGTCCGGGATCTTCCGGCCGGTCTTCCTCTACTCGCTGCCGCCCGTGCACCTGCGCGACTTCACGATCACCACGCCGTTGCGCGACAACTACACCAACGCCGATCTCGGCGTGGCGGTGGTGGTGCGCAACAACGGCGGCCAGACGGGCACGTTCACGGTCGAGACGCAGCTGTACGACCAGAACCGGCAACCGGTGTGGCAGGAACCGCTGCGCACGTCGGTGAGCGCGCCCTCGTCCGGCCAGGAGGTCACCGGCCGCGGCTCGAAGGCGGTGCAGGGACCGGCGCTGTGGTCAGCCGAGAAACCGAACCTGTACACGGCGGTGCTCTCGCTGAAGGACGCGACGGGCGCGGTCGTGCAGACGGTGTCGGCCAGGGTGGGCTTCCGCGAGTTCGCGCTCAAGGACGGCCTGATGCGCATCAACGGCAAGCCGGTGTCGTTGCGCGGCACCAACAGGCACGAGATGCACCCCGACCGCGGCGCGGCGCTGACCCGCGACGACATGGTCCGCGACATCACCGTCATGAAGCAGCTCAACATCAACTCGGTCCGCACGTCGCACTACCCGAACAACACGCTCTGGTACGACCTGGCCGACGAGTACGGGCTCTACGTGCTGGACGAGACCAACCTCGAGACCCACGGAATCCGCGACAACTACCCCGCGTCGAGGTCGGACTGGACCTCGAACGTGCTCGACCGGGCCGCCCAGATGGTGCACCGGGACAAGAACCACCCGTCGGTCATCATGTGGTCGCTCGGCAACGAGGCCGGTGGCGGCAGCAACTTCGTCGCGATGCGGGACTGGATCCGCGCGGCCGACCCGACGAGGGTCATCCAGTACGAGGGCGACAACCGGCCCGAGGTCAGCGACATCCGGTCCGCGATGTACGAAAGTCCCGCCGGCGTGCAGAACCGCGCGCGGAACACCTCGGACACCCGGCCGTACGTGATGATCGAGTACACCCACAGCATGGGCAACTCCACCGGCAACCTCAAGGAGTACTGGGACGTCATCCGCGCCAACCCCGTCCTGCAGGGCGGCTGGATCTGGGACTTCGTCGACCAGGCGCTCACCTGGAAGACCTCGTCCGGTGTCACGTTCCAGGCCTACGGCGGTGACTGGGGCGACAACCCGAACGACGGCGCGTTCAGCGGCGACGGCATCGTCACCACCGACCGGCGGATCAGCGGCAAGGCCGTCGAGGTCAAGCAGGTGTACCAGGCGATCACCGTCGCCTCGGGCGGTTCGTTCGACACCGTCCGGATCACCAACGAGTTCCTGTTCACCAACGTCGGCGAGTTCGTCGCCGACTGGGCGCTGGTCGCCGACGGCACGGTCGTCCAAAGTGGACAGCTCACCGCGGCGCAGGCAGACATCGCGCCGCTGTCCGCCAAGACGGTGCAGCTGCCGGTGCGACGCCCTGCCAACCCCGCACCGGGCGAGGAGCACTTCCTCCAGCTGTCGTTCAAGCTGCGGACGGCGACCCCGTGGGCCGGCGCCGGTTTCGAGGTCGCCAAGCAGCAGCTGCCGGTCAGCCTCGGCAGCCCGCCGGTCGTCCCGGTGCCGGTGACCTCCGTGCCGGCGCTGTCCGCCACCGAGACCGGCGATCGCATCACCGTCACCGGTCAGGACTTCACCGTCACCGTCGCGAAGCCCACCGGCGTGATCACGTCCTACGAGGCGATGGGCATGCGGCTGCTGAGCTCAGGACCGGTGCCCAACTTCTGGCGGGCGCCGACCGACAACGACGTCGGCAACGGCCACCCGAGCCGCAACGCCACCTGGCGCTACGCGGGCACGAACCGGACGGTGAGCCGGGTGGCGCTCGAGCGGCCCTCCGACCGCGAGGTGCGGATCACCGTGAGCGGCACCCTGCCGACCAGCACGGTGTCGACGTTCACGATGACGTACACGGTCTACGGCAACGGCGAGATCAAGGTCGACAACACCCTGCACCCCGGCTCGTCGTCCCTGCCCTACATCCCCGAGGTCGGCACGCTGCTGCTCCTGCCAGGAGAGCTCTCCCGGCTGCGCTACTACGGCCGCGGCCCGCACGAGAACCAGTGGGACCGCAAGACAGGCTCCGACGTCGGCACGTACTCCTCGACCGTGGCCGAGCAGTGGACCGGCTACCTGCGGCCGCAGGAGAACGGCACCAAGACCGACGTCCGCTGGGTCGCCCTGGTCAACGGCAGCGGCCGCGGCCTGCTCGCGTGCGGCGACCAGCCGTTGGAGGTGAACGCGTCCTACTTCACCCCCGAGGACCTCTCGAAGGGCGCGCGGCACGACTACCAGCTGACCCCACGGCAGGACGTGGTGCTGCGGCTGAACCTGCGGCAGACCGGCGTCGGCGGCAACGACAGCTGGGGCGCGCACCCGCTCGACACCTACAAGCTCTTCCCCAACCGCGACTACACCTACACGTACCGGCTGAAGCCGCTGCCCGACCTGGGCCAGGCGCTCGCGTTGTCCCGCAGGCCGGTCGGCACCGCGGGAGGCGGCACCGGACCGGTGCAGACCGGGGTGGACTACCGGCTCGTCGCCCAGCACAGCGGCAAGCTGGTGGACATCAACGGCGCCTCCACCGCGGCGGGCGCCACGGCGATCCAGTGGTCCGCCACGGGTGGGCTGAACCAGGTCTTCGACTTCCTCGACTCCGGTGGCGGCCACTACCGGATCCGCGCGCGGCACAGCGGTCTCGTGCTCCAGGTCGCGAGCTCGGGCAGCGGCGCCGACATCACCCAGCAGCCCGACGCCGGCTCGGCGAGCCAGCAGTGGCAGGTGGTCGACCGGGGACTGGGCGTGGTGAGCTTCGTCAACCGGCAGAGCGGGCTCGCGATGGACGTGTGGGAGCAGTCGACGGCCGACGGTGCCCGCGTGTCCCAGTGGGCTGCGGGTTCCGGCCTCAACCAGCAGTTCGCGCTCCAGCGCCTGTGATCGGACCGGAATCGACGCGCGCATGCCGGACGACGTGTCATCACGTCGTCCGGCATGCCGGGGTGTTCCTCCGCACGCACCGGGCTCACGGAGGCGGTGCGGTGCTCAGCTGACGATCGCGAAGAGCGCGGAGCCCGTCGTGCCGAACGCCTTGACCGGCGGGAGGCCGGGGATCAGCTTCGGCTCGACGGCGACGTCGGAGGCGTCCTGGTACCCCAACTGGGCACAGACGTTGCTCCCCCAGCCCCACAGGCTGCCGTCGGCCCGCAGCGCGTACGTACCGATGATCTTCGTGACGTCGGCCGCCCTGCCGTCGGACAGGTTCCTGATCCGCGTCGGCACGGTCACCAACCGGTCGGCGAAGCCGACGCCGGCCGCACCGTTGTAGTGCGAACCCCAGGCGACGACGGTCTTGTCGGCCCTGATGGCGAACCCGGTCGCGTAGGCGGCCGCCACCGACACGACACCCGTCAGGTCCCGCACCGGGGCAGCGGTGCCCGACATGCCGGTACCGGCGCCGTTGCCGAGCTGCCCTTCCGAGTTGCTGCCCCACGACCACACGGTGCCGTCCGAGCGCAACGCGTACCGGGCGTTGCCGCTCGCGACGATCGAGGTGACGTCCGTCAGACCGGCCACCTGCACCGGGGCCGGCGAGGAGCCGCCCGTCGTGCCGTTGCCGAGCTCGCCGGAGAAGTTGTTGCCCCAGGACCACACCGTGCCGTCCGAGCGCAGCGCGTAGCCGGTGCCCGCGGTGGCGGCGATGGCGACCACCTGGTCGAGGCCGGCGATGCGGACGGGCAGGTCGACGATGTCGTCCGGGGTCGTCCGGGGCCCGGCCTGGCCCGCGTAGTTGTAGCCCCAGCCCCAGACGGTGCCGTCGGAGCGCAGCGCGTAGCCGTTCGACCCCGAAGCCGCGAGCGCCGTGACGCCGGACAGTCCCTTGACCCGGACCGGGACCGACGCGAACCCGTTGTAGGTGTGCCATCCGGCGCCGAGCTCGCCCCAGTTGTTCGGGCCCCACGCCCGCACCGTGCCGTCCGCGAGCAGGGCGTAGCGCCCGGCGAGTGCCGTCACGCCGCTCAGGCCGGACACCGGCCGCGCCGTCGGCTCGCCGAAGTACTGGTTCTCGCCCAGGCCGCCACCCGAGCCCAGCGACCCGTTGTTGCTCTGGCCCCACCCGTACACGCATCCGGTCGCGCAGGTGGACGGCGCGGGGGCGAAGTACCCGGCCAGGTCGACGATCAGGTGCATGGCGCCGGCGTTGGGCCTGATGTTGAGCACGCCGTACATCCCGAGCACCACCACCGACAGGTTCGGCACCGTGCCGCCGCGGGTGATGTTCAGCGTCGACGACCTGAAGTCCCACGCGGGCGACACGCTCACGTGGGTCGCCTCCGTCGCCTCGGTCGCCGTCACGTTCATCACGACCGCGGACGCGGTGGCCGGGACGGAGTCGTCGGCGTCGAGCCACAGGTTCAGCGGGTTGTCCGGCCGGATCGTCGCGGACGAGCGCGTGTCCACGACCCGCCTGGGGTCGAGCGGGTAGTAGGCGAGGCCCTCGCCCGGCACGTAGAAGCCGGCGAGGTCGGCGACGAGGTCGATCCCGCCCAGGTTGTTGAACAGGTCGACGGTGCGGTCGGTGCCCAGCGCGACGGTCACCAGGTTGGCGCGGGTGTCGCCCGGCGCCAGGTTGAGGTTCGACGTGTCCGGCCGGGGCCTGCCGTGCGGCCACGCGATGACGTGCGTGTTGGCGGTGACGTTGGTGGCGGTCAGGTTGAACGTCACGGCGGTGGCGTCGGCGGGCACGAGACCGGACAGGTTCAACGGCAGCGAGCCGTCCGGGTTGCGCGGCGTCACACCGGTCCCGTCGCGGGTGTCCAGGGCGCGCGTGGGTGGCAGCGGCTGGTAGAGCGCGCCGGCACCGGACGTGTAGTGGCCGGCCAGGTCGGCCAGCAGGTGCACCGAACCCAGGTTGTTGTAGAGGCTCACCTTCCGGCTCTGGTCCAGCCGCACCGTGACCAGGTTCGGTCTGCTCTCCCCGGCGACGACGTTGAGGTTGGACGCGGCAGGGCGCGGGCTGCCGGACGGCCACACGATCACGTGCGTCAGCGACGTCGGCTCGGTCGCGGTCACGTTGAGCACGACGGCCGTGGTGCCGACCGGCGTCCGTGAGGACAGGTCCAGCACGACGCTCTGCCCCGCCCCCACCGGCCCCGCCGCGCCGAGGCCCGTGCGCGTGTCCAGCACGCGCAGCGGCGTCACCGGGGTGTAGGAGGACGCCACCGGCTCGGCCGCCGCGGCGGCGGGCGACGAGACGGCGATCGCGGAGAGCATGAGGGCCGCCACAGGCAGCACGAGACGTCGCATCATTCCACTTCCCCCAAGGATCACTTCGCTATCGCGCGGGAGCGTACCTCCTGGTCGAGGGGTTCAGAGCACGTTTTGGACCGCACTAGCATGCGCGGGTGGACCTCTCGCACCTGGGCGCGCCGATCGGGCCGATGGTCCGCGTCCACGGCGGGTTCGCCAACCGGACGTACCGCCTCGACACCGACCGGGGGTCGTTCGCGGTCAAGGAGCTGAACGTCGCCGACCGCCGCCGGGCCTACCGCGTCGAGGACGTGTTCAGGTTCGAGCGGGAGGCCTTCGCCGCCGGTGTCCCGATGCCGGAGCCGATCTCCGCCGGCCACGGCACGCTCGTGCACCGGTGGGTCGAGGGGCAGAAGGTGCCCGAGGCGGCGGTGCCGGCGGCGTTCGCGTTCGAGATCGGTGAGATCCTCGCGCGCATCCACGCGCTCGACGTCCCGTGGTCCCCCACGCCGGTCGAGGAGCCGACGCCGCGGGACTGGCCCGAGCTCGCCGCGCGGGCGAAGGCGACCGGACAGCCGTGGGCGGACGAGCTCGCCTCGCACGCCGAGACCTTCCTCGCGATCGCCCGCTTCGTCGGCACCTGCGCACGGCCGGGCCCGGTGGTGCTGACCCACGGGGACGTCCAGCCGTGGAACCTGCTGGCGCGAGAGGGCCGGCCGGTGGTGCTCGACTGGGAGCTCTCGGGGCTGCTCGACCTGTCCGGTGAGCTCGGCTCGACCGCGCTGAGCCTCGCGAAGGGCCCCGGCTTCGACGACATCGAGCCCGCCGTCTTCCGCTCGGTCCTCGACGGCTACGTCGCGGGAGGCGGAGCGTTGCCGCCGCCGGGTCCGAGCTGGTTCGTGTTCCTGGTCGACGGCTGGCTGGGGCACACGAGGTGGAACGTCCTCCGGTGCCTGGCCGGCGTCGAGGCGAGCACCGGCCCCGATCTCGCGCTGTCGCACGAGTCCGTGCGCGACGGCGTGCGCGGCCTGCCCGAGCTGTTCGGCCGGCTTCCGGAGCTGGAGGCGCTGCTCGGCTAACCGGCCGCGGGTGTGCGTGGGGGCACCGGGGTGGCCACGACGAAAGAGCTGTGCGTCTGACCGTGGATGAGGAACTGGTCGAGGATGGCTTCCAGGCTCTCGATCGCGGGTGCGTGGACCTTGAGCAGGAAGCAGTCCTCGCCGGAGATGCGGTGGCACTCGCTGACCTGCGGGGTGCGGGCCGCCAGCTCGGCGATCCGCGGGAGCTGACCGGGGCCGGGCCGGATCCGGACCCAGGCGGTGACGGGCAGCCCGATCGCGGCGGGGTCTATGTCGAGGCGGTAGCCGCGGATGACGCCGGCCCGTTCCAGGCGGGCGAGGCGGTCGCGGGCGGCGGGAGCGGACATGCCGATGCGGCGGGCCAGCTCGGCCGAGGTGATCCGCGGATCGGCACCGAGCACGTCCAGCAGCCGCCGGTCCGTGTCGTCCAGCACCGGCTTTCCAGAAGGAAAGCCGACGGAGCTTCCACCTTCTTTTGCCACCATATCGACGTCCTCTGCCTTTGTTCGCGCATGGTGTTGCGGGGACTGGCTTTTCGACAATAGAGGCATGGTCGAGCCACGTTTCCGCGACAGGGGCAGTGCAGCGGTGCAGCGGATGCCTCCCCATGCGTACTTCGTCGTCAGCGCGGTGTTCCACTACCTCGGGCCCGCACTGGCGGTGCTGCTGTTCGCCCGCGTCGAGGTGCTCGGGGTGGCGTGGCTGCGCATCGCCACGGCCGCACTGGTGTTCGCCGTGTGGCGGCGGCCCTGGCGGCTGTGGCAGCACCTGGACCGGCCCACCCGATGGCTGCTGACCGGCTGGGCGGCGGTGCTGGCGGTGATGAACAGCATGTTCTACCTCGCCATCGACCGGCTGCCGTTGGGCACGGTAGCGGCGATCGAGTTCCTGCCGGTCATCGTGCTGGCCGCGCTCGCCGCGCGAACCCGCCGCAACGTCGCCGCGCTGGTCGCGGCAGTGGTGGGCGTGTACCTGCTCACCGACGTGCGCCTGGTCGCCGAACCCTGGGCATCGCGTTCGCCGTCGCCAACGCGGTGCTGTTCGCCCTCTACATCGTCCTCGGGCACCGCGTGGCCCGCGGCCGGCAGGTGTCCGGCATCGACGGCCTGGCTCTGTCGATGATGATCGCGGCAGTCATCGCCCTGCCGATCGGCATCGGCCAGGCGGCACCGGCCCTCCTGGACCCGGTGGTCCTGGCCGCGGCGGCCGGGGTGGGGATCTGCTCGTCGGTCATCCCCTACGTCGGCGACCAGCTCGCCATGGCCCGCCTGCCCAGAGCCACCTACGCCCTGATGGTCTCCCTGCTCCCGGCCACCGCCACCGTCGTCGGGATCATCGTGCTCACGCAGATCCCCGCCGTCACCGAGATCATCGGCGTGGTGCTCGTCGTCGCGGGCGTTGCCCTGCACCAGGAACGCTCACCGGATCCGCTGCCGCAGCGCGCCGAGACACCGGATCCCACCTGATTCGGCCTCCTTGCATCAGTTCATGCCGTGAACTAGTGTCGTTCACGGCATGAACTAGTTGGAGCTCGTGCCCTTTCCAGCGAGAGGTGACGACATGACCACGCGGGAGAACGGCGTGATCGCGGTCTTCGGTGCGACGGGACAGCAGGGCGGGGCGGTCGTCGACGCGCTCCTGGCCAGAGGGGCGCGGGTGCGAGCCCTCGTCCGCACCCCCGACTCCGATCGAGCACAGGCGCTGGCCGCCCGAGGTGTCGAGCTGGCGGCCGTCCGGATCGACGACCCGACGTCCGTGGTCGCCGCACTGGACGCGGTCGACGCGTTCTACTTCATGACCCCGGAGGCGAACAGCCTCGAAGAGGTCGAGGAGGAAGTCCGCGTCGGCACCGCCCTCGTCGACGCGGCGGCCAAGGCACGCGTGCCGCACGTCGTGTTCAACTCGGTCTTCGGAGCGGATCGCGAAACCGGCGTGCCGCACCACGACTCGAAGCACCGGATCGAGGAGTACCTGAAGCGCTCCGGCCTGCGGGCCACGATGGTCCGCCCCACCGCCTTCATGGAGAACTTCGCGACCGTGATGGCGCCGACCCTGGAAGACGGAACGATCGTGCTGAGGCTGCCACTGCCGGCCGACGTCGCCCTGAAGATGATCTCGATCAGGGACATCGGCCAGGTCGCCGCCGCGATCCTGCTCGGCACCGCGCACGTGCCCGGCGGAGCCGTCGAGGTCGTCGGCGACGAACCGATCGGCCCGCAGATCGCCGCCGCGTTCGGCGCGCACGCCGGGCTGCCGTCACGCTACGAAGCCCTGCCGCTGAGCGTGCTTCCCAACGACCTCGACCGGGCGATGTTCCGCCAGTTCGCCGAGGCGTCCGAACACCCGTCGGACCTCGCGGCGGTGAAGGCGATCGAACCGACCACCTGGGACCTGGCCGAGTGGATCCGCGCCACCGGCTGGACCGTGCCCGCGGACCGAGTCCGTTCCTGACGCTCCGTCAGCGGGAGGCGGCGAAGTACGCCTTGACCACGCGTACGTCGGCGGGCGGCGGGAAATCGCCGTTGTCCGCGCTCAGGCCGCCGACCTTGACCGTCCACGCGGGTTTCGCCCGATTCACCAGCGGGCCGTTTCCGGCGAGCACGAACTCCTCGTCCCGGTCGCAGGAGTAGGCGCCCACGAACCCGTCCGCCCGTCCCGGCCACGAGCCCCCGTTGCGGCGCTGGCACTTCGCACCGTCCGCCAGCTCCAGCCCCCACGGCTGCGCTTCCTCCCCCAGGGGTGTCTGGTTCACCGGGCCTGCCGTGATCACCCGTCGCAGCGAGGTCCTCCACGGCTCGTCCCCGCACAGCAACACACCCGGAGAGGGCGTGACCCAGCAGACGCCCGCACCCGCGGCGGTCGGGGAACAGCTGACGACACCGGTGTCGGTCGCCGCCGGCGACGGCAGGCAGTTCTCCGCCTCTCCGCCGTCCGAGACCTGGTACCCCGCCGCCGGGTTGCCCGCCTTGTCGACGGCCACCACGCTCACGACCTCGGTCGCCTGGTCCGGACTCGGGTCCGCGAACTCCGGAACCGTCGCAGTGGTGGTGGTCGTCGGTATCGGGACCGGCGTCCTCGTGACCGTCTGCACGCCGATGCCGGATGTGTCCGGTGCGGTGACGATCCGGAAGGCGAAGATCCCACCGGCCACCACGACCAGGGTGATCACGACCGCCCAGGCCCATTTCACGACGAGCCCCCGATCTCGGTGAGCAGCGATCGCACCCGGTCGTGCGAACAGTCGAAGGCGTCCTCGAAGTCGTCGGTGGTGGCGGGCCGCCACCGGGCGTATCCACGTGGGTAGAGCACGCATTGGAACTGGACGTCCTTGGTACGACCGGGTTGCACCACCAGACGCGCGTACTTGCCAGGGCTGACCCAGTCGAACTTCTCCACGTGGTCGCCGCTGAGCGGCAGCGACACGGTCTTCTTCTCCTTGCCGACGGTGACGTCCGCGACGATCCGGCCCGTGTAGGAGTAGCCGTCCGCGTTGTCCAGCTGGAGCTCGAGGTTCCCCGTCTCGCCGGGCTCCAGGTTGAACGCGAACGGCCGGGTGTTCTCCCGAGAGCCGTCGACGAACTCCACCGCCTTGCGATCCCGGTCGAGTCGCAGCCCGAGGACCGCGGTGTCCGCGTTGCCGCCGCTGGGACATTGGAAGTGGATCACCGGCTTCGGATCGTGCCGTTCGACGTCCACCGCCCGCAGGTTGCCGATGGACAACATCGCACCGTCCTCAGCCGCGCTGCGGACGGAGATACCGTGGTACGGCGTGCTTTCCGTGCCGAACCGCCGCAGCCACTCGACCGTCTCGGGTTCGCAGTACCCGCTGGCCGAGCGCGGCATCAGGTCGAGCGGCACGTCGAGGGGCAACGCCCAGTCGCTCATCGGGCTGCCCGTCGGCTCGGCGATCAGGCTCGTCACCGACGTCTTGTCCTCGGTCAGGTCGGGCAGCGGCCCGGTGATGGCCGCCACCAGCGCGAGGGCCGCGACGACTCCGCCACCGAGCAGGAACCACGGGTTCTTGGTGAACTTCTCCGCGCGTTGACCCACCTGGCTCCCTCCGAATTCGGGCGACTCCGAGAGGGAATCGCCGGGCTCGGCGCAAGAGTTACGGCGCAACGCGAAAAGGCCGGTGTCTCCTGGGTACCGACCCTTCTTCCGCGATCCCGACGTAGGGGTCAAGGGAGCGCCGGTGGTTCGCTTGGGTACACCGCCGTTGTTCGCGAGCGGGTCGTCTCTCCCGTTCCGGACACGACTCACCAGAGCACTCACCTGAGCCGATCAGTCCCTTGTGGACGGTAGTGCACGTCGAGGCGGTCCGTTCACCGTCAACACCTCCTTCCGCAACCGGTGGTTTGATCGTCGGCAGGGGGTGGTTCCAATGGCGCGTGGGGAAAGCCCGTTGGTCGAGGGAGACGGGCCGCTGCTGGATTTCGCGCGTGATCTGCGGCTGCTGCGGGAGAAGGCGGGCAAGCCCACCTACCGGGTGCTCAGCGGCCGGGCGCACTACTCCGAGGCGGCCTTGTCGCAGGCCGCGGCCGGACGGAAGCTGCCGAGCCTGGACGTGACGCTCGCGTACGTGCGGGCGTGCAGTGGGGACGCCGACGAGTGGGAGGCCCGGTGGCACGAGGTCAGGACGGCGCTGGAGCCGCCCGAGCCACCTGACCTGGGCGGGTCGCCCTACACCGGGCTCGCGGCGTTCACAGCCGAGGACGCGGAGACGTTCTTCGGGCGGGAAGCGTTAGTGGAGAAGGTTCTCGGCTTGCTGGCGGGGCAACGGGTCGTCGTGGTCGTGGGAGCGTCGGGTACCGGCAAGACGTCGTTGTTGCGGGCAGGCGTGATGCCGAGGCTCGAGAGCCCGGCCGTGGTCATGACGCCTGGTACGCATCCGCTGGAGGAGTGCCTGATCCAGTTGGCGCACTGGGCGAACGCGCCCGTGGTGCGGCCCGCCGACGATCCCAGGGGGCTGCACCACGTGGTGCGCGGCGTCGTGCCGGCCGGCAGCGAACTGGTGCTGGTCGTCGACCAGTTCGAGGAGGTGTTCACGCTCTGCGCCGACCACGCCGAGAGGGTCCGCTTCATCGACCAGTTGCTCACGGCGGCGACCGCCGACCGAGGTGGTTGCCGGGTGGTGCTCAGCGTGCGCGCCGACTTCTACGGCAACTGCCTCGCGCATCCCGCGCTGTCCCAGGCGATGCGCGAAGGGCAGGTGACGGTCGAGCCGATGACGACCGACGAGCTCCGCCAGGTGATCGTCCGGCCGGCGGCTCGGGCGGACTGCGTGGTCGAGACGGCGCTCGTCGCCCGGATCATCGCCGACGCGACCGGACAGCCCGGTGTGCTTCCCCTCGTGTCCCACGTGCTGATGGAGACGTGGCGGCGGCGGCGCGGCACCACGCTGACCTTGAAGGGCTACGAGGCGGCAGGCGGCATCGAGCACGCTGTCGCGCACACCGCCGAGGCCGCGTTCACCGCCCTCTCCCCCGAACAGCAACGCACGGCCCGGCAAGTGTTCTTGCGGTTGTGCACCATCGGCGAGGGCATCGAGGACACCAAGCGGCGGGCGGTCCGCGACGAGCTGGACGAGCTCGGCGACGACGTCCCCTCGCTGCTCGAACGCCTGGCCGCCGCGCGGTTGGTCGTGCTCGGCGAGGACAGCGTGGAGATCGCGCACGAGGCGCTCATCCGGTCGTGGCCGCGCCTGCGCCGGTGGCTCGCCGATGACCGCGACGGACTGCGGTTGCACCGCGACCTGACCGATGCCGCCGCTGCCTGGCGCGCGCTGGACGAGGACCCCGGCGCGCTGTACCGCGGTGTGCGGCTGGTGCTGGCCCGGTCCTGGGCCGACCAGCACGAGCAGGCGCTCAGCCCGTCGGAACGCGACTTCCTCGCGGCCTCGGTGGCCGACGACGCCCGCGCCGGGGCCGCCACACGCAGGCGGTCGGCCCAGTTGCGCGTGCTGGTGGCGCTGTTGAGCGTTCTGCTCCTGATCGCGGCCGGAGCGACCTGGTACGCCGTGCGGGCGGCGCAGGTCACCGCGCAGCAACGCAACTCGGCGCTCGCGCAGAAGGTGGCGACGCAGGCCCCGGCACTGCGCACGATCGCACCGGCGCTCGCGGGACAGCTCGCCCTCGCGGCCTTCCGCCTCGACCCGACCGCCGACACCCGCAGCACCCTGCTCAGCTCGGTCGCCGGGCCGCGCACCACCGTGCTGACCGAGGAGATGGCCCGTCGCGCGGTGGCGTTCTCGCCGACCGGCAACCTGCTGGCCAGCGCGGGAGATTCCCCCGTCGTGCAGCTGTTCCGGCTGTCCTCGGCCCACTCCCCCAAACCCGTCGCGAAGATCCCCGCCCGGTCCGGGCGGATCGAGTCGCTGGCGTTCGGACGCGACGGAACGCGCCTGGCCACCGCAGGGCACGACGGACTGGTGTCGCTGTGGAACGTGGAGAACCCCGGCGAGCCCCGCTTGCTCGCCGAGGTGCAGGCCCACGCCGAGGCGGTCTACCACGTCGCCTTCAGCCCGGACGCCACCGCGCTGATCACCGCGAGCAACGACGGCACCGCCGTGCTGTGGGACGTCCGCGACCCGTCCACGCCGACCAGAGTCTCCGCGTTGACCGGCCACGGCGGCGCGGTCGTGTGGGCCGAGTTCGCCTCCGACGGACACCGTGCGGTCACCACCTCCGACGACGGCACGGTGAGCCTGTGGGACGTCACCGACCTCGCCCGGCCCCTGCGCACGGCACTGCTGCAGGCGCACTCGTCCAAGATCACGTCGGCGGTGTTCAGTCCCGATGGCGCATTGCTGCTCACCGCGGGGTTCGACGCCACCGCGCGGCTGTGGGACCTGCGGGCTGAGGGCGGGCCACGCGAGGTGGGCCGGCTGGCCGGGCATCGCGACACCGTGCAGGCAGCGCGGTTCTCCCCGGACGGCAGGACGGTGGTCACCACCGGGTGGGACTACACCGCGATGCTGTGGGACGTGTCGGCTCCGGCCATGCCCGTCGTGACGGCCACCATCGCGGGCCACACCAACATCGTGTGGGCAGCCGACTTCAGCCCCGACGGGCGGGTGGTCGCCACCGCCGCCAACGACGGCACGGTCCGCCTGACCGACGTGCCCGGCCGGGTTCTCGGCGGGCACACCGACACCGTGCGTGCCTCGGCGGTCTCCGCTGACGGGCGGACGGTCGCGACCGGCGACCGCGACGGCACCGTGCGGCTGTGGGACACCTCCGACCCCGACCACCCGCGCCGGCTGGAGCTGCCCTCCCCGACGATGGCGCGGATCCGGTCGATCGCGCTGAGCGGGTCGGTGCTGGCGGCCGGGGACGTGGACGGGCTGGTCCGGTTGTGGGACGTCTCCGATCCGGCCCGCGCCCACCTGCTACCCGGCACGATCAAGCACCCCGGCACGGCAAGGGCACTGGGGTTCAGCCCGGACGGCCTACTCCTCGCCGTCGGCGGCGACGATCCCGAGCACGTGATCCGGCTCTGGTCTCTGCGCGACCCGTCCGCGCCGACACTCGCCGGCGAGGTCACCGGACTCACGGACTTCGTACCGGCCCTGGCGTTCTCGCCGGACGGCACCCTGCTGGCCTCCGCCATGTCCCGGACGGTGCGGTTGACCGACGTGTCGGACCCCGCACGGCCCCGTCTCGTGGCGGTGCTGGAAGGTCACCGCGACCGCGTGCTGGCGCTCGCCTTCGCCCCCGACGGCCGGCACCTCGTGTCCGCGGGCCTCGACCAGACCGCGCGAGTGTGGGACATCGGCGACCCACGCTCTCCATCGCACCTCTCCACGCTGACCGGGCACCACGGCGCCGTGCCCGCGGTGGCCTACTCACCGGACGGCTCCCGCATCGCCACCGCCGGGTACGACCACACCGCACGGCTCTGGGACGTCACCAACCCACGCGAGCCCACGCCGTGGGCGACCCTCTCCGGGCACACCGACGAGGTGCACACGGTGAGGTTCTTCCCCGACGGCCGGACGCTGCTCACCGGCGGGCGTGACGCCGTCAGCCTGCTCTGGCGGGTCGAGCCGGACGACGCGGCGGCCGAGGTGTGCGCGCTCGCCCACCCACGGGCCACCGCGGAGCAGTGGACCTCCTACTTCACCGGCGTCGACGTCCCCGAACCGTGCCGATAGCGCCTGACCCCTTCGTCCTGTAGGGCGTTCCTCATTCTTCACCGGTCTTTCTTGACCACTCGCCCGTCGACCGTGAACAACACCGCATCGGTAAACCTGAGGCCATCGGTGCGACCAGCCGTGGGGACGGCGGGTCGACGGCTCCGCGGAGCCCTGCCGAGTCGCCGTGCGCAGGGGGGCGCACGGCAGGTCAAAGGGGGACACATGAGGTTTCTGCGCAAGGTGGTGGCCACCGGCGCCACGCTGGCGCTGGCGGGTTCGGGTAGCGGCATCGCCCAGCCCGGCGACGGGGAGGCAGGCGTGCGGGGCAGTTGCCTCCTCGGGCTGATCTGCGGCGCCCTGGACAACCGCACCAAGCGCGAGGTCTACGTGGCGTGGGCGGACGACGACTCGGGCTTCACCTACAGCTGGGTCGCACCGGGAACGAAGAAGGGTGGCCGCTGGAACGACGGGATCGACGTGGACTACTTCCGCGTCGACGCCGGCTGCACTGTGACGACCAACGGCTGGATCACCTGGTACGACCCGGGCTGGTACAAGATCACCGACGACGAGACCGTGACTCCCAACGGTTATTCGTGCTGACGCACGGCGCTCTCCGCTGGCGCCCGTGCCCCGCCTCCCTGCTTCCGCACCGTGGTCGTCGCCGTAACGGCACCCGGTGTCATCTCATCCGACCAACACGAGGAGAAACGATGAACAGCAAGATCTTCGCGTCCACGGCCGTCCTCGCACTCGCCGCACTCGGGGGTACCACACCCGCACTCGCCGGCAGCTCCGAGCCGGACACGACGCCTCCCGCCGCAGCCGCGAACTACAACTGCTACGGGTTCCACCTGGTCTCCCCCTCCCGCTGGGAAGGCGGCTGTTCGGTCGCCTCCGGGCAGATCCGAACGATCACCTACTGCTCCGACGGGAGCAACCGGGTCGGCGGGTGGATCGGTGCCCGGCAGGACCCCTGGTTCGTCTACGGCGACTGCGGGGCCTACCTGGTCCAGAACTCCGGGTTCATCGTCGAGACGCGCGGATAGCGGACTCGTCGGCCGGTTCGGCGAGTCCGAACCGGAAATCGGAGAACAAGAGTCGGGGGCGCCACGAACAGGGTTTCGCTCCCGGTGGATCGGCTTACCTACTGAGGGGAAGTATTCACGTGCCTCAAAGAACGATGAGTTTACGGAGGGCGGCCGGAGCGATAGCCGCGTTGGCGGTCATGGTGGCTCTCGCACCTCCCGCCGTTGTGGCGGCCGATCCGGGTCCAGGCGCCCACGTCACCCCGCCGGGCACGGCGATCACCGTGCCTGACGGGCGGTACTGTGCGATCAGAGTCGCGAAGGCACCGGCGGGCGAAGAGTCTCCAGTGGTGGCCAAGTCTTGTTCGGACGTGTCCATGGAGCGGGCCCAGGTCGCGATGAACGACCAGTACAACGCGACCGCGCGCGCCCAGGGCGTCGTCCCGCGAGCTGGCATCCCGATCATGTACTGGTACCAGAACGTCGATTACAACAACTTCGAATCGGGGCCGCCGGGCCCAGGCCACGAGATGACCACGATCACCGCTGATGACCCGTGCGACAACGCGGGCTATCTCATTACTCCTACTTCCTTCTGGAAGGGCAACGTCAGCTCGATCGCGGGGAACAACAACTGCAACGTCGCCCGCGTCTACAACATCGGCTTGACCGACGCGGACGACTTCTCCCTGTTCATCGGAGGGCGGGGGCACTGGTTGGAGCGGTTCAGCGACAACGTCGGCCGCTTTCAGGTGCACGCCTGACCCCTGCCCCGACCGCGCCGATCGGCTCTGTGCTTGATGGGCGGCAGGCCGTGGTGCGCCAGTCGTCCCTGACCAGCTCTCTGGTCAGGGACGACTGGCCGTGTCGACTGTCAACGCCGCGGCTGCGCGGTTTCCTTCCACCCGGAAAGAACAAACGGCCTGGCCAGGCGTGAGGATCACCGCCAAGGGCAGACCCGCGGCATCGACAGCCAGGCGAAGCGCGCTGGCAAGGTTCACACAGTCCGAAACGGCCTGAGGATGGCGCGGACCTGATCAGCCGCGCCCCAGTCGTGGTCGAACATGGCGATGAGGGCGAGGCTTTGGCGTAGCTGGACCAGGGGCATCCGGGCGCCCCAGTCGTCGTCGAGGCCGGTCAGCTCCGCGTACGTGGAGAAGAACCGTTTCGCTTCCGGCGGGTGAGGCGAGCACCACAGGTGGGCCAGGTCGACCTCGGCCCAGGTGTAGGAGACGGCCGGGTCGATGACAGCGGGCTTGCCGTCGGCGGTGGCGAGGACGTTGTTCGCCCACAGGTCGCCGTGGGTCAGACAGGCCGGGTTCGCCGGCAGCAGGTCGGGCAACCGCTCGCAGAGCCGTTCCAGGGCCCGCCGGTCCCGTTCGTCCAGCGCCGCCCGGACCCGCCGCTCCGGCAACCAGCGCAGCAGGCGGTTGCGCGCGAAGAACTCGTGCCCGTCGGCAGTCCACGTGTTCACCTGCCGGTAGCGGCCGAGCCAGTTGTCGCGCTCCCACCCGAACCGATCGTGCACCGTGGAGGTGTGCAGCCGGGCGAGTACGTGGGCGAGCTGTTCCCAGAACGCCTCCTCCGCCGGTCGTTCACGCAGGACCGACAGCACCAGCAGGTCCGGCGTCGCGAGGACGACCTCAGGCGTCACGAGCCCGCCGCGGTCCCGCAGAGCGTGCAGTCCCTCCGCCTCGGCCGCGAACAGGTCCTGTGCGGGCACCTCGGCGAACGATTTGACGAACAACCGGGAGCCGTCACGCCGTACGGCGATGCCGGCGACCGCGGCGAGCCCGCCCTCGACCGGCTCCACCACCGTGGCGTCGTCCAGCCCCGCGACGTGCAGGCGACGCAGCAGGGAAGCGGTCACCGGGCTACCGGCTTCGCGGCGATCGGTTCGAGCTCCGCAACGAGATCGTCGACTTCCCCGCAGGACAGCGCGTCGTACGGCAGAGCGGCCGGGTCGATGCCCGGTGCGATCGCGCTGATGACGTGCACCTCGGTGCTGCTGATGCGAAAGGTCAAGAGGGCCGCGCTCACCGCAAAATCAGCGAAGCGGTCCGATGGTGCTGCCCGCGAACTCGTGACACGCATGTGGTTGCAGACCTCCGTCTCCACGCGCGGCGGCAGAAGGCGGCGCCCGCATGGGGCGGGACGCTGCACATCATCGGCGGGCAGTTCTCCGCGCATCATCCACCCGAGGGACGTGGGCGGGTCAGGGCGCGTCGACGAGACGCTGAACAGCGCCGGCGAGCCAGTCGCTCAGGTCGTCGAGGTCACCGAGGTCGTCGGCGAGCACTCTGCGGCGCGTGCTCACGCCCAGGACGAGCGCGTCGACGGCCGCGGCGCGCGCCGCGGCGTCGGCGGGGGTCAGCCCGTAGCGGAGCAGCTGTTCGGTGAACGGGCGCAACGACTCCTCGTCCAGGAAAGCGGTCAACGCTCGGGCCGCTTCTGGCCGTTCCCCTGACGCGCGGTGCAGCACGAGCAGTGGATCCTCGCCCTGCATGCCGCTCCACCTCGCGACGACGGCGTCCGCCAGCCGCCGGCCGAGCGTCGCACGAGGACCGTCGAGCTTGGCGAGTTCCAGGTGGACCTGTGTCGCGGCGAGGAAAAGGCCGTCCTTGCCGCCGAAGTAGCGCGTGATCAGGTTCGGCGACACGCCCGCGCCGGCTGCGATGGCACGCACGGTCGTGCTGTAGCCGGTGGCGGCGAACTGGCGGCGCGCTTCGGCGAGGATCACGGCACGGGTCCGGGCGGCGTCGCGCGTCCGCTCGTTCGTCACGCCGTCCAAATCGCTCACCGCCTCACCCTAGCACTTGTGTACGTCCGTACACATGATGTGTATGGTCGTACACATCAGTTCTCGCAGGCTGGGAAGGAGCCCACTCGTGCGCACCGTCTTCACCGATGTCCGCGTCTTCGACGGCGAGGAAGTCCGGCAGTCCACGACGGTCGTCGTCGAGGACGGCCTCGTGGTTCGTGTCGGCGGTTCCGAGCCGCCGGAGGGAACCGGCCGGAGGGTCGACGGGACGGGTCGCACCCTGATGCCCGGCCTCATCGACTCCCACGCCCATGCCCAGCCGGACGACCTCGTGACGGCCCTGCGCTTCGGCGTCACGACCGTGATGGACATGGGTGGGCCGTCCTCGGCCGAGGACCGCGCGACGTGGGCGAACCGTCCCGGCAGCGCCGACGTCCGCGGCGCCGGGCATCCGGTCACGGCCCCGCACGGCCACCCCACCCAGCTCTTCGCCAAGCTCAGCGGCCCCGGAGTTCCCGACGTGGCGGCGTTTCCACAGACCAGCTCACCCGAGCAGGCGCGCACGCTGGTCGACCGGCTCGTGTCCACGGGGTCCGACTACATCAAGTTCATCCTCGAAGAAGGCACCGTCCTGGGCGACCCCGGGCTTCCTCTTCTGCCTCACGACGCCTACGTCTCCGGCGTCGAAGCCGCCCACGAGCGCGGATACCTGGCGATGACGCACGCGCAGACCGCAGCCACCTGGATCCAGGCCGCGCAGGGCGGCACCGACGCGCTGACGCACCTGTTCATCGACCGCCCCCACGACGACCGTCTCGTCGACACGATCGCCGCTTCCGGCGCGTTCGTGACGCCGTGCCTGGTGCTCGTCCGCTCCTTCCTGGGCATCGCGGCCACGGAGTTCGCCGCCGATCCGCGGGTGTCGGGCAAGTTGGCCCCGCACTGGGCCGAGGCACTGAGCAGGCCGATGTCCACTTGGGACGCACCTTTCGACGACGCACTCGCCAGCGTCGCCGCCCTTGACGCCGCAGGCGTGGACGTCCTGGTCGGCACTGACGCCTCCGTCGCCATCCCCACCACGGGCGGCCAGGCCCACGGCGCGAGCGTGCACCAGGAAATGGCACTGCTCGTCGAAGCGGGCTTCTCCCCCGTACGCGCCCTGAGGGCGGCCACAGCTGTTCCGGCACAGCGTTTCGGTCTTCACGACCGGGGGCGCGTCGCCGCCGGGCTGCGAGCCGACCTGGTGCTCGTCGACGGCGACCCGACCACCACGATCAGCGACAGCCTCTCGATCGTGGACGTGTGGCGCGGCGGCCAGGCGACATCCGACCTGACCGGATGAGACCTCGCACCCCGGGCTTTCTTCCGCTTGTCGCTACCCGGGGCATCTGTCGCCCCTCCTGGCCTTCCGCTTCGGAACTTCAGACGGTGATGGCGACGTTGGCCGCGAAAGACTCGGCGCAGAGTGGCACGAGCCAGCGGCGCGAGGAGCGCCCTGTCCTCAGGTCGGAAGCGAAGCGGACCATTTAGGTCATACCGCTGGTCTCTCCGACCCGCTGACGATAAAGTCCATGCGCATCGACTGAACTGGGGAGCGAAATGCACATGCGATGGAATATTTCAGCTGGCATTCTTGTGGTTCTTGCCTTAATGGCCCCGACATCATCGGCGATGACTCAGACCAGTTCACCGAGCATGAACCAGGAAACCTGCCAAGTCACCCTGCACACGGATATTCGCGAGCTTGTCACCATTGATTTGGACACCGCTTCCGATACCGACGCACGGCTACTGGCCAACCAGATCCTGGCTCGCGCCCGAGCCGAAGCGCTGACGACCTTGCCCGGCAGGCTCGACGAGCAGCTGTCGAACGGCACCCCGGATGACATTCGCACATTCCTCAAAACACGCATGTGGACGTCCTGGACGACCGACCTTCGCATCGCAGTGAGCCAGACGATGTCGGGTGCCGGCGACACAGTACGAGCAGCCGCACAGGAAGCACTCGACAACGGTACCGTCGACGCTTTTCTCGGCTACCTGAACCGCGGCCTGTACCTCGCATTGGCACAGGCCGCCGGGGCCCTCAAGCTGTTCCAGGACATTGGCGAGCTTGTCACCATTGATCTGGACACCGCTTCCGATACCAACATACGGTTACTGGCCAACCAGATCCTGGCCCGCATCCGACCCGAAGCGCTGACCACCTTGCCCGGCAGGCTCGACGAGCAGCTGTCGAACGGCACCCCGGACGACATTCGCGCATTCCTCAAAACACGCATGTGGACGTCCTGGACGACCGACCTCCGCATCGCGGCGAACCAGACGATTCCCGGCGCAGGCACCAATGTCCAAGCGACCGCACAAGAGGCCCTCGACAACGACACCATCGACACCCTTCTCGATTACCTGAACCGAGGCCTGTACATCGCACGCACACGTGATTGCGTGTACCAGCGTCCCTGATCAAGTGGGGCGATCACACCCCGAACCCAGACCACCCCCTGGGAGTCCGGCATCCCGTTGACCGCCCGGTTGTGGGACCGGCGATCGTGCTGGCGCATGGCGGAGAATGGGCAGGCTGGAACTGGCGGCAGCTGCGCGCCTACGCCAACTGGTTGGCGGACAACGGTTACCGGGCCATCTGCGTCACCTACCGGCTCGCTCCCCCGGCGAGGTGGGACGTCGCCCCGTTCGACGTGCTCGAGGCGATGAGCTGGGTCGAGGCGCACGTTGGCGAACTCGGTGTCGACCCGTCGCGGATCGCGTTGTTCGGTTCGTCGGCGGGTGGCACCTGGCGTTGCTCGCGGCAAGCCTCGGCGCGGTGGAAGTGGGGCTCGATCCCCGCCCAGACCGCGCGTTTCGCGATCAAGGGGTTCCTCGATCGCGCCCCCGCACTCCACTGACCCCGCAGTGCCACGCGCGTGCGCAAGCAGAGCGTCAGGCGCGACGGCGATGAATTTCGCCGCACCGTGCGGTCTGCCTTCCTGCACACCCGACTTCCTGACTCCGGCAGAGCGTCAGGAAGGCAACTCACAGGAGGCAAGCGTGAGACTTCTTCTCACGTCCGCAGGCGTCACCAACCCGAGCATCCGTGATGCGCTGGTCGACCTGCTGGGCAAGCCGATCGCCGACTCCACCGCTCTGTGCATCCCGACAGCGCAGTACGGCCACCCCATGTCCGGGCCGGTCTCGGCCTGGCGTTTCATCACCGGCCAGACGCCACTGCCCATGTGCAATCTCGGCTGGAAGTCGCTGGGCGTGCTGGAGCTGACGGCACTGCCCAGCGTCGGCGAGGAGCACTGGGTCCCTTGGGTGCGGAAGGCCGATGTCCTGCTGGCGGGCGGCGGTGACGCGCTGTTCCTGTCCCACTGGATGCGGCAGTCCTGGCTGGCGGAGCTCCTGCCCTCGCTTCAGGACACCGTCTGGGTGGGTTTGAGCGCCGGGAGCATGGTGATGACCCCCAGGATCGGTGACGAGTTCGTCGAGTGGACTCCGCCCGGCGGGGGAGACAGCGCCCTCGGTGTCATCGACTTCTCGATCTTCCCGCACCTGGGTCTCGTGCCGGAGAACACCATGGCGGTGGCCGAGGCGTGGGCAGCCGAGATCGCGGGTCCGGCGTACGCGATCGACGACCAGACGGCCATCAAAGTGACCGACGGCTCCGTCGAGGTCGTCTCCAAGGGGAATTGGACGCAGTTCTCCTAACCACTCCCAGCGACACGGCGGAGGCGCGGGTGGCGTGTCGGCCTCGACAGGCCGGCTGCCACTGTGCCGGGCAGCGTCGTGGCACCGGAAGCCGCGAAACGTGACACAGTGGGGGTTCACGTCGCCTCGGGTTCACGCCGGAAGGCGCTTCTTCATCTGGGAGCGGACGCCGCCTGGTCCAGGCGCGTCTCACCGCTCGCGGAAGGTTCGCCCCACTCCACGCCCTTCACCGGGCTCAGCACCACCCCCACAAGGGAGACCTCCCATCACCGCTCCGGCACTCACGCCCGCTACGGCCGCTCCTCGCACGCTCACCGACATCTACGGCCCCGACGTGGCCGTCTGTGCCCGTCCCGCCCAGGAGCCGGCGGTGCCGTCGAGCAGGCACCGGAACACCCGCGACGTCCTGTCCGCCCGTCCCCTCGCCGTCGCCGCCGACACCCCTGTCATCAGCAGTGCGGGTGGTACCGAGCCCAACCTGATCGCCACCCTTCGCGATGGCGGCCTGCCCGTGGGCACCGACGCGCGGGAGTTCCGCACCGAAGCCGAGTTCGCCACGCGCGTCCGCGAAGCTCTGAGCGATGGCTTGCGCCTGTCCATGGAGTATCCGCAGCCTGTCGGCCTGAGCCCCGACGAGCGGTCGGTCAAGAGCGCCGAACTCGTCGGCTACCTCAACAACAAGGCCAGCATCAGCACGTTCGTCGACCCGCGCTTCCAGGCACGCCGCCAGATCGTCACCACCGCCGAACTCGCCCACGCCACCCCTGTCGAGAAGTCCTGGGTCCTCAAAGCGGCCACCAACGCCGCCCACGGTGCCAGCCTCGACGTCTACCTGCACCGGGCAGGAGATCTCGTGGCGCTGCCCGCGTTCACCGACGTGCTCAGCGAGGTCGTCGTCGAGGAGTACCTGAACATCGACCGCAACTGGGGCGTCCAGCTCTACGTCGCCGTCGACGGGCGGGCTCGCCTGCTCGCCGTCACCGACCAGCGCATCGACGCTCACGGCGTCTACACCGGCGGCCGCTTCGGGCTCATCGTCCCCCTCCCGGCCGAGCTGCTCACCGAATGCCTGGCGATCGCCCAGCGCGCCGCCGACGTCGGTTACCGCGGCATGTGCAGCCTCGACTGCGCCCAGACCTACGACGGCAAGCTCGTCATGCTCGACCTCAACTTCCGCATCACCAGCGGCTCGATCCCGCTGCTGGCACTGCACACCGTCCGTCCCGACGCCCTCGACCGCCCATCGGAGTCCACGAAACTCACCACCACAGCACCGATCGCCGCACTGCTGGCCGCCCTGCGACCTGCCCTTCAGCGCGGAGGGCTGCTCGTCACCGGCGGCCACGACACCCGCCGCACGGACAACCCGGTCAGGCAGACCACGCTGCACCTGATCGTCTTCGGGGACGATCCCGGCGACGTCACCACCCGCCGCTGCGCGCTCGAAGCCATGTACAACCACTGAGATGTCGCGAGACCCCGCCGCTTCGCCCGAACCGGTTCACCGGCATGCACGAACGGCGGCGGACCTCGAGCCGACATCGCGCTAAGGTCGACCCCACGCTCGCCCCTACCAGGCGAGCACCTGTCAAGCCGCCCCGGTCCCCGGCGGTACCACTTCACCAATGCTGGTCTGGAGTGCTGTCCGCCATGCTGGGTCTTGCCGGGGTTCCGGCCACCGCACCGCACGACGTCTTCGCCGGGCTCGAACACCGGCAGGCCGCGATCCGAACCGTCTGCACAGCCTGCGGGGTGATGACGAACGCGGTCGGAACGGCGATCTACCTGCGGGCAGGGGGAAGTCCGGTCCACCCGTTCACGAGCTCGGGGTTCTGCGGGGAGGAGATCGCGGAGCTGCAATCCGTCCTCGGAGACGGGCCGGCGTTCGAAGCGATCCGGCACAACTGGCCGGTGTTCGTGCCGAACCTCGTGGACCACGCCACCTCCGTGCGCTGGCCTCTCTTCTCGGCCGCGGCGGTCTCAGCCGGGGTCGAGGCGGTGTTCGTGTTCCCGCTGACGGTCGACTCCGCACCGCTCGGCGCCTTCGAGATCCACCGCGACACCGGCGACGTGCTGACGCCCGACGAGATCGTCGACGTGGTGCACCTGGCCGCCGTGGTGCTGAACCTGTTGCTCGACGTGCCGCCGTGAGCGATCCGTCCCGAGCCGACCTGAGGCATCTGGCCGCGCTCACCGAGGAGCAACGCTGCGTGCTCGAGCTTCGGGTGGTGCACGGACTGTCCGCCGAGCAAGCGGCACTGGTGCTGGATTCCACGGTGGCGGCGGTACTGCTGCTGCAACACCACGCCCTGAACGCGTTGCGCGACGCGATCACGTGGCACAAGTAGGTGTTCAAGGACCACAGCCGCAGGAGAGCGCACCGTGCGGCTGGGCACAGTCCGGAAGGTCACCAGGTGGTGTGCGCCTCGACGTCCGGGGTACTCGGCCGGGCAACGTGACAGGAGCGGTCCCATGCGCGGCGACATCGAAACCTACTTCGAAGACGGCCGGTGGAAGAACAAGGCCGAGGGCAGCGACGAGGTGTCCAGCACCCACCTCACCAAGAAGGACGCAACCACGAACGGTCGGGAGATGGCGATCATGCGCGCGGTGGACCACATCGTCCGGGACCGTGACGGCACGATCGAGCGCGATGTCTATCCCCGCGGGCGTGACTCCCGCACTCCTCTCCCCCGCTGAGCCAGTGAGCGTGCCGACGTCTCGACTCGACTGCCTGCCCGCGACTGGCGACCGCCCCGGACGGGCTTGCCCGGTAGCGCAGTACGCTGAAGTCGTTGATCCTGATGCGATCGCGCAAGGCGTGGGCCTAGACCTCGCTACGTCCAGGACGACTGGGACCAGTCGACGTGGTGGAGGAATCCTGTGCCAGCCGTAGAAAACCCGCCGTTGTTCGGCGGTGTGACCGCAGGTGCCCGTACCTGATGGACCGCACCGGTCGGTGGACGAAGCGCGCGCGGCGGTCATGGCCGCGTTGCGGGGCAACAAGAGCGGGCTCGATGCCTTGGCGCGCGTCATCCGCGTGTGTGTGGACGTGCTGCCGGTGGACGGTGCCTCGATCTCGGTGATGAGCGGCCCGCGGGAACGGGAGACGCTGTACGCCAGCGACGCGATCGCGACGGAGATCGAGGGCGTCCAGTTCACCCTGGGCGAGGGCCCCTGCTTCGAGGCGTTCGCGACCCGCAAGCCCGTGCTGGTTCCCGATCTGCCCCAGGCGTCGGTCGTGGAGTGGCCTGTGTTCGCCGCCGCCATCACCGCGCTGCCGATCGGGGCGATCTTCGCGTTCCCGTTGCAGGCGGGCGCGATCGGCATCGGCGCCCTCGACCTCTACCGCCGGCGGCCCGGCTGGCTTTCCGCCGACGAGCTCGCCGTGGCGCTGGAGGTGGTCGACGTCGTCACCGCGGTGCTGCTCGGAGTGCTCCTGGGCGAGGTCGACGACGTGGTCGGGCTCAGGGGTGTGATGTCGCCAGGGCGCGAACAGGTGCACCAGGCGACCGGCATGCTCATCGCCGCTCTGGACATCTCCGCGGAGGAGGCCCTGTCGCGACTGAGGGGCCACGCGTTCGCGGCGGGCAGATCGTTGGACGAGGTCGCCAGGGACATCGCGAACCGCAGGCTGTCGCCACTGGACCTCGGAACATGAGCACGCACGAGACGGCAACCGGTCCTGGCGGCACCGCCGGACGAACAAGACAGGAGCTGGTGATGAGCGATAACGCCCCGTCCACGACACAGCGGGAGTCGCGGTTGCTCCAGGCGCTGGTCCAGCTCGCGGACACGCTCGTGGACGACTACGACGTGGTGGATCTGCTGCACCGGCTGGTCGAGCACTGCGTGCAGCTGCTGGACGCCACGGCGGCCGGGTTGATGCTCTCCGACCAGCACGGCGGTCTGCGGGTGGTGGCCTACTCGTCGGCCCAGACGCGGATGCTCGAGCTGTTCCAGGTCCAAGCGAGCGAAGGTCCGTGCCTGGACTGCGTGCACAGCGGCGAGGCGGTGCTGGTCGCGGATCTGACGACGGAGATCCGGCGCTGGCCCCGCTTCGCACCACTGGCCCTCGAGGAGGGCTTCGCCTCCGTGCACGCGGTGCCGATGAGGTTGCGCCGCGAGACCATCGGCACGTTGAACCTGTTCCGCCGCGAGACCGGACTGCTCAGCGACGAGGACCTGCTGGTCGTGCGGGCGCTGGCCGACACGGCGACGATCGGGATCCTGCAGGAACGCGCGATCCGGCGCAGCGAGGTCGTCACCGAGCAGCTGCAGACGGCGTTGAACAGCCGGGTCGTCATCGAACAGGCCAAAGGCGTGCTGGCGTTCGCCGGGGATCTGGAGATGGAGCAGGCGTTCGACGCGTTGCGCGGCTACGCCCGCAACAGTGGTCGCCGTCTGGCCGACGTGGCGCGTGAGCTCGTCGTCGGCGAACTGCGCCCCCAAGACCTGCTCGCAGTGCGGCGTCCTGCCTCCGACGCGTGACCTCGCTTGTCACGTCGCTCGAACTTTCCAGCCGACAGCGCACACCCTGTTGTCGCGTGCTGAAACGACCCCGGTGCGGGTAGACTGATTTCGTTGCCGGTGAGCAACAACCGCCCGGACCCGCGGCCTCGTCACCTCGTCGTGAGGAGAGCGTCGTGGGTGTCAGCACCAAGTCGGGAGCGTTCGCGCCCAAGAGGATCGCGCTCGTCTCCGAGCAGGCCAATCCCCTGACCGAACCGGGCGTGGCAGGGAGCCGGATTCGCCACGTGGCGGGACTCGCCGCGGCGTTGTCCTCCCTCGGTCACCAGGTCGTCGTCTACACGAGGCGCGACCACCCCCACTTTCCCCAGCGCGTGCACACACCTCACGGTTACGACGTCGTGCACGTGCCAGCCGGACCTGCCACGACGCTCGGACCGGAGGAAGTGCTCGCCCACGCGGGAGCCTTCGTCGAGTTCCTCGAGCGCGCCTGGAACGAGCACCGCCCTGACGTCGTGCACGCCCATGGCTGGCTGTCCGGCATCGTGGCCGTGCTCAGCGTCCGGAGGAGCCGGGTGCCCGTGGTGCAGACGTATCACTCGCTGGGTGTGGCGCGACCACAGGACCGGCATGCGACAGATTCCAGCTCGACCAAACGTCTCACCGTGGAGCGGCTCGTCGGCCACGAGGCCGCTCGCGTCGTCGCGACCTCGTCGGCGGAGGCGCGCGCGGTCCTGCGGCTGGGTGTGGACCGGTCGAAACTCGTCGTGGTGCCCACCGGCGTCGATCTCGACCTGTTCTCGGCAGGACGGGAGACCGCCGGACGACATCGTCCACGCAGGATCGTCGCAGCGGGAAGGCTTTTGCCACGCAAGGGATTCGACGACCTCATCCGCTTTCTGTCCGCTGTGGACGGGGTGGAGCTGGTGATCGCCGGCGGGGGCACGCATCGGGACGTCCACGGTGATCCGGAGGCGAAGAGGTTGCTCACGCTGGCCCGTTCGCCGGGTGTCGATGATCGCGTGATGTTCGCGGGCCACGTGCCGTACGCGGAGCTACCCGTGCTGCTGCGGTCCGCCGATGTGGTGGCGTGCACCCCGAGTCAGCAGTCGTCCGCAGGTGTGGCGCTGGAGGCGATGGCCTGCGGCATCCCCGTTCTCGCCACCGCGGTCGGTGGTCTCGTGGATCTCGTGGTGGACGGGCTGACCGGCGTGTTGGTGCCGCGGGACAACCCGGAGGCGACCGCCAAGGCGTTGAGGGCTCTGCTCGCCGACAGCGCACTCCGGGAGATGCTCAGCGCCGCAGGGCACGACAGGGCACACGCGCGGTACTCGTGGCACAGGGTCGCCTCCGATCTGGTGCGCACCTACTCGACGGCCTGTGCCAACCGGACGGCTTCTGCAGTCAGTCCTCGGTCCGCACGCCCGCGAAGAAGTTCGGCTCCGGCGTGACGGCCGTGATGACGACTCGTCGACCTGACAGTCCGAGGTAGGCCTTGCCATCACACCGTTGTGGAGTGCTGCCCGCAATGATGGGGTCCATCCGAACCGGGTGCGGCAGCGGCTGCACGTGGCCATCGGCGATGTGCGGAACCTGGCGGGCTGGGTGTGCTTCAACGACCAGCTGATCACCAACGTGTGCTTCGGCTGGGGCGGCTCCCCCTGGTCCTACTCCACCTGTCAGTTGCTGGAAGGGACTTGGCAGGCCGGGATGTTCAGGGCACGGCGGAATGAGATCGCCGGATTCGCGAAGCCCCGGCACACCTCGGTGAACGGATACTCACGGCTCACACGCACCTGGTCGTGCCGGTGCGAACACTTCCGCTCCACAGGTGAAGGCACAACCGGCGCGGAGCAGCCGAGTGCCCCGCGCCGGTTGTGCCCCGCGACCGTTGGGCGTGAGGTCACCGCACCTGTTCCGGAATGTGGTCGAGCGCGCGCAACACGTGCACGGCCAGTTCCCGCGCGGCCTCACCGCCGAGTTCGGTGCGGCCGGTCAGCACGTCCTGCACCATCGTGAGACGGCGGTCGTAAGCGGACGTGAAATTCGCTTCGGTCACAGGTCTTCTTCTCTCGTCTTCTGTCGGGGTAGGCGGACGCCCTCGTCGTGCCAGCGGTCCGCAGTGGACGTCGAGGCCCAGCGGAGCAGGCCCTCGACGGTGTCGGCGTTGTCGCGCCGGGCGGCGCGCATCATCGTGTGATGGGCCGCCGACGAGTCGGCGCCCGGCGGTACGACGAGCAGTGTGAGGCGGCGCCGGTCCCCCGCGACCAGGTCGACGGTGTGCGCGGGCCTGGACCAGAACCCGCTGAGCCGGACGCGGACACCGCCGACGGCGATCTGGTGCGGCGCGGTGTCCCACTCCGTCAGGTTGTAGCTCACCCGCGGGATCTCGCCCAGCCGAACTGCCAGCGCCGCGAGCAGTGCCGGCAGTTCGGCGGCAAGGTTCCGTGAACGCGGCCACCAGGCACCGTCGACGTACCCCGTGGCACGTGCTTCCGGCCGCAGCCGCAACCGCAGGGGGTGCCGAGGCTGTTCAACGGACGATGAGGCGCTGTAGGACTGATTCGGAGCCGACGTCATGCCGGGACTCCCGTCTCCGGCTGGAAAAGGCCGGTTCAGATTTTGCCGAGCTCGACCTCGCAGGGATACGAGATGTTCTCGACAGAATCGACACTACACGCTTTCAAGGTTTTCAACCGATTTGGCCGCACATCATTTCCATCAGCCTCATGTCGTGCGTCAGCGCAGCTGGCGGCTCGCACGACCCAGTTCGTCGCCACTCGCCCGTTCAGCCGCTCAATTCCACCTCGGCCTTCGCCTCGCGTTGGCACCGGCATCTCGAAATCGCCCAAAAGGGCCTGGGCGACTCGTCCGGCGCTACGATGGAGAAAAGTGTCCAGACCTCCTCGGCCGCAAATGCGGGGGCCGGCCGAGGCGGAGGCACTCGCGCGGTCCTTTGCGAACGTGACGACGATCAGCCTGTCCCAGATGCCCGCGAGTTCGCGGGACGAGGTGGCCGCGGGACGACTGGCGTCCGCATTGTCGGACCGGGTCGTGATCGCGCAGGCGAAGGGCGTGCTGACGGAACGCCTGGAGATCGGCGTGGTGGATGCCCTGTCGCTCATGCGGAACTACGCGCGCAACACCGGCCAGCAGCTGTCGGAAGTCGCGAAACAGGTCATCGAGCGGTCACCTCGGGTCATGGGGCTGACGAGGTGCCGAGTCGCTGCACGCCTGCCGACCTGAATCCACATTGGATGGAAACCTGCCGGACGGTGACGTCGTGTGCTCGTGGCGACTTGGTCGCCGTCACCGAGCTCACGAGGTTTCAGCCGGCCGGGCTGGAATCGGCAGCCGACGGCACCGGGTGGTTCAGTTTTGATCAGCACGAACGCGGCGGTGAGCGCGGTGCTGTCGCTGGGCGGCCTGGCCGCCGCTGAGGTGCGCGGCTGACCGCTGGCGTGCCCGCGAACGTCCAGTGCCGCGGATGGGTCTTCGAGCTGCCACGGGTGGGCCAGCTGCTCGGTGATGTGGGCAGGTCAAGTCATGAGCATATGCATCCACGGGGCAGTGCGGAGGTCGCGGTGGCGGTGCAGTACCGCACACCGAGAGAGTCGTGCTCCTGCCACGGGTGGGGGCAGACGTCGCACGTGCGATCGGGTTCGGTGTCGATGATCAGCGGTTCGGACGTGGTCATGCGGGGACTCCGATGAACGGTTCGGCAAGAGGCGGATGCCGGTGACGGAGACGCGAAAACCAAGGCCCCGGACTGTATCCGAGGTCGGCCAGGCGCTCCCACCTCCGGCCTGACAGCCGGGTCTTGTGAAGCGCCCAAGGCGGCACCAGCTCGATCGCTGCTGCACGACATGCCCTCGGCGGTTTTCACTCTACGCGAGTCCCGGAAGCCGATCGTCGGCGGTTGTCCCGCCACGAGGCACGTCCACTGAGACAGACTGCGACATTCATAAGTCCACAGTGGACTCCAAACGTCCTGGACAACGTGTTCCGGGAACCGTCGCCCGCACCACGCGTTCCTTCGGAGCGCTGAGACTCCGGTGCGTTGGCGGAGCGGCATCGCCCGTCGAACCAGCGTCCTCACAAGACCGACCTGGGCGTCAACTCTTCGCGGTGGATGATCGTCTGCGGTCCCCGACCTGCTGGCGCCCGGAGCCACCCCGGCAGGAGATCGGAGCACAGGCTTGACGCCGGACCGCCAGCTCCTCTCCTCGCTCCTCCGAGGCTAGGCGCCGCCCCCGGCGAGTGGATGCGTTCATGAAACGGACCAGGTAATTCGGTGGGCAGAACGGTGCCGCACCCGATTTCGCGCAGGCCCTGTCCGGTCTGCGACCGTGTAACGCACCGTGAAGTGGTTCAACCATCAAGGCATTCAGTCTCATCACCCCCGAGGGCGGCGAGCGGGCTTCGATCCCCCACCGGCAGGAGCACACGGCGGTAATATCACCCCATGACTGACGCGCAGGGCGGCCCCACCCTCGGCCCCACGTTGTCCGAGTGGATCAGCGCTCGCAACGAGACCGAGCGGCACCTGGCAGCAGCAGCTGCTCCCCCGGTCGACGCGAAATGGGCGCAGCGGCTCGCGGACCTGCTCGCCACCGAGAGGTCGTGGCAGGACCAGTACACCGATCTCATCGCGCTCGGCAGCGCCGGCGGTCACTTCCCGTCCTCGAATCGCTGAACCGCACATCGTTCTTCGTTCGCGCCGCGAGCCCGCTCGCGGCCGCAACCGCGCTACCCACGAATCATCTGCGCCGAACAGCGACCCTCACACCGTGACCTTGCTCGACGGCGACGGCTGACCGTTCACCGCGGCGACCACCAGCGGGCGATGGAAACATCATCACCCGTCTGCAGGGACGCCCACCAGTTGCGAGCACAGCGCGTGACCGGCACGTCACTAACGCCAGGGTTTTGACCTGTTCAGCCGAGGTACCTCACTGACGTGACGCCAGAAGAAGGAAGCCCTGTCGTGGCTGACGTGGATCCTGGTGACGGGTGGAACACGTTCGAACTCATCTGCGGTGTCCCCGACATCGCCAAAGTGCGCAGATGGGTCCAGGCGATGTTGTCCGACCTGGTCGAGGACGACCTGGTCGACGTGCTTCTCGTCGTCTCCGAACTCGCGTCCAACGTGTTCGACCACGCCCGGTTCCCGGCCCGTCTCAGGCTGCGCAAGTCTGCCGAGCCCTGTCTGGTCAGCATCGTCGCCGAGGACTCCTCCCCCGCCCTGCCCCGGTTGCGGCCGCCCACTCTCGACTCGGTGCGCAACCGCGGGCTGGTGATCGTCGAGGGGCTGTCCGAACGTTGGGGCGTGGTCCGGCATCTGACGGGCAAGTCCGTGTGGGCTGTCATGCCTTGCGCGACGATGCCGTGACCGACCTCAGCCGCCGACCGCCGGTGGGTCAGGATGGCGTTATCCGTGCTGGAACGCACTGAGAAGAGCGTGTCCAGACGAACCGCGGAGGATCTGACGCCGGACGGCTAATGGGTTGATGTCAGTGTGTGCGGTGAAGGCGATATTCCTGGCGCGATGAACCAGCACAGGGCCGGAAACCGTCCTTTTTGGATACATCTGCGCTTGGAGGGTGCTGACTCCGTAGTGTCGATGAATGCGACAACTATGATGCTCGCGCATGGGGCAAGTCTTCATTTCGTACCGACGCAGCGACGCGGGCACGATCGCCGGCCGCCTGCACAGCACTCTCCGGGCCGAATTCGGGGCTGACATGGTCTTCCTCGACACCTCCTCCGTCGAACCGGGTGCAGTGTGGCCGGACAGGCTCAAGGAGTCGATCACCGAGGCGGGCGTGGTTCTGGTGGTGATCGGGCCGAACTGATTGCGCGCTGCCAACCGGTGGGGCGAACGACATGTCGACAGAACCACCGACTGGGTGCGCCAGGAGATAGAACTGGGGCTCTCGCTCGACAAACCCTTGATACCCCTGCTTGTCAGTGGCGCCGAGCTGGCACCGCCGGACAAATTGCCGGCGTCCATCGCCCCGCTGACCGACAGACAGGCGGTGGAGCTGCGAGACACCTATTTCGACCACGACGTCCAGCTCGTGGTGAGCAGGATCCGATCGCTGCTGACCACCGGATCGGACACCGGAGAGCCCTATCCCTCCGGCCCGTACCCGGTGCCACCACCTGAGACCCCGGATCCGCTCAGCACCGAAAAGCTCGACATCGGGTTGCAGGGCGCCCTGAGCGCGTGGTCGGTTCTGCGCAGCGCACTGCCCGAGGATCAGTCGGGCATGCGAACCGAACTGTTCCGCGAGTACCGTTTCCGCCGGTTCCGGGACGCCATCGAGTTCATGTACGAAGTCGCGCCGGGGTGTGACATCGCGAACCACCACCCGCGCTGGGAGAACATCTGGCGGACCGTCCGGGTGTACCTCACCACCTGGGACATCGGACACCAGTTGTCCGACCGCGACATCCAGCTCGCCAAGTACCTCGACGCCGCCTACTCCAGGTTCGAGGGCGCCGTGGACAGGAGGTGAGAACCTCGTACCGGTGGTCTCCAGGTCGCGGTCATCGGCTCGCCCGCAGCATGCGGAGCACGTACAGCGCCGGGGGCGGAGCGCCGTCGCACACTGCACCGTAGCCAGCGATCAGGTCGGGCCCGGAGCAGTCCTCGACACCGGTGAACCCCAGCGCGAGCAACTCGGCGGCAATGCCATCAGGACTGAAGTAGCTGAAGAGCGGCTCACCGACCCCGGCCAGCCGGTCGGCACGAGTCCGCTCGTGAGCCCGTTCCTCCTCGGTGACAGCCGACCGCAGGTAGTCGAACACCACCTCGACTGCCCCGCCCTGACCGGCGATGTACGCCAGCGTGGCGCGGGCGGCCTCCGGGGTCAGGTAGTAGACGACGCCCAGCCACACGAACACAGCGGAATGGGCCCGGCTGAACCCGGCGGACTCCAGTTCCGTTGCCAGCGCCTGGGTTTCGAAGTCGACCGGCACGAACGTCACCGTCTCCGGGCTCAAAATCCCAGCAGCAGCAAGACGTTCCCGCTTCCACGCCTGGGTGGCGGGGTGGTCGACCTCGAACACACGCAGGTCCGGGGTAAGGATTGCGGAAGGCGAAGGTGTCGGCTCGGACGTTGTCCGGCAGCGCGGCCACATGCTGCGTAACCCAGCGCTCGTCTCGGCATGCAGTCTGCTCGATGAGCAGACTGATCATGGTGCGTTCGCTCCGAGACAGCCACAAACGCCGGAGGTCGAGCAAGATCGCCATGCTATCGGCAGAGTGAGAACCTACATGCGCTGTAGGGCTTCACGAATGATGTCATAATCTCATTGTTCGTGTCGTATGGATGTCATTTACGACATTCTCGTGAGATTCCATGCGGCACCGAACACTTGGACCAGGCCGTGTTGGACGGCGTGAAGAACGACGTCGCGGTGGAGTACGGCCGCCACGCGCCGCCCGAGCACCCGATCGGCCGGTGCGACCTCGGCGGCCCGGCGCTGCGCGGCCGTGTCGTGACAACACCTCGCCGGCTGCCGCCGCAGGTCGCCCCAAGACCGAGTGAGGGCGTGGACACTATTCGGCATCCTGGTCGGATGCGTCTGGCGCGCCGAGATCGAGGGCGGCTGCTTCATCGTGACGACCTTGAAGCTCCAACTGCTTGCGTAGGTGCGCCAGTTCGCGTCGGTAAGGTGCTGCGTACAGCTGCGGATCCTGTTCGATGCAGGCTCTCCACTCGGCCAGTGCTTCACGAAAGACATTCAGTGCGCTGTTAACGTCGTCCGTCTCGTGCAACAGCGTGCCGAGGCTGTGCAGTGAGATGGCAAGATAGGGGCGTTGCAGGTTTGGCTCGGTCTCGGCCATGTGCCGCCGAATCTCGACCGCTTCCCTGGTGACCTCCAGTGCCTCACGATGCCGCCCCAACTCCGCCAGGATTACCCCAAGGTTATGCAGCGAATAGGCGAGGTCTAGGCGGCGCTGGCCGGGCTCGATTTCATCCAGTTGCCGCCAGATCCTGAGCGCTTCCTCGGTGGCCTCCAACGCCTCGTGGTATCGCCCCAATTCCCACAGTTTGATCCCAAGGCCGTGCAATGCTGCGGCGAGGGAGGGGCGGTCCCGGTCGGGCTCGATCTCAGCCAGCTGCCGCCAAATCCTGACCGCTTCCTCAGCGGCTTCCAAGGCCTCGCCGTATCGCCCCAACGCCGACAGGCTGACCCCGAGTCCGTGCAACGCTGCGGCGAGGGAAGAGCGATCCCGGTCGGGCTTAGCTTCAGCCAGTTGCCGCCGGATCCTGACCGCTTCCTCAGCGGTCTCCAGGGCCTCACGATGCCGCCCCAACTTATAAACAGGCGGCTTCCGAGTCCGTTCAGCGCTGCGGCGAGGGAAGAGCGATCCTGATCGGGCTCAGCTTCAGCCAGTTGCCGCCAGATCCTGACCGCTTCCTCAGCGGCTTCCAACGCCTCGCCGTAGTGCCCCAACACCCAAAGGTTGGTCCCGAGATCGTCAAGGGACTGAGCAAGGTCTGGGCGGTGCGATGCGGGCTCAGCTTCTGTCAGCTGGCGGTAGTGGATCACGAGAAGTCGGCTGAGGGCGACGCGCAAGTGGGGAAACGCCGCAGCTGGAGTAAGCGCGACAAGTCGTGTGGGAGTGTCGTCGGCGCCGTGGGTGTCAATCAGTGCTGCGAGGGCGCGGTCAAGCAGGTGGTCGGTGACTCCGGTGGCCAGGACTGCGGTGAGGGCTTCAGGCAACTGCCCAGATTGGAATGTGAGCAGATTGGCGAGGTGTTGGAGGGCATCGGGGTAGGCGCTGTAGGCGCGAGTTAGCACGGGTGCGGCGGCGGTCGCGTCCAGGTCGTGTAGAAGCTTTGGGCAGCGGGTGAGGGTATCCAGCATCAGCCGATCGGCGACTAGGTGTGGGCGCAGGTCCAGCCGATTGTCTGGACCCGGCGGGTAGCGTCGGTGTACCCAACGGGCCACCGCGATCCGGGATTCCTGGGCCGTGTCGTGAGCGAATTGCGGCACGTGACCGAGCAACTGGGCCGCGTCCTCAACGTCAGCGGCAGGCAGAAGCAACAGCACGGTAACGGCTTCTGCAAGTACGTCGACGTCACATCCTGCGGGCAACCGGGGCTGGTCAGCGGACCAGCCGCGTTGTTCCAGTGTGACCAGTTCCATGATCAGGTTGGACCGTGGCTGGATGCGGGTGTCAGCGCGGCCCAGCACGGCCAGCAGTGCTCGGGCATGCAGTACCAGCAGGGTGTCGTCGTCCGACCCGACCGGGCGTTCCAGCAGATCCGGTGGAGGTACGCGCAGCGCACGGGCGTACTGCCGGACCGCTTGGGAGTACCAACGCTGCCGGTCACCGGCCTCACCCACTGGCCCCAGCACCTCCACTCGCCTCAGGTGCGGCAGCACCGTGTCGGAGAGCACTGGCACTGCTTCAGTCGTACGGGCCAGCAACAACACCCGGAGCATCTCGGGGTGCCGGATCGCCGTGCCGAGAAGCGCTTCCAGCACGGGAGCGGCCACACGATCAGCGTCGTCAACAATGACCAGCGTCGGGTCGCCAGCTGCCGCGATCCGCTGTACCAACTCGGCCCCATCACCTTGCAGGCGACCAGCCGCCCATCCCTTGCCCTGCAACGACTCTGCGACAGCCAAAGCCAGACGACTCTTACCGATCCCTGCCGGGCCAGTCACCACCCTCGCCACCTCAGCGCGCGGGTCTCGGGGCTCGCACCAGGCCACCAGTCGGTCGTGGACCATACTGCGTCCCCACAGCGGAGTGGGACTAAACGGTGCAGTCAGCCAGTGCACCACCGCTCGCATTCCAGCTCCCGCCTCTTGGTCACGGGAACCAGGGGCCAGGTCAGACAGAGTGGGTGCGGGCGGCCGCAATTGCCCCAGCAGCAAGTCGCGGGCGTCTCGCAGGTCTCGCCGATCACGTGCTGCCTGCCACACCGACAAGCTCATCTGGACCACCACCAGCACGACCAAAAAGGCGGTCAACCCCTTAGAGAACTTATCGGTGGCCAGATTCGTGACCACCCCAACGCCTGCCGCGGCGACCACGGACACCAGCGGTTGCCACCACCGCATTCCACGCAACCAGCTCATACGCTGCCTGCCGTCAGACGGCAGCCAGTCCAGCACGCGGCGCCAACGGGATCGGGGCGTGGGATCAACGACGGTCACGTCTCTACGTCGCTGCAACATCGCGGTACGCAACACGAAGATGCACTGGCACCTGAAGGAGTGGCATCACAACCGAGACTGATTATGTGACCTCGCCGTGAGACAGCTCAGGAACGCGCAGGTCGCAGAAGATCAACATGTCATCGGCGGCGAGAACCTACATCGGTCCAGCGGTGTGACTCGTCGAAGACCTCCGGCACCGGAACCAACCGTCCCCACCGAACATCACCATCAACCCGCGGATCAGTCGCATCCAGCGTCCACGCGCGCGGCCAAACACGTGACACCAGCGGCTCGGCATCCTCAAGACAGGCCCGCGCATATCGTAGTCGCGCCGCCGACTCGAATGTGACGCCGTCGAACCTGGCGCCGCCGGTGAAGGCAGCGCCACGCACGAGAAGGTACGGTAAGTGGCAGCTGTGCAGGTCGAGGTCGATCAGTGTGGCTTCGGTCAGGTCGAGTTCAAGAATTTCAGGCCAGTAGTCGTGGTGTGGTTGGCCGTTGTCGTCTGGCTGCGGTCGGAGATGCTTGGCGAGTAGGCGCTGGACGGAGAGCCGGACGTCGCGCTCGAGTACTGCCTCGGCGTGGGCGGCTTTGGGATCGGCAGGTAGTGCAGGGTTAGGGTCTGGGGGGCGTATCCCGATGCGTCGGCAGGGGTTGTGGAGCAGTGGCCGGTTGACACTCGCGGCTTGTGCGGTGGTCGGGGCTGTGGTGGGTGGGGTGTAGGGTATACGCAGGTAGGCGCACCACAGCTGGGCGATCGTGGGCCGTTGGTCCGGGTTTTCCTGGCCGAGGCGTTCGAGCGCGTACAGGCCGGCCAGTCGGACCGGAGCTTTGTCGGAGCCGAGTTGGTCGGCGGCTTTGGTGTAGAGCTCGGTGACCCGTCGAGCTTTGGCGTCGTTCTCGGTGTGCGCTTGGGCGTCCAACCGGGCCCGCAGGTCCCGCTCGGCGGTCATCTGCCGACGTACCGCGAGGTACAGCGCGAACAGCGCGACGCCGCCCGCCACCGCGCTCAACGCGATCTTCACTACGTCGAGCTTCGCGGTCACGAAGTCCTTGCCGCCGATCGCCGCGTCTGGCTTCATCTGCACCTCGGCGACGTCGTCCACCCAGCCCAGCACGAAGAACAGCGCCACGATGACCGCGCCCACCAGAACGACCAGCCCCAGCACGAGCGCGGTCCACGGCAACTGCTCGTCAGTGTCCGTTTTCGTGCCGAGCGTTCGCAGCTTGCGCAGGGCTCGACGCCAGCGCGCCGGGGGCGGAGACTCAACGACAGTCATGCCTCTACGTCGTCGCGACGTCGCGGTGTGCAACACCTCAGGCTTTCGCCCTCGAATTTCGTCACGCAAACGGCACCGTGATCAGCGCCGGTGCCGCTCACTGATCGCCTGCAGGTTCGCCCTGAACAGCGCGTCGTCGACGAGTTCGCGTGGATCGTCGTCGACGAACCCGTCGGCGAGCACATCACCGTTCTCGTCGACGCTCAGCCCCGTCTCTCTCAGGCGGGCGTTCACCACGTCGAGGTAGTCACGGGAGATCGCCTCGACGTCATGGTCGCCAGCTGTCGGGCCCAGGTATTCCAGCACCAGGTCCGCGAGCGTGCTGGCCTCGCCGTCCATGTCGTGGAAGTCCGCGAGCGCACCCAGAATCCGATCGGCCATGACCGATATGGTCCCGGCAATGATCCGATCCCGCAGAGTTGGCGAGAAGCGCTTGAAGCGCCTGAGTTGGCTCGACGCGGCGGCGCGGCACCGACGTGATCACCGCGGGCTACGGGACGAGCGCGACGCCGGCGCGGATTTGCGTCACCAGGTGGTCGAGGTCGCTGGTCAACGCGAGGTCGGCGCCGGTGCGCTCGAGCATGCACGTCACCTCCGCCGTGACGTCGTCGTGGCGTGGTCCGGGAAGCCCGGCGACGCGGGCGCGTCCATTAGCGTCGCGTGTGATCTGCACCGCGCCGAACCGATGCCGGACCATCGGGCGGTGGTGCTCGAGGATGAACTCGTCGAACACCACCGGCGTCGTACCGTTCCAGCCCGCGCCGTCAAGCTCCGCCTGGTCGAGTCGCAGAATCGACCGCCACGCGGATCCGTCTTCCCGGCGGTCCTTCATGAGCAGGATCGTGACCTGGCTTCTAGAGTCGAAGCGGACCTCCCGATCGTGACCGCCATCGAGAACGTCGGCCAATTCGCGATACCGGGCGACCATCAACGGCGCGATTTGCCGAACCGCGCGCGAGCCGGTCTTCACCCTCCACGCGCTGGCCATCGCGGTGACCACACGACGCAGCCACCGCGAGGAGCATGACGACCAGCGACGCATTCGACCTCTCCAGACAGACGGTGTGCTGGGCTGATCGGCCGAACCCGCACAGGTGTTACCGCGAGTACGACCAGTGACCCCGGAAAAGATCCGATGCCGGTGGCTCTTGCCCATGCGAAAGTCCGACATTACGAGTGGTTAAGGCGTCGACACCGACCTGAACGACCGTGCTGAACATGCAGATGCTCAGGGCGTCTATCTCGACCAGATGCGCGAGGCGAGCCGTATGCCCAGGTAGAGGTCATCTCATGGCCCGAACCTGACCCGTTTCGCCGACACCACACCACGCTGCGGCCATCATCGGTGCTGGAGCCACGGCGGCACCACGATCTGGCGGACCACCGGCTCTGGCGGGCGGTTCGGGCTGTGGTGTGGACGCGAGCTGCGGTCGGCCATCCCGGCCTGGCCCTCGATCCAGTACCGGTCAGCCCACTTCCGCGCGGTCCGCGCCGAGACCATGAACATTTTCGCCGCCTCGGCGACCGGCCAGTTCTGCTCGACGATCAGACACGCCAGGGTAGCCGGGCACGCGGTGTCAACGCCGCCTTTGGATGGGACACGAAGGCCTCCGGAAATGTGAAGCCGTTCCTAGACGTTTCGACTTCACAACCGGAGGCCCTTCACCTGTCTTCATGACAGGCCGTCACACGCCCAAACCCTTCTGCGGTGATCGGGCTGTTCATCAGCTCAGCACCTCGCTTCGCGCGGCGGAACGCATGAGCTGGCGGTAGATGATCGTGGCGGACTGCTCAGGCGGACGGTTTGAACAGTCCACAGTGAACACCTCGAAACCCGCACCACACAGACTCTCAGTGGCCTGCCGGTAGAACTCCACTTCGATGTAGCTACCGCGCGGTGTGTGCTGGAAGCGGTTATGTGGGCCGCGTTCGACGAGACGGCTCGCGATCACCTCAGGGTCGGCTTCAAGGATGACCGCAAGGTCCGGCCGCCTTGCTTCTTCGTTGAGGTGCCACAGGAACTCCGGGGCCACACCGTCGAAACGCTGGATCACCAGACCCGACGCGATGTAGCGATCGGAGATGACTGTGTGACCGCTCAGCAGAAGCGGCAAGATCTCATGCTCAACGTGGTGGTACCGGTCGGCTGCGTATAAGCAGGCCAGTGCTGGGCCGGTCACCGTCTCGGTCAGCTCTACGGCGAGTTTGCCGATAGGGCCGCTAGACGGCTCCGCGGTGAGATGGACGTGTGCACCCTCAACCAGGAGCATCTGTGCGAGATGACGAATGATCGTGGTCTTCCCTGCGCCGCTAGGGCCATCAACGGTGACGAACAGACCGCTCCCGCGATCAAAAGAGAGCTGGCTCTACAGCGGAACCGCCCCCTGCTGGTTGATCCCGCAGCTCCTCGAGACTGCGCCGGCCTGTCAGGTGAACGAAGAGCCTTGCTGTCACGATCGCGTCGTACTTGGCTCGGTGCGGCCTGTCCTCGCCGCCGAGACCGCTTGCCAGGTCGTACTTCTCGACAAGTGCACCGAGCTTGTAGGACGGGAGACCAGGCAGCAGGCGCCTGGCGAGCTTGAGCGTGTCGAAGACCTCAGGGCACTCCCAGTCCCCGAGCTTGCGCTGGATGACACCGAGATCCACGTGCACGTTATGGCCGATAAGCGCTGACGCATCCAGCGCCTTGAGCACATCTGCCTCCACGTACGCGAACAGCGGAGCTCCCAGCACATCTTCATTGCTGATGCCGTGAATCCTCCTTGCGAAGCCGGTGATCGGCTCGTCGGGCTTCACCAGCCACGTTCGCGCCTCACCGATGACCCCACCCACGATCGGCACCGCTGCGAGCTCAACCAGATCGGGTGGCTGCCGGCCGTTGCCCTCGACGTCGACTACGACGTAGTTCAGGGAAGTCCAGTGCGTCATGCCTCGTTCTCCGTCCATCCGATCTCGGCGCGGCCATGCCGCTTCTCGCGGTGCGGGTGAGCCTCGTCGTGGATCTGGAAGCCGAGAGTGTGCTGCAGGAAGTACCGCGGCTGCTCGGAGTCCAGGCCGCTGACGAGTGCTGCCCGGTTAGTGAGGTCTATAACCTTGAGCGAGCGGGTGTCCGGCAACACGCTGGCGATTTGGTGTACTTCTTCAAGTGTCGGCGTTCGGTGGGCGCCAGCACACAGCTCCAGCTGCGAGAGCGGGCAGATGTCGCAGAGCTCTCGGATGCCGTAGTGCCCGTTGTAGTCCGGAAGACCATGCGCGTAGGAGACGGCGCACGAGGTCTTGCGGAACAGGGCCGCAGAGTTCGAAAAGGCATCGAGCACACGCGCTTCAAGCTCTTCGGGCACGATCTTCCGCCGGGCCGTGCCCTGGTACGGCTCGGGAAGCTTGTTGGCCTTGTAGTACGCGGCGATCTCGTCCCGGTAGAAGAGGCCGGTGAACACCGTGGCGTCCGCGTGCTTGCTCAGCTCGTGCGCCGCGGCCAGGTGCGCATCAGTGTCGTTGAGTCCGGGGACCAACGGGCGCCAGTAGAGCACCGTCCGGTACTTCCGCATGCGGGGCGAACTCATTAGCTTAAGCGACTCGGCCGCGACGTGGGACGGGTACGGCTCGACCCTCTTGTCATCGATGCCGGAGTAGGTGAAGAGCAACGTCACCTTGAGGTGACGGAGCTGGTAGAGCTGGTCGATGTCGGCTTCGTTCAGCTGGTGCCTAGTGATGACAAGGACGTGGTTGGTGAGCTCGCGCTCATCCAAGTCTTCGAGCACAGCGAAGGTGTGCGGGCGCACCTTCGGCAAAAAGGGCTCGGTGGCCCGGTTGAAGAGCTGGATCGGCGTCACGTGTGGCTGGAAGTATCGGTGCCCAACCAGTGCCTCGACCGCCTGCTCGTCCGACATCAGCGCTACCGGCTTGTTCTCGTCCCACAGGCCGTAGGTGTGCCGGATGCAGTATCCGCATCCGAGCGGGCAGCCTTGAATGTGATTCAAGCTCAGTCCACTCTTGCGGTACTCCACCACCTCCTGTGCGCGCTTCGGAATTCGGGCGATCCGTTCCTGACTGAGCAGAGGGACAGGCAGCATCACGATGCTCTTCTCCAAGGTCAGAGGGCTCGACGCTGCTGGAGAGTAAGCACATGATCACTTCATGAAAAGAAAATTTCTCAGTTTTTCTCGAAATATCTTCAGCATGCTCGACCATCGAAATTAGGTGCCAAGATCTTCTTCGGTTTCATCGGCCAGCTCCCTTACGACGCGGCCGATGATGGACCGCGCCTCAGCGCCATAGCTGGCGACGCTGGCATGATGCTCGAAGATGTTGGCGTAGAGTTCGATCTCCTGCGGTTGCCGAAGGTTGATCTCCGCCGAGTAGACCTCTACCTGCACAAGGTGATCGTCATAGATCCAGAAGCCATGGCGAGGGTCGGTGACGTACTTCGTCCCGAAGCCGATAACCCCAAGCTTGACGTTGCGCATTGAGGTCATTGCCATCAGGCGATCAAGCTGGCCGATCATGACGTCCGGGCTTACAAGCCGGTAGCGAAGCGCGGCCTCGGCGATGACGAAGTGGAAGCGCTTGTCTGGCCGGTACAGCATCTCCTGACGTCGCATACGGACCTTCACGGCTTCGTCGATGTCGTTGGGCACCTTGTGCACCATGACCACTTGAGCGAAGCGGGCCCGCGCGTACTCGGATGTCTGCGCCAGTCCAGGGATGACGGTGTTCTCGAACCCGCGGTACAGCTTGGTTCGTTCGTCCAACTGCGACAGTGTCAGTTGGTGGGTCTTCAGGCCGGCCTTGAGAACCCGTTGCCACTCGGCATGTTGTTGCTCAAGGTTGTGGAGCGCAGCGAGCAGGCTGGCCGCTTCATGCTCCGCGCCCGTGGCCTGGGTCCAAGCCAAGATATCGCTATCCGATGGGTTCTGATGACCGTTCTCGATCTTCGAGATCTTGGAACCCGCCCATGACAACGACTCCGCGAGCTCTTTGCCGGATAGCACGGCGGCTACCCGAAGCCCACGGAGTCGTTTGCCAAGTGCCTTGCGCGCCTCATCAACGCCGGTCGTCGCGCTGCTCATGCTTGGACAGGAACTCGTCTCGCTCGGTGGCGTGGTGCTGAGCGGCGTCACGCCAGTAGGTGTGCTGAACGATCTCAGCGGGGTCGTCGACGAACTCTCCGCCCAGGAACTCGTCGGCCTCGGAGAAGCGCATCTTGAGCAACTTGCGGGAGTCGAACAGCCAGTAGTCGTAGTTGGGCAGACCGGCCGCCTGCTCACGCGTGAGGTAGCGGATGTCGTCGCCCGCCTCGCGCGTGTGCCCCGCTACCCACATGGCGAAACGGGTGTAGTCCGCGAGCGGGAAGCTCACCACCCGCACACGGGAGAACCGGCGCCCCTCGGCGGTCGCCTGGCGGACCATGTTCGCCCAGCTCTCGTGATACGAGATGTCCGGCTCGCCGGCCAGGAATTTGGCCAGCGGCTCTGCCTCACGAGGGATGTTGTACTGGTCGCGCATTTCCAGGCGGTAGGCCGTGTGCTCGAAGGTCGTGAAGAGCTTCGCGAACTCCGGACCGGGCTCGATGAACGTCAGCTGTCCGTTCCCTTCTCCTGGGCGTAGCGGCGGACGTACATCTTGAGCACTTCCTCAGGGATCTCGATCAAGGTCTCGTGGTCCGGTACCGGGCCGACGTCAGCCAGAACCTGCGGGTCGGTCACCTTCCATCCCTGGGCGATGTAGGTGACGCGGTCCGTCCTGTCGGTTGCGAACAGCGTAGGGGAGGCACCCTCGGTGGACTCGGGATCTTTGCCAAGAAATTCGGCGCGCACCGTGTCTCCTTGCTCGAAGTTGGAGCAAAATGCTCAGCTATGGTCGTGGTACCGGGTGGGGCGCGTCAACTCCGCACGGGCCACGGCGGGTTAGACCGACAGAGTCACCGCGCCGGCCGCTGCAGGGACGCTGACGGGGTGGCCCGGGGCAGTGATATCAGCGGGATGATTTGGCCTCCGGCTATCGAGTTGGCTTTACTCGTCGGTGCCATATGCGTCACGGCCGTGTGAAGGACACGGTCGTGTTCACCCCTCGGAATCCAGCTGCGCGTTGAGCCGCTCGCCGTGTCGGCGCAAGTAAGTTTCGGCGTGCTCGGTCCCGAGAACTGCCGCAAAGCGCACCCATGCGAGGGAGTGAGCTTCCTTGAGGCTCTGGGTTGGCCGAGTCGAGGGCCGCGCTTCCTGTGTTTCTTTCAGCTGTGTGTCCAGGCGCAGGTACTCGAGTGCCATCTCATCAAGCTGGACGTTCACGTGTGCTCCCCCTTCTCGGACCTATCCCTTCATCAAGAGGAATCGGCAGTTCGCGCCAGCAACTCTTGTCCCGATCGAGTGGGGTGGTTCACGCAGCTCGCAAAGTTGAGTTGACGTAGGCCAACTCGACTCCCGCGTCGAGCAGCCGGTGCACCGGCCTTGCAGAGCACACTAGGAGCGCCTGTGCCTTGGCGGGCTGGCGCCAGTGCGCATTGGACGGTCATCTTGGTGTTCCCTCGTCCATCCCTTCGAACCCCTCTCCGGCAACAGCTCGCTACGACAACCTCGGCTCGACGAGCTCAGCGATCTTCAAGGCCAACGGACACGGGTCGGTCGACGCGCCCGCGTTCAGGACGACGTCCACTCGAGACGAGGACGTGACCCCGATGTAGACGCCGCAGCTGCCGGTCGCACCGAGCAGTTGTTTCGCCTGATGGCGTTTCACGGTGACGTCTTTGACCTCGCCCCCGTTCGGCTGGATACCGGCCAAGCCCACGTTCGTGCGGATGCCGACCCCGAGACTCGCCTGGTTCGGCGCGAAGTCGCACACCCGTGCGCTGCCGACCTTCTCCTGAGCCGGCTCCGCGTCCAGAGGCCCCATCACCTGCTCCGCCTCGCTCCTGGTGAGCAGGCTGCACGGATCGGTGCTCTCGAGCGGTTCCTTCGCGTCGGTCGGGGTCGCCGGGCTGGTCGTGCTGCGAGCGTTCTCGTTCGAGGCGGAGCCGCCGGTACCCGGTGCCGGCCCCGGACTTCCCGGGGTCACTCCGGTGCACGCGGTGATGGTGGTCAGTGCCACGGCGGCGACGCAGGTCAGGAAGATCCGAAGGCTCACGAGTCGCATTCCTGGTCCGTCATGCGGAATAGGTGGAGCCACGAGTGCCGGTGACGCCCCCGGTTCTGTGTCATCGTCATTGGTCTCATAAGTGGCCATGGCCTTGTCTACATCGGTGCGGAACCTCATGAGGCCTTTCAGAGACTGCTTTACTGCGGCGAAGCGGTAGACATTGCGCCGCTCGTCCGGGGCTCTGACGCTGAGGCCGATGAGCTTCAGCTGAGCGTGGACACTTCCGTTCGATCGACCAGGTAGCCGCTTAACAGGATCACGAGCTCCCCAGCAGTCCGCGGTCTGAACGGACCACAACCTGCCGACTTCGATCTTGGCGACTTTGGACTGACGGTCCCCGCGCGGCGTACTGTTTCGGTCCGTTGATCTTGGCCTTCCCACCGCACTCGCGAAGGTGACCGCCCGAGTTCGTCGAGGACGCGTCGACATGCATGGAACTGGCCATGATCGCCAGACCCGTTCGGGTCGATCCCCGTGGCAGGCTCGATCGTCTCCATCGCCTCAACTCACATGATCATGGTGGCACCGGCGGCGGAAGAACCTGCCGAGAAACGACTTCGAGTACGCCACCCCCTCGCCGGGCAGGGCAGGTCTGAGTCGTGTGGCATGGAGGCACGTCCTCGCAGCCAGAGTGAATGCCCTCGCGGCGTCGAGTGCATCTGAACGGCAGGCCTTGAGGGCTTCGACATCCAGACTTTGGTACATCCGGTACGTGGCGTCGGCTGCTGCCTGGGCGGCATCGCCCAGGACGGGGTCGATGATTTGCAAGGTCATCAGCGGTGCCGAGATCGCGATGCGGGTCGACCGGCTGCGCGTGACGAGGTCTTCGTCAGCGTGCCCGCCCGTTCCGTGGCGAGCTTCCTCCAGTGTCCACATCGCCGACCGGTGAGCGTCGATGACCTCCGCCACTGTGGCCACGGTCTCCATGAAGTGTTTATCCAGGTCGCGTCGCCGCTCGGCCGTCCGCTGTTCTGCGGATGCGCGCCGTTGCATCCAGGCGGTGATCAGAGATCCGCTCAATGCCGCAGCGACGGCGATCAGCGACTGCAGCGACTGCGCAAGCACGGGAAACTCCATGACAGATGCGAAGGACAGCGAACGAGGGAAGCACGGGCCCTATCACGTGCCCTCATGCGAACTTCCGCGAGCGGCGCCTTGGGATTTGCGCGTATGCCGGGCCGCCGACGGTATGCGGGTACCAAGGTCATAAGCCACCAGCGCCGCCAGAACCGGCTGCTTTTCCGGAACAGCGCCGAGAATCTGCAGCCCCTGAGGGATCTTGAGTGGCGCCACGTCAGGATCCCAGACCGTACTTCTGCAAACTTCGATCAAGAGCTCTTGAGCACACAGCCCATAGACCTTGTTGACCAGTCGTACGAGCAGCGGCAGGGTCGGAATTACATCTCCGCGCTCCCAGTGAGATACGACACTCTGGGTGACACCCAGCTCCCGACTTACGTAGTATTGATCGACGTTCTTTTCGGATCGAATCTTGAGCAGCTCGTTGGCAAGGACCGCCGAATAGGATTTTCCTTGCGGAAGCGCGCGAGAAGAGTTTCTCGTCAAGGAGGTCTGATTGTCGGGATAGTGGCGGTCCCATCCTCGAGGAAGACGCCCTCGCACTCCCGCAAGGTAGTGAGTGATTCCGGCAGACAGTACCGTCCGCCCCTTCGGCATGCCCAGCTCGGCACGACTAAAACACGGTGCCAGCCGTGCCGCCCGCACAAGAAGCGCCTGCGGGTTATCTCTGTAGATGCCGGCCAGCTGGACGACACGAGTCAGACAAGGCAGTTCAAGCGCGTTCTCGTAGCGACTCACCGTGGGCGTCGACATGCCCGCAGCCAATGATGCTTGACTCTGAAGGTATCCAGTTCGCTCACGCATGGAACGCAATTCACGACCGAGAATCTCGGCATAGTACGTCGGCATCTCAGATTTCTTATCTCGCTCTTCCGTGACCTGTCTCGCATGGCGGATGTCGCCTTCGGCTGCTCGCCGTGTGGCGATGCGGAATGCAAGCAGGAAAAACACCCCTGACCGCGGATCGTGCCTGCAGGGCGATCACAACCGCGCTTCCCGACACAACCCAGCGATGAGCTTTTTCGACTCCTCACAGGTCAGGCTGGTCTTCTCAAGGGCGGTAATGACCATTTCGTATCCGGTGACCGCGTCCTTCGCTTCGGCGAACAGGCTGGAGTTCTCTGTCTGGACCAGCACCACCGGCGCTTGCCTGACGCCGGTCAGCCGGGTGAAGGCCCCCGCCATGCCGGCGTGCGCGCCCTGCGCTGCGGGAACGATCCTGATGGTCATGTTCGGCGGGTTTATTTCTGTGGCAAGATGCCGCAGTTGCTCCGTGTGTACCGCGGCACCCCCGACGGGCAGACGGAGTGCCAGTTCGTGGATGAAAAACGTACGCGTCTTGACGCGCAGCATTGCTCCTTGCAATTTTCGGCGCGCTTCCACTCGTTGCTCGAGTTCGTCGGCCGGCAGGGTTGCGGACGCCTGTAGCACTGCCCGTAGGTAGTCGGTTGTTTGCAGCAGGTCCGGCACCACATGGGGGTTCCAGCTGACCAGAGTCGCGGCCGACCGGAGGTTAGTGGTCGTCGTCCGAAGTTCGACGGGCTGGCAAATGCCGTGTTGCTGCCACCAGCCGCTCTGTTCCCGCATGGCGAAGAGCGCCAGCAGGTGCGTGACTATAGCGGGCTTGGTCCGGCATACCCCCAGTAGCTGGGCGATCTCCTGCTGGGTGGCGCCGCCTTTGCCGTTTACGAGGTTCGAGACTTTTGAGTCGTGCCAGTTCAGGATGCGCGCGATGTCCGCTTGGCGGAGGTCGGATCGTACGATCGCGGCTTCTACTCCAGCGCCGAACTCACGGCCATGGACGGTGGAGAGCCTGATGTTCATGTCGTCTGTTTCTCCTGTGATGAGCGAGTGCGTGTCCGGTGGCGGATGGGCGCTCTGCTCCGGGAAATGAAGGTGAAGCCGAGTTCGCAGGCACGGGCACGCGCGTGGTCGAATCCGCGGCGTTTCGGCGCCGTGCGTGCACCCGTGCGGGCAGCGCACCGCTCAGCCACGCTGCGCGGACGGCCTGCCCTAGGCTTGATGCCCGAAGACAGCCCAGCCGCCGGGCACCAAGGCCGGAAATCCGAGTAACTGGACCATCGGTCCGGTGGCCCGACTTCCAGTAGCGGGCCACTTCGTACCCATATGCGAGGCAAACGACTTCGGCTGGGTCTGACCGCGGTGCCGCGCCAGGCAAACAAGCGCGGACATCACTCCATGTGGATGGTTCTGCGCGATGGTCGTGGCATGGGTTGTGGGCCGATGCGCGGGATTCGGGAGGAGCTGATCATTGTGGTCCTCGTCGCCGCTTCGAGTAGCGCGCTGCTACCGCCTGACGGTCGCCGCCTCGCGAGCGCAGACTCACACCGGCCTCGGTCAAGAGGCCGTACACGAAGCCGTACGAGCGGCCGATCTCCTCGGCCAGAGCACGGACGCTGGCCCCCTTCTCGTACTTCTCCCCCAGCTCTTTGCCGAGCTTGGTGCGGGCAGGACAGATTACCCTTTTCCCTTTTCCTGGAATCTGGATGGCCATCCCGGTCGGCGCTCCTCACGTACTTCGGGTGCTTGGCGGGGCATGCGGGGAACTGAGCTCTGGTAGATGGTTGGGCGCGCACCGAGGGAGTGGCGGCGCGCGCCCAACCGGACCACCCTGCAGTCAGGGTGGGTCAAGGGCGCAAGGCATGAGCTACCGCGCGCCGGGTGGAACTAGCCGACGCGCGGCCGGTCCGACCGCTGCATCGGTGCGGTGGTACTGAACTTGATGCTCGGGTGCGGAATCGGACCGCCCTGCGCTGCGGTGAGCGGAAGGCCGTAGGCGATCTCGTCGTTGAGCACCGACTTGATCCACGGTGCGATCGAGGCGACGCTGGTGCTCACGTCGGGGCTTTCACCGCAGTCCACGTTGGCACCACGGCTGATGACTCCCGTGACCTCGTCGCGGCCTGGCTGCTCCTTGATGACCGGGCCGCCGGAGTCTCCGCTGCACGCACCGGCGCCGGCACCGGGCCCGTTGCCCCGGCGAGGGTTGTCGGTGCACACGTCATTGACGGAGACGTCCGCGCTGGCACAGGCCTGCTTCTGCAGGACCGTGGTGCGCAGCGTGTACGCGGTCGTGGGCGTGGCCGCCGAACCGTTGCTGGTGCGCCCGAATCCGACGAGCGAGACCTTCGCACCCGGCTTCGGCTCGGTGGTGGCCACGATGGCCCCCCGAACCTTGACCGGGGTGGCCAGCCGGAACAGCGCGGCGTCGCCGGCCTCTTTTGCCTCGACTGGTGCCTCCCCGCCCGGGATCCACTCCCAGCCGGGGTAGACCACGACCTGGTCGATCTGCACCGGTGGCACCTGCGTGCGGTCGAGCGAGCCCGCCCGCACCTGGTACGCCTTCTTCTCCACCGGGACCCACACCGGCGAGCCGTTGAGCCTCTCGCCGAACATCCAGGCTCTCGCCTGCGAGATGCCCGTGGGCAGGTTCGTGACACAGTGCGCGGCCAGCAGGCCCCACTGCGACCAACCCGGCCGCTGCTCGTCCTCGAGCATCGTCGCAGTGCAGGTCAGGTGATCGTCGCGGAAGTAGTCCGGCGCGTCGTACTCGACGGCCGCGAGTCCATCGATGAGCTTTTTCGCCTGCCCACCGCCAACGACCTGCGTACCGACTTCACCCGTCGGCTCGGTCAGGGCGACCTGGCCAGCAGCGCCTGTGGCCATGGTGACCACGAGTGCGAGCGCTGCCAGCACCGCGCCGAGACCACGCTGAATATTGGTTCTCAAAACGGAACGTTCCTCCGATCGGTTGAGCTGTAAACAACCCGGACTCCCACACGGTCATCCGGAGCTTGTGAGCGAGTCGTGCACGCCGTGACCGCATCCACGGTTTCTCGCTGCCCTGCCGAGACTTGCGGCCCAGTCCCCCGGCGTCCCCAGCAACCAGTGGTCAGGGTCGATACCGGCCGTCGTCGCAACGCGCTCGACCACCGAATCGCAATCCATGCCAGCCGGTGCTGGCTTCACACCCGCCAGGATTCGGTCGCCGCAGACGCGGGGCCCGTTGCCCGAGCCGGCGATCTCGCGTGTAGTGGGTGGTGACGCAGAATGGGGAGGTCTGCGCCACCACCCCACCGCTGCGAGCCCCCACGGCGCCGCAGCGGTGATGGCCGGCTCCTGCCCGATGTCACACGAGCAATGAAGCCGGGGGAAGTGCGCCGAGCCCGTGGTGGCTCAGCGATGTGCCGCGTCCGGGGTCGGCTCGGGAGACGACGTTGACGGTGCGCAACCGGCGGCGGAACACGCCGCGCCTGACTGGTCGAGTGCCATTCGTGCGCGGTGCACGAGTGGGGTCACCGTGGGGCGCGTGTGTGGCGGCGAATACTCCACGGGCCCAAGATTGCCCGGGTTGGTGGTCGCGGACACCGCGATTGTCGTGGTCAGCACTGCTGCGGCCAGCGTCGCGGCCGTGGTGAGGCCGGCGACAGCACGGAGGTTCGTCACGAGATGGTCCTTTTCGTCGTAATCCAGAAGCCGGGAGCGGCAGGAGTTGCGATGGATGGCGCGACGGCGCAGTGCGCCGTACTCACGCCCTGTGCGAGCGGTCCGGCTCGTCGTGGTCGGGCTGCGGCTGCGGTGGCTGGGGGTCGCGCCACATCGGGTACATCACGTGTGCTGGGCCGCGGCCGTCCGCGTGGGGCAGCTCGAGCGCTGGGTGGAGCACCTCGAAACCGAACCGCGCGTACAGGTCGCGGGAACGTGCGTCAGCGGCGACGAGGTAGGCGCCGAGCTCGCGGGCGTCTAGGAAGGACAGGTGGTGGCTCAGCAGGGCGCTGCCGTGTCCGTGGCCGGAGCGGGCGGCGGCCAGGAACGCGAGATAGTGGTGCGGGCCGCGGTCTGCCGGATGGTGCTTGTCGAGCATTTCGTCGAGCTGGGCGAAAGCGTGTGCGTACCGGCCGCAGTCGGCGGCGAGTCGCTCGCGGTAGCGAACGGGCAGCGGTGGAGGCGATCCGTCGGCACGGTCATAGTGCAGCCAGATCGCTGCGGCGTGCGACACCAACGCCGCCTGCGGACCGGTACCGAGCACGCTGTGGGTGGCGAGGTGGACCTCGCCGTAGTCGAGAGCGTGCTTGGCCCACATCGAGACGTTGCCCTGCATGATCCTGGCGCGCCGCGTGGAGCTGCTGACAAGCCAAGCTGTGGTGTCGAGGTGCTGGAACCGGTCCGCGATCGTGTTGGCCACCCGCAGCAGCTGGTTCGGTTCGCCGGCCCCGAGGTGGTGGATCTTGCTGTCGACGTCGTGCACGAGGGTCACCGCCCGTGGATGCCGGTCGCGCCGGCCGACTCGTGAGTACCTCCGAGGCCAATGGCCAGGTAGTCATCCGGGCGGGTAGATCGAAGCCACAAACCCCACGCCACACCGATCGCGCCCGCGGAGCACAGGATCACCGGGATGATGCGGGCGGCGGGAGAACCGGGCTGTTCACCGAGCACGAAGGAGAAGTTCGATGCCACCGCGGCCAGCATCCAGCTCACCCCGAGTGCGCCCGTGATTGCGACGATCCACCACAGGATCGGGGTGTTGCGCGGGGTGCGCACGAAGTACAGCACCGTGGACCACGCTGTCGCAGTCATCAGCATCAGCACACCGAGCGCGCCGGCGGCACCGGCCCAGTAGAACAAGTACGTGACCGGGTCGATGCCGGCGATGCCGTAGACGAGGATCACCAGCAGGGTGACGGCGCTTTGCACCCGTGAGCCCGCCACTGGAGCCCCGGTCCTGGGTGAGGTGGTGCCCAGCCAGAGCGGCGTCGTGTGTTCCTTGCCCAGCGAGAGCAGGTAGCGGGCACCGGCGTTGTGGAAACCGATCATGGCGGCCAGGACGCTGGTGAGCAGTAAGAGCTTCATGACGTCGACGGCGTCCTCGCCCAGGTACGGCAGTGCGAGCTGGAACACGAGCTCGGTGCCGTGCTGCCGGGCGGCCTCGACGATGCCGCCGGAGCCGGCCGCGACGGTGAGCGCCCACGATCCGGCCGCGTAGAGCACGGTGGTGGCCACGATCGTGATCTGCGCGGCGCGAGGAACAGTGCGGCTGGGGTCGGCGCACACCTTGGCGAACACCACCACGCCCTCGATGCCGATGAAGCCGATCACCGACAGGGCGACCAGCGAGCCCATGCCCGGCGTGATCAAGGCGCTGGGCACCAGCGCCTCGTAGGTGATGATCCCGGCGGCGGGGTGCACCAGGTTGGTCACGCTGAACGCGACGATCGCGGTGAGCTCGAGGACGAGAAGCCCGGCGACCACGCGCGCGGCGTCGCGCACACGCCGGTGCCCGAGCCAGGCCACCAGAGCCCAGGCGAGCACCGCGTAGACCCACCAGGGCAGGTCGATCCCGAGCCGATTCTGCGCCAGCGGCCCGGCTGCGGTGCCTACGAACCCGAACAGCCCCCACAGCAAGACGCCGTAGGCGACCAGCGCCACCAGCGCGCCGCCGACACCGGCGACGCGGCCCAGGCCGTGCGCGATGTAACCGGCGAACGATCCGGGGTTGCCGATCAGCGGCGCCATCCGGGTGTAGGCGGCGTAGAACAGGCTCATGAACGCGCCGGACAGGACGAACGCGGCGGGCATGCCGAGCAGGCCGGTCGCGGCGAAGCCGAGGGGAATGATGCCGGTGAACACCGTCATCGGAGTGGCCATCGACATGATGGTCATCACGATGTAGGGAGTGTTGACGGTCTCCCCTGCTGTGGCCGGTCCGGGACTGGCGGTGGATCTGGTGGTAGGCATGGCGAGCGTGGTCCTCCGGATGGTCGCTGTGCAGGGCAGGTCAGAGGGTTTGGGCGAGCACTGCGGTGTTGATCAGGTGTTCGGTGTGCGAGAGCAGCACCCGTAGCGAGCGGTCGCGGCGGGCGTTCTGCAGATGCGCGGGCCTGTCGAGGGCCCGGACTTTCGTGGCGATCAGCTCGTCGGCATGGGGAAGATCGGCTATGCGGGTGTGGTGCAGCGCGGTCGCCCGGAGCAGCCCTGCCAGAAACAGGTCTTGCAGCGTCAGGCGACTGCGGTTCTGCAGCGCAAGCACGAGGTGATCGCCGAGCTTGTACGGCGCGTTGGGATCGCGAGGCATGTAGCGGGTGGTCGTGTCCCAAAACTTGACCCAGGGCGGCGTCGCTGCGCTGACCACGTTGGCCGCGAGCATCCGTCGTGCGATCCACAGTGGAGCTTTTGGCGCGAAGTGTGTGATCCAGTCACCCGGTGTGTGCTTGGGAGAGCCGGCGATCTGCTGCAGCAACCTGTAGACGACCGTGGGCCGGTTCGGCGCGACCGGTGACCGCAGCACCTGTGCTGCCCGCCGACGCAGCAGGGTCTGCTCGTCGGAGAAGGCGAGATATTCCTGGATGACGAGTTCGCCGAGCAGCGCGGTGGCAGCTCCGAACTCAAGGGCGCGGCCGGTCAGCTGAGGGATTCCCCTGTGGTCATGGGCGCTGAGGTAGAACTGCTCTGCCGCACCACGCGGGAGTGCCGGCCTCACAACGAAAGTCATCGCGATCCGCTCAGGGGCTGGGCAGCCGACGGCACCCTCGGCTGCTGTGGCACGGTCCGTTCGAGCTCGATCACGACATTGGTCTTCGCGCCGTACTCGGGGACCAGCCACTGGCGGTGAATCAGCAACGCGTAGCGGAAATGATGCAACGAACCGTCCCCAGCCGGATTCTGCAGACTCGCCTTGCGCCCGTAGAACTCGGTTGTGACGCGGTGTTCGATGATGGACGGCGCGACGACGGCGGTGCGGTCATCGGTCCGCCAGACAGTTGCCACCAGCGGGGCATTCCCGAGGACGAGTACCAGCGCCACGCCGACGCGGGCGAGGATCTGTCGGATGTTGCTTCTCAATGCGACAACCTCAATCTTTGTTGCAGTTCGAGCGACCGGCTCGGTGGCATTCGGCGCTCGAGATCGCACGAACGTGCTGATCGGGCCTCGAACTTGATCCCTGCGCTGCGGCGGGAATCTCTTCGCGGTCGGGGTTGCTCGCGAGATGCGAACGGTGTGCGGCCAGCCATGTGTAGCGGTGGTGGTGCAGCGCTTGAGTTGAAGGTCGGGACGCTGCACCACCACCTATCGCCGCAGCGCCGCGGGCAGTCGGCGCACTCGTCGCGGCGGTGTCTCGTCGTCACGGAACCGGATGTCGTCAATCCGGTCTGGTGACGCCGAGACCCTCTGAACGCGGCTTAGCGCGCCACACCCAGATCACGCTGTCTCGGCGGACCTCGATCGAGTTGAAGCGCACCTCCGTGTGCCGTCAAAAGGCGACCCCTGTCGCCTTCGGTGCCGTCCTCGACAGCGCCCAATATGTCGGCCAAGGCGGCCGCTCCCACACACGGCAAACCCGAGCATCAACGACCGCTCTGCATACAGCGCTTCCGTGTTCACGGCTGACGCTCCACCCATCGCGCTGGTCACTTGTGGTCAGCCAGGGTGGTGGGGGGGGGAGAGGTTTTTTGTTTTTTCCTCCCCCCCCCCCCCCCCTCCCCCACCCCTTTCCCTTCTTCTCTGCCCCTCCCCTCCTCCCCGCTTACCCCAC
>NZ_JBHYGW010000007.1:343962-424782 GCF_042738015.1 Lentzea sp. NPDC059081
TTTTTGTTCGTCGTTGGCCCTCCTCCCCTCGGGTTTTGGGTTTTTTTTGACGGTGGGGTGGGGGGGTCGTTGTCTTTTTTTTTTTCCCTTCCCCCCCCCCCCCCCCGCTGCCGCCGCAGCTTGCGCTTCTGCGGCGGCATTACTCGTCGCCGAAGGTGACTCAAGAGAGGTCTCAGGCGACGAGTGGTTTCGTCGACCACGGGCGCATCCCTGGTCGGTGCACGCCGGCTTTCCGGAACGCACCGATTGGTGGCGCGATCCATGCCCATCAACCACCGGTGCTCTCGCACACAGGCGAGCGAGGCCTGGGAACGACCACTGCGGCTTCCCAGCGCAAGCTGCACACGCCGCTCTCAAGTGCCACCGCTGGACGCGACACAAGCAGGCCAACCATCGGTACCACGGATGGCCGGGTCACCAGGGGCGACGTTGCAGCTAGCGAGAAGACGAAACCGGCGGCCAAGACCACCACCACGACGTACGCGAAACTCCGCGAACGCCGCACTGCTGCGTCCGCCACGCTCACGCCGTTCCCACCGAGTTGACGTTTCACCATTGCGGCGCGTCGTGCCCGGCGCGCCGTCCTGACCCCGAGCATGGAAGGCCCGGCGTGAGACCTCAGAACCGCCTCACGGGCTGGCACACCACCAGGCGTTTGGGGCAAGACGACCATCTTCGTCATGGGCGCCAATCGTGGCCCGAGTGACTTGACCGCACCATCCTGACCTGGGATATCCTTCGTTAGGATGGTGCCAAACAGTTTGATCAGATAGAGGTTCAGCACGCGCGCACGCAGTGATCCACACCAATGAAGATGCGTCGGGCGCTACGTACTTGACCACTGCAGACAGGCTTGCGGACAGACTATGACCGCCCACCCCGGCGAACGCTTCGACGATCGTGACCCATTGTCCGGCCGGTTTGAGGTGCCTTCGTGGTACTACCACCAGCCTGTCCTTCGGAAGGCCCTCGCCTCCCACGACTTCGGCATCGTGTTCCGTCGTCTCCGAGCTGACTTCCACCTGACGCAGGAAGCGCTCGGGGAGCTGGTCGACCTGCCTCAGAAGAGGATTTCCGAGGTCGAGAACCGCAAGCTACGGTTGCGGTACCTGCACATCATCATTCGCATCACCACGGCGTTGCGGATCCCCGCTGAATTGCTGGGGTTCGTAGCCGACGCGAACGCGAAGTCCGGCGAGGAGGTGGGTTGGATGATGGACCGCCGCAACTTCGTGCACACCGTCGTAGCAATCACCCTGGGAGCCAATACCTTTCCAGGGCTGGACCGGCTGACATGGCTGCACCCCGAGCACGACAACCCGGCCATCCCTCAGCGCATCGGTGCTAACGACGTGCAAGCGATCACCGACGCCACAGCGATGTTCCGAAACTCCGATCACAAGCACGGCGGAGGGCTACTCCGCGCGGCCGCGAAGGAACATCTACGCCACGTGCTGCGGCTGAAGGACGTCCGCTGCACTGACCAGGTCCGCGCGTCTCTCCAACTGGCCGTCGCCGAGATAGCGATGACCGCAGCCTGGATGAGCTATGACGTCGAAGAGCACGACGACGCAAGGCGTCTGTGGCTCTTTGCACTGAACCAGGCCCGAACCGTGCAGGATCCGCGCACTGCGGATCTCGCCGTCGACGTGTACCTCGACATGGCACACCAAGCGCTTCACTTGGACGAGTACGGTGAGGCGCTAAAGCTGGTCCAGCTGGCAAGGATGGTGGCGGACAGCCACGACTATCCGATCAGCGACAGCACACGCAGCTACCTGTCGACCAACATGGCCTGGTGCCGCGGCGCCCAAGGGCAGGCCGACGCGTGCCGGCGCGAAATGGACAGCGCCCAGCAGAGCTACCTCAACGCAGACCTGACCGCCGCACCGACGTGGGCTTCCCACCTGGTGCCAGCCGAGATCGCGGCACAGCGCGGCCATGCTCTGTTCCTTCTCTCCCATACCGACCGCGCCAACGCGGCCGAGGCAATCGAGCACCTGCACACCGCAGTCTCCGGGTACGGCACCACCTACACCCGGTCCCGTGCGCTGAACCTGCCCGGCCTGGCCACCTGCTACTTCTACGCTGGTGACGTGCAGGCGGGTGTGCGAACGGGCTTGGCCGCGATCACCGCTATCAGCGGGTTGTCCTCGAGACGTGCCTACACACGGCTCACCAAGCTCTCCAAGACCGCAGGGATGTTCGCCAATCACCCGGACGTCGCCGAGCTGCGCGCTCAGATCGCCCAGACAGTCGCGACCACGTGACGTCGCACCGAGATTCGAGTCTGCCCGGCTTGGACCAGCTCCAACGGGCATGCGATGTGTACGGCGCCAACGCCGCGGATGCGCGGCTGCTGCACTCCAGGTCCAACGCCATCTACCTGCTCCCACACGAGCAGATCGTGGTCCGGCTGGCACCGGCAACCTCACTGCGACAGCAAAGAGCCGCAACGGTGATCGAGGTGACTCGCTGGCTGGCAACGCAGCCGAATCCAACTGCGCTCTCCCCGACACCAGGAAACCAACCAATCACCACAGACGCCGCAGTGGCAACGTTCTGGCCGTATCGGCCGACCGGCATCACGGTTTCACCGACAGACCTCGGCCAGCTGCTGAAGAAGTTGCACCAGCAGCCCACACCACCGTTCGCCATCCCGCCCTACCGCCCGCTTCACCGCCTCCGCGAAGCGCTGCTCATCGACGGCGAGCGGACTGAGCCCATCCTGGCTTCACACGACGCGCAGTGGCTTGCGGACCAGGCGGACCGGCTGATTGAACAGTTCACCGGCATGGACACCCCGCTCGGCACCGGGCTCGTGCACGCCGACGTGCACGCCGAGAACGTAATCCTCGACGCCGGCCGTTGGCTGCTGATCGATTTCGACCATGTCTGTACAGGTCCGCGCGAGCTCGACCTGGTTTCTGGGCTTCCGGATCACTTCCAGGAGCCCGAAGCCCGTCGAGCGATGTTCCTCGCCGCGTACGGCCAGGACCTGACCTCGTGGCCGGGCTGGACTGTGTTTCGCGACATCACCGAGCTCCACTCGCTGTCGGCCTACGTACGTCTTGCTTCAACATCGAGTGCAGCCAGACACGAGCTGCACAAACGGATTCGGTCGCTCCGCACCGGAGACCGCACGATTTCCTGGCAGTCGATCTCGTAAAACCGTTGGTGAGGCCTGGACGAGGAAGTGACCGGTCCCCCAACGTGTTCCCCGCCTGCCCTGTGGAGGGCGAACCATTACAAGGCCCTCAAGGCCGCTATCGCTACCGGGAGCTGGTGCGGGCAGCCAAGAATCACCCCACCATCACTGTCCAACGACTCGGCGCAGTGCCCGTGGTCTGTCAGAGCGGGTTTCAAGGCTGGAAGGACCTGTTCGGCGGTGAGCCGTCGGAACGTGGTCGTGTTCGAGGTGATGCGTCACATCGCGCCCTTTCGTTGTTCCAGCCGCGGCGTTGGCTGCGGCCTGCGCGCGAGTTCCTGACACAGCGAATCACGCGATCGATGTGCGGCTCGACCTGCCCATCGTGGCTCCCGACGCCATGGAACAGCACGGCCAAGTGCAACGGCGCTTCCTGACCGCTACGGCCGACGAGGATGCCGGGCTCACGGCGGCGGCCGTGCACACCGTCGTCGCCCGCACGCGGGACTGGGCGGTCGTCGCAGATGGCACCGGCACGCTGCACGACGTTCCCATGCAGGAAAGTCGACACCAAGCTGCTTCGCGACGACATGTGAGCCGCCGCTCCCCCCGTCACGTCATCTGTCTGGACGGCCGCGGCCTGATGGCAAAGGCCTCATGCTCCGGTCCTGCTCGTCGACGCCCGTGATTTCCCTCAGCGCTGACTGGCCTCACCGATCTACCCTGCCGAGCTTGGGGGACGAACGCGTCGGGGAGGACGTCGATCGTGTTAGGTGCTCGACGGGCTGCGGTGCCGTGCCTACGCGCTGGCACACCGCCCATCAACTCGAGGGAATGATCCATGGATCGTTCCACGCTGCAAACAGCGTCGCGGCGGATCGCACGCGTCGCGGTATGGCTCGGACTCACGTTTGTCAGCCTTGTTCTCGCCCGCGCGGGCGAGGCCGTCGGTCTGCCTTCTCCCCAGCTTGTGATCGCCACGGCGGTCGGAGCGGTCACGGCCGCACTGAGCAAGGCCGAGCCCGCGGCGCCGAAAGGGCAAACTAGAGCCTGCCACGCGTTGATCGGCGTGCTCATGGCCAGCTATCTGCATCCCGAGACGTTCGATCACGCGGCCAGCGTCACGATGGCTTCGCTGATCGCCACCGTCACCACGATCGGCCTGTGCGCGCTGATCGCCTTGTTGCTGGCGCGCGTCTCGACGGTCGCCACGCTCGACGCCGTACTCGGGCTGGCGCCAGGAGGTTCCGCCTCGATCATCGCAAGCGCGGCCGAGCTCGGAGCCGATCGGTGGCAGGTGGCTGTCGCCCAGTACCTGCGAGTCGCACTGGTCGCGCTGACGGCGCCGCTGCTCGTGCTCGCAGCCGCTCCTGACACACGGGCACCAACTGCGGCGGCGCCTTCCTACAGGCTGCCGGATCTGGCTCCGTTCGTACAGCGGCCGGACGGTGCCGCGCCGCTGCTCGTACTCGCCGCGGTGTGCGTGTTGGGCTCGCAGCTCGGCTCCAAGCTGAGGTTGCCCGCACCCGCGTTGCTCGGATCAGCGGTGCTCACCATGGTGGTCGTGTTCACCGAGACGTCCGCAGGTTTCGCGCCGGCAGGTCTGCTCCGAGACACCGCGCTGGTCATGACCGGGTTGGAGGTCGGGTTCCATTTCAGCCGCGCACGCCTTCGCCGCACGTTCGCTGTTCTTCCGTACCTGCTGGCGGCGATCATCTCCGTCTGCGCAGCGTGCGGCGGGATCGCGTGGGTGTTCAGCGCGGCGACCGGTGTGGGCATCATCGACGCCTATCTGGCGACCACGCCGGGCGGCATCACCGCCGTACTCGCCGTGACGGCCTCGGCCGGATCCGACATGACCGTGATCTCCACCGCGCAGTGCCTGCGGCTGTTCGTGGTCGCGATGGCGATCCCGCTGGCGATGCGCTGCGTGAAGCACTGGCGCTCGACCTCACGTCGGTCTGCTCGCGCCTCGAGCGCACACGGCCGACCGACATCCGGCTCATCTTCGCCATGACGCACCGTCCGCGTTCGACCGCTGAAGCCGTGCTTCGAAGGTAAGAAGGCGGCCGCAGGTCTATCTAAGCGCCGCACAGCGCTGCTGATCCACGGTGCCGTTTGGGAGACGAACGCGTCAGGGAGGACATTGATCGTGCTGGCTGTTCGCCGAGTGGCGGTGGTGCAGCGTGCACGCCCCAGCGCCTCGCCGGCGGTGCTGTACCGGCCGTTGCAGCCGCCGCGGAACATGCCGGTGGGGTGGCTTTGAGCTTCGGCTGAGTCATCCCAGGCGTCGTAGATCGGCCGTCTGGCGGGCAGAGAACTCAGCGAAACGTCCAGCACGCCAGACCCTGATGTCGGTAGTTTGGGATAATGCCTGGTGCGCGAGGGGAAATTGCGGCACAACTACGGCTGCCAGCCCCGGTGTCGACATTCATCGGCCGCGAATCTCTTCTGGCAGATCTAGCGATCATGCTCACGCAGACACGCCAGCTGACTCTGACCGGCGTGGGCGGTGCCGGCAAGACCACGTTGGCGTTGGAGCTCGCCAGGCGAAACCAGGACCTGTACACCGACGTGCGACTCGTCGAGCTCAGGCCACTGACCAAGAAAGATCTGCTGATCCCAGAACTGGCCAGGCTGGTGACCGGTCGGGATCAGTCCATTCCCAACTCGATCGACGCGCTGATCGACGTGCTGATCGACTACGGCGAGCTGCTGCTGATCGTAGACAACTGTGAGCACCTGGTCGATGACGTCGCGCCAATCATCGCTGACCTGCTGGAGGGTGCTCCGTCCTTGCACGTGCTGGCCACTTCACGTGAGCCGCTGGACATCCACGGCGAAAGGACCCGGCGAATCACGCCGCTGGAGTTGCCTACAAGCAGCGACCTGGCGACCGCCAGGAAGTCCGAGGCGATGCAGTTGCTGCTCGACCGGGCGGCGCGCAAAGCCCCGAGCTTCAAGATCACGGACGAGAACTGGCCGGATGTGCTGGCTCTCCTTCGGTGGACGGCGGGGATCCCGATGACGATCGAGCTGGCTGTGCCTCCTCTGGAGCTGATGTCGGTTCGAGATCTCGTGGCGCGGCTGCCTACGAGCACGAAACACCTCAGCCGCAACCGCTCCGGACTTCGCTACCACCAGTCCAACGACCTGATGATCAAGTGGGGGTACGACCTGTACAGCCCGCCGAGCCGGCTGCTGTGGGAACGGCTGTCGGTTTTCACGGGCGGATTCACGCTTGAGGCAGCGGAAGCGGTCTGCGCCGACGAGCGGCTGCCAGTGGAGGAGATCAGCGTCGTGCTGGCCGACCTGGTGCACAAGTCGGCAATCGTGCGTTCCCACAAGGACGACCGCTACGAGTTCCTCACCCCCATGCAGCAGTTCGCCGCTGAGAGGCTGCGGGAGTCCGGTGAGGAAGGTGTGCTGCAGGAGCGCTACCTCGATCACTTCATGACGATGGCGGTGTATGCCGCCGAAAACTGGGTGAACGAAGACGAAGTCGCCATCATGCGTCGCCTCGACGCCGATCTCGCGAACCTCCGGTCAGCGATGGACACCGCGATCCAGTCCCCCGGGACCGCAGGCATCGCGCTCGTCATCGCCGTCAGCCTCAGCCGGTGCCGCTTCTTCTTCTTCACCGGCAAGCTGGACGAGGCCCGAATCTGGTTGAGGGCCGCGATGGACGCCACACCTGCGGACCAGCGGATCTCCCCGCTGTACCTGGGCGCGATCGTGATGGACGCATTCGTCGCGCGGTGCATGGGCGCCGATCCGCGGGAGATCGCCGCGGCGATCGATGCGGCCGCGACGATCGCCGAGCAGCTTGACGGGCCCGCACCGGCTCTGACGTTCATCCGAGGCTGCTACCTACATTTCAATGACGCCACCACCGATGAGGTGGTCCCGGTCTTCCAGCAGGCGGTGGCCGAGTTCGATGACCTCGGTGAGGCGTTCGTCGGTGACCGGAACATGGCGGTGATGCTGATTGCTCTCAGCGCCGCGTTGCTGCTGGACGGGAAGGGCACCCCTTCCGGTCGGACAGAAGCACTGCACTTCACGCAGAACTTCCTGGCGGAATGCACCCAAACCGGAGCTCCATGGGCGACCAGCTGGGCGATATGGGCCACGGGGATCGCCCAGATCCGCATGGGCGATCTGGCGACCGGCACCGAAATGGTCATCGAGAGCCTGCGTCAGCAGCGAGAGATGGACGACAGCTGGGGACCGGCATTCGGGGTTCCCGTGCTGGGCTGGGCATTGGGCCAGGATCCCGACCTGAGCCACGACGACGCACTCTTCGCCGCGAGCCTTATCGGCGCTTCATACGAGCTCGAGCGGCTCACGGGCATCAGCATCAGCACTCACGTTCCACACACGCGCTTCCGCAACGAGACCATCGCACGGCTGAAGAAGCGCCTGCCCGGAAAGGAATTCGGCCAGGCACTCTGTGACGGCGAGATGGTGCGCAACATGGATGAGGCGATCGCGCTTGCCCTGGAACGAAAGTTCCCCGAACGTGCGACGCAGCCGAACTCAGCCGCGTCGCACGACGCTCTGCCACCCGGTTGGACCGAGAGGCCATGGGTGGTCGCGCAACTGGTAGCGCAGGGCCTGACGAATCGGCAGATCGCCGTCTCGCTCGGCATTGCCCGACGGACAGTCGAGAGTCATGTGCTCACCGCGTATCGCCTCGCGGAGCTACCTGAGGGGTCCCGAGTTGGCCTGACCACCTGGATCAAGGAACACAAGCAGCGCTGAGACCGCGTCGCACTTGGTAGCTGCGAGCACTTCTACTGCAACATCACCGGCAGTTTGGCGACGCCACCGACGATCGAGGCATCCATGCGCGGCGGCGTGGTGTCTAGCAGCCGTGCATTCGGGAACCGGGCGGCCAGCCCGGTCACGGCGGCTACCGCTTGTAGCAGTGCCAGGTTCCGACCCAGGCAGTTGTGAGGTCCGTGGCCGAACGCGAGGTGCCGGCGGTCGGCTCGGTGCAGGTCGAACTCGTCAGGGCGATCGGCAGTGCTGCCGGCATCGCGTCCGGCCGCACTGAGAGACGCCATGACGATGGCGTTCTTCGGCACGACAGTGTCACCGATGCTCATGGGTGCGAGGGTGACTCGGTGCGTCGTGTTCCTCGTGGGGGCGTCGTATCGCAGCGTCTCGTCCACGGCGGCGCGGGCCAATGCCGGGTCGGCAACGACGCTGCGCCACCTTTCGGACTGCACCAGTAGCGCGTACATCGTGTTGGCGATCAGGCCTGAAGTTGTTTCGTGTCCGCCGACCACCAGAAGGAACAGTTGTGCCATGAGCTCGTCTGCTGTGAGCATGTCCCCGTCGACGCTGGCGTTGACCAGCGAGCAGATCAGGCCGTCATCAGGAGTCTGTCGAACCCTGGCGATCTGCTGCTCCAGATAGGTCTCCATCGCCCGTGACGCAGGCATCGTGCGTTCCGGGTCGTCGAGCACCAGCGCCGAGGTCCACTCGTGGACCTGTTCGCGGTCTTCGACCGGCAGCCCGAGCACCTCACAGATCACGGTGATCGGGAGCTTGTAGGTGAACTCGCTGACCAGGTCGAGTGGCACCTCGGGCGGCAGGCTGGCGAGCAACTCGCCGGTCAGTCTCTCAACCAGCGGCTTCAGTCGGTTGACCTGCGACGGAGTGAAGCTCTTCTGCACCAGGCCACGGAGCCGGCTGTGGTCTTCGTTGTCCGAGTACATCATCGACCTGCCGAACATCCCGGACAGCTCTACTTCCTCGGCGTCCTGGCCGGTCTCGGCGAGCTGAGCGCGGATGACGCTTTTGAGCAGGTCGGAGTCCTTACTCAAAAGCTCGTGAGTCAGCAGATCTTTCACTTCCTCCACCCCGGCGGTGACCACCCAGATCCGCATGCCGCGGGGCACTTGCGCCAAATGCACCTTGCCGGCAGCGGCCAGTTCCTTCTCTGCGGCGTGATTCCCATAGCCTGGTTGATTAGTGACAAGGGTGCTAGTGTCCAATGTCGACATTCCCCCGCTACTCCCGTCTCGCTTCGAAGCCTTTCCCCAGTTGCCCGGCGGAACAACGCACACCCAGACCGGACTCACCCCATCGTGCCTGTACCGGGCCTGCGCTGTCTTCAGTAGGGCGTTCGGTAACACCTACTGAGGCGTCTACGCACTACCCGATGGCGACTCATCTCAGGCAAGCGCGGACCTAATTCGAAGTCCCGTAGCGAATTCAGTAGTTCTACGGTTGCACCAAAGGCGCCGAGTGCTCCAGAGTGGGCATCCGATTGCAGAGGTCAACTTCCGCAAAAAGGTTCAGTCAAGGGAGCCATGAACGACACCTGAGGCCGGTTTGCAGGGAGGCAGCCGACTCTCATACATGATGCATCACAGGTGTCGTCCTTTTTGTCCGGGAACGAAACATGTCACTTGCGCGACCGTTCCAAGGGCGGCGGTTCTGAAACCGACCACCCGCCAACACGAGCGTCAGCACGATCCCCGCCAGGGGGCCGGACCGCGCACCGCGGCCGGCACCATCTGCGCTCGCATCGGCGCGGCGCGGCACAGAATGTGTCTGGGGGAAGAACATGATGACCACCGAGCGGCCATTACCCAGGGAGGGCCTCTCCGGGCGCTACGCCGTTCCTGCTCTACACCGGGCTCTCCCGATGGACAAGTCTTTGCTGCCGGGCGAGCTCACAAGCCTCATCGGGCGGGAAAAGTTTCTTGAAGAGGCCGGTCAAGCCTTCCTTTCGACCCGCCTGCTCACATTCGTGGGACCGGGTGGTGTCGGTAAGACGCGTATCGCCGAGCGCCTCGTGCACGCGGCGGCGGCCGGTGACGAGCCATTCGAATGTGGACGTGTACACCTGGCTGAACTCCTAGACGGCGAGGACCGGCTCGCCTCGGTGATCGCGCAAGCGTTCGGGCTTAGGGAGAACTCGGCCGTGCCCGCCGAGACGCTGGTCACCGAGTACCTGCGGTCTCGCCGGACGCTGCTGCTGCTCGACAACTGCGAACACCTCGTCGGCAACCGTCCTGGCAGCGGGCCCGTCCCTCATCTGCTGCGCCGGCTGCTGCGTGCGGCGCCCGATCTGAGAGTGCTGGCGACGAGTCAAATCCGGCTTGGTGTCGAAGGCGAACACCTGCTCCAGGTTCCACCGCTATGCACCGGCTCTGAGGAATCCGCTGATCCGAACGCACTCACCACGGTGCACGAGGCACTGCGGTTGCTGATCGTCAGAGCCAGGGCTGTCGGCATCGAAATCGCCGAGACGGACTTTCCTGTAGCCAACCGGCTGTGCCGGATGCTCGATGGCCTTCCGCTCGCGATCGAACTCGCAGCGAGCCAACTCGACGTCATGAGCCTGCATTCGATCGTCGAGCACCCAGACCTACTCGATCTTCTCGTTGACGGACCAGCAGAGGAGACACGTCACCGCACGCTACGCACGATGCTCAAGCTGTCGCAGAAGCTGCTCAGCCGTGACGAGCAGCGCATGTGGATGGTGATGACCGTGTTCGATGGCGGCTTCGACCTATCAGCCGCGCAAGCGGTGTCCGCCGGACAGGGAATCAGCCGTGTTCAGGTTCAGCCGTTGCTATCCCAGTTGGTACGCAAGTCGCTGTTGAGAGTCGCTCACCAGCACGACACCACCCGCTACCAGATGCTGTTCGTGATCCGGCAGTTCGGGCGTGAACTGCTCGACGCGGCTGAGGACGCGTCGTCGATGAGCGCTCGCCAGGACCATGCCGACTTCTTCAGCGACCTCGCACACCGCGGCGCGGAGTCGTGGCTCACCGGCGGCGAAGTCGAGTGGATGCACCGCCTGCTGACCAACCTGCCAAACTTGCAAGCCGCTCAGCGGCACTATCTCGCGCACCCGCAACAGCGCATACGAGGACTCGAACTGGCGATCAACCTGACCCGAACGCGATGCCACATCTTCGCCGGTCAGATGAACGACGCCCGGCGGATGCTCACGCTCGCCCTGCAGGCCAATGCTGGGCCGCCGAGCCCCACGCTCATCACAGCCATCTCGCTGCTCGCATGGATCACGCTGCTGCAAGGGCAGCATGATGTGGCCAGGCCGCTGCTGGAACGCGCGGAGCGGGACGCGGCTGCGATGGGCCTTCAGGACACCATCACGGCGCTGCTCTACGCGTCTGCGACGTCGATCTTCCTCTGCGAACGCGATCCGGTGCTGTCTCGCGAGACACTCCCAGCACTGGAACGCGCGGAGCGTGCGTTCCAGCTAGACGGCAACCCCGGCGACACGTTCATGGTGACCTTGTTCAGGGCAATCGCGGTCGCGTTCATGGGCACACGCGAGCAGGCACTACTGCTGTGCGATCGGTTGATGACCTCGGCCACCGACTCCGGCGCACAATGGTCAATCACCTGGGCGACGTGGGCACGCGGTCTGGTCGAACTCGCCCACGGCAGCATGTACCGCGCCGTCACGCTGGCCCAGGAGGCTCTGCAGACTCAGCGCCAACTCGGCGACACCTGGGGGCTGACCTGGAGCACCTGGCTGATCGCGGTCGGCGCCGGAAAGCTCGGTGACCACGAACTCGCTGGCCGGGTCCTGGGCGTCGTGAACACCGTCCAGCAGGACTCCACCACACGCGTGCAGAACATGCAGCCGTTCCTGCAGGTGGACTGCCAGGTCCGCAAACAGGGCCGACACGTCCTCGGAGTCGATCGGTTCGAAAGGGCCATCAGCGACGGAGAAGCCCTCACGATCGACGACGGGCTCACCCTCGCCTTGACGCCGGTGGGCAACATGACCCGGATGCGGGTCGGCGAAGAGCTGCTGACGCCGAAAGAACGCGAGATCGTCGAGCACCTTGCCCAAGGCAAGCGGTACGCCGAGATCGGTCGCGATCTCGACATCGCCGACCGGACGGTCGAGACCCACGTCCGCAACGCCAAGCGCAAGCTCGACCTGCCCAGCAGGACTCAGCTCATCGCCTGGTTTCTCGAACCACTTCACACGTCCGCCTGACCGGCGCGTGCCATGAGCTGGCTGCCGCATTCCAGGCGCGGTAGCCAGCCCATGGCACGCGCCCGTGTTTTTCATTGAGATCAAATGAAGGTTCTCGGGTGTCCTCTCGCGCCCCCACGGGCAACGCGTCCCACCCCGTAGACCGATCACGGAACCCGTACACATCGGCGCAGCATGCGCGTCGCCGAGCAACACATCCAATGCTCATGCTTACAGCCATACCCGACTGCGGATATAGGACACCCTGCCTCGACGCCAACCATCCGGCACGGGCCAGGTATACCTCAGAGCCCAGCACGGGCTGCACTTACGGGGCAGTCGGCGCCCGTCTACGGGGTTTCCCCCAAGCAATGCCGTGATCTACGGGAAAATACTCGAAAACTAGTTCCCCTCCTACGCGTTGACAATCGAGGCGATTTCAATATTGTTTGTTGCGACGGGTTGAGTCACACAAGACTAAGCAGCCGATTGATGGATCTGCGAGATGGCATGCTGTCGCCGCAAAGCAATGGCGGGCCATCGTCGATATCAGGCCCCGCGCTGCTTCCGACACGCACCTGGGGGTGAGCAAGATGAGCAGCCGATTCTGTCCAGCGCAGGGTTCGCGCTCTAGGCGGCCTCGGAAAGTCACACCGCAGCCTTACTCGCCACCCGCGGTGCGCCAGAGCCTCGCCGGCCAAACACCGGCATCAGTGAGGCGGCCAAGCAGCGGACTTGGGAGGGACCGTTGCTTGGCCACCGGCCGGTACATCACGACCGGCCGGTGGACGAGGCGTTGGCCGCCGTGCCGCACACGCTCGCTCGCCGGACGACGAGCGGCGACGCGGCGCGGCGGCCAACTTCTCACGGCTAAGGGGACTGCTTTGCCGATACAGCATCAGCCTCGTTGGGTCCACAGCAGCGACGGTTTGGAAGTCGCACTGGGCCTGCAGGTGGATTCCGTTCCGGACGCGGTCACCACACGGCTGACACGAGGTACCACCGCTGATCCGGCTGAGGATCTGATCAAGCTCGAAGGCAAGTTCCGCTCGATGGTGGCTGCACTGAAGGCGCGGACGAACGAGGCCGAGCACGCGGTTGCCAGCGCTCGGCGCGAGTTAACCGATGCAGGTTCCAGACGAGGGCTCGCTGCCTGGCGGCGGCGCCGGAGCACCATGTCAGGGCTGGCCCGCGCGATCAAGAGGCAGTCGGAGGTCAGCGCGCTGCTGCATGACGCGATCGTCTTGCTAGACACGTTGCGAGAGTTCGTCATCGGCCTGAACGCTCCAGCAGGCCTTCTGCGTGAGTCCGCTGACGGCTGGCGGTTGTCTCCGGACGTGCCCGCGACCGCGGTGGTGTTCGGTCCGGAGGACAACTTCGCCGCAGCGGATCCGCGGCGTCTCGAGACCGGTCGGGGCATCCCTGGTCTTGCCGGCGAGGTCTACGGCGAGCAGTGGCGTCGCGACGGTGATGACGACGGCCCATACAGCAGGCCGCTGGACCGAGCAGGACCGTGGCGGCTCGCGTACATCGCCCGCACCGGCGAGATCTACGCATCACGACGCTGCGGTTACCTCTCACAGGAGGTGTGGCTGCTGGGCAGCGGCTTCGAGCCGGAACGAGCGCGTGACCTGCTCGGTGGGCTGCTTCCCCGCATGCGCGAACCGAACTCGCTGATCTTGGCAGCAGGCGTTGTGCATGCCTGCCGGCCGTTGCGGCCCGCAGGGGATCGTGTTGGGCTGCGCCGACCTGCAAATACGAGCGGGTCAGCCAGCGACGGAGAGAATTTCTGAGTGCCGGAGTAGCACGAGAATCATCGACAGACTTGAGCACCATACCTTGACCGCTTTGCGTAGTCAGGATCACCAACGCACCCTAAGAATACACTTCCAGAACTTTCCTATTTTTTCGAATTGCTTGACTTCCCGGCCTGCTTTGCCAAAGGCCGAGATTGCTTGTGCGATACGTCCAGCTTGAAGCGGCATACGGCCGCAGAGCAGGTTGGCCTACTCAGAGGGCAAATTGAGTTGCCGAGACGATCCCAGGCGTGAACTCGCACTCAGTCGTCGCCATTCAGATTGCCGCCAACATCGACACGACCAGCACATCGACACAAATTCGGGGGCTTTAAAATGGCATTACGACCATCCCATGCGGTAGGTGTGATCGGGGCCGCCGCCTTATTGACGGGCCTGGCGATCCCGTCCGCCGCGGCGCAGGTGGCCCTGCGCATCGACGCGACTCCTGGTTGGGCCAAGGCCGAAGCGAAGGTCGGTCAGGCTGACGACGGCCTGCGGCGTCAGGTTCAGATCGCCTTGCAGTTGCAGGACAAGCGTGGCGCGGAGGCGCTGGCCAAGACGCTGTCCATGTCAGGTTCTCCTCAGTACGGCAAATATCTGGCTCAGGACCAGTTTGTCGAGCGGTTCGGGCCCACACAGGCCACAGTGGACAAGGTCAGCACCTGGTTGCGAGGCAAGGGCTTAGCGGTCAAGAAGGTCGCCGCGAACCGCCACTTCATCTCAGTCGAAGCGACCAACGGCCAGCTCGAGGCGGCGTTCTCCACATCGTTGTCGACCTACAAGCGCAAGGCCAAAGACGGCCGTGAGCACATCCTGGTCGCACCGGAGAAGGCGCTCACGCTGCCGCGTGAGCTCGCCAATGCGGTGACCGCGGTCGTCGGCATCGACGACACCGCGAAGACAGTGACACCGAACCAGGTCGCAGGGCGCAGGGTCCCCGGACCGCCTGGGCGTCCGCTGGCGGCGGCTGCCGCTGATCAGGAATGCGCCCCGCACTGGGGCGCGGTGAACAACACTGCGATACCGCAGATGCATCCGGCAGGGCAGCAGAGCAACGACATCTGCGGCTACAACGCCGGCCAGATGAGGGCGATCTACGGCCTGTCGGCGGCTAACACCGGTGCCGGGCAGCACATCGCGATCACCGGCGCCTACAACCTGCCGAGCCTGGTGGCCGACACCGACCGCGCCGGACGAACCTACGGCTGGCCCGCCCTCGCAGAGGACCAGTACACCGCGAAACTCGCACCGACGTTCGACAACGAGAGCGAATGCGGCGGGGTCGGATCGTGGCACAGCGAGCAGGCGCTCGACGTCCAGGCGATCCGGGCGCTGGCTCCGGCGGCGAAGATCACCTACTACGGCGCGCGGTCCTGCCTGGAGCTGTACTCGGGGCTCAACCAGGCGGTCGCCGACAACACCGCGTCGGTAGTGACGAACTCGTGGCTGTTCGAGTACGAGGCCGACATCCCCGCCTCCGATCGAGAGCAGTTCGACGCGATCGCGTTGCAGGCCGCGATCCAGGGTCAGGCACTGCTGTTCTGCAGCGGCGACCAGGGCGACAACTCACGCCTCAACGGCCGCCCCGAAGCCAGCTGGCCGGCCATCCACCCGTGGGTCACCGCAGTCGGCGGCACATCGGTCGCACTCGGCGGCGACAACAAGCTGCACTTCACGACCGGGTGGCAACACTCCGGGTTCACCCAGAACGGCAACCAGTGGGTCGCCCAGCAGGACAGCGACGGACGGTTCGCCGGCGGCGCCGGTGGCGGCGTGTCGATGAGGTACCCGGCACCGGACTACCAGAACAACGCGGTGCCCACCTCGATCAGCCACGGACGGCGCGCGATGCCGGACATCTCTGCGATCGCCGACGCACTGACCGGCATGGGCATCGGTCACACCCGGCCCGACGGTGTCTACGAGCTCTACCCCGGCGGCGGCACGTCACTCGCGTCGCCGGTGATGGCGGCGCTGGTCGCCAACGCACAGCAGACGCAGGGCGTGTCCCGGTTCGGTTTCCTGAACCCGGCGATCTACAACCTCAAGGGCAACGCGGCGATCACCGACGTCACGCCCGTCAAGGCCGGCATCTGGGCGCCGTACATGATCCAGTGGCGCAACGTCGACGTCCCGACCACGCCGAACTCGTACCTGGTCAACCTCGACGACAAGCCGCAGACGCTCGTGTCGGCGTCCGGCTGGGACAACGTGACCGGCATCGGCACCCCGGCGCCCAACGGCGCGTTCCTCACCGCACTCGGCACGTGAGCTCAGCCGCCCCCTCCACGTCAGTCCACACGGGACTGACTCCCCCAGGTCGCGCCGCCCGTCCCCGCTCCCCCAGTGCGGGACTCATGGCGGGCGGCGCGCCCACCCACGGTTCACACGGCAGGAGCAGAACCCATTGACCGCTCGATCGAACCTTCCTCGGCTGCTGGCCACCGCCACGGTGACGGCAGTGATGACCGTTACGGCATCGTCCGGCACCAGCCTCACGCAGATGTCCCCTGGCTCCGCCGCTCTGGCGTCGCAGACCCCGCCACCACCGCACGCAGCCGAGAACGACGGCCTCGCCCGCCCCGGCGAACAGCCAACCGAGCGCACCAGCGCGCCCAAGGCCACAAGCTGGCCAGCCGCCGCGTATAGGGCCGCATCCGCCGTGGTGCGCATCGCCGATCTGGTGCCCGGCAGGGACCACGCACGGCTTCCCACCATCCACTTCTGGCTCTTCTGTGCCGCTCGCCGGCACATCTCGTTCTGATCGGGGGGAACGATCATGGCTTTACGACAGCGTTTCACTCTCGGCATGCTGATCGGCGCGGTCGCGCTGACCGCCGCCTGTACCGACTCAGGCGGCGAGCAACAGCCGCAGGACCACGGCGCGCCACAGCAGACCGAGCTGCGGATCGAGCCGGGCGTGTCGGAGCCCTACAAGGCCAAGGCGCTCGCCGACACCAAGAACCGGGCAATCGACGCGTGCGGACTGCACGACCCGGACGCCGCGCAGAAAGCCACCGGCGACCAGGCCGACGAGATCCTGCCGTCCAGCTCCGGTCTCAACGAGTGCGACCTGCGCCTGCACCAGGGCGAGTTCAAAGCCACCTGGACCATGCACCTGGAAGTCGGCGTGTCCTACGACGCCTCCCGCCGCCGCGACGACGCACCGGAGAAGCTGGGCGGGATGGACGTGTTCGTCTCCGAGCAGGAGCGGACGTGCACCGTCTCCAAGCCGATCGACGACAACTACGCGGTCCAGGTGCGTGCGAGCGCGTCGGTCCTGTCGAACGAGAAGCCGGCGAAGCCGCCGTGCGAGGTGTTGCGCGAGTACGTCACCGCGCTGGCGCCGACCTGGCAGGACATGCCCAAATACGGATCCGGGCGCACCCAACCCGAGCTCACGCTGCCCAAGCTGGACCCGTGCGCGGCGGCGGCCGCGACGCTGGACATGTTCGAAGACGGCTACCTCGAGACCGGCGGGCCGATGTCGTGCACGGCCCGCTCGGCGAAGCTCACCCCACCACAGAAACGGGACAAGGGCGTCGGCCGGCCTGAGGTCACCGTGCTGTGGACCATGAACACCAACCCGTCGAAGCTGGTCAAGGCCGGCGACGACACCGCCCGCGAGGTCACGGTCGAGGGCCACAAGGTCGTGCTGTCCAAAGTCTCCTTCGGGTGCACGAGCCACATCGTCTGGGACGACCAGGTCACGATCGACCAGGACAACCGCACCGACGGCGACGAGCTCACCCAGCAAATCCGCGTGCAGACCGCCACCTGTGACAACGCCGAAGAGATCGTGAAGAAGATCCTGGCGAAGGTCGGTCAGCGATGAACCGCCGGCACGCCATCCACGTCGCCCTGGCGGCGCTGGGCGCATTGCTCGCGGGCTGCACCAGCGTCGTACCCGGCTCACCGGCCCCGCAGTCCAGCCCCACCGAGCAGGGCAAGCCCACCAAAGACGGCTCGTGCGCGCGCAGTGAAAGCCCGGACCGGTGCGTGGAATGGCAGGACACCAAGCCCAAAACCGGACAGGAACTGCTCGCGCAGGCGGCGCAGGACCCGCTGGCCACGGCACAGATGCTGTGCTCGGCGGTCCCGGCCTCGGTGTGGGACCGCCACCTCGGCGCCGGGAACTACCGGGTGATCAACGACGGTCAGACCTGCACGATCAGCTCCGACGACACCGCCAAGACCAGCGACGGCAAGTACGCGCCCGTCCTCGAGGTCCAGGCCTTCCTCTCCGCCAGCGACTCCATCGCCCGCGACCTGCAGATCCTGCGCTCACGCAAGGACACCGCGGCGATGGTCACCGAACTGTCGCTCGCGGGCAAGCCGGTCATGCGAGTCGGCGACAGAGACGACGCCAACGGCACGGGCAGGGACACGGAGCAGCTCAGCATCGCGGTGCTGGGCGACGTCGCCAAGCCCGGCGTGCTGCGCATCCGGCACAGCATGCGGCCGCCGCGCGGCCAGCCCACCGAAGCGCCGATCGACCGGTCCAAGTTGGACACGATGCGCGATCCGGTTACGACCGAGTTCCTCAAAGTCCTTTTCCCGTAATCCTTTCACGTCTCGGGGGAGATCATGAATTTCGCCACTGCGGCGCGGACCGCGCTGACGGTCTCGGCCATCGCCGCCGCGTTCCTGTCAGCCGTACTGCCGACGCAGGCCACGACGGCTCACGACAAGAAGACGATCACGCTGGGCGACCTCGACCCGAAAGTCGACGCGAAGTCCGTGGGCGCGCCGTTCGACCCGTGCCAGGTCGGCTGGGAATCGATGCCGGCGCCGGTGCGGTCGGCGACCAACGCCAAACCCAAGCTGCGTTCGCCAGGCAAGGACGACGTGTTCACCGTCGCATGCAGGTATGACAACGGCGACACGGCAGTAGTGAGCACCGGACAAGGCGCGACCCCGAACCAGGGCAAGAACTTCATCGTGCTGGTCGCCTGGGCCAAACCGGGCCAGATGGCCACGTCGCAGTCCGACCACGCGGGTTCTCAACCCGCGCAATTCGGCCCGAAGAACGGCTTGCTCAAACCCACCACGAACAACGCCAGCAAGGAAGCGGCGTGTACCGCGATCATGCCGTTGACCAACGGCGCCGCGGCCGTCGGCATCACCAACGGCCGGTTCCCGGAGGTCGACACCTGCTCGATCGCCACGTCGGTCGCCACGTCGATCGCGGAGAAGACGCCGTGAGCGCCCGGCTCGGCGACGGCTCGCCCGTAACCACGACCTCAGGTGGCGTCACGGTGCTCCGAGCGCCCAGCACCGCGCTGGGCCGCCTGGGCGTGGACCCGGAATCCGATCCGGAGAAGACGCTACCTATCCGGCGGATGACCACGTGGGTGCTGCTCCGGCAAGCAATCCGGTTCCGGCTGATCGCATGGCGCTGGCCAAAGGCCGGGCACAAGCTGATCGCCGCCGCAGTGCTGGTGGTTCTGGCAGCGGTGATGCTGCGCGCGCAGGACACGACCTCGCACGACAGGAACCAGACCGGTACTGCTGCAAAGACGACATCGACGGGCACGCCTGGGCCCGCGCTGTCACAGCCCGCCGCCGGGCTGACGCCAGTCGCGGCACACGAAGATCCAGGTGCGGTCGCTCCCCGGATGCCGTCCACGCAAGAGCTCGCCGCGCTACCGAGAGCGGTGATCGGCGCGGTCATGGAGGCCGCGCCGGCCGACCCGGCCCCGCCGGTGACGCCCGGAACGACGATGCTGCACCCGAAACAGGACATCGCGGTGTATGCGGAGCCGGGCGGGTGCGCGTTCGCGGCGCTGCCCGTGCGTCAAGTGCTGACACCGACGTGGGTTCCGGTCGTGGAGCGCAAACCAGGCTGGGCGCTGGTACTGCTGCCGACCAGGCCACATCCCGGTGGCGTCGCGGCGGCGGGCTGGATCCACCTCAACCCCACCGTCGAGCTCGCCGAGGGGGACCGTCGGATCGAGGTCGACACCACCACGGGCCGGGTCAGCGTGCTGGCCGTGCTCGGGCAGGTGACGACCAACGGTCCACTGGGCGCGACCCGTCCGGCGGGCACGGTGTCGCGGGCGGTGGTCTCGCCCGGCACCCGCAGCTTCGTCGCCATCGGCGGCCAGGTGGCCGAGACGTCATGGCTGCTGCGGCTGATGTGGCCGTTCCACATCGACACCGGCCGCGTGTGCACCGGCACCTTCAGCGCGCTCTCGGTGCCCGGCCTGCCGGCGTCCTCACCGCTGGGATCGCTGGACCCCGCCGGCTGTGTCGCCACTCCCCCGTGTCTGCATTCCGCCCTGACGCAGGTTCCCGCCGGAACACCGGTTCTCCTGCGGTGACGAGGTTTCCCCGGTCGTGGGTGTGTGAGGCGCCGTTGTCGGGGACGAGCGACACGCACACCCACCCCTATCCCCCTTCGAGAGAAAGGAGGCACTGATGATCGACGACGGCGACCGGCCCACCGCGCACGTCCAGCGCGACGAGCAACCGGCAACGACCGGCCCGACAACCCCCACGGGTGAGCGGCCCACCCAGCCGCCGGCGGAGACGCGCCACATGCCCGCACTGGCAATGATCGGCGTGCTGGTCGCCGTCGCCGTTCTCGCAACCACGGCGGTGCTGCACACCCGTCCCGCGACCGCACCCGCGGCCGGCACCGCTCCGGCGCAGGGCACTACGGTCAGCGAGATCGCGGGCCAGCAGATCGTGTCTCCGCGGCCCGTAACCGCCGAGCAGCTCGCCACGCTAACCCTGGCCACCACCTACACCTCGATACCGGCCGCGCCACACGACCCTGCGCCCGACCATGCCCCGGCCGGCCGCGTCCTGCACCCCACGACCACAGTGCCGGTGTTCGCCGAGCCCGGCGGCGAACCGGTCGCGGCCGTGGCCGCCCAGCAGCCGCTCGGAGTGCAACCGAACCTCGTGCACAGCGACACCTGGCTGCCCATAGTGAACGAACAGCCCGGCTGGGCGCTCGTCGCGCTCCCGTCCCGCCCCAACAACTCCGTGGCGTGGATGTTCACCGACACCACCGACGTCACCGTCGCGACCACCCCGCACCTGATCACCGTCGACCGAGCCGCGTTCGAGCTCACACTCACCACCACCGGACGGATCACCGGGCGATGGAAGGTCGGCATCGGCAAGCCCGAAGCCGTCACCCCAGCCGGGCGCACGTTCCTGCTCGCGGCCCTGCGCGACGAGCATTCGACCTTCAGCAAGATCGTGCTACCGCTCGGCACTCACAGCGACACCCACCAGAGCTTCGGCGGCGGGCCGGGAACGGTCGGCCTGCACACCTGGCCCAGCGCCGACGTCTACGGCACGGCCTCCTCAGACGGGTGCGTGCGGGTACCGGCCGACGCACTGCAAGTCCTCACCGACGTCCCGTCCGGGACCACGGTGTTGATCAAGTAATCGTCCCGTTCTCCGGCCACAAGGCCGAACGACACAAGGGGGAACCACGTGCTCCTCAGTATCGAATCCACTCGCCGCGTCCTGGCGGCGGTCGGCGCGGGCGGCCTGCTCGCCGCCGGCGCGGCAGCGGCACTGCAATCCGCCCACGCGCAGGCAGTCGCCTCGACCGCCTACGGCGTGTCCGCATCAGGAGTCGAAGCCAAGGCAGCGCAGCCTTCGGTATCCGGCGCCGACGCGATCAAGACCGCGCAGGGCTCGGTCGCAGGCATGGGCTGGTCGGTCACCGGCATCACCGTCAAGGCCGGTGCCGGCATGGCCGAGGCAAGCGCCAGCAACGTGGTCGTCGCGGGCCGGGCACTCGGCGCGGTGTCGGCGACCTGCGCGAACGGCGTCACGAGTTTCACAGGCCCGAACGTCAGCGAGGCCAAACTCAAGGTCTCCTCCGGCGGCGGCGCGGGCGCGACCATCCAGATCCTCGGCGCGGACGGCAAAGCCGCGCAGACCATCGCGGTCGCCGTCGTGTCGTGCGCCAAGGGGACCGTGCCACCCACCACGACCCCGCCCGCGACCACTCCACCGGCAACGACCACTCCGCCCGAGTCAACGCCGCCCACCGGGCAGCCGACGCAGCCGCCGATGAACTCGACCATCCCGACCCAGAAGCCCTCCGGCACAACCAAACCACAGCAGCCCGCACCCAAGCCGCAACTGCAGGAAGGCCACCACCCGGTCACCGGCTAACCCCACCCGGTCACGGGCCGACCGAGCCCGGCTCAAGCCGCGCCGCCGGCGTCCCACCCCACTTCCCCGGGGGTGGGACACCCACCGAACCCGAGCACAGCGAAGGAGGACAACGTGATCCCGACGAAATCCGGTACGGCCGCCGACGAACTCACCGAGCGCGCCGCCCGGCTCGCGCGAGGCATCCGCCTGGCGCCAAAGTTCTCCGACATCCTGAGCTGGTGGGCGGGCTATCCGCTCAAGCGAGTTCCCGTCGAAGCCGACCGACTGGACACCCTCGACGAACACGAGAGCGTCCTGCTCGGCCTGCCCGCCGGAACGAACATCCTGCGCCGCAACGGTGTCTTCATCCCACTACACGGCGATGGGCCCGCGCTGGCCTCGACCAAATCCCTCATCTACGTATCGCGGCTCGGCCTCACCCCTGAGCAGCTGACCCTGCTACGCGATGGCGCCGTCCCAGTTGGCTCCCTCATTCCCCACGCACCGCGCGGCACGCACTACGCCATCGAGGTAGACGGGCCACGTGAACCCGGCGACGCCGCGATCGTGTCGCGCGGAATCCTGTTCCCCGGCGGCATGCCCGCGGTGCTCGCCGACGAGGTCGTGTTCTGGCGCACCCTGCTTGCCCGCGCACCCCACCGTGGAACCCTGCTCGCCCGCCCTTCCACATCGTCTGTCCCGGTGTGGTGATCACAATCATGCCGCCGACCTCGACGACCACGGCCGCTGCTCTCGCGGCACCGCCCACTGTGGGTACCAATTCGGCCGGCTTCGCGTTGCTGCGCAGGGCGATTCCGGCGCTCGCGCTCGCCGCGCCGTGCGACGACCTGATCACCGCAGTGTGCCCGCTCAAGGTGACGGGAGCGAGCCGATGATCACGAACGTGCCGGCGTGGACGTGCCGGCTGGGGTTGGGCACGTCCACGTCCGGCGCCCACAGCGACCAGCCCCCAATCACCGATTCGCGCCGAAGGGCCTGCACTCACGATTTCGGGCCCGCGCCATGAGTTCTGACCCACGCGACGTGCTCTCGCCCCCTCCCTGACGCGCCCGGTTGCACCGGGCCACAGCGAGATGCCGCATCGCCCCGTCTTGGCGCGCCATCACAACCGCATTGCGTGATCCAGCCCGCGCCGCCCGTGACCTACCACCATCAGGGAGAGCAAGTGCATTTCAATACCTGTCAGCTGCAAATCCACGCCGAACATGCCACCGGAACCGGCGCCCGCAACGTGCATGAGCGCCTGGCACCACCAATGACCATCGACGCGACCACGAGCAGCGCGACCGACTACGTCGTCGACTGCGAACCGGACTGCGAAGCCGTGATCCGTCAGGAAGCCGCCGAAATCTGGGTCGACACCCAGGACCCCTTCACCGGCAAGGAAAGCGTTGTGGGTCAGGCACGTCCCAGTGAACTGCGGCTGATCGCCGAACGCGCCAACGGCCTGCAGGTCGTGCTGCACAAGCCCAACGCAGCCGGCCTCGACCGCCGCGTGACGGTGCCCGAGCGCGAGCAGGTGAGCAGCCATGTCCACTGAATCCGCACACGAGGACCCCGCCGCCGAGGTCACGGAGCCGCGGCCGATCGTCGTCCGGCTGGGTCAGATCGTCGTGGGCAACACGCTCATGGGCGCTGCGGTGGGCATGCTGGTCGCCGCGGGCATGGGGCTGCTGCCGCTCGACGTGTTCCACCGGGCGGTCGGTGACCGATGCGGGTGGACGATCGGCGGCGCGATCATCGCCGTGCAGTCGACGCTGCTGGTGCTCAACCTCGCGCTGCCCGTCAAGCCCGGCATCGGCACCGTCTCCGCGGTCGTGATCCCGGCGGTCGTCGCCGACCTCACCCTTGCAGTGCTGCCCACGCCGCAGGTGGTGTGGCTGCGGGTGATGGCGATGCTGCTCGGCGGCGCCATGTTCGCCGCCGGCACCGCGCTGTACCTGGCGGCGGGGCTTGGCGCGCTGCCACGCGACGGCCTGATGGGCGCGATCGCCCACCGCACGGACTGGAGCCCCGCGCGCATCCGCATCGGCGCTGACGTGCTGTGCCTGCTCGCTGGCGTGCTGATGATCAACCCGGCGGTCGCGGTCGCCAACGGGTCGATCGGAGCCGGGAGCGTGCTGCTCGCCATCGCCCTGGGCCCGTCGATCGCGTCCCTCGTCCCACTGTTCACACACCGTCCACACTGGAACACACGTGTGCGACGTGAAACCTGATGCAACGGAACACTTCCGACCTGAGTGCATGACCACCCACAACCGGTAGCACACCAACGCCGCCGCGGTCCCCGACGCCGTACTGGCCCGTCGCTGGTGGGGATGCCGCAGAACCACCTCCCGCACCTGCGGTGGCTCATTGTGGACCGCACCTTCTGGGAGTGTCAGGCCTCCAGACCGCGCGGCCGCCGTGCCGTCAACCGCGGCCCCGGCGACACCCGCCCGCCCAAGAGCGGTCCGCCGTGACCGGTCTGCGCGCACAGCGCACACAGCCCGGCCCGCGCCTCCCGCACCCGCCCTGACCGAACGCACGCCTGTCTCTGGAAGGAGAAACTCATGCGCACCTTCGTCTCGACCGGCCTGGCCGCCGTGCTGGTGTGTGCGGGTTGCTCCTCCCTCGCACCCGAACGTTCGGTTCCGACGCCAACCGGGCCGCAGTTGAGCGTGTCGACGCCCGCGACCAGCCCGTCGCCGCCCGGTTCGGGTCTGCGGCTGCCGAGCGTCTCGCCGATCACGCCGTCCGCGCCAGCCGGGATGCCGTCGACGGTGCCGCCGCCCCCGACCGCGCCGACCGCCGCGACCACGGACTTCACAGACCCGGTCGCGGTGACGCGGTCATGGATGACGCAGTGGTGCGCCTCCGACTACCGCCAGCCCCGCAACAACAACGTCGAGCGGGCGACGGTGTTCTCCACCTCAGCGGGCAAGACCGCGGACCTGCAGGCCGGCGACAGCGAGGCCGCCTACCGCGCGGTGATCGAGCAGAAGCTGTCGACTCGGTGCGGTCGGATCACCGCCGAGCTCATCCCCGAGGCGCCGCGCGGCGAGTGGCAGGTGTACGTGCGGGCGACGGCCACCCGCACTCTGCTCACGGCCGACGTCGCCTTCCAGACCGAGCAGGTGCTCACGACTCGCTCGGTGCTGCGCCAACCCGACGGCCGGTGGCTCGTCGACGTCCATGTCGAGGCCGGCTGATGGCGAAACTTCTCTTGATCCCGCTCGCCGCGCTCGCCAGCGCGGTGCTGCTCGTGCTGGTGCTACTGCAACCCCGCCGCGCAGACGCCGACCCGATCACCCCACCCGCCACCTGCCAGGTACCCGGCACCGAACCGAGCACCCCGGCGACACCGCAGGGCGGCGGCTCGTTCGCCGGTGTGACGCTGTCGCCGACGCAGACCACGACGGTGCAGCAGATCCTCGGCGTCGCCAAGTCCATGAACGTCACCCGCCGCGGTGCGGTCGTCACGCTGCAGGCCGGAATGCAGGAATCCACACTCAACCCGTTGGCGCGCAACGGAAACGCCGTCGGCGTGTTCCAGCAGATCGCACCGGGTCCATGGAGCTCTTACGCCGGCTACGACCGCACCGACGCCGCCGCCGCGTCCAAGGGCTTCTTCACTGTGCTGCTCCAACGCGCACCGGGCTACGAGACCGACACGCGCCCGAACCACGAGCTCGCCGAGGACGTCGAGCGCAGCGGCGAGGGCTGGCGCTACCAGCACCACCAGGCGTTCGCCGAGGCGGTCGTGGCCGCGCTCTACGACGGATCCGGGCCACCGCTGGACTGCGCCGACCGCTCGTTCAAGGGCCGCATCCAGGTCACCGTCACCGGCTCGGACGTCACCCTGCCGCCGGAGGCCGGAGCCGCTGGCGTTGTGCACGCGGCCTCCCCACAGGTCGCCACGGCGATCGCAGCCGGTCTGTCGTGGCTGGGCATCACCTACTCCTGGGGCGGCGGCAATGCCGACGGCCCCACAAAAGGCGTGCGTGACGGCGGCGTCGCCGATTCGTACGGCGACTACGACAAAGTCGGATTCGATTGTTCGGGATTGACCCTGTACGCGTACGCGCAGGCCGGAGTGCAGCTCATCCGGCCCTCGGACGCGCAGCTCACCCGCGCGAAGCTCGCCGTCCCGTTCACCCAGGCCAGGCCCGGCGACCTGCTGTTCTGGGGCACTCACCACGTCGCCATGTACCTGGGCGCCATCAACGGACAGCCGCTGATGCTCGAAGCCCCGCAAAGCGGCGACGTCGTGAAGGTATCCAACGTCAGAACCGGCGGAGATTTCCGCAATGTCAGCGCCCGCCCAATCCCGTAGTCAGTCGATATCACAAGGAGGGCCCGCATGAAGATGCGGAGAAAAATGGAGTCACATGACTTCAGCGCGAAGGACAGCGTCGACTGGGTCTTCGCGGACGCCGTCATCCCGTCGCCGGTTCCCCAGGGCCGACCGCAACTAGCCCTCCCGCCCGTCGTTCGGACGTCCCGGTCCCGTCTAGCGCGCGAGACGCGCCGCACAGCCGGATCGCTCCGAGAGACCGCGAAACAGCTCTTCGCGGCGGTACGCCCGAAACGCGCTCCCGACCCCGACGTCGCTCCACCGAAGCAGGGGCTCTCGCGCGGGGGGCCGCGGTGGTGACCGCCAGCAGTTACAACGCCGAGGACCCCGTCGACCTGCACGGCCCTGCCCCGGCTCGTTCTGCCGCAGCCGCGCAGCCCACCGCTGTGCCCGCCGACCGTCCGGGCCCGGAGCAGCTGGCAGTCGTGCAGCCGCCGGTGACGGCCGATCCGGCGTTGTGGGGGTGGCGTGCCCGGCTGCGGAAAGCAACCGGTGGGCTGATCAAGCCCGGCCCCGGCAAGGAGGAGGCGCGACACCGGCAGGCTGAGGTTGCGGTGCGCCAGTACCTCGGAGGTGGCCGGCTGGTGATGGTCGCCAACCCGAAAGGCGGCTCGCAGGTCAGCACGACGACGTTGATGCTCGCGCACACGTTCGCCGCGCTACGCGGCGGGCCGGTGGTGGCATGGGACAACAACGAGGCGCGCGGCACCCTCGCTCAGCGCGCCGAGGTCGCGACGCCGGACACACACGTGTGGCACCTGCTCGGCGCGGCCGAGCACCTCCTGGCTGTCGGGACAGCGGGTGACCTCACCCACTACCTGCGCTCGCAACCCTCACGCGCCGAGGTGTTGGCCAGCGACACCGACCCGGCCCGTGCGCAGCAGATCGGCCCCGGCGAGTGCGGGCAGATCTGGCTGCTGCTGTCGCGCTACTTCGGGCTCACCGTGATGGACACCGGCAACAACGTCCGTACCGGAAACTGGCAGTGGGCCGCGGCCATCGCCGACCAGCTGGTCGTGCCGATCACGCTCGAACCCGACCACGCCCAGAGCGCGGCATGGATGCTCGACCATCTCGACACCCGGCGCCCGGACCTCGTCTCCGGCGCGGTCACCGTTGTCGGGCCCGCCACAGCGTCCGCGTCCCCGGCGCTGCGCCGGCAGATGCTTGCCTACTTCGCTGCCCGCACCGCGCAGGTGGTCCAGGTGCCCTTCGACCCACAGCTCGCCGGCGGGCGGCCCATCGTGCGCGCCCGGATCAGCGACGCCTCACGGCGCGCATGGGTGGGCGCGGCGGCCGCGGTCGCCGACCGGCTCGCCGCACGCAGCGCCCCACGCCCCGACCAACTGGCACCCAGAACAGCCACGTCGTCTCCGCCCGCGCAGCAGAACCCCGCACTCGAGCAGCCCGGTCACGCGCAGGTGTCCGTCACGGAGCTGCCACTTCGAAAGGCCACATGATGTATCACCGCAGCGGTCCCGGGGTGACATCCCTTGCCCAGAAGGAGCCCGGCCCATCCGGCGCCCCGACCGGTTCGCCCAACCCGTTCAACGGTGTCCAACCGGATCTCGGGGTATGGGGTGACGCGTTCAACTCCACCTGGAAAACACTGCTCGGCGGGGTCTGGGGCATCGCGTTCCTGATCGTGGCGTTCGGCTTCATCCGGGCCACGGTCGAGCTGCAACGCGCCAGGAAGGGCGGTTACTCCGCGGACGTGCACGAGCACACCGAATCCGCGAAGAAGTCGGTGTTCTCGCTGATCGCACTGGCCGGCCTGGGAATGATCTTCGGCGCCGTGATCGCGATCTTCTAGCGGAACCGGAGGCGAACAGATGTCCCACACCACACCCCTGAGCGCGCCAGCCGGTCCACGGGCAGGTACCGCTCGCATGCTCGTCCTCAGCCTCGCCGTCACCGTCGCGCTCGGCGGTGGCACCCTGATCGGCCGCTACGCACTGCCCGCTTCCACCGAGCAGGCGAAGTCCGGACAAACGCCGCCCAGCGACGCGCCCAGCGGCGAAAGAGCACGCGAGCACGGCCCGAAGACCATCTCCAAGGGGGTACCGAGCGGGTTCACCCGCGACCGCGAGGGCGCGGCAAGCGCGGCGATGATCGCCGTACAGCTGCTGCCTGCCGTCGCGCACGGCCACGCCGACCCTGAGGTCGTGCAGAGCACGTGGATCGCCAGCACCGCCGACCAGGCCACCCGCCGGGTGTTCTCCGAAGCCAGGACGAGCAGCGCAGACGACCGGACCTCCAAGGCACCAGCCGACTTCGCGGTGAAGGACTTCACCGGTGACCAGGCGGTCGTCGAGCTGTGGGTGTCCTCGGTCGGCATCGGCCCGAGCCTGGGCGGCCGGGGCATCATCCGCGCGCAGCGGTGGTCGACCGTGACCTACCGGCTGGTCTGGGAAGCCGCTACCTGGAAGGTCGCGACGGTCACGACCGTCGACGGGCCACAGCTCGGCACCGACGACGCCGCGCCGGCACCCGAACGCAAGCAAGTCGTCTTCTACAGCTTCTTCCTCACCGTCGAGTAAGCGATGAAACCCATGGGGGCCAGCATGTTCCGACACCTGACCGTCCTGTCTGGAACGGTTTTGTCGCTGCTTCTCACGCTCGCGCCGACGGCGCTCGCACAGCCACCGATGAACGGCAGCATCCCGCAAGGTTTCCCGCCCGACCTCGTGAAGTACGTCGGCGGCACCAGCGAGTTCCGCCAAGGACCTTGGTTCAGCACAACGGAATGCAAAGACAACGGCGGCGACCTCAGCCTTTACCTCAACGAGGTCATGAAGGTCGAGTCGCGGCTGCTGTACTGGGCGACGAAGCCAGGCGAACGCGCCAAGTTCTGGCCCGACCAGAACACCGCCGACGTCAACAAGGAACCGCCGGAACTCCCGGCGACCTTCCCGGCGGTCTTCGGACCGGACCACTCCTTCAACGTCGCATACCACTACTGCGCAGACGAGATCCAGGAGTGGACGAACCCGGCACACAACACGTGGAGCCTGACGTGGGCGGCCAAACCGGACGCCGAGTCACTGCAACGAATGACACCGTTCGCCGCCGGGGACAGCGACTTGGTCACGAAGTTCAGCGACGCCTGTTCCGATGCCGGGTCGTCCTGGTGTCAGAAGGCGTTCTTCGTCGACTGCGGCCGCGTGGTCATGGTGCCGGACAAAAAGGAACGCTGCATCCGGTGGAACGAGTCGATCGCCAACTTCTTCCGTGGACTCTCCCAGTTCGTCGCCGACAACACCCACTGGCTCGACAAGATCGGTGCGTTCTTCAAGATCGTCGGTGAGGCGAACCTGTCCGCCGGGCGGATGCAGATCGACGCGTTCACCTCGGTCCTGTCGGTCGCCTACGACATCGCGAAGTTCATCACCGACCCGGCCGGCGCACTGGACGAGCTCGCCAACAGCCTGCACGTCTCCGCCGTGGATTTCACGGTCCGGGTATTACTCGACGGCCTGGCCGCTGTCGGGAACTTCGATCCCGGCTCGCCGTGGTTTCTGGCCACTTACGGTGCTTCGACCGGCCTCGGGCTGATGGTCATGGCACTGATGTCGATCCTGATGATCAGCCGCACCGCCGCGGGGGGCGGCGGCCGGGAGGATCTGCAGGAAGCGTTGTTCACACAGCTGCCGCTGGGCATGTTCCTGGCCGTGTTCGCGCCCGCAATCGCCACAGTGCTACACACAACGGCGCGCAAGATGACCAACGGCATAGCCGCGTGGCAATCCGACTACATCGGCAGCGCCATCACCAAACTCGCCGCGCTGTCCCAGGTGACCGCCGTGATGATCCCCGGTGGTGCCGGAGTCGGCAGCATCGTCTTCGCACTGCTCATCTTCGGCACCGGAGCGGTGTTCGTCGGCTTCGCGCTGCAGTCCGTCGCGTTGCCCTTGTCGGGGCTGGTGGCCGGGATCGCCTGGGGCATGCGCGTGCACCCGAAGTGGCGGCCCAAGGCCGCCCGGCCGATCTACACCTACCTCGGGCTGCTGCTGTCCAAACCGCTGCTGTACTTCCTGCTCGGCGCGGTCTTCGCACTCATCGACGGCACCCTCACGATCCCCGCCATGAAGACCGGCGGGATGCCACTGCTCGGCCAGATCGTCGTCGTCATCGTCGCGTTGATCGTGGTCGGCTTCGCCCCGTTCGCACTGCTGAAATACGCGCCATTGCTACCGACATCGGCGGACTCCCACGACTCACAGCCTCCCGCCGGATTCGGCACAGCCGCAGTGGTCGGTGCCGGCATGGCCGCCTTCGAACGCCACCAACACAGCCGCTCCACACGTGAGGACGGAAACAGCAACTCAGAGCAGGACAGCACCCACTCCATCGCCCAAACCTACAACGCCGGCCAGAACCCCCAGGCGCGACAGCAACAACCGCCAAAAACCCAGGCATCAGGCGGCCGGACCGGCGGCACAGCCGGCACAAAGCCGGGAACGTCGGGCACCTCGCAGATGAAAGGCAGCCTGACAGGCCCCGCCTCCACAGCGGGCTCGGCCGGTGCGACACCGGGTGCAGGAGCAGGCACCCCGGCAGCGGCGATCGGACCTGGCGGCACGGCACCCGCGGGTACGACCGCGCAGGCCTCGCAGACGGGTTCGGCGGCCGGAACTGCGATGGGGCCGATCGGTATCGCCGCGCAGGCCGCGCTCGCGGCCGGAAACAAGATGCGCCAGGGCGCGCACCGTGCCGTCCAGGCCGATGAGGAGACAGTCCGGGGGGACGACAAGTGAGGATTTCCGTGCTCGGCGGCGAGATCAGCCGCCGAGGTCTGCTCGGTTCGTTGAACACTCCCGCCTCCGTCGCGCTGGGCGCGGCAGGAGTGATCGCGTTCATTCTGTGGCTGGCCGTCGGCGATCTCGCCGGAGCGATCAGCGGGTTCGCCGTACTCGCCGGCACCTACGGTGTCGTGCGGCCGTGGGGACGCCGCTCGATCGCCGCGCAGGTTTTGCGGTCGTGGCAGTGGCGCCACCGCCGGATCCGCGGTGAGACCACGTTCATCGCGCCGCACATCGCACGCGAGTCCGATCCGGGTGATCTGTTCGGTCCATTGTGGGCGTTGCCCGTTCCGCTGGGCCGGGTGGAGCCACTGGATCTGCGGGACACGCCGTGGGAGCACATGTTCATCCTGTGGCACCACAACCCCGGTGAACGTTCCTACCTGAGCGTGCTCATGGAGGTGCAGGGCCAGGCGTCCGGGCTGCGCGCCGAACGCGCCTACGAGGTCGCCTCGGTGCGCTACGGGGTGCTGCTCTCACAACTGGGTAAGGCCGGCTCGTTCTTGCGCGGCCTGCAGCAGATCAACCGCATCGTGCCGCACGACCCAGCGCCACACCGGGAGTTCATCTCCCAGCGGCTCTCGACACGGCCCGGCCTCGAAGCACTGGTCGAGTCCTACGAGGAACTGGTCGACCTGACCGCCGCCACCGCCGAACAACACCGCAACTACCTCGTGGCGCGCTTCCCGCTGACCAGCGAGTTCTACGCCGAAGCCCGCTCCTACGACAACGGCCCGGCTGGCTGGGCAGGGCTGGTGCGCAACGAGCTAGCGCGCCTGGCGGACCTGGCGGTGCGTGCCGAGCTCACCCGGCCGCGGGTCCTGGGTGAACAGCGCACCTGCGCGCTGCTGCGGTCACTGCAGGACCCGCGGTGGCCGATCGACCAGCACGCGGGCGTACGGTGGGACACCTGCTGGCAGAGCTACATCGCCGAGCCCGGCCACATCCTGGTCAACGACGAGTGGTACACCCGCACAGCGTTCCTGCCTCGCGACGGCATCGCACCGGCACCCCTCGGGCCGCGCTGGCTGGCACCACTGCTCACCGCAGTAACGCCGTCGGTAATCAGGACGTTGTCGGTGCGCATGGAGTTCGTTCCCGACAAACTCGCCCGCGCCAGGGCACGTGCGGACGTCGCGCAGGACGGCGCCTCACTGTTGGGCGACGCGAAGAAAGGCCGTGTTGACGACGGCACCGACGCCACGATGCTCTCGGCGTCACAACGGCGCCTGCACGACCTCGCTCCCGGCTCCGGGCACCAAGGCGTCGACTGGTCGATGGCGATCTCCGTGACCGCCGCCGATGTCGCCGAGCTGCGCCGCGCGTGCATGCGGGTCTCCAACGAGGCCGCCCAGTCCGCGCTCACCGAACTGGACTGGCAGGACCGCGCGCAGGACGCCGCGGTCATCACCACCTACCCGCTCGCGCGCGGCATGGCGGTGGCGTGATGCGCGGACCCACCGTTTTCCACTACGTCCGTCTCACCGAGGCCCGACAGTTCGCCAACCACACCTGGCAGGAACTCGACGCGGAGATCAGCGCCGCGCAGGGCCTCCGTTGCCGCGACAACGACCCGGATGCGTACTTCCCCGACGAAGGATCGCGCTTCGCTGGCAGGCAGGCGATGCACACCGAACGCGTCCGTGTCGCCACGCTGTGCCGGGGATGCCCGGTCCGCGCCCAATGTCTGGCGAGCGCGCTGATGCGCGGCGAGTTCTATGGCTCCTGGGGTGCGGTGTGCCAGCCGGATTACCAGCTGCTGCAACAGCTCTGGACTGAGCGCGTCCACCCGACCGCACCGCCGCCTGCCGGCAGCGCTGCGGTGAAAGAGACACGCTGATGGCCCGCACACCGAGCAAACGCGGACCCGGCAATGCCAGCACCGCGCCGCCGACGCTGCGATGGCAGCCACCTCAGCCGGACGCTCCCCCGCCCCAGCACGCGTTTCTACCCCCGCCACCGCGCCGGCGGCTGCTGGACCGGTGGGGTTGGTACGAGCCTCGCGAACAGCCCATGTCGACCACAACCCGGCAAGCCGAAGCCCTCAACCTCGCGTTGAGCTCACCACCTACCAGCAGCCGTGGCCTGATCGTCGGCACCGACCTGTTGTCCGGACAACTCGTCGTCCACGATCCTTTCGTCGCCTACGAGGACAAGATCATCAGCTCGGTCAACGTCGCGGTCATCGGTGACGTCGGCAAGGGCAAGAGCTCGCTGCTCAAAACCTGGGCCTGTACCCGGCAACTGCTGCTGGGCAACCGGCGTGTGGTCGTGCTGGACAAGAAGCTCCAAGGCGGCCGCGGCGAGTACACCGCGCTCGCGCGGTATCTCGGCGCGCCGTCCATCCGGTTCAGCCTCGACGGCGCCGGCAGTCGCCTCAACCTGCTCGACCCGGTGATCGCGCTGGGTGGCGACGAGATCGACGCCGCCGGCTACGCGCTCGACTACACCGAACGCCCTACCGGGCAGATGATGCTGCTGCGTGCCGTGCTCAGCGAAGCTCTCGACCGCCAGGTCACAGAACGCGAAGGCAAGGCACTGCGGCTCGCGCTGCTGGCCGCCACCCGCGATGCCCGCGAACGCGACCGCGTGCCGGTCATCGGCGATGTAGCGCACCACCTGCTACATCCCACCGCCGACGACGCCAACACGCTCGACCGCACCGTCGCCGAGCTCCAGGAGTGGGGCCTGGACTGCTCGTTCGCGCTCGAGCGGATGATCCAGGAAGACCTCGCCGGTCTTGTGGACAGCGAGACCAGCCCCGAGGTCAACCTCGACCATCCCAGCGGGCTCACCCACATCGACATCAGCGCGCTGCCCACCGAAGGGCCGGCGCTGCGCATCGTCATGGCGCTGATCAACACCTGGCAGACCAACATGCTCGCCGCACGCTCCGAGCGCGCCGAGCAGACCGTCAACATCATCGAGGAGGGCTGGCACGTCGCCGAAGGGTCAATCGGCCAGGTTCTTCGCCGCAACGTCAAGCTCTCCCGCGGCCTGGGCCTGTCGACCGTCGTGGGCATTCACCACATCGCCGACCTAGCGGCCGACAGCCCAGGACGGGCACTGCTGCAGGAAGCCGAGACCCGGTTCATCTACGGCCAGGGCTCCTACGACGACGCACGCGCCTGCGCCGAGCTCTACAACCTGCCACCCGGCACCGAAGACACGATCATCTCACTGGAGCAGGGGACCTGCCTGCTCCACGTCAGCTCGCGTGCCCCGATCCTCCTGCGTCACGAACGCTCGCCCCGCGAAATCGGACTGACCGACACCGACGGCACGCTAACCGGGACGCTCTGGCGCATATGAGCGGACCCGACCATCAGCATCACGTTCCCTCGCCCCCAAGACCTGCCTTCGGAGTCTTCTACCCACTGCTCGGTGCACTCGTCGTGACGATGTTGCTCGCGGCGCTGATCGGTAGCGCACTGTCAGGTTGGTTCGCCGGAAACGGATGGGCGTGGCCCCCGCCTCGCCTCCTACCGGCCGCGATCGTCGGCTGGGCGAGACACCTGTCCGATCCTGGCGCAGGCTGGCCTGCCGATCCCCGGCCTGGCCCCGCCGCACTGACCTACAGTCTCACGCTGGTGGTGCTCGCCGCCGAGCTCGCACTCTGGACTCGCGTATTCGCCTGGCGTCTCCGGATCTACCAGCGCCGAGCCGAGCAGCGAACCGGTCTGGCTGAGCATCACGCCGTCCAGAAACGCCTCGGCGCCAAAGCCGTCACCAAAGACGCCGTGCGAATGCGCCCGTCACTGGCCGGTTCCCCAGACATCAGCGCCGACGACGCAGGGGCCCTGTTCGCTCGCTGGCCGAACACAAACGAGGGGATCTACGGCAGCCACGAGGACTCGAAGCTCGTCGTAGCACCAGTGCGGATGGGCAAAACCGGCCGCCAGGCGGTGTCCGATGTGCTACGTGCGCCCGGCGCGCTCGTAGCCACCACAACGCGGTTCGACCTGATCGAGCTGACGATCATGGAGCGCACCAGACGCGGGTCAGTGTGGGTGTTCGATCCGGAAGGCCGGGTACCGTGGCCGGAAAACCTGCGGTGGAACCCGATCCGGGGTTGCGAGGACTTCGACGTGGCTCTGCGCCGGGCCGTCGCGATCTGCAGCGCCCGGCCACTGGAAGACACGAAAAACGGCGGCTACTTCAGCGGTAAGAGCGAAGGCGTCCTCGCCGCGATGCTGCACGCGGCGGCACTGAGCGGCTCCAGCCTGGGCACGTTGTGGCTGTGGACCACGAGCCAGTCCTACCGGCCAGCTCAAATCCTCGAGACCGACGAGCGTGCCGCACCCGCGATCGCCGACGGCCTCCGCAACCTGCTCGACAGCCTCAAAAGCACCAGCGACACATCAGGCGCCGGCGGCATCTACTCCACGCTCGAGCTCCTGCTCCGTCCGCTCACATCCCCGACGATCATGCGGTCGCTCACCCCCCAGGCAGGCGACACGCAGTTCGACATCGACACCTTCATCCGCAGCGGCCGCGACACCCTGTACATGGTCTCCCGCGGCCGCAAGAACTCCGCCGCTCCGATGGTCAACGCCTTGATGGTAGAGGTGCTGCACCGCGCGGACATCCTTTCGCAGCGCCCAACCGCGGAGCAGCTCAGCGTCCCCGCCTACGGGGACCTGCGACTCGATCCGCCGTTGCGGATCGTGATGGACGAGGCTGCCAACATCACGCCGGTCGACGACCTGAGCGCTCGACTGGCCGACTCGGGTGGCCGGGGAATCCAGATCTACGTCTACGTGCAGAACTTCTCACAGCTGCGCCAGCGCTGGGGTGCCGAAGAGGCAATCGAAATCTGGGACTGCGCGTCGATCAAGCTCGTGCTTGGCGGGTTGAGCAACTCCAAAGACCTCTTGGCGTTGTCCGATCTGCTGCCTGAACGCATCATCGACCAGGCCAGTGTGTCCACCGGTTCCGCCGCCCGCGACCAGGTCACCATCTCACCGTGGCGACAGCGGGCACTGACCGTCGACGCAATCCGCGAACTCCGTGACGGCGAAGCCTTGCTCTTCTACCGCAACCTGCGCGCCGCCAAAGTCGATCTACCGGGGTGGTGGGAGACAACGGACCTCGCAGACCGCGTCACTCAAAGCCGCAACGAAGCACGCACGCTCATCGCCACCTCCCCGAACGCCGGTGCCAGCCCACCGGGCGTTCAAGCTTCCATGCCGGTGCGAGATGAGTGAGTCCCCGTTCGGCCAGCCCGAATCCGGCGATCATGAGACACAACCAGCGCGAACACCCGCCGAGGATGTACCTGTCCTGGACCTGGAGCTACTTCCCCAAGTGGTCTCCGAGCTCGCTTCAACAAGCGAGCAACAAGCCCACCGGCTCGCAGACCTGACAGGCACCGTTTCCGAGCTCGGTGGCACCATCGCAACGGCACTCGACGAACTCGAGTCGGTGCGCGCATTCCTGCTGGAACTGCACACCAACCTCGCTGACCGTGAGGACCTGAGCCGCCTCAACCAGTGGACCTGGGTGGCTCTCGACCGCGATCAGGCCGCGCAACTGTGGCGCGAACTGCGATGGTTCGTGGACCACCTCGTCGCGCGATACCCGTTGTCCTCGGATGTGAGCATTCCACCGTGCTGGTACCGACACACGGTCGCCGTCGACGAGCTCACCGATCTCTACGCAGCCTGGCGGATGGCCTACAGCTCAGGCGATCGCCCGTCAGAGGAAATGATCGCGTGGCGCACGCGGTGGATGTGGCCAAGCTTGCACACGCTCCACAGTCACGCCGACTGGCGAGAATGCAAGGCGCAGCGCCAGCACGTCGAACCTACGGCCCGACAGGATCCCACTGATCCCGACTTTGACGACTTTGTTGAGCACTACCTTGCCACTACGCCGCCCGAACAACGCCGAGACCTGCCATGGCAGGTTTGAGCTGCGGTTGCCCTGTTAAGCGCGCCATCCTCCGATGACTAGAGTCGACGCTGATCACCCACTCAACGTCACCGGCCGAGGTGTCCTTGACGATCACCTCGTCCAAAATGAGCGCCCATGCGCCGTCCTTGGTCCTCAACCGCAGCCGTTCATGCGCGGTCTTCCACGGCCCATACCGTTCCGGCAGGTCAGGTCACGGCGCTTCGGTCCGCAGCTTCCACAGGATCGCGTTGATCACCTGGCGGTGATCACGCCAGCGCCGCCCACCACCCGACACCGGCGGCAGCAACGGCGCGATCGCCGCCCACGCTCGATCCGTCAGCTCACCGCGACAAACCACGGCAGAGAAATAACAGGGTTCCAGATCAACGACTCACAGGACAGGCTGTAGGCGGAGTATGGCCAAGTCCCCCGGAATACTGGTAACGCATGTTGCCCTGGTCTCGATCAGCTAGTGGTGCCATTCCAGCCGCGGAGGTGACAGATGACCGGTTTCCTGCTCGGCGTCGTCCGATTCGTGTTCATTCCACTAGTTATGCTGACCGGCCTTGTTCTGGCCGTGCTGATTGCTCGCGCAACCCGTGAGCCCAGCACACAGGTGGCGGCCTACGCTGGTGTGTTCGCTGGCCTGGTCGCCGGATCGACGTTGGCGATCGTCCAGCTCGCCTCCGGCCAGCACGAGGACGACAATCGATTCGACTTCAACGTGTGGGCCGTGCTCATAGGTCTCATCGTGGGGCTCGCTGTACCCATGACCCTGCCGTTGGCACGGCGCACCAAGGTCATCACCGGCCCGCTCACCCTCTTGTTTTCCTCTGCCAGCTCGCTGGCCGTGCTCAACTACCTGTTCAACGGCGCAACCCGTGACTTCACCATGCTCTTGGCGATGAGCCTGTTGTTCGGTGTTCTCGTGCACATCGTGTTCAACCCCGATGCGTTCAAGGAACTTCGCGCGATCTGGCGAGCTGACCTGCCAACATCTGAAACAGCCTCACCGACGCAGTCGGAACCGGAGACGAGTTAGGAGCCTTCGCCGAAAATCACTGCGGGCTGAGCAGGTAGGACTGGTGTCCTGAGTCGTTGATTGTTGCGTCGCAGACCTGGTCAATGCCGAGATCGAAGCTCGCGCTGTCCGTCGAGGAACACCAGGTCCAGGAGGGCAGGGCGCGGCGCCGGATAAGGCACAGGGGCTGGCGATGGGTGCGGGAAGTGCGCTCGCGTGAGCTGAAGGCGGATCGAATACCGAGGTAGTCCAACGGTTGCGGCTCAGTCGAGAACACGGTGTGGACGTGAGGATCGCGATTCGTGACGGGACAAACTCGACGGATTGCCCGACGAGCCAAGGCCGAGCCGGCCGCGCACGATCAGCGACAACCAGGTCGAGCACATCGTGGTTACGACACGGGATTCCAATCCGGCCAACGCCACGCACTGGTCTACCAGGTCTCTAGCCACGCAGACCGGGGATGACGCAGTCGACGGTGTCACGGATCTGGCGGTCGTTCGATCTCAAGTCGCATCGAGTGGACACGTGCAAGATCAGCAAAGACCCGTTGTTCGTGGACAAGACCCGCAACGTCTTCGGTCTCCATTTCGATCGGCCCGCCAAGACGGTGGTGTTGTACGTGGACGAGAAAACCCAGATCCAAGCTCTGGATCGTTCGGCGCCGGTGCTAGCCGGCGCGCACGAACGGCAAAGCCGGGTCACCGAGTAGCGGGTCATGGCAGAGCAGGCACGGCGCAGCCCAGCTGATCTCGCGCACCAACTCGCCGCAGGGCATGCGTCGGCGACCACCTTCACGGCGGCGTCGACATCTCTCGGCATTGCCGAATGCAGTTCTCGCCGCCGAAGCTCAGGCTCAAGGCCCAACAACGCCTACCCGGTACTTGTCGGCTGTGGATGCGGTGACTGCTAGGAGCGGCGGTACCGGCGCCACCTAGTGATCGACCTCGCCTTCAGTCATAGCGGCAGCACTTGTCCGCGCCGTGGGGACAGCGGCAGCGTGCTGCTCGGGCATGCGCCAGCCCAACTCGAGCAGTCGCGCCGTCCCGTGGTGCGACCATGAACCGGGTACGCGACTGATCCGGCGTCAACTGTGAAGCAGCAAGGCCGGATTGACTGGCGGTGCGAGCACCTGCGACGGTGCAGTTGGGGGTTCTGGGGGGATCCTGATCGGTGTGCAGCTTGTTGGTGCATGCCTGTTCTTCTCGCGGCGATAGCGATGGCGCGGTTCGCCCCAGCATCTCCTGACCGTGGGTCCACATTGGTTGGGGGTTTTGTGGGACGAAGAATGCTTGTCAGCGTTGGACTTGCAGTCACGCTGGGAGCGGGGCTGCTGCAGGGCACGATCGCGCAGGCGGCGCCGGGGATGTGTGATCGTGATCCACGCAACCCTGTTGCTCAGATGTGCGCGACTACTGCGGCAAACATGTACGGGTCGTTCACCGCCTTCATCTTCCCTTCCGTGTCGCACAGCACATCGTCGGCCGGAAACGCTTACAACGCAACGCGTGTGTTCACCGACGACGCCAACATGTCCACCAGCTATGAGGCAGGCCTTGAAGTCGGCTGGGGAAGCCCGACCGGGGCAACCACGTACCGCGCCTACTGGGTGGACTACACCGGCGGCTACAACTACCACCCGATCGGCGACTTCGTGAACAGTCCCGACGGCCGGCAGCACAACTTCATGTCGCTGCCGCACTGCGACGGCTGCCGGTCCACGGACATCTTCTACGACTTCAACTTCGCCGGTACGACCAAGGACGGCGTGAACGCAGCCTCGCACCACGTGGTGACGGGCTGGGACTTCAGTTCCAGCTCCTACAACGACATCGCGTTCACGCGCACGACGAACCGAATCCAGTGGCTCAATGGCAACCTGACGTGGGAACGATTCTCGCCGGCGGAAGTCAAGACCCGGGCACCCAACGGCGACTGCTCGATCGGTTCGCATCCTGCTTACTGCTGGCGTTTCGACACCAGCGTCACGCAGGACGGAGCAGGCTCGGTCGCAGCATGGGAAGTGACCAAGTCACCCGTGCTGGCTGCGAAGGCCGTTGCGGCGAAGTCGTTGCCACAAAACGATACGAGCGCATCGAAGGTCGACCAGAACCGCCTCCAGGCGTGCATCGATCACGACGCCTCCCGGTGCATGGACACCGTTCCCGGACTGCGTGACTGCGTGCAGCAGCGCCTGGTGTGCAATGAGGCTGCTGCAAGCACGCCCACAGCTCGCACGCGCACCGCGGCGTTGACAGCAGAAGGCGCGCACACGGCGGCGCTGGACTTCTTGGCTGCACGCAAGGCGTTGACTGGTGACGCGGACTCCGTTTCCGTTCAGGAGAGCGCTGCAGATCTGACAGTGACCGTCACGGGCGCTGTCACGGAGTTCACCGGAGACCGTCGCTCTCACCAACGGGCCGAGCTCAAGTTCGATCGGGCAAGCCATGCGCTGCTGTCCGTTCACATGAGCTGACCTTCATCACGCACCAGCCGGCTGACACGACGTGCGCCGGCCGCTCAAAGGCGCGCTGAGCCTCGAAGGACACCGCGGTCGCCTGGCGCATACCCGCCCTTCACGCATGCGCCGGCACCGCGTCTCTGGCTCGGCGCGTCCGCCCGGAAGGAGATGCGGGTGACCCCGCCTGCGGCAACTCATCCGGTCCCTTCCATCGGCCCTACTCGCTTCCGAGGAGTACGCAAGTGTTGAGAAAACTGTTGGCGACCGCGGCCATCGCCGCGAGTCTGCTCACCGTCGCTGTCCACCCTGCTACCGCGAACACCGACGCGACCGCAGCAACCGTGGCTCAGCTTCAGGACGAGCCCGATCTTCGGCAAGAATGCGGGAACCGCTCAAGTGAGGCAGCTCGGGTCAACGGCTGGACCTGCAGCCGATTCGAGTACTGCCACCATACTCGCGAAGAGACCAACCTCTACGCGACCAACGGCGCATACCTCGGCTTTTTCAACTTCGACCTGTGGACGCTGGGCTTCGCCTACGACGGCAGCCGGCGGGTCGACTACGTGACCAGCATCGAGAACCTCGCGTTGGCCAGCCAGCTCAACCACGAACTGACCTGGCTGACGGTCGACTACGACAGCTGTACCGGAATGGCCGACGTCACCTGCTCGGGTCCTCTTGAGCGATCGGCCGCGAGCAACGAATGGAACCCTTGTGGGGGAACGAACTACGGTGAACACGTCTGCGGTCTGCACGAGAGTGATGAGCAACCGTCCTAAGAAGACGGCCCACCGCAGCATGGATGCAGCTGGGGTGCTTGCCGCGTCGATGCGTTGGGAGAGAAGTGAAGCGTCGTTCTAGGTATATTTTGCGATGCCGGATGGGTCATAAACGTTCGTGTCCGTGTCGGCGTTCGCCGACGTCAGCCTGCTCGCGTGGTCGTAGCCCAGGACACGGTCACGCCAGAACGGGGCGTCGCCCCGGTGCCGCCGATCGGCTGGTGACGGCTCGCCGTGAAAGCGCGGCCGGACGTTCGCGTCGACGACATGCCCGAGATTTGAGCGCCCATATCGGGCCGCCAGTCACCTAACCCCGCAGCGCCTCCAGCTCGGCCATCACCAGTTCGAACGCTGTCTGCTCGGCCTCGACCACCGCCTCCACCACCAAGTGCCAGCGGGCGAGCCGGATGGCGTTCGCAATGGCCCTCCGGCGCAGCGCCCCGGTCACCGCGAGCCACACGCTCGCTTGGCCCTCGGGGTCGCCCGCGAGATCCACCATCTGTGTGATCACTTGCGGTTCATCGGTGCACCGCGCCACCGCGACCGCGGCACGTAACCGGTCCGTGGGATCGGTGCGGCTTGGCACCATCCTCGCTGCGGCCCTGATGTCACCTGCGGTCAGCGCGATGTCCAGAACGGACTTTTCGGCGGCGAGACGAAGCGTCCGGTCGCTGATGGCGGATACGAACGCCGTGGCCCTGTCATAGTCACCGCGTTGAGCGGCAGCAGTAGCCGTCCGGCGCCGCCCCTCGTCCAAGAACGCGAGCGACGGGAGCTCGTTCAGCACCCGCTCGACCCGGTCGTATCTGCCGCGATGGGCGTTCATCTCGGCGACCAGCAGGCTGATCGCGGCGTGGTCCCTCTCGTTTTGGATGGCGCGGTGAACGCGGTCGACTCGTTCGTCATCACCGGCCGCGGCGGCCGCAGTCACGACCATCGTGAGCACGTTTTCTCTCGGCTCGTAGGGGTCGGGGCAAAGGCTCGCCGACTCGGCGCGATCCAAGTCGTTCCTGTCAAGCAGCACCTGGACAACGGGCTCCAACAGGTGCTGGGGAAGCCAAATCCAGTTGAGCAGTTCCGTTAGGACGTCGTTCATCGCGCTGATGTCATCGGCGCGATGCAGCGCCATGAACCGGGCCGCCTGCTCCCGTTGCTGTTTGATCATCCATCTGCTGTTTCCGCTGTCGTCGACACGCCAGGGCGCAGGCACCCTCTTGCTCAGCAACCGTCCGTACGTGCGGCGGTACCTCTGGCGGAATTCTTCATTCGAGATGGCTGTCCTGATCGAGGTGCGCACGTGCTCGTCCGTCACCTGTTTCGTCATGCCGTGGAGCACACCGGCGGAGGCGAGCTGACCGATCAGGTCGTCGAGCGCTTCTACGTCGTTCCACTCCAGATGCCGGCCCCAAATTGCGAGCGCGTGAGCTGTGTCGCCGGCGCGGGCGGCAGCTGTCGCAATGGCGATGAGGAGGGTGTCCTGTGGCCGATCTTGGTGCACCAACTCTGCGATCCGTTCGGCTTCGGCGAGCTCGGCACGGCCCAGCAGCAGTTTGGCCAGCCGCGTCAGCCACACCTCACGGTCTGGCTGGCCGAACATGCGGGCGAACGATTCGGCGGCGTGAGCGTCCTGGCCGGCGAGCTTCTCCGCAACCGGCCAGACGGCCTCGCTTCCGCCGGGCAACGACGCCAGGATCGCGTGCGAGCGCACGAGGTCACCCGCCAGCGCGGCCGCGGTCGCCAACGCGACTCGCTCCGCCATGTCATGTGTGGTCAGGACGAGCCGCCTCAGCACCGCCTCACCGCGTTCGAGGCAGAGCGTGGCCGCCGTGGCGTTCCCAGTCTTCGCGGCTGTCCTGGCGAGCGCCACCCACGCCGTCACGTTTTCGGCCGACGGTTGTGCTGCCGAGATGGCCGCTGCGGCCTCGTCGAGCAGGTCCGGCGCAACACCGGCCGCTGCGGTCCAAGCATGCAACACCGGGATGGAGTCGGTCATCGCCCGAGCGATCCGAACGGCGCGGTCGGTGTCACCCGCCTGTGCTGCGGCTCGCACGATCACGACCTGCGCCTCGGCTCGGTTTCGGGAGGAGAGGTGGACGGCCAGTTCCTCCGCGAGGTCGAACTCCCCGGTGTCCGCTGCCGCCTCGACCAGGGACATCTCCGGCTCGAACCGGGACGCGCCGCGCACCTGATCGAGGATGTCCGCCGTGGTGCCGGATCCCGTGAACTTCGCGATCTTCAGCCACGCCCGTACCCTCACGCCGGCGTCGGTGATGTCCTCGACGAGCCGGACCGCCTCGCCGAGATCACCTGCCGACGCCGCGCTCTGGACGAGCGCCAGGCCGATCTCGGCCTTGACGCGTTGGTCGTCCAGCATTTCGTTCAGCCGTTGTGCGCGAATCTCGTCTCCGAGCGTCGCGGCGGTGCGGGCGACGATGACCAGCGCGGCCTTGCGTTCCCTCTGCGGACCGATCTGGCTGGCGATGGCCTCCGCTCGGTCGAGCAGGTCTTCGTACCTCTCGCGGGCCAGGAGGGCGAGCGACGTCAGCGCCTTCACCCGGGCTGTTCTCGAGATCATGTCGCTGACGATCTGGAGCGCGCGTTCGGCGCCGCAGCAGTGGAAAGCGGCTTGCACCAACGCGATCTGGGTGGTGGTGGAGGCGTGGTACTGGACCGCGGGACTCGGCACGAGGTCGAGCAAGGTGGCGCCGCGGTCCGGTCGGCCGCACCACATCGCGCACTCGATGAGCCTGGTAAGCACCATGATTCGGAGATGCGGGTCGGCGGTGGCGATCGCGTCCTCCTGGGCGCGGTCGAACAGCTCCATCGCCCTGCCGGGGTCACCGTCGCGGTGCACGACCTGGACGAGCTGGATGAACGCCTGGGCGCGCCGACCGGGATCGTCGATCGAGGCGGCGACGGTCTCGGCGCGGTTGGTCCGGCCGAGTTCCGCCCACGCCACCGGCAGCGAGAGCGGGATGTCGCCTCCGCGTTCGGACAGCCTGTCGCGGTGCACCGCGACCCGGAGCATCGCCACCAGGTCGGGCTGTTCTCGCGTGCCCAGGACGTCGAGGGTTGCGGCTGTCTCGGCCAGAGCGGTGGCGTCCGAGCCGGACAGGGCGAGCATGCGGTCGTGGCGGATGCCGTCGGTCGCGCACTCGATCATGCGCTCGACGTCGCCGGTCGCCGCGAGCATGCCGAAGTAGCCGCGGAGCAGGTACTCGGGGACGGAACCTCTCCAGCCGTTCGCCCGATGACGGGACGCCCAGGTGTGGAGGCGGTCGCGGTAGGAGGCGAGGCGGGTGGGACCGAGCATCTCCAGGGCGGTCACCTGGATCTCCTCGTGGCCCAGCAGGTAGACGTCCGGCGCCTGGCCGGGCAGGTAGTGGCTGTCGCGGCGGGTGAAACTGCGGCCGGTGACGGTTTGCATGTTCCTGTTGACCTGCCACGGTGTCTCGCCGGTCAGGTCGGCGAGATCGGCCGCGGTCAGGCCGCCGCCTGCTGCGGTCGTGAGACCCAGCAGGTCCTGTTCGAACTGGCTGCCGCCGAGCAGGCGGGCGAGGTCGCGTTCCATCTCGTTGCGGATTGCCTTGGCACGGGGTGACGCCGTCAGTTCTCGGACGATTCCGGGATCCAGCAACGGGTGGTGCTCCGGCACGTCGCCGGGGATCGGCGGGTTCGGGCGGCCCGCTACCACCACGCGCATGCCCGCCGGCGGTTCAGCGGGCAGCAGGGCGGCGATGCTGTAGGAGTCCACACCGCGGTCCTCGTCCAGGCCGTCCACCAGCAGCACGAACTGCTCACCGCGTGCCCGGCAGGCCCGTGCCGCGTCGCCGAGCAGGCCGAGCGCGTGGCCCTCGCGGGTGGCGTCGGTGAGGAACGGCGGCAGCGTCTCGCCCAGCAACGCCAGCAGTTGCTCCATCAGGTTGTCGATGAACGCGGCTCGGTCGTTCTGGCCGGCGAGGCGGGCCGTCACGAAGAACGACACGATGCGCACGCCCGGCGGTGGAGTGAGAACGAAAGTCGACATGAGAGCGGACTTGCCGGACCAGGCCTCGGCCCGCCACCACGCGTAGCCCCCGGCGGTCTCCGCGGAGGTGCAAAACTCCGTGAGCTCGGCCAGTTCCGCCGCGCGGTCCTCCAAGGCGGGCGGCGCGATGCGCATGACCTGTTCGCGGTAGCGAGTGCGGACTGGGGCGCCGGTCAGCAGGTTGATGTCACCGTTAAGGGTGCCGACCTGCACAACGGTGCCGTCGCCCACGTTGTGCGCGGTGTTCGACACCTCGGATCCGGTCACGATGGTGATTGTCCCGCACGACCAACGACCGGAACCGCAGCCAGGACGATCAACTCTGCTGCGGACGCGATGAGCCCCGCAGCCGCCCCTCTGGAGGCTCGGCGGGCCCTGATCAGGCTTCGCCGGCCACGCCGTGCAGCGGACCGTCAGGTCGCGGGTCGGTCACACTCGACCTCACCCTCGGATCATGGCGAGGAAGCGGTGAAGCGACCTTTCGGCGGGGCGCGGCGGCGCGTTCACGGTCGGCACGCTGGTGCAGGTGCTGCTCACGGCCGCTGCCTGGCGCGGCGCCGGGACGACCAGGTCAACGGGCACTAGCTGGGGAGAGAGGCTCGCGATCGCGGTCAACTGCGTCGCACTGTTGCCCTACCTTCGGTAGGGCCGCCGCGATTGGTGTCGGCGATTAGACAAGCGGCAGGAAGATCCGAACCAGAGCGCGACCAAGGCGACCGTGCGGCGTTGATGGGGCGACACCACGCCCGAACAGCGCTTTCGCCCCGACCATGATCACTCGCACGGGATGGCGTCGAACGCGGCTGGGGCGCACTGGGCGAGTCAGTCCTCGTCGAAGTACGCCTCGGCGGCGCGGCGGATCTGTGCGAGTCGTTTCGAAACGGCGCTGTGGTTGGCGTACCCGAGGACGTCGGCGATCTCGGTCTTGCTGGTGACGCCGCTGTTCAGCAGCACGACGATCTGCCGGTTCCGGCCATCCAGGAGCGTGAGGAAGTCGTTGGTGATCAGGTTGCCCAGCACTTCGCTCTCTAGCCCCTGGACGGGGATGGTGTCGGTGAGCTCGACGAACTTCACCGTCACCTTGCGCCGCTTCCCGTGCAGCTTGCGTTCGAAGTCTTCGCGAGCGTACGACCAGTGGCTGGAGAAGTCGTCCTCGATCCGGCGGGAACGAACCGCGTCCAGGATGCCGCGCGGCCGGCCGGTCCGGTCGGCGGCCTCCACGGTCTCGACTACGGCGTCGCGGGCGTCGTCCTCGCCGAACCAGACCTGTCCGCCCATCCGCGGGTTGCCGGCCACGGCCCCGGCGAGCACGCTGCCATCTTCCAAGGTGACCGGGCCGGGCGTCTTGCCCTTGTCGATCTCGGGAAAGTCCCGCAGGCACTCCTGAATGGTGGCTGTGACGGCGGGCACCCAGAAGTCCAGGTTGTGAGCCAGCAGCCGGATCGGGGCGTCGGCCGAGAACGCCTCCATCTTCGACCCCGACACCAGATGCGGCCACACCGTCCACGCCCACGCACGGGCCAGCCGTTCCTCGAAATCGGGCGGCAGGAAGTCGTCAATGCCCGACCAGTCGGCCATGAACGGCCACTGGCCGCCCCGCAGCAACGGCAGCCCGAACATGTCCAGCACTCGCTTGGGCAGCTGTTGTCCATCCTCCCGTCCGATCCCCGTAGAGCTCAGCGTGACAACTCAACGGTCGAGAACTGAACGACCTGCTCGACAACCGGAGGCGTCCTACGACTCCGTCAACGCACACTGTCCCCGAGACAGCTTGTTGTCGCTCGGACAGCGGGGAGGCAGCAAAGCCTGAGGTGTTCCCGTGAGACCTCGGAGAGATCTAGCAGCGTGCTCGCCTTCCGAGCTGGTCGAAGGAACGCAATAGTCGCTCGGCTAAGAAGGGAACGTCCGAGGGGACAGGCCCGAGCAACCCGTCCCCAGAACCTACCAGGGCACGGATAGGCCGAACGATGCCTCCACTACCAGGCTGCCTCCATAAAAGCGCTGGTCAGCCCTGTTCCCATCCTTTGGTGCTCCTGCCCAGAAGTTCGGCCCTGTGCAGAACGATCTCGCGCAGGGTTGTGCCCTGCCCAAAGTTCGGCCAGTGGCGGCGGCGCATACCGAGATCACCGACAGATACCGCGAAACACCGCCGCCACTGGCCTCCGAACAAGAAGTTTCACCGCGCTGCGTGAACGCCAATAGCCCGCAAGCGACGTGCGGCGGGCACGTGAAGTTCAGGTCTTCGTGGCAAACCGCGGGTCCTGCCGGCCGATTCCACGGTCGGTGGTGCACTAGCGCATGGTTCCTTCAGTGGATCGGGGTCTGCGGACGTCATGCCGTTGGTTCGAGCGGACGGTGAAGGCGACGTCGGGGCTGCTGTGGGTCTTGAGGATGAAGTCGAAGACCGCGGTGTTGTAGGGGCGGTCGAAGCCGTGCGCCGCGATGTCCTCGGGATGCTCGTGCAGGGTTGTCTCGGCCTGGACGGACGGCGGGGCCACGTTGGCGCCCATGGATGTCCAGCGCGATGACGGGGTCGCCGGTGAAGTAGATCTCCCCGGTACTACGTGACCATGTCGGGGTGGTGGAGCAATCCAGGCTTGGTCCCGTGGCGGCGAAACGACAACAGTTGCACACTAAGTGATGAAAGCCGTGCTCTTCAACGAGGAGTTCGGCCACAGCCGCGGCCTCACCCCGACACACCGGGGTAGAGGTCGATCCCCGGTCAAGCCCTCCAGGCGCGTTGTCTTCCTCTACGGAGAACGGTCAACGCGTTACACACAACGGTTCTACGGCAGAATCTGGAGCCACGAAACCGATCGAGAACCGCCCGGTGATCACCACGGGTCGAATAGCCACGGATGCTCGCACCACACCGTCGATCGCGGCGCAGATGTAACTCAACAACAACACATGGTGACACCCCGCCCAATCGCTCCTCGGCCAGGCGCCGCGTGCCGCAGCCGCTGGCCTAAAACGTGTATCCGATCGCGGCCAGGGTATGGCGTAGCAGGTCGTCATGCCGGTCGGCCTCGCCGTGCTGGAGCGGCCAGTCCGATAACGGAGCCACGCCGGACTCGACGAGAGACCAACCGGCGATCCACGGGATCAGGTCGGAACGATCAGTTGGTATCGCCCGGCCGAGCAAATCACTGTGGGCGATGTTGAGCGGACACCGTCGGCACATCAGCGATCAGCACCCAGGAACCTGACCATTGTGCTCAAATGGCACAAGCCCGCCTAGATACATCCAGCCTCGTTTCTCGGCCTTCGCCTCGGATGCCGATGTGGTCTCAGACCACCGCACTTGAGCCCATCGCGGACCTATGTTGTTGTCACCAGTGACCACAGGCGGGGTGAAGGTGCTGGTGGTCGTGCAGTCCACCCAGACCACTCGGCGGTTGGGAACCAGCCCGAGCTTGCCTCCTTCGACCTCGTTCGTTGTACGCACCAGCAGCCCGGGCGGAGGCGTGTCGATCACCACGTACGGCCATGGCCCGGGCGGTCGCGGCAAAGCCGTCGACCTCGCGGCCAACTCCTTCTTATAGGCTGCGTCGTCAGGCTCATCGGTGGATTCACGCTCTGCCGACCGTTCGATCTCGACCGCACAGGACCCATTGATCACCTGACCACATGGTGAACTCGAGTTCTGGGCGACGTTATTCCCACTGCCCTCGACTGAGGTGCCGCCTGATGAGCTACACGCTTGCACCCCTCCAAGGATGGCAGTAACGACCAGACCAAGCACAGCGATGGCGAGCATCCACTTGTTGAGAGAGAAGCTGTGGATCGCCGCCGACCAAGACTTCTTTTCTAAGTCGCCGTCCTGCGATGGTTCACCTGCAGGTTTTCCTGCGCCAGATTTCGACACCGTTCCTCCTAGGCAGAGTTCTAAGCAGAATACCCACCCTCGAGCGGATGCGAGCACCGGGCAAGCAATCGGCAAGTCCCGTCTCAACAAGCGCAGCTAGCGCCTGCTACCAGGATCACACCTGCTCACGGACACCAAACCCAGCCGGCCAATCGAACGGATACTGCTCATGGTCAGGTAAGCTGCAACCAGCCGAGAAGATTCCCCACCCCGTGTAATACGTTAACGGGACGTCGACCAACCTGGACATCCGAAATGGAATACCAATCACCGCAACCCTCTGGTCGTTTCGCCCCAAAATGAGCCTGCACTCAATCCCAAGTGCCATCAGGATGTTGCACGCGCAACTGACCATTACACGGCGACACGCACTAGACGAGTAAGTCCTAACCGCTCAGTGGTCGTAGGCGATCAGTGAGCGGGTGACGGGCTGGCCGGTGGCGCGGTTGTGCCAGATGGCGGCGGTCAGGGCGAGGATGCGTTGGGCGATGCGGGCGGTGACGCCGTCGATGGTGCGGCCTCCGTGCAGCTCGAGGTCGAGCTGGCCTTTGGGTGTGTCGTTGACTGATTCGATGAGCTGGCGGACGGGTTTGAGCAGGTGTTCGGCCGGGTGTGGGGTGCGGTTGCGGTAGTTCGGGCGCAGTAACCGGACCCCGCGTTCGGCCAGGAACGCGTCCAGTTCCTGGGAGACGTAGCCCTTGTCGGCGATGATCAGCAGGCCGTGCCGGTCGGCCAGCACGGACGGGTCGTGGTCCAGGACAGCCATCAGCACCTGCGTTCGTCGATTTTCGGGTTGGCCAGGGCCCAGGTGATCGGGAGTCCGGCCGGAGTGCAGATCAGGTGCAGTCGCAGTCCCCAGAAGAACCGTGAGTGTGATGAGCAGTAGCCGTAGCCGGCCCAGCCGGCCAGTTCGGAGCGTTTGATGGTTTCGCGGGAGCGGCCGCATTCGATCGGGGTGGAGTCCACGACCCAGGTCGCGTCGGTCCACAGGTCGGTGTCGAGCGCGAGCATGCGGATGACGCGCTTGAGCAGTGGGACCGCGGTGCGCAGCCGCTTGTTGTAGCCGGATTGCTGGGGCAGGTAGGAGAAAGCGCCGGGCAGGTGCCGGGGAAGGAACCGCAGCCAGCGGGCCTCGGAACGGATGCCGAGCAGGACCTGGGCGACGGCGAGGGTGAGCAGTTCGGCGTCGGTCAGCCGGGGTGGTCTTCCGGTCCGGGTGGGCTTGCCCAGGTGGTCATCGATCTTGACGTAGAGTGCGGTCAGAAGGGTGTTCAGGTCGGTCCTCACAAACTGATCTTGAACACCCTTCGTCCGTCTCCGGACACCACTAGGACTTAGGACTTACTCATCTAGAAGATACTTTGGCCGCACAGCGGTTCGAGCGATCGTGTGCGATGTCGAGGAGTTGCTCGGGTCCAACGCGATCCGACGGGATCAGGTTGCCCTTGCGGCCGGGGAACCCGTCCCTGGCCAACTCGGGAAACCGGCTGATCAGCACCGAGTAGACCACCCCTTCGACGAAGCTGCCGATGCTGAAGAGCGCGAGGAGGTAGGAGCCACAGGCCTCAGCCGCCTGACTCTCCCTCACTCGCGACACCAGCATCCGCACCAACTCCTCCTCCAGGACGAGTTCGCGCAGCCGTTGCTCCACGTCTTCAACCCCGCAGCACAACCGATCCGGTCAGTCCGTGAGGACTGAGGCCTCCAACTCACTCAGAACGACCTCCGTGACTTTGGGCCATCCGTCCGCCAGGTCGCCCAGGAAGGCGCTCCACGGAACGGTCACCATGGCGCGCGCCACCAACCTTCGAGCATGCGGGGGCTTGGCCTTGCGGGCCATCAGGATGAGAAGCTCGTACTTCCCGACCGAATCTTTCAAGTTCAGAACGAGCTTCTCCAGCCATGGAACGGGCCCCCACGCATCAGCCACCACCCGCATTCCCGTCGAGGACGTGATGAGTTCACGGATCGCACCGACCACATCAGCGTGAGCATCAGGGGATATTCCCGCCATCAACGTCTTCAGCACCTGCGTGGACACCAGACTTCTCCGCCCGCCTACGACATTGACGAAAAGATCCCGTGCACTGCCGATGTAGGCGACGCAGCGCCTCACGTCTCCCAAGGCGAACGCGGCGGTGGCCGCACGAGACCAGGCGTCGCTCCGATCGAACTCGTCGACAATCTCCGGTATGACCGCGTCCGCGAGATCAAGCAGACCGGTTGCACGGTCGGCGCTGCCGCCCAAGGCTTTCGAGACCAGGCAGAGCGCCGGGCCGCGATGCGCAGGGGTCGCAGTGGACCGTGCCACACTTTCGGCACGGTTCAGCTCGCCGTTGTCAATCAGTACCTCGACCAGCAGTCGCATCGCCCGATCGCTCTCATTCGCCAAGGTGATCTGCAAAGCCTTCTCCTCCGCACGATCGAACTCACCGGCCGAGGCCATTCCCTGACAGACGAGCCGCTCAGCCGCGGCACGTTGCTCCTCCGTCCTCATCGAGTGCGCCAGCGTCTCGGCTCGATCCACGTTGCCCGTGCGTAGTGCCGCCAGTACTGCCTTCTTCAGAATCGCGTCGGCTCCCAGCGCGGACGACGGGTAGGACGCCAGCCTCACGATCAGGATGAGCATCTCTGTCGCCTGATCGTGTGCGCCAGCGTCGTGCAAAACGCCGATCGCCTCCATCAGCGCCTCCGCGACCTCGGCCACGAGCTTTGACGACTCATCCGTCGCACAGCAGTTTCTGACGATGCGCCTGGCCTGATCTGCCAGCACCCGCGCTCGAACGTCGTTCCCAGTTCGCAGGTGCGCGATGGCCAAGGACATCAGTGCGGGCGCCCGATCCACGGGGTTGACGATGACCCCTGTCGCCGACTCGGCCTGGAGGACGGCGCCGCATCGGACCGCTGCCACGACGATCCGCTTCAACACCCGGTCACGCTCGTGGCGATCCGCCATCCGCGCTTCGGCAACAGCGTCCTCGATCAGTGCTACCCGTAGGTCGTCCGTGTCGACCGCCCCGGCCAACTCGGCCAGCATCCCCGCACGTTCTTGAGGTGCACGAACTCCCCGTACGACTGCCCAAGCATGCTTCACCAGTCGGGAAGATCCCGCACTCACGGCGGCGATGATCTGGTGTGCGCTGCCTGCAGGGTCTTGCGATACCCGGGCGATGCTTTCGGACAGGGTCAACAGTTGTGCCGCGCGCGTGGTGTCACCGGACTCCAGCGCCGCGCCGGCGAGTAACACCACGAGTTCGCCACGCACCTGAACGTCTGAAATTGACAGTGCCGCCTCGACACACTTCGCGATCATCTGGCCGGTCCGGACGCCACCGACTTTCTCTGCCAGCACGCGAAACGAAGGTGGACCGCTCAGTTCCGGCACGCGGCCGCCGGGCACATGGCCCGAAATGGGCATCCACCCGATGCGAACGTCATGACACAGCGTTCTGACCAGTTCCGCCAGGTCTTCGTCCCGACGATCACCCGAGAGACCGGCGAACTCAGAGACGATGCGCACCACGCGATCCACGTCACCTGTCGACATCGACACGGACGTAGCCACCGCGAGCGCAGCGTTCCGAACCTCCGCCACCGGAAAGGCACGTGCGATCTCCTCGCACATCGCGCCGTCGCCGTTCCGGCCCGCGAAGGCGGCCATCTGCCGCAATAGATCGGTGCGCTGTTGGAGGAGGTTTCCGACCTTTTCAATGACTCCCAGGGTTGTTCGGATGATTCCCCTGCCAAGGTCGAAGTGTCCGCAAGCTTGCAATGTGCGGCACAGCGCCATCAGCATCTCCGCTTGGGACCGCCTGGACGAGACCAGTCGAATGGCACGTAGGATTGTCTCGACCAGCGCCGCCGGAGGCGTGGTCATGATCCACAACACGCCTGGGCGAAACCCGTTGACGTACCCGTAGAAGCTGTCTTCCCGGTGACGGTCGGGCAAGTCGTCGTTCTGTGCGTTGAAAGTCGCCGCGCGCACGATCTCCCACACCAGGTCGTCTCGCAGACCTTCCTGCTCGCTTTTAGCGATGTCGACTGCCTGGCGGACGTATCTCATGCCCTCCTGGACATCATCTGCCGCAATTGCCTCCCGGCCCGAGTACAGGGCGAGCGCGAGGTGCGGTGATCTTCCCTCCAGTGTCGTCGGCAGGAGGTGCAGGACCCGCAAGCCGCCTTGTTCTCCCCGCAGCGTGTGGGCGAGTGCCGCTGCTCTTGTCAGCAGCCTCTCCGTCATGGGCTGACCGAGCGAAGCGTCGACCGCCGAGTCGACGAGCTGTTCCGCCCGCTCTCGTTCACCGGTCTTGACCACAGCGGCAGCGGCCACGAAGTAGGCGTCAGCGCGGTCACCGAGATCTGTCACCGCGTTGAGAGCCTCCGTCGGTGCGTTGAACGCGCCGGCGGGCACACCAGGGAGCTTCGCCAGCGTCCGAACGGCCTCACACGGATCCGCTATGTGATGGGCGACCTCAACCGCCAGCTCCACCTGTCCGGCCTCCGCCACGGCAGATGCGATCCTCGCCAACGTGTCGGTCTGCTCGAGGATGTCGGCGATCGACTCGGCGACGACCACAGCTCGCTCGACAAGATCACGCACGCCGCCGCGCGAAGCGACTAGCTTCAACGGTTGGTTGGTCCAACCAAGAGGCGGGTGCCAGAGGAACAACCACTGCTCGGCTCCCACCATCCCCAGGGCCACCGATCGGAGATGACCAGTCAGCCTGGCTTGCTCATCTCCCAACAGCCTGTCGAGGGCTTCATCGAACAGATCCAACGCCATTGCCGTTTCGCCGAGTGCCGCGGCCACGACCGCGATGGACGTGAGCCAGTCACAGAGGTCGCCACGAGTCATATCCATATCCCGCCGCACCGCTTCTGCTGCCTCGACAACGATGTCCACACCGGCACCAACACCCGTGCGGTCGAGCAGCTCCTTCAGCACGACCAGGCGGAACAGCGGAACCGGAAGACCGCGCGCCAAGCCAGAGATCACATCCTGAAGGTCGTCCTCCAGTCCCGAGGCGGTCGCTTTGACGGCGATCAGAATGCACTCATTGCGGTCCTCCCCCGAGAGGACGACGCCGGTCGCCAACGCCCTCATCACCAAGGCGATGTGGCTCGGGGCCGTCGCCTGGTTCACCAACGCTTGAACCACGTCGTGACGGAAGACGTCTTCCGAGATGGCCGCCGCCAGTTCAACACCTCTGGCGAAGTCGTGGGCGGCGATCGAGGCCATTGCCATCCGGCTCAAGGCATCGTTTCGCTTCTCGACGTTCGGGGCGGAGTTGGCCAGCGCCCGAGCCCGTTCGGTCCTGCCGAGCATCTGCCACAGACCGGGAACAGCAGCCGGGATGTTGGTGTTGCGGTTGACCAGGCGGTCCCGGTGGAACTCCAGCCTGCCCAGCAAGGGGAGGTCCGGATCCTCCTGAGCCAAGACCAGGTTCTGGGCGGCGGTGATCTCGGCCAGCGCGGTCACATCGCCGCCAGAAGCGTTGAGCAGGCACTCGTGCCGAGCCGGGTCTGCAGCCAGGGCGGCCAGTCGGGACAGATCGTGTTCGGCGGCGAGCATGTTGCCGTAGCCGCTGAGCAGGTATTCGGGAGTATCAGGTGGCCACTGACGCGCACGATGGCCGTCGGCCCAGACGTGCAGGCGGTCGCGATAGGCGCCGAGGCGGTCGGGGCCAAGCATTTCCCGGGCTTTGAGCTGGAGTTCTTCGTGGCCGAGGACGTAGCGCTCCGGGCGCGCGGAGTCGTAGTGACTGGTTCGGGTGGTGAAGCTGCGGCCCGCCACCGAACGCAGGTGGTCGTCCACCTCGTAGGCGGACCAGCCGATCAGGAGGCCAGCGAGGTCGGTGGCGGCCAAGCCCCCGCCGGACGCAACCACAAGCCCCAGAAGGTCTCTGCCGACGGACGGATCGCTCAGCAGAGCCTTCAGCTCTCGTTCCATATCGGCTCGTACCACGCCTGCATGCGCCCACGGCTCCAGCGGGCGGGCGGTCGACAGGTCTTGGAGGGGGTGGCCGTCGGGGACGTCGCTCGGGGGCGGCGGGTTGGGCCGGCCCGCAATGATCACACGCATGCCGGCTGGCGGGCGTGCGGGGAGCAGCTGGGCGATGCTGTGGGCGTCCGGGCCGGTGGTAACGCCCCTGTCCTCGTCCAGGCCGTCCACCAGGAGGACGAACTCCTCGCCTCGGTCCGCGCAAGCCGCTGCGGCCTTGGGGAAGAGGCTGAGCAGGTGCGTCTCCTGGGTGTACTCCGAGAGCAATGCCGGTGCGGTCTCACCGAGCATTGCGAGGAGCTGTTCCATGACGTTGGCGATGAACGCTAGGCGGTTGTTTTGACTGGCCCAGCGCGCCGTGACGAAGAAGGAGACGATCCGGACGCGTTCGGGCGGGTGCAGTACGAACCACGACATCAGTGCTGACTTGCCGGACCAGGCCTCTGCGCGCCACCACCAGTACTGGCCACGTGTTTGCGGCGATTGACAGAAAACGCGCAGCTCCGCGAGCTCGCGTTCACGTCCTTGCAGCTGTTCGGGCGCGATGCGGCGGACCTGTTCGCGGTAGCGGGTGTGGACCGGCACGCCGGTGATGAGGTTGATGTCGCCGTGAATATCACGTGCCTGGATGACCATGTGCGCATCGGAAGCGGTGTTGCGTATCTCCGGTCCGGACATGGGTACATCATGCCGAACGGCGGCCCATAAAGGAGGCCGGACCTCAAATCGTCCACTGCCTGCGCCAACCTTTCTTTTACGGATGGAATAATGGGGATCTCGGCGGTATCTGCCCGGCCCAACGGAGGCTCTTGTCCGAGAGGTGTGCGATGACTTGAGACTTCTTTCTGGCGCACGCCAGACCGGCCGGCGCGGTCGCCGAGCAGCTGCAGATCGTTCTGCGGTAAGGCTTCAGCCTCTTCGAGGACTTGGTGCTGCAAGCTGGCAGGGAGATAGGGATCTTTGGGGCCGTCTGGGGCACCGACATCAATACGAAGATTTCCCCGTGCCGTTGCCGAGGCCAGTGTTGCTCCTCAGAGCCCGTCGACCACCCGATCGAGGCCTTCGAATTCACGTTCGCGGACGCCGGCTCTACTTTCCGGCATGCTGTGGCCGGGGCATCACAGTGTTCGCCCATGCCGGTGGCTACGCCTCCGAGTCCGCAACGGGCCTGACCATCGGCTCGTGGCGTTGAGACCTTCCAGCGCACGTGGGCAGCCCAGGAGATGAACGATGACGGCCTACGAACACGCTGTGCATCCCAAACGAGGTAGGCACCGACACCAAACCCTGGACCCTGTGCGTGCCGAAAATAACATACGCGCAGTTCAGGCGGCATGGTGATACTCGTGGCGGACTGCACCGAGACGATCCGGTCGGAGCACCGCGAGGCGTTCGATCCGGTCAGATCCCAGTGGCTGAGGCCGGGCTCGCAGAGGTGCTGCCGCGGAGAGAGTCCGGTGGGCGCGATGCCGGTAGTAGTGCCGCTCGTACTCGCGCAGCGCATGCCGGAGGTGGGCCTCGTTCCAGACCAGCGTGCGGTCCAGGAGCTCTCCGCGCAGCGTCTTGACCCAGCGTTCCATGATCGCGTTCATGCGGGGCACCCGGACACCGGTCAGGATCGTCGTGATCCCGGCGCCGCTGAGCATGTCGTCGATCAGTGCCGGGTACTTGCCGTCACGATCGCGGACGAGAAAACTGACCTGTGCGAGGATGCCGGCGTCCTCGAGGTCCATCAGAAGATTTCGGACGGCCTGCGTCACCCACGCGTGTGTCGGATGCGCGGTGGCACCGAGAACGCGAACACGCCTACCGGCATGGTGAACAGCGGCGTGAATGTACTGGCGTGCACCGGTCAGCGTGCGAGTCTCGACAAAATCCATCGCCAAGACCACCTCGGCCTGGGAACGCAGGAACTCGGCCCATGCCACGGTCGCCCGGAGTGGCGCCGGGTCAACACCAGCAGCGTTGAGGATCTCCCACACGGTCGAAGCAGCGACCGTGACACCAAGGAGAGCGAGTTCTCCGTGGATGCGCTGATAACCCCACGAGGAGTTCTCCGCCGCCAGACGCAGAACAAGCCGGCGGACCGACGCCACGGTCCGCGGACGCACAGGCCTTCGACGCCGACTCGCCTAGGCGTGGTGACGCTTCACCAGGCCACGATGCCACCACAACACCGTATCCGGACTGACCGACAGTCGAAGCCGGCGCAAAGAGGCACGGCCCAGCGGAGTCAGAAGCGCAGCGAGGAACGCCCTGTCCTCAAGCCGGAGTTGAGGACGACGGTCGCCGAGTTGGCGCCGCACGACGGCGAGTTGGTGTCGACGAACAAGAATCTCAACGTCCTTCTCGCGGTCAGTCAGTGACAGCAGCCGCAGCGCAGCGAACGCGTGAGTGACAGCAAGGTAAGCGAAGCGAACCAGCACGGCACGCGATCATGCCCGACGCCGCTCTGCCGCTTCGCCCGCTGTCCACCGAGCTACTCAGACACCGGCACACGAGACTTCGAGCCTCAGGAATCGAGCGTGTTGCGTGTGCACGATCACGCACCCGGCTATGCCTGTGGCGCGAGCAAAGGCGCGAGCAATCGTGGCAGCCCGATGGGATGACTCAAGAGATCAAACCGACCATCGGCGACGTTCTGCCTCAGCCACCGCACCATGTCCCGCGTAAAGATCAGCATGAGCGTGGTGATCGCAATGTCAACTGGCCGATTCTTGTCGCGGATCGCCGAGACCAACCAAGAGCGACCGAGCCCCCACGACGTCCACAGCCACTCCTCTACCGCAGCACTGGGCGTTCCTACCTCAAGCTCATGTTCGACACGCTCGCACAAGTCGATTGCCCAGGCGGGCAGCTGCATGGCCAGATGCCAGGCACTCAGCAGCTCGTCGAGCGGAGTCCCGACTGCCAAGCCATGAAGGTGATCAAGAAAGTCCCCCTCCGGGAGAAAACCCAGGCCGCCTTCCTCATTCGCCACTACGGATCCGTCATTCAGCCTCAGGGTTGGTGTGTTGAACTCAAGCAATCCAAGCATCGGCGCCGCCGTCCCCTTCGGCAGCAGGGATCGACCGATCGCAGCCATCGCTCCAAGGTCGATCGAGTCAGCGCCTTCCCGCAGGGCGTGGGCAGCGATACTGCCCATTGCAGCAGACGTGAGAACTCCTGCACCGAATCCAGAGTCCAGTGCCGCCAGGGTTGGGTCAGCGGTGTTGACAATCGCACCAATGGCTCTATCGATCTGCCGAATCCGCCCTGGAACGAGTGTCGATGAGGCCACAGCTCGCCTTGGGTTCATCTCTTCATGAGCGGTAGCGAACCTTCCAACAGCTGCGTTCACGTTGCCGATGACCGTGGCGAACGCCTTCCTGACAGTGGGCTCAGGCACAGCCAAGCCTTCGCTGAATGCGGCCAACACGAGATCAGTGGGCCTGCGACCGGGTCTTGCGTGCCAGGCAAGCCAGATGAACAGGTCTGCAGCGCCTGGCGCGGGCTCGGAGGTGCTGCCTTTTCCTCGCCCGAGACTTCGTTTGAGGTTTCGCGGCACCAACCCTTGTTCACGCCAGCGCTCGATCTGCCTCGTCGAGATGTCAGCGCCGGCCTGCGCGGCCCACGTCGCCAGCTGTACATCTGCGCAACTCGCCTTCGTCCGTGGCATGAGATCACCGTAGCCACTTGGAACCCCCCGAACTTCGACGAACCGCCGAACTGTGGCGGTGGTGCACTTGGCCTGTTCGTCCAGCGTTTCAGGGCGATCAATCAGGAGGAGCACCGTGACGACGTCCAGCGATCATCACCGGGCTGCTCGAACACACCCTCATCCAGGAAGGTGATCGTGCCGAGCATCGAGATGATCACGTCGGTGGTCGCCATCGGCCTGGCAGTCCGGCCGACGCTCGACCTGCTGATTGCCCTCCGCGGCACTAGACCCGGCGAGCGCGCAAAGATCATCGCGGCTCTCCGCAGCGGTGGCCTTCACAGGCGCCTTCGAAAAAGCGCAGATGATGAGACACAACCATTGAGCGACGAATAGATCAGCTACCCGTTCGGTCAGTCAGCGCCGTACGCCCCACTCGAACATATGTTCGATCTTGATCGCGAACGCGTGTTCCTGCTCGCCTGGCCACGCACCGCTTTCGCTGCGGATGCTGCCGACACCGCAAGCCCGCAACGGCGACAATCGCGGCGCCGCCGATCCAGTCCGCTGACGAGCGCTTGGACACCAAGTCAGCTTGAACGATGCGGTGGCCGCTGCTGCGAGGTTGTTGCCCACGCCGACCGCGATCAACCCGAACGACGCCGAGGACCCCAACCACTGGCTCGCCCGACGCGAGAAACATCGAGTACGCAGGATCAAAGGCAACTGGCGGGCATGCCGTTGCCCATCGCGGTGCGGCTGCTCCCGACCCCGACGGCGTCGGACGCGAAGGCCTCGACACCCTGCACCCACGACGGGCCGTCCCTTATCCGACCAGTGCCGTCTGCTGGAGACGACCAATTCGACGTACCTGCCGACACCGCGAGCAACCGACAGAACCAAGGATTGCCCCGCGCAGCGCGGCTCCAAAGGCGACCTGATGTGCCCTCGGCGATCATCTCGCTGCTGTCCCGCAACACGCACCGAGCCACGTACAAGCAGAGCGAGGTTCCATGGACTGGGGCGACTACGCCCGAGCAGTACGTCGATAAAACCAGCTCAGCATACCTGCGCCGCATCCCACCCAACCTGACCAGCACGGCGGCCCCATGCGGCTGTGTCACCGCAATCCCGCTTCCCCATACGGCGCAACTCCGCGCGCTGGGCAACGGCGTCATCCCACAGCAAGCCGCCTACGCGATCTCCCTACTGCTGGACGACCTGGCTTTCGTCCTCCGATCCGATTCCGCCTACAGCTATTCCAGTGACGACGCTGCAGCATGACGAACCAGGGAGGTCCTATCGCCCACCCAGGTGACCGACTATCGCCCAGGAGCGGAGGTAAGTTGTCGAGATGGGAGACGCCGAGAAGGTCCGCGCCAGCAGGGACGGGGACAAGTTTCACTACTTCTGGGCTGCACGCCGAGCACTGAATCTCCTAGACCTGACCGGCGACCTCAAGGTCGTCGGTGTCGAAGGGCTGCCTCAAAGCGACCAGGTGCAGGGTGAGGAGGTCATCGACGTCGCCGAGTACTACGGCGGTGACGACATGGCCAGCTGCACCAGCTTGCGCTTCGTACAGCTGAAGCACTCGACGCTGCGCACCGATGATCCGGTCGTGGCCTCGGAGCTCGAGAAAACATTGGTCAAGTTCGCGAAGGCTTACCGCCAGCAGATACCGAAAAAGCTCACGGACAAGCTGCACTTTGCCTTCGTCACGAACCGCACGCTGAACGACAAGGTACGACGCTCCCTGCGGGAACTCGCGGACGGCGCCACGACGTACACGTTCACTCGCGAGGCCGAGTTGCTGCGGTCCTATCTGAGTTTTGGCACGGACATCGAACACGAGCGCGACTTCTGCCAGCGCTTCGAGGTCGACGACGGCATACCCGGTCTGAGGGACATGGAACAGCTCCTCAGCGACGAGCTGAAGCAGTTCCTGCCAGGTGGCGGCACCGGCACCGAGATGACACAGCTCATGGAGACCGTATCGCGCTGTGCGACGTCCCTCGCCGACAAACAGACGCTCAAGATCGGTGACGTCCTGCTGGCCTTGCGCGCCAGTGAGGAGGAACTGTTCCCGGCTCGCAGCGCTATCGAGCACCCGGCCCACGTCATCCACACCCAGGACGTTGACATGGTCACGGCAGAGCTCAAGACCGGCCGGAGCAACAAGGTTCTGCTTACCGCCGTTGGAGGTGTCGGCAAATCTGTGCTGACGTCGATGTTGAACCCGAAGCTTCCGCCGGGCTCGGTGACCGTGGTCTACGACTGCTTCGCCGGCGGTGATTACCGAAAGGCAACCTCGCCACGGCACGAGCACCGGACGGGTCTGACCCAGATCTCGAACGAGCTCGCCGCAGCAGGGTTGTGCGCTCCGCTCATCCCTGCCAGTGTTCCCGACTCCGCCTACATGCGTGTGTTCATGAGTCGTGTTCGTGGAGCCGCCGAGCAACTCACACGTGAGAAGCCAGGTGCTCTCCTCACCGTGGTCATCGACGCGGCCGACAACGCGGCCATGGCAGCCGCAGAACAAGCCCACAGCACCTTTGTCACCGACCTGTTCCGCGAGGACTGGCCAGGCAACTCGCGCCTGGTGCAGCTGTGTCGACCTGAACGAAGTGATCTCCTCAAGGTGCCGCGAACCGGTGTGACAGTGCTACCGCTCGTCGGTTTCCAACAAGCCGAGTCCCTTGAGCACCTGCGTATGAGGTTCCAGGATGCGACAGCAGGGGAAGGTGCTGAGCTGCATGCACTCAGCGCCGGAAACCCGCGGGTCCAAGCAATGGCAATGGAAAACGCCGCGTCGGTGAACGAGGTTCTCTCCGCGATGCAGCTGGCTCGGACCGCGCCCGGAGCTGTGCTGGACAGCTTGCTCGCGATGCAGGTGAACCGGGTGTTCGATGACGGGCACCTACGAGCTGACGAGCTCGACCGGCTATGCGAAGCGCTGGCAACACTCCACCCACCGATGCCTTTGGATGATCTGGCAACGATCACCGACGTACACGTCGACGCGATTCGCAGCTTCGCGGTCTCGCTCGGCCGCGGCTTGCATGCCGCCGGCAACACTCTCCAGTTCCGCGATGAACCGACCGAAACCTGGTTCCGGGAGACCCACGGCCTCCCGACTGTCCGGAAACAGGAGTTCGTGCGAGGCCTCAAGCCGCTCGCGGCGAGGTCGCCGTATTTGGCAAGTGCACTTCCGCAGCTGCTGTTCGAAGCCGGCTTGCTGGAGGACCTCGTTGAGCTGGCGCTATCAGACGCCGGTTTGCCAGGCGACACCGAAGAGCTGCAGACGCAGGAGATCGCCCGCTCACGTGCCAGGTTCGCGCTGTGCGCGATGCTTCGCTCTGGACGCAACGCGGATGCCGCGATGCTGGCCGTGAAGGCCGGTGACCTGTCGTCCGGCCACTCGCGCAAGCTGAGCATGTTCCGCACACACACCGATCTCACGGCGAGGTTCCTGAGCCCGGACATCATTGAAGCGCTGTGTTCCAGCCGCGAATTCGCCACCGGTTGGCCGGGCTCGAACCTCCATGTCGAGGCTGCTCTTCTGTCGCATCTCCAACAGTTCGACGGTACGGCGCGCAGCAGGTTGCGATCGGCGTTCAACAACGTCGTCGCCATCTCAAAGCTGCCCGAAGATGAGCAGCGAGCCATAGGAGACCCTCTCGATGCGAATGTGGTCGCAGATCTCGCGATGGCGACCATCAACCTCGATGGCCCCAGCGGTGGCGCGCGCTTCCTTGGGCGATGGAGGCCCCACTCCTACGTTGGCACCGTGGCGAGCAAGCTGTGCGCCAGACTCGCGGATTCCGGACGCTACGGCGACCTCGCTGACCTAGCGATCTCAAGCAAGAAACGCAGCCACGTACAAATCGCGGTCGCGGCAACCATGTTCGAGTACAACATCGCCCCGCCAGTCCAGGTGATCAAAGCCCTGGTGAAGCTGCTTCTCAAGAGGGCCAAACCGTTCAAGCACAATCGCGGCGTGCACCGCGACGAGCCCGACGTCCGCGGGGTCGTGTGGATCCTGGTTCACGCGCTACGGGCCGAGGTCCTGCCCGCCGACGAAGTGCTTCGGGTGCTCGACGTGCATCTGCCGGAGCACCTTCCTGGTGGGTCGGCGTGGCGAGTCAGTTCCCATCCCACCAGTGCGATTCTGTTGGGACACGCGCTGCGCGCTCACCTCACCGGTGACGATCTCGCAATCGAGCGGATCGTTGACGCCCGACTTCTTGACGCAATCCGAAAAGACGACCACGGCCGAGACGAGAGCACTCGCGAGTTTCTTGCCAACATCCCTGGGCTGTTGCCGTGGGCAGTGTGCTGGCTGGACGCCGTTCTCAACGGTGACAACGAGCACGTCAGGTCCAGTTTCAGTGAGCTTGCCGCAAGGGACTTGAAGCCGGTTGGTGACTACAACCCTCCGTTTGTGCTTGTAAGCACCATGGCGGACATGGCGACCCGACTCCTGGCGGTGGTACCGCAAGACGAGGTCATCGACAGGTTCACGAGTTGGTGTCGAACCGAAGCGGTGCTGCTTGGTCGTACCCGTCTGGCTATCGCGCGGGCCGCCTCGCGGTCCCCTAGGCTCGAGAACCTCGGCCTGGAGGTTGTGCAGCGCGGAATTGAACTGGCGCAACAGGATCGAACCGACTCCCCGACACGAGTCGATTCGTTGATCGCCCTGGCGCGGACGCTGCTTGCTGTCAACGAGCCGGAGGCGCGAGCGATCTTCGACACCGCTGCGGCTGAGGCTGAACGCGTCGGTGACGACCTTTACGCCCGCTGGGAATCCATTGTGAGCACCGCGAGGGTGCTGGCCACCGGCGCTGAGTCAGCCCGTGCTTACCGATTGTTCCAGGTGGCAGAAGCACTGGACCAGGTAGGCACAGAGGTGGACGCGATCGAACTGGCGACGAGTCTTCGAGGCATGCACGAGCCGAGCTACTTCGTTCTGGCCTCACAGGCACGCGACCGACGCACTCTGGACTTCAGCCTGATGCTCACGCCAGCGTTCCAGGATGTAGCGAGGCCCGGAGTTGAGCGGATCAGCCACCTGGCTCTATACGCCTTCGCACCGCGGTCAGGATGGGAAGTGCCGGTCGCCGGCCTCTCTCCGGAATCCTCAGCAGAGGCCACCAAAATCTTCAAAGACTTCACTCGTTACGAACGTCCCAAGCATGAGGTTGCTCCCGACCCACAACCTCGCCCCAGTTCACTCCTCGACGCTGAGGATGAAACTCCGCCCGAACCTGCAGTCCGGTTCGCGAACCATGACTTCACCACGGAGCAAGCATGGAACGACTTGCTGCGCGAACTCGGCTGGCGATCAACGGAGCGCCGCCAGGTGATCGCGTACGCCATTGACAAGCACCCTACGCGGCGGCCTGACGTCGTGGACGCGCTGAGCCGCGCAGCTTCGGCGACCCCAGATGCTTTCGCGGAGCTCCTCGAAGTATCCGCAACACGTCTACAGACGCCCGCGCTCACAGCAGCACAGAGGCGGCTCGCCGTCACGTACTCGACAAGGTTCGCACGGCAGATTTGCACCAGGTACTTCCGTCACGACGATGAACTTCCCGCCATCGCTAAAGCGGTTGGGCTCCCCGCCTCCGAACTCACCGTTCTCGCGTTCGAGCAACTCGGCCGGAGCGCTCATCAACTGAGCTATCGCGAGTACTTTTTGCTAGCTGCCCATTTGGCGTCCACATTGGAGGCCGCGCCCGCTGGCGAGGTGTTCGACGCGATCTCTCTTCTGTTCGAGGATCTCGCCCCCACTGCGGAGCAGCCGCTCCTGCGTGTCGACACCACGACCGCGCTAACGGGGGTGATCTGGACCGCGCTCGGCGACATCGACATGAAGGTGAGGTGGAGAGCGACGCACGCCGTGCTGCTCCTGGTGAGGTTCGGTTGTACAGCAGAACTCGACATCCTTGCCAGGTTCGCACGCGACGACGAGTCCAGTGCACCGTTTCTCGATGCCCGGTTCCCGTTCTACGCGCTTCATGCGCGAGTGTGGTTGCTGCTGGCGCTGGCACGAGCAGCGAAGGAGCCGAAAGCCGCGACGTTGGCCAGCTTCACCTCCTGGCTGGCGAACGTCATCCGTGGACCTCACCACGCAGTCAACCAAGTACTAGCACAACAAACACTGGTTGAGTTGACGTCACGTGGCGTAGTCACCCTTGAGGAGGAGCACGCGGAGGTCCTGACGACACGAGTCGTTGCCGATCATGTCGAGTTGACGTACGACGAGAGGGAGGAGCGCGCAAACCCGCTGGCCTTCGGCGACAAGGGCGACGATGATCACGCGTTCCCGCGGCGCCGCTTCTTCTACGATTTTGAGAAGTACTGGTGTTACAGCCTTGCAGAAGCCTTCAGCAGCAAGGAGAACGACGTATCGCGACGCGCGATCGAAGTCGCCACCGACCTCGATGGCTACGAGATGTTCGCGGCTAGAACAGACCCGCGGACGGACGCTGGTATCTACGACCGCCGGGGCCAGCACATGGGCCATGCTGATTGGCAAGGCGAGGACAACCTCTCCTTCTACCTAGCAGTCCACTCGCTGCTGACCGTCGGGGCCGAGCTCGCGGAAGCTCACGTCTCCTATAAGGACCGGGAATCGACGCGAGACTCGTACATGTACTGGCTGTCCAGCTACCTGCCCCAACGCCCGAACGGCAGGTGGCTCGCCGACCGACGCGATCCTCCGCCGGATCCCTCACCAGATCAGGCGCTGATCTCCTGGGGTTCGGACGAAACGTGGCCCTGGTCGCTCACGAAGCAGGACTTCGAAAAGGTTGCCAACCTCGCAGGGAACGCTGTGGCCGTGTGGGCGAGCTTCGAGTCAGCGCGCGAAAACCGATCGGAAGAGGTGCTGATCCAGAGCGCACTCGTACCGCACGAGACGGCGCAGTCTCTTCTGATCGCTCTGCAGACTTCGCCGTCAGGGCCGTACTCATACACCATGCCGACGGCTGACGGAGAAGCCGACGATCCCGAAGAGCAGCCGTACGAGTTGGTGCCGTGGCTGCATGTCGGCGACGGGCACTGGGGTATCGATGAACACGACGAGCGGGGCGGTCACATCCGCTTTCCCCCAGCCAGGCCCGCCGCCAGCATCATCGCAAGTTTTGCTCTCACTACGGATGAAGACGAGCGCGCCTGGTTCTATGAAGGTCAGCAGGTGTTCTGGAGCCGGCTCTGGGGCAATATGACGCCGACGTACAGCGATCGTGAACAGGGCACAAGCGGCGAGAAGCTCGAAGTGGATCTCGGTTTTCTGATGACTGTGCTGCAACGACTCGACATGACCCTGGCACTTCATGTCGGCATGTGTCGTCGCACCCACCGCCCCTCCTACCAGCGTCGAGGGAAGCAAGACGATGAGTTTGAATGGCTCGAGCGGTCAGGCAAGGTCTATCTCCTCGATCCGGGAGGACACTGGCTCGAATATTGACCGGGTCCTCGATCTGGGCCGCATGCTGGCGGCGCACCTGGAGAATCACGACACGACCGGTCACTGGGTTGCGCACCACCTGGCCGAACTGGTGGTGGCGGCCGAGGACGAGTCGACCACGACCGTTGAGCAGCGCCTGCAGATCGTGCAGACCGTTCTAAAGGTGTGGTCGCGCCGACGCGATCTCCCCAGGCGGTCGCCGTTGCAGGAGTTCTCTGGTGTGCTCGCTGGACTCGACCGGCTCGGCGACCGCACATCGTGGCGATTCTTGCGGCTAGCCGAAATGATCACCGGCCTGCCGGACCCGAGTAGCTCGGGACTACCTCTCGTAGAGACGGCTGCAGAACTGGAACGGCTGGCGCGGGAGACCTTGCTGCACCTGTTCTGGCTAGCAGCCCAGGATGCGAAGGAAGCAAACCAGGAGTGGCTGGCGGTGGCGGACGAGGTGGCGCCAAACATCGAGACCCAGGTGCACACGCGTCTCGCGAGACTTCGTGGCCGCCTAACTCGGGAGGATCAGGTTGACCAACCTGATCAGGAGGACGACCCGCTGAGCACCGCCAACCACGTCAAGCGTCTGCGTGCGATGGCTGAGTTGCTCAACCGGGTCGCAGACGACCTCGCTGCTAGCGATATCTCCAACAGTACGACCTCAGCTCCGTCGTAACGTAGGCGTGCAACGAAGCAAAGCGTCTGCACCACCGTCCACATAAGAACCCGTACCGGAGGCCAGCACGTGGACCAGGTCACTCCAGTCTCCTATCCAAGGCTGGAACTGCTACCCACGCATGAGATGCCTTGGGAAAGCCTGGAGCGACTGCTACGTCGCATTGCGCAAGATGTGGAAGGCCTTCACGATGTGCAACTCTACGGTGTTCGAGGGCAGAGCCAGTACGGTCTTGATGTAATAGGAACAGCACCTGATGGCTCCCGTCATGGCATCCAAGGCAAGCGGTACAGAGCCTTCACGAAGCTTGACCTGACGAAGGCCGTCGACAAGTTCATCAGCAAACGCGGCAGCATCCCGTTCCCGATTGCACGGCTCGTCGTTGCGGCGGGATGTCTCGCGGAACGAACCGAGATCACCCACGAACTCTACCGGTTGCAGGACCTCCACACCGATGTGCAGATCGAACTTTGGCACCAGCGAACGATCTCGGACAAGCTCAGAAACCGACGCGACATCGTCGTGGAGCTTTTCAGCGAAGCCGTGGCGGACGCGTTCTGCCTGCCGGCGCCTCTGCACGTCGTCGCCGCGCCGTCTCCCGATCGTGTCACCCTGGCCGACGCGTTGCTTTACGGCCCCGCCGAGATCACCGGGGCCGCTCAACATCTCACAGGAGCCCACAACCTCAGCTCGACCAACCCGCTATCCGCCGTCGCCGAGCTGGAGCAGGCCGCCAAACTCCTTACAGAGGGCGGGTTCACTGCGCACGCAACTGTTGTACTGGATCGCCGGGCCGCGCTGCTCACGCAGGCCGACGAGCACGACAAGGCTGCTCGTCTGCAGGATTCCGCCTTCTGGTCCGCTTTGAAGGAGGGCAGGCATGATGACGCCGAAACTCATGCGCGGAACCTCAAGAAGAATGCGAACACCGCCGTCTCGAAGGCGTTCAGTGACATCGCCGCTGCGGCGATCAACATCGTGCGACATCCGCTTGGCGCGCTGCCGCCTCAGCTGGAGCAGCTACGCACCGACTCAGCAGAGCTGAGCTTCGCGAGGCTTCTCATTCTTGCTGCCGAGGATGCGGCGATCGATCCGTCGAACACGTGGCGCCAGGACAACCTGGCCGCGCTTATCACTCAAGCCAATTTGATCGAAGGTTCTCCGAGCGACGGCGCAGTATTGGCATGCAAGCTGCGACTTGAGGTTGCCAGTCTGACGGGAGATTGGATCGACCTGCTCGGCAAAGCTCGCAAACACCAAGTCCCTCGCGACCAGGTGATTCTGATCTACGCGCGCAACGCGATGTACCACGCCGAACGAGGCGAGTCCGAGCAGGCTGAAGCGTCCTGGGCTGATGCGATGACGCAGGCGTGCCTCAACGGCCAGAACGGCGCGGCCGCCGAGTACGTCGCCGCGCGCACCTTCATCCGTGTCAGGTTTCGCGGTCCCATCGCGCAGAACAACGATCATCAGCTCGTCCGGAGCCTTCGCACCCAGAGCCCAACGAGCACTTCCGCGGAGCGATTCGAGGAGAAGGCAATGAGGGCGCTGCTCGATGACAAGCCGCACGTGGCGGTGCCATTGCTTCGCGCCCTCCACCGCGCCGCCTACTCCGCGGGAGCCTGGATACAACTCGACCGAGCACGTCGGCTGCTGGCCAACGCATACGGCTCGGCTGGCGAATCCCTCTTGGCGGTGAAGCTTCACGTGCTTGGGGCACAATCGAAGAAGGCGGCGTCGGTCGCGAAGGAAGATCCGAACACCTATCTGGACGTTCGAGAGTTCCTCTCCTCACCTGCTTACTGGGTCGCCGGCACGGCGTACCGAGTCCTCGCGGCGGAAGCCGATCTGATCCCAGACAACGACGTTGACTTCGTGGCAGACTCCGCGTTGTCGGTCCTAGACGACGCAGCAGCCAACAAGCTACAAGACGGCATCTACGATTCCTCTGTCTGGCGGAACGCGATCACTGCGCTCGCCGCGCTTGCTAAGCGGCTGCCAGATGAGCACGCGCTTCGGAGCCTCGAACACTCGCGTCCCTGGGTGCCACGTGAGCCCGGCCGTTATAGACGCACCGACGACGATCACGTACGTCTGTGTGCCGGGATCGCGTTCGCGCACCCGATACATCGAGCCGATGCGATCGACCAACTCCTGGGACTGCTCGAAGCCAACGACTCCGCAGTCTCACGCAAGGCTGAACACGCCATGGCCGATCTCGTCCAACAGCACCCGGAGATGGTGCGCGAGCGGTTGGCCAGGATGACCGCTGACAGCAATCCATATGCGGCAAGGCTCCTTCTCCTGATCACTGGACAACCGACCGAAGGACAGCTGATCGCAGCCGCAGCGGCCGGCGAGCGACTGCGGCAACCACCGACGAGCACGGCGCATTCATTGGGCATTGGAACGGGGGCAGCCGGGCAGGCTCTACTCGCACGTGTGCTCCCCTCAGAGGAACGCAGGGAACTTGCCCGACACCAGCTAGTCCACGCGGCGTTCCCATTTGAGCCTGGCGAGAACCGCTCCGAGTACTACGACGCTGCCCGGATACTCGCCCACGACCTGGACGACGTCGACGATCTGTTTGACAGCGCCATGCTCCACGCCCACAACAGCACCCCCTCCCATGGCGACATCCTCAACAATCTCGGCAACCACCCTCTCGGTGTCTTCCGCATGACTGGCTTCACAGTGGACACCAGGGCCCACGCTCTCTGGCTCGCTGCCCTTCTGGCACGTATAGCTGAGCAGAAACAAGAAGTCCGAGCGCTTGGCTACCTCCTCATCGGCTCGACGGAGAACGCCGATTGGTACATCGCTCATGCGTTTCATGCCCTGGACTTGGCCGACGCCGACCACGATCTGGCGTTCCTCGCCTCTCAACCCCACTGGGCACTGCGGTCGCTCGCAGCGCTGATCTGGACTCGAACTGATGACGCCCCAGCAAACATCGGTTCGGTGCTCACCAACGATGCCGACCCAAGGGTGCGCTTCACCTTCGCCGAAGGAGCGAGCAGCTCGAGCAACCCGGCCGCACCAGACCTCCGAGAGATCTTGTTGACGGATCCGTGTCACAGCGTCCGGCAATGCGCCAGCCGATGACAGCTAAGGAACAACGTTACAGGCCGCGTGGGAGCACGCTCTGGGAGCAGACGGGGAGCAGCACAGTGCGCAGGACGGCTTGAACGGTCCTCAATAGACCTGAACGGAACCGCGCCGACCTGCAAGAGTCTTGTTTCCGCAGGTCAGCGCAGCATTGGTGCCATAGTTCACACAGAAGCAGTCCTCGGATCGACCTGAACTGCGCTCAACTGCGCCGACTTGCAGGTCAATGGCCCTGAACGGACGCGTACAGCGATCGTGCCCCAAGGCGACCACCTAGCACTCCGGGAGCAGGCGACACGGCTAGACGAGTAATGCGTAAGTCGATGCGGTAACCGAAGACGGACGAAGGGTGTCCAAGATCAGTTTGTGACGACCGATCTGAACACCCTTCTCACCGCACTCTACGTCAAGATCGATGACCGGCTCGCGGGCAGGACCCGCATCGGAAGACCGCCGAAACTCACCGATGCGGAGCTGGTCACCCTCGCCGTGGCCCAGGCCCTGCTCGGGTTCACCTCCGAAGCCCGCTGGCTACGGTTCCTGCCCGCCCGCATGCCCGGCCAGCCCGGCTACAACCGTCGACTTCGCGCCGCGTTACCGCTGATCAAACAGGTAGCGCGGTGGCTGGCCGCCGACACCAACCTGTGGACCGACACCACCTGGATCGTGGACTCCACTCCGGTCGAGTGCGGCCGCTCCAGGCCGACGGCCACGCGCTCAGAGCTGGCCGGCTGGGCGAAATACGGCTACTGCCGCTCACACTCCCGCTGGTTCTGGGGCCTGCGCCTGCATCTGGTCTGCACTCCGGCCGGGCTGCCCATCACCTGGGCGCTGGCCGACCCGAAGATCGACGAACGTCAGGTACTCATGGCGATCTGCGATCACGAACCACACCTGCTCGCCACCCGACCCGCCCTGCTGATCATCGCCGACAAAGGCTACATCTCCCGCGAACTCGACCGGTTCCTGGCAGACCGCCACGTCCGGTTGATCCGGCCGTCCTACCGCAACCGCACACCGCATCCCGGCGAACGTCTGCTCAAGTCCGTCCGGCAACTCATCGAGTCGGTCAACGACACACTCAAAGGCCAGCTCAACCTCGAACAACACGGCGGACGCACCATCGAGGGAGTCGGAGTCCGTGTCGCCCAACGCATCCTGGCCCTGACCGCTGCCATCTGGCACAACCGCGCCACCGGCCAGGCCATCACCCGATCCCTGACCGCCTACGACCACTAACCGACTTAAGCATTACTCGTCTAGGTCCGCGCACTCGTCTACAAGCACTTCGCGGCCAGTGCCGCAACTGCTCGTACTCGACCAGCCCTCGCAGATCCACTTCCCCGCCGACTACTTAGGCTCCAGGCCGAACGATGACTCCACGCGCCACCGGCCTCCGAAAGCGCCTCGACCTCGGACATCTGACTCTGACGAGCTGCGGTTGCCCCATCGTTAGAGAGCACTCGGGGACTTAGCAGACGAACGGTTCAACGCCCTGGACGCGGACCACCGCTTGGGCCAGCAAGATCGTCTTGCTCCCGTCGGCGCCGGCGAACCTCCACTTGTTGTTGCTCGATCAACTTCCGCTTCTCGACACCGCCTTTCGCGGAAAGGCGTTCATCCGCAGGTTGACTTGGTGGATCAACCGAGCTCCTGACTGGCACCGGTACAGGCGGCGAACCTGCAGCGCGCCTGACCTGCTGCTCTGCGGCCAGCGCTGCTTCGTGAGCAGCACTGTGCTCCGGGTTCGGGCTTCTGGCAGCGAGAGGTTCGCTGGCTGTGATGCCGTGTTGTTCCCGGTAAGCGGCAACGGTTGCCAATGCTGCGAGGTACCGCGCTGTTCGGGCGGCACCCTCTGGTGCGGGACCAAGCCGTTCGACCCAGTCCGGCCGATCTCGAGCGGCATCCCGGGCGAGCGTGACCATGCGCGCATGAATCAGTGCGGCGTCAGCGGCCGCCGCAGACGCCAGCGCCCGATCGCGTCCCTCATACAGAGCCGGCTCGGGAGGACGCTGCAGCCACGATGGCCACATTCCGTGAGTCTTGGCAACCGGGGACACGCCTCCGCCCTGATCCCGGTCATCATCAGCCGCACGCACTTGCAGACGAGCCACCGTTCGTTCATAACTTGGAACCAAGAGGTCCAGTTGTGCGGTGGCACTTAAGACGACGTGCTCTTGCTCCCCCGCGACTGAGCGGCCTCCGGCGGTGGTCAAGTTGCGGATACGCCACGCGACGAACGCAGCAGGATTCTCCTTGCCGTTGAGTTCTCCAGGGTCGATCGCAGCAAGCATGTCTCGCGGGTCGTGGCCCGCGTCGACGGCACGGGCGAGGTTCTGTGCGAGCGCACCGAACGCTGTACCGGTGACGACGACGTCGGCACTCGGGTGGTCGTTCCACGCTTCGCGTAGAAGGCCCGCAGCCTCGTCGCGCTGCTCCATCTCACGGGTGGCACGGCGGCCGCCGCGATCGTGATCGGTTTCTGCCGGCGAGTACGCAGCATGCTTGAGGACAGCCACAAGGACACGGCTGGCATCTCGCACGTCAGGCCGGACCAGGATGGCGGGGTCGATACGCAGGAGCGTTGCTCGCGGATCTGCCGAGCTCGCATACATGCGATCGATCATGCGGGCGACGGTGTCGAACGCCCGTCCACGCGTGACTGCATCAACAGCGGCATGGTCGAGCCACACATCACGCAGCAACTCTTCCGTCGCGCGTCGTTGTGTCCTGCTGGCTTGGTGTTCGGCGTCAACGACACTGGAAGCGGCTGGGCGTTGTGCGGGTGCGGGATCGTCGAGCTGTTTCAGGTCGACGAGTACTGGCCGGTCGTTCGCGTTGACCTCGGTGGCTTTGGCCCAATCAACCATCTTCGTGATGACACGACGCCTACGGGCAAAGATAGAGTCGGCTTCGCCGTGGACGTAGGTGTCCTGTGAGGTTTCGAAGTCTTGCAGTGCCGCGAACGTCCACACCGCCTGCGAGTGGCGTGAGGTGGCGACCAAGAAGCTGCGGTTGTCGGCACCTGGTGCGTGGAAGAGCACCGCGCCGCCGCGCCGGCGGGCGTCATCGCCGGTCCAGGTCTTGTTGATGGTGAGGCCCTGGCTCTTGTGAGCGGTGAGGGCGTACCCGTGAGAAAGGCCGCCTTTGGCGACGTAGGCGGGGTCGAAAGTGCGACTTTCGTGCGTGTACCCGCCGGGAACGGCTCTGGTCCAGGTGACGGTGAGGTGGCCGTTGCCGTCGATTCGGGTGATGACTCCGCGATAGCCGTTGAGCGCGTCAGGGCCGCGTGTGCCGCGTTCATTGAGACGGACGAGGACGTGGTCGTTCTCGTGGAGCCGGAGGGTGTTGCCGCCACGCAGGTCGTAGCTGTGTCCGCGCCCGAGTTCGCCTTGCACCTCACGTATCGCCTGTGCACCGGCGTTGAGTCGCTCGACTTGGTCGTTGGTGCTGGCGACCATGAGCAGGCCGCGCATTTCGGTGTGCGGGTCCGGTGCACCGATCCGCTGGTCGATCCAGGTGGCGAGCATCGCGGCGGTGGTGTCCCGCTTGGTCTTGCCGACGACGAGCCGGTCGCGGTCGGCCCATGAGGTGAGCGCTTCGGTGTAGTTCCCATCGCGCCATGCTGCGACTGTGGCGCGCTCGTCTTCATCGGCTTGGCGCCGGTTGTCCAGCAGTGCACCACCGTCAACGATCTTGTGCACCACGGCCACCATCGATCCGCAGCCGACTCCACGCAACTGCTTGGGATCGAAGATCTCGACGATTTTTGTCCCGCTGGCTTCTGCGGCCCGGTAGAGCGCCGCGCGGTCGCGGTCGTTGGTCATGCCGGCCTCGTCCACGATCAGGACGTCGACGCCCTGCAGGCCCTCTCCGTGGTCGATGCGCCATCTCCACTGTGCCACGGTCCGGCTGTGAATACCCGATGCGGCTTGGAGGTTCTGTGCCGCAACACCTTGGGTCGAAGCACCGGCGACGACGAACCCGCTGCTTTCGTAGGCGACGCGCGCAGCCTCCATGAGAGTCGTTTTGCCTGAGCCTGGTCCACCGATGAGCGCGTCGACTGCTCGGCCAGACGTGACGAGGTTGAGCAGTTCGCGTCGTTGCTCGCGGGAGAGCACGAACTCGTTGGCGGCCTCGACGGTCGCAGCCGCCATCTCTGCGTCCGCCCGGGAGACGCGGATCGGAGTTTGGTTGTCGTGGCTCGCGCGGGCGGCGGCGACGATGGTCTTCTCTGCGGCGACGATGTCGTGGGTGGTGTAGAGCTGGGAGTTGGTCATGTGGTCGGCGCCGAGCTGACGGCGCCTTCCCATGTCGATGTCGGTTTGGGTGTCATCGCCACGAATGAGAGGGATGAAGCCGGCGTGTCGCAGGACGCTGTCGGTGAGTGCCTCCACGGTGTCGTGGGTCGCTCCGTTGGGTAGCGCATCGGCGACCGCGGCCAGCGCGTCGATGCGGGAGAACCTGCGAGTGTTCGCGGTGAGGCCCTGCTCGACGTCCTGGAGCAGTTCGGCTAGTTCGTCGATGCTCGGTTGTCGGGTGGCTTCGTCTGCAACAACCGGGTTGTGCGCTGTGCGGGCCATCAGATCGGGGTCAAGGCCGATGTCGACGGCACGTTGCCGGTAGTGATCGCGCCGCGTTGACGCCATCGGTGGGACATAGGCCTTCGCACGGCGGGTTTCCTGCTGGACCAGGCGCTTCAACGACCGTGACGCGTCCTGCTCGGTGAAACCGAGATCGAGGAGCATCGCGCGGATGTCGGCACCGCGCTGCGAGAACTCTTTGATGGCCGCGTCCGGGATGGACGCGACTTCCCACTGGCCTGTTCGGTCTGAGCGACGCCACGCGATGCCGTAATGCTGGCTCAACACGTGTCGGGCGTTTGCGTGCAGGAGCTTGGCGGCTGCCGGTATGTGCCGCATCAGGTCGCGACCGCCTGCCGCTACGGTGCTCCACCGACCGTCGGGGCCCTTGGTCATGTTGGCGATCGTGAAGTGCACATGCCAGTGCGGGTCGCCGCAACATTGCCCTGCCGCAGGTCGTGCCGCAGAGTGGATCATGGCCCAGCCCGCGAAACCGTTGCCCGGCACAGTGGACGCTGTTGACCCGTCGCCGTGATGGCCTCGCATGCCATAGGCGGTGTTGGATTCCAGCCACACGAACGTGGCTGCGCCATGGTCGACATATACGGCGTCGAGTTCGCTGCCGGTGTCGTCGTCGACGAACTCGCGAAGCAAAGAGAAGCTCTTCGGCAGGGTGAGCGTGATGTCGTAACCGCGGTTGCCGACGATGACGCGGTTGTCGACGACGACATCTGTGCGAGTTCCGTCCTCAGCGGTGACCGTGATGGTCTTGGTGAGGTTCGCCGCCGCGGCCTTGAATACGCCGGGCTCCCAGATGTCGCTGAGCCGTAGTTCGGCGGCGTCAGCGAGCTGGCCGGCATGGTCGGCGCGAAGCATGGCGAGTTCGCCTTCGCGGGAGACCGCGCGTCTGGCGCGGTTGAACATGTCGAGCATGCGTCTGGAGCACGTTCCGGCCCATCGGCCTTCGCGATGACGGAGTACCTCGGCGACGTCCACGTCGGCTTCGCGCGCGACTCCCTCGATCAGGCGAACGAGTTGCGCGATCGGTACTTTGGCCTCGCTGGGAACGGCGCGCTTGTGTTCGACAAGCTGCTCACCCGTGTGCGGGTGGTATCCGGCCATCATGGCGCGGGCGAGCGGGAACTGATCCGGGGTGAGCTCAGTGCCCGCCTCGATACCGAGATCTGCGAGTGCCCGCCCTATCCAGATGAGCGGGCGTGCCACGCCGGCGGTGTGCTCAGGCCGGGCATCGCCGGCGGCACTCGCGACACAACCGTGCTGCTGTCCGAGCCGGTACCCGATCTGCTCGGGCGAGCCGCCGATCGCCGTCACCCATGACACCTGGGCACACCTCTCCCACCGCGTCGCACGTGGGAGGGACGAAGATCACTTTCTTCGTATCGCGATGGCAATACCTTAGTTCAAAGCCATTGTTCTTCGCTGGCGCAAAGCGTCTGTCGGCTCGCGATTCCTGACAGGGCAACGAATTACCGGACCTCACGGGTGCTGTGGACTGGCGGTGAGGCGTTGCTCGGACACAGCGTTCGGCTCCTGCTCTAGGGTCCGCGCCGGAAAGGACCGTCCGCACGGGAGGGGTCGGTGTGAAGACTGCGCGTCAGATCAGGCAGGAGCTGCGTGCTGAGGAGCGGCAGCGGCGGCAGCTGCGTGAGCGGGCTGTGTTGGCGCTTTCGTCGGCTGGTGCCGCAGCGTTGAGGGTGTCGGAGGTGGCAGAGCACAACAAGCAGGCGTTGCGGGAGCGGTTGGAGCGGGATCTCGCGGCCGAGGACGCGAAGGTGGATGCGGCGGAACTGGCTGCTGGGCGGGCGGTGGCTGAGGCGACGAGCGGGGCCGATCTCGGCGCCATCGGTGCGACGTTCAGAGAAGCCGAGCTTCACAACCGGACGGGCATTCAGGTCGCGGTGTTGCGAAGGTGGATGCGTCGAGTGCGGGAGGACGAGGAACAAGCGTCACGTGGCGCCGAGGAGAGGCCATCAGGAATTGGGGGCGTCGCCTGAACCGGCGAGCGTCGCCCCGGTTGACCTGGGCGCAGCCAGCTCCGCGGGGGCCGGTCGTGTCCGGTCGACGGTGCCGGACGGCGGGCTGGTGTAGCGCATCGACGAGGTGGACGCGCCGGTGCCAGCAGTGTGCGGGGCGAGTCGCGGGAGATGCTCCGCCGCAGGCGGTCCGTTGCGCCGGAGGCGGCGGGTGTGTGAGGGCGGCAGCCCTCGCTCGGGGTGACCGGGTTCGATGCCCGGTCTGCCCCGGCTCCGCGCGGCGCTGGCCGGTGACGCGTCCCCGTTGGGGTGCGTCACCGGCGCGGGCGGGTTAGGCGGCGGTGGCGTGGTGCGCGGTGCGGGTGGCCGGTTTCGTGGTCGCCGGTCCGTAGTAGTGCTGTACCCACCGTTTGAGGTCGATGCGGTCTCCGTTGGCGTATCCGGTGTAGTCCTGGCGGAGGATGGTGAGCGCGGTTGGCGCTGGGAAGTTCGTGGCGATGAACGTGCAGCGGTTGGCGATGACTTCATCGCGCCAGGCGGTGGCGGGCAGGTCTTCGAGTCCCGGGCGGTTGAGGCTGCGGCAGCAGTCGCAGAGTCCGTCGTTGTGGCGCCAGTTGTCCCGTGCGCTGCGTTCGCACCAGCAGTGGACGCAGCGCAGTCCGCGCACGGGCGGGATGGCGGCCTTGTCGTAGTCGATCTCGTAGTGGATCGGCGTCTCTTTGACGGCGGGTTGGTCGTCGACGCCCGCGCGCTTCCATCGGTAGCTGTGGATGGTCTTTGCGCACTGGATCGCCGTTTGTATCTCGCTGTCGGTCCTGCGTTCCAGAAGAACGGTCTCGTCGAAGCGGCGGCGGACCGTGTCACAGCGGCTGGTGTCGGTTGGGCGGCCGGTGTGCAGCTCGGGCGCTTCCGCGTGGGTGGCGACGTGGACGTCGGCGCGAAGGACTTCAGCCCCGGCGGGTGCCACGGTGTCGGTGGGGAGCGCTGAGGGCGGGACGTGAAGGTCTACGCACGTTGCGATGAGTTCGCGGTACTCGGGCGTACTGCGCTTCCACATGTCGCGCAACCGGTCTTCGGCGGTGTTGGGGTTGTTCTGGCGGTCCCAGCCGATGCAGGCGAGCAGTTCGAGGGTGTCCGGGTCAGCGGTGTCGAGGATCTCGGCGGCCAGTTCGTGCGCCTGGGCGAGGTTGTCGAGTTCGAGCAATAAATCGATTTGCTCGACGATGTTGCGGATTTCCAGAACCAGAGCAAACTTATCGATCGTCACAACAATTCACCTCGGGTAGCGTATTTTTGGCCACCAGGGGTCGCGGTCCCCGGTGCGTTTCCTTCTTGCAGTTCGATCCTATTGACAAACCGGCCGAATCGCAACTATTACAGGCCTCGCCCGAGGTATCTTTTTCGTTTCTTTTGCTCTTAAGTCTTCTAAGTTGCTGCATTACGAGGGGGTGATGAAAGGGGCGGCGCGACACGAAAGGGCAGGCCAGGGGCCTGCCCTTGTCTTACTGCCCGCAGGTCGGTGGCGGTCTGTCAAATTGCCGCTTTGGCCGGTGATTTTTGGCGCTCGAATTTTGTGGCGGTAGGGGCCCCGCGAAATTCGAGCGCCAAGAATCATTGGACAGGCAATTTGACAGGCCGCCACCGACCGATACAATGCGCCGCCCCTTTCATCACCCCCGGAAGGGAGTCGAACAGCAGAATCAACCACCGGAGAAGAAGCCCAAGGACTACGAAAGGCGATTTTGACGCCTGCAGCTACTTATTTTCCTCCGGAGAGTCTGCTCGTCACCGCGCCGGCACGAAGCACAGTCGTTCCGGGTTGACGGGGTTGCCGCAACGCACATTGCACGTCTCAGTCAGTCCAGAGCTCGTCGCGTGAGGGCGGATGCGCTTCGTCTGGAGCTTACGATCTTCAGGTACGGTGTCGGAGTCTCCGGTGAATTGGGCATAGCGTGCCTTTGGCGCCGGAGCATCGTGCCGGCGGCCGACTGTCGCGGTTCCGTCTTCGGACGGTGGGCCTTGTGCCTAGGCCGCTGGCACACCCAGTCCCCTCTTACGGTCCTCCGTCGCCCAGCGGTCTTTCCCGTGTGACCGCTTTGATGGCCTCTCAGCCAGCGTGCATCACCACCGATCATGCGGGACGTCTGAGGCTTATCGCGCGAGCCTGGTGTGACAGAGCCCAAGCTCACCTAGACCTGTCCCCCATCGCTACACCGACAGCTGGCGACTACCCGACCTGCACCGGAGCGCCTCATGGGTGGCTGATCCTCATCGCGCTCGAGGCGCGGCAGGCGGGGTCGTCACCGAGAGGAATGAACGGAATCTGCTTTCGCCTGCCAACTCACCCGGTGGTCCGCTCGGGTGTCGACCCGCATGGGTCAGATGATGTACGGCCAGCCCGGAGGGAATTCGGTCTGCGGGGGCTCACCACGTAGTCGTAGCGGGTGGGCTCGGCTTGGACAGCCTCAACGTGGTTGACGAACGCTGCCGTGGCCGCCTTTTGGGAGGCGAACTCGACAACGGTGAAGCCGGTTTCGCTGTTGTCGACAAACACGACGTAGTGCTCTCGAGCTTCCGGGGCGGGCCACGGCACGTCGGATGAGACGGCGAGGCCGGCTCGGATCTCGACGTCTGGGTTCCACCGGTGTCGGTCCTGGCGAGCAGGAGAAGGGTGTCGTCGTGCAGTGCGTCTCGCAACTCCTCCTCGAGGGCGCCGTCGTCAGCCGTGTCCTGTGGCGTGTAGCTGAAGCGAAGCACCGCGTTGGGGTCTTCGAACAGACTCATCATTCGCCCTGGTGGTTGCGGTCTTGATGTTCTGGTGACGGTCGTGACCGGTCAGTTGGCGTGAGCTCGACGAAAGGCACCGTGTCTGTGCCGCGGTTACGTCTGCGGAGAGCAGGCAGCGTGCATTCGTGGCATCAGCTGTGCCTGCGGAGCGCGTCGGCGTCGCCCTGCAGCCAGACGGCGATCTCAGCCAGACGTGCTGCGCCGAGTACTTCGAGGTCGTCGACGGCTCCGACATCCTCGACGCAGCTTGCCGGCACGATCACCTGTCCGATGCCGTGGGTGAGAGCGATCTGGACGGCCTTCGGCACGTCGTTGGTTGCGCGCAGGCTGCCATCGAGGTTCACGTCTCCGAGTACAGCAGTGGCATCGAGTCGTCGTGTCGAGATTCGTGCTGCGGCCGCGATGGCGGCGACAGCGATGGCTGCCGCCGCAACAGGAGGAACCTTCCGGTACGGCGCGACGCGCACCGTGACGTTGCGGTGCGTTGCCGGCACGCCGGAGTTCGCTATTGCGGCTTTCAGCCGCTCGACCAGCTCGGTCGGTCGGCCATGGTTTCCGATCAGGGCCAGTGAGGTGGGGCCGTCGGTCGCCGTTGCGCTGAAAGTGAGAACTTCGCCCGGTTGGCGCTCGGTGGACAGCGACGTGGTGGTCGCGGCAAGGCCTACCTCCAGTTGACCGTCGGTTCCGTACTTGGGGTCGACATCCTGGTAGCAGCGCCGGCAGGCAACGTTCGTCTCGGAGTAAGTAACACCCTTTCCTGTGGCATGGCAGCACGGTGTCAGCGGAACGAGGTATTCGGTGCCGTCGGCACGTGTGATGTCCTCGTCGCACACGAGAACGTCGCCGTCTGCGTCGATGCCTCGAACCCGGCTGGCAAGCACGGGAGACACGTACAGCAGACCGCCATCAGCGAGCGTGAGTTGGACGGTACGGCTGGGAGATGCTCGATGGTTCACTTGTCTTTCCTGTCCGTCATGCGGTCCCGGCAAATCCGACGTGGGTTGTGCCGGACGTTGCGCTGGTTTCGGGTGCTCGGGTCACTCGCGTGGTCCAGGTGCGTGTCGTGGGTGTGGCAGCGCTGAAGGCAGTCCGGCGGCCGACTCCCATGCCGTGTTCGGTGAAGGTGTGGGTGGGTGTGCCGCGCGCCCACACCCGTCTTGGGGGTAGGAGACAGGGGGCTGCGCGGCACACCCGGCAGGTGGTGTCCGGCAACACCCGGTTCCAGGCACCACAAGGGCGGGTGTGAGGGCACGTCCCGCCGTCAGGCACTCTACGTTGGAGCGGTGGGCGTTGCGCTCCCCTCCCCCGTCA
>NZ_JBHYGW010000007.1:424792-446484 GCF_042738015.1 Lentzea sp. NPDC059081
CGGCAACGCTCCGTGCAACCCGAGGCCGCGCACCGAGCTGTACTCCGCTATTCGCTGCACCGAGACGTCGAGGTTGGAGGAAACCTTCCCCCCCCCCCCCCCCCCGGGGGTTTTTCCCCCCCCCCCCTTTTTCCCCCCCCACCACGAGGTCGAGTGTGAGGGCCTGTATCAAGGTCGGCAGCGATGCGTTGACGCGGTGGTCGTGGCGCTCCCCTACTACGTCGGCTGGGGACGATGCAGGTGAACTGCTGACCCGAAGCTACTGCGTGTTGGCATCGGGAAGCTGGTCGCGCTGGTGGACCGACCGGACCGGGGTGCGTTCGGCGGCAGGGTGGCACCGTCGCCGCTGTGAAATGCCTGCGACACGAGATCCGGGCTCTGATAGACAGCGCTGGTGGGCCGACACGAACTCGCCGCTCTCGCGCACAACGACCACCCGATATCCGCGCCGTTGAGCGACAGCACGGTGGCGCACCTGCTCCAGCGGGCCATCCGCGAGCAGGACGATCACCTGCTTGATCTGGGTTGCGGCGACGGCACCTGGTTGCTGCGCGCGCTGTAGGCGCATGACGGTGTAACGGCTGTCGGAGTCGACATCTCGGGTGAAGGCTTCGACAACGTCCTGGATGAGGCGGCCCGGCTCGGTCTGGCTGATCGGCTGGAGCTGCGCCGCCAGGACGTGGCCGAGTACCGGTCGGCCAGGAAAGCGGACGTGGTGCTCAGCGTGGGGGCTGCCTACGCGTTCGGCGGGCTGCTGCCCACGTTGGAAGCCGCTCGGGAACACCTAGCCGATGACGGGGTGCTCCTGCTCGGTGATTGCTTCTGGGAGCACGAACCGGATCCCGCCGTCCGCGCGGAACAGGAGAACGGTCCACAGAAGTACGCGGATCTCCCGACCACCGTGGCCCAGGTCATCGCCGACGGATGGACACCGATCTACGGGTACATCAGCACCCGCGCGGAGTGGGACGAGTACGAGTGGTGCTGGACCGGCACCCTCGCCAACTGGGCCCTCGACAATCCCGAACACCCCGACCACGACCTCGCTCTCCAGATGTCATCGGACCACCGAACCAGCTGGCTGGGCGGCTACCGCGGATTTCTCGGGTTCGTCGTGCTCCTGCTGCGGCGCACACCCCCATCGGTATCGACCGAGGTGTGATGAGAGGGAACCCGCATGACGCTTCCAGCGGATGAGTGATGCTGTGTCGAGCAGGACGCGGATGACGTCGTGGTGCGGCGCGCTGGCAGTCGGGCTGCGATACGGGACCTAGTTGCTGGCATCGGAGACGCGGAGCACTTCGCTGTTGCCAGTCCTCGTCAGTGCCTGTCGTCGGTAGCGACGCGTCGGATGGCGTCGCCTTCTGTGAGGAGCATCCCGAGTTGGCTGCCGCAGTCCCAGTGGACGTGGACGGTGCCGGCGTCGTCGATGAACGTCACAGTGCCGAGCATGCCAGGGACCAACGTGGTGTGCGGGTCAGCGCAGTGAATCAGCTCAACCCGGTCGGCTGGCTTGAACGTGGGCATGTGTCTCCGATCAGGTTGTGACCACAGTCAGCAGGTGTGCCGACGGTTCTGTTGGGCCGGCGCATCGCAGCTGGCACGGATCGGAACCTGGGTGGTCCGTCTCGCTGCTGAGGACGCATTCGCTGTTTCGGCCTTGAGTTCGCCCATGGCTGGGTTGCGCTGGTTAGCGAGGCTCACGACTTGCGCAGCAGCGGTTCCCGGGTCTCGGTCGCCGAGTCACGGACGCACCCCCGGATCGTGACGCCCGGCGTGCCGTGCCCTGGCGTCACGTGGTCTCGTCGCGGGGTCGGAACGTCGGCGGGTTCCGGCGGTAATGGGGTCCTCTCCGGTGTGACCGGGTCAGTCTGCGTCCACGATGACGCGCGGCTCTTTGACGCCTCGCGCGATTCCGTTGTGGATGTGGTGCTGGGATTCGCTGCGGGTCCATCCGGCGATGCCTTCGTGTTCGGCTGCCGCGGTGAGCAGGGCTGTGACCGCCTCGTGTTCCTCGAGCCACCGAGACCCGATGAGCTGTCCGAGTTTGATCGCGGCGACGAACAGTGTGTGGGCGCGGTTTCCCACCTGTGCGTGTCGAACGTTGGCGATTTCGCCTTGCACGGCGGCTGCGACGTAGGCGTCCGCGCGGCGGGTCGACAGCGGTGCACTACCTGCGGCGACGGGAAGCGCCGGCGCCGGAGGCGGGGTGAGGGCGTACACGAGCCACTGCGGCAGCGGCGCGAGTGCTCGGACGGGCCGCGCTGGCCGATACAGGCGCCGTGTGCCCTGGATGCGGCGGATCGACCCGGCGGCGATGACGGTGCCGCCGTGGGCGCGGGTGTCGATGTGCCAGCCGAGCCTGCCGGCGGTGTTGCGGAGCTCGACGTCGGCGGGTGCGGTGAAGTAGCGGTGTTCTCCGCCGGAGGGGGTCCAGACGCGGTAGGTGTCGACCGGGTCGGGCTCGCCGAGGTCGTGTGCGAGTAGCCGCAGGACGTCGCGGCCGTGCCGGGCGCCGCGGTGTGCCCACTGGTGTGGCGGTTGTGTGCCGCGGGCGGGGTCGAGATCGAGGACGACTATCCCGGCTCGACGGCAGGAGATGGCGACGTTGTACGGCCGTTGTGTCCACCATGCGGCGATCTGTGCGCGATCCGTGGTCGCGATCAGGTCCCAGTCTTCGAAGGCGGGTACTTTGCCGCCGGGAACGGCCGGTACCACCGGCCATCCCCTGGCTGCTGCGGCGAGCGCGGCCTCATGCCGTGGCAGACGCGATCCTGAGCTCATGACGGGCGCTGTCCCTTCGGTTCGTGCGGTTCAGGCCGAAGGAGGCTGCGGCTGGTCGGGCCGCCGATCGCCGAGGCTCCGGCAGATGACGATCGGAACCTGTTCGGCGACGCGGTTCAACGCGATGCGCAGTGTGAGCTGGGCCGGGAAGTATCCGTTCCATCGGGCCGGATTGTCGTGGTGGTGGGTGGATGTGGGTGCCGGCGGGCATCGTGAGTCGATCTGGCGGACGGCGGCGCACAGCGTTGTGCTGTGTTGCCGTGCGTCGAGTCGGAGCGCGTAGGCCGCGTTCCAGGTCTGTGGACTCGGCTTCGAGTCCAGGGCGGTAATCCGCGCCCGCGCATCGTCGGTGAGTGGCTTTCCCAGGCTGGTGAGCCGGTCGAGAAGCCGGTCGAGGGCTGTCATTGACGTCGGTCCTGTCGAGTTGACACGCGTGGTGACAGGGCGGGAGGAACAGTGGTTCGGGCGCGGGCCACCCGCGTGTAGCGGAAGACGCCTCACGCCCGAAGCCACTGTCCTGGTGGCCGGTCGCGAGATCAGGCGGAGGCCGGGCCGTCGGTTGCGGCGGTGACCGGGGCGGCTGCCGGATCCTCTCCGGGATGGGAGGTGGCCACGTCCGGGGAGCCGACCAGATCGTCGAACATGCGGATCTGGTCGACATCGTCCGCATCCTGCGGCGCCGCCGGGTTGCTCGGCGCGCCCTGGGCAGACTCCGCTCCTGGATCCGTCGCCGGCTCTGGCGTGGTGGCCGGCTCCGGGGTGGTCGCCGGTTCCGTCGTGTCGCTGGTCTGCCCTGCGCCGGGTGGCTCGGCAGCGGCAGCGGTCGTGGTCTTGTTACGTCCGAGGAGCATCAGCTCGATCTCCTGCATCGGCTTGCCCAGCTCCTCGAGGACGGTCATCAGCAGCACCGCTTCGCGGGACCTGCTTCGCCACGCGTCCTTGCTCAGGTTCTCCTCGACGGCGAACAGCCACATCGCGAGGTTGATCATCTTGGCTCGCTGCTCGCTCGCACCCGCACACAGTTTCTGCAGCGCGTCGATGTCGCCACCGGGCTTGCCGTAGATGCTGGGCCTGAGCGGGATGCGCAGCATCTGACACACCGTGGCGTGGCCGCGTTCGCTTGCTCGCTTGAACTCATAGCCCGCCGCGGCCTGCAGCTGGGCGAGCCGCCGGTGGTACTTGAAGCCGGACGGCAGAACTCCTGTGAGCAGGAACTCCGAGGTCCATTCGATGCGTGGCGCGGTCGCGTCCCGCCATTTCGGGTTGTTCGCCCGTGCGGAGTTGTGGTCGGCGAGCTGCTGCGGGGTCTTCGTACCCGAGGAGGCAGGTGGCTCGACCGCCCCGATCGGGGCGTGACGCCGTGCGTGTCCGTAGAGCCGGTAGTCGGAGCAGACCGGCTCGGTGACGGCCCTGCGATGTTTGCCGAAGCCCTCCAGGGAGATCAGCACGGCGTGTCCCGGACACTTCTTGTGGGCCGAGGTGGTGAGCTCGCTGCCCGGCTCGTGTCCGGCGCTGGGGCGCAACTTCTGCAGTTGCATGGCCTTGTCGTCGTCGAAGGCGTCGTCTCGTTCGGTGAGAGCCGTGACGGCGGAGCCGGTGAGCTTGGCTTTCGCCCGCTCGACCAGGGCGACATCAGCGCGTTTGCTCCGCAGCTCGCGGGCCTGGTAGTTGAGGTTCCTGCGCTGGTTCTGCGCTGTGGCCCTCAGGACTTCGAGGGCCTGTTCGTCTCCGTCGAACTCGGCAAAGATCGCCATCTCGTCGATCGTGAGGTCGTAGTCGGCGGCCTGAACCGCCGCTGTCGACCGTACGGTCGTGACGATCTTCTCCGCTTCCGGCAACTCGATGTTGCGTTCTTCCGCAAGCTCTTCCGCTGTGACATCGAGCAGCACGAGCTGCTGCAAGGCGAGGATCTTGTCCTTGTGGCTGATGTCGCTGCGAAGCTCGTTGATCCTGAGCTGGCTGAAGATGCGCTCCACTTCAGCGCTGCGCTCGTCGGAGACCTCCGTCGGCTTGACGAGCACCAGGACGGACTTCACACCGCCCTCTCGTGCGGCGAGGGTGCGCATCTTGCCGTCGTGGACCTTGACACGGTTATGCTCGTCACGGCGGGCCTCGATGACGAGGTCGACGCCGTTCTTCGCAACGGACCGGAAGAAGTTCTCGTCTCGTTCGATGTCGTTGCGGGTGTTGGACTCGATGCCCTCACCGAGGTAGAGCTCGTGCGGGTCCATTTCGAGCAGTTCGTAGCCTGCCGCCGTGAAGATCACCTTGATGACGCCGTCACCGGAGTGAGGTGACAGCGTCTCGGAGGCAACGGCTTTCGCTTCCGGTGCGGCTTTCAGGCGTCGTGCCTGGTTTGTCTCGCCGGACTTGGTTGTGGCCATGCGTGTAGTCCCTTCTGTGCAGCTGGATGAAAGAACGGAAAGTCCTCCATGGACTCCGATTCGGGCCCGCGTGAGCTCCTGCGCTGACGTGGCGGAAGGAGGCGAGGCGTCCCGTGCGCTCTGGCGGAACGTGGTCAGCGAGGCAGCCCGGCGTGCCTCTGCATGTCGGGCAGGCGAGAACCGGCGCTGGCTGCTCTGCCGATGCCCGTCAGCGGGGCTTGGCGGTCCAGGCACGGCTGCGGGCGACTGCCAGGTAGACGGCGCCGCTGTGGTTGAGGAAGTGCTGGTAGCCCGCGGGATCCGTCCAGTACTGGTCCGTGACGTCCGGCGTGCGGCCCCGGCGGATCAACGCCGTCAGACCGGCGACCTTGTCTTCGAAACCCGCCCAGCCGATGTTGTTGGACCGTTGCGAGGTCGCAAGCAACGTCTCGTAGAGAGCGTGCTGGCTGCTGTCGAGCTTGCCCACGAGACCCATCAGCGTCAGACGGTGGTGTTGCTCGGGGGTCGGCCCCCACAGTCCCACGGCGGAGTGGTTCACTCTGCCGAGGTGGTCGACGTACATGATCACCAAAACGTTGTTGTGGAAGTTGCGGGGGTGCGGCTTCCTCCACACCTCGATTCCCTCGGCCGTGCGGGCTGTGCTCTGGTGGACGAAACGCTGGAACCCCTTGTTCCTTCCCCGGACGCCCGTTTCCACCCAGCACCGGATCCGGCTAGGGGTTCCGCCCGGCGATCGGCCATCGACCACGTAGGCGGTCTCCGGGCTGACGTGGCCGGCAAGAACAGCTTTCACAGCACCAATCGGCTGCGGAGTGGGCACATCCATCCCTTCGGGGAAAGTTGATGATCACCTGCGTGAACGGCGACTCGTGACCGCAAAGCGTGCTGTGGTCACGGCGGAACACGGACGGGTGACGTGCATGGCCGGGGCAACCTCGGCGAGCGACCGCGGCACGGTGCTTGCCAGGCCGCCTAGGCTGAGATCGGTCGGTCGGTTCGACCTCGGAACGGACGCCAGCCGAACAGCCGCCGATCTGTCCGTTATGGACATAGATGGCCACGAATCCGGTCGTCACCACGTCTGCCCGTCATTGCGGGGGGCAAGGTGGACAACTCGTAGAGTCGTGCGACGCCGAGTCGAACGACGTCAACCCGAAGCGTGCGCCGGGATCCGACCGGCTCAGACGTACGCTTACTCGTCGGAGTCCTCTGCCAGCATCGCGACCGCTTCGACCCCTGCCCGGTGCACGAGGTGACGAAGTACCGCAGACGGCGTGGCGCTGTCGATGGCAAAGCGCAGCAACTTGGTCAGCCCGTGTCCGGGCGCCGCCTCGACTGCGGCGTCCAACGCCATCGAGGCCAGCGCCCCTTCGCCCCGCAGATAGGAGTAGAACGCCGCTAGGACAGCAGGTTCAGCACGGTACGGGGCTGGACACTCTCGGGTGAGCATGAAGAAAAGATGCTCAGCGGCTGTTGCATGCTCTTCCGCGGCGAAGGACAGGGAAGCGTCACGGACCCGCTCATCGTCAAGGGCCATAGCCATGCGCGCGATGAACGCATCGTCGGCCTCGAGATCGCCTCGTGCCATGGCGTGAACGGCGTCCCGAACCAAAGCAAGTGCTTCTCGAGAGGAACACGCCCACGTCGAGGACATGTCGCCGAGCAGTGCGGCCCTGCGGGCGACGTCGTGCTCGGAGGCCGTGGCGACGTAGCGCGCCAGTTCCGACCGCCTGGCATGGGTCACCACCCCGGCCGCGGCGCTCTCAGCGGCCAACTCGGTTGCCGATGGGTCAGGCAGAGTACCGGACACGTCGCATTCCCCGCAGTAGCAGCACCACCGTGCACCCTCTGCACAGGCTTCAGCCCAGAGCGCAGCCCCGTGAGCCAGATGGTCGTCGCCCAGCAAGCGGTGAAGTGCGTCGATCAGATCAGCGTGCGGCGGTGTGCCGGCGGAGGTGAGCGCGCCACCCCCGAACACCGCCACGATCGCAGTGACGTTCTCTCCCTGGCCGAGAACGATGTGGGCAATCTTCTGAGCGAAGATCTCGGATTGGGTCGGATCCGGAAGGTCGATCCTGAGCGTCATGATCACTTTTTGCTCTTCACAGATCATGCAGACCAGCGAGTTTTCCGGAATGAAGCCGAGCAGCGGTGGCACGCTGGCAAGCAGCGTGCTGATATCGGAGCAGTGGACCATTGCCTTTTGTCCTTTAGGAACGCTGCTGCCAGGTGGCAGCAGCTCGGGATTCGCCTTGATTGGGCGGGTTTTCGATGCACGCCTGCCACACGGTCGGATGCCGACCCGAATGGCCGGCAGGCGAGCGAACGCGAAATCAGCCCTGCCGCGTGTGTCGTGATGGACGAGTCGCGGACCGAGCACTACGACCATCGCGCGGCGTTGTGGATCATCCGAGTCGTTGTGCTCGAAAGAGGGGCCCTGTTGCAAAAGGGATCCGAAGACACGACCCAAGCGGCACGCCTACGGACGCGGAGGGCACTCCAGCGAATGTTCGGAGACCGGTCCGACTGCTGTGCAGGAGGCTGACAGGACTGCACCTCAAGACCTGCAACGGTGGCTTGTCAATCCACCGGAGATCCGGCCCATCGCGTCCGAAGACAACGACTGGGGAGCCGCGTCACGCGAAGCTTCTCAGCGCGACGTACGTAAGTGGTCCTCAAGCATCCAGCTCAGACGCGCTCGGATTTCGCCGATCGCCGGTCAGAGCGGCACGCCACCGCACGTCCTACCGGCCGCAACCGAGTTATACGTAAAGGTCACGCGAGGAACGTCGCGATCTCACCTTGGTCTGGTGTCACTCGATGCCGGGTGTGGTGCGATCGGCAACCTGGCTGACCGCACAGCCGCGCAGGGAGTCGATGACCTCGGCTGTGGAGCCGACCGGAATGGCGAGGCCGGTTCGCATCATCTCGTGACAGCCGACCGAACCCGCCGAGGTGATCGGCCCTGGCACCGCCATCACGACGCGCCCCAACCTCGCTGCGGTCTCCGCGGTGTACTTCGCCCCGCTTCTGCGCCCGGCCTCGACTACAACGGTACCCGCACCGAGTGCCGCGATGATCCTGTTCCTGGCCAGAAAACGATGCCGCGCCGGCGCCACGCCCGGCGGGTACTCGCTGACAATCATGCCTTCGCGAGCGATCCTTCTCAGCAGACCGCCGTGCCCCAGGGGGTAAGCGAGTTCCGGGCCGCACGCGAGCACCGCGACGGTAATCGCGCCGGCGCCCAGCGCACCGCGGTGTGCTGCACCGTCGATGCCATACCCGCCGCCAGAGACAATCGTCGAACCCTGTTCCCCCAGAACGTGTGCGAACTCGCTCGCCACGTGCTCGCCGTAGCCGGTAGCGGCGCGCGAGCCGACCATCGCGATTGCCTGGCCGAGCACGTCTGACAGGTTGTGCGGACCGCGTACCCACAGTGCGAGTGGCTCGCCCAGGTTTCGCAGGCCGTCCTTCGGCTGTGACAGGGCAGCCAACTCGCCTTGCGGCCAGTCGGGGTCCTCGGGGATGACCAGCCTGCCCTGACACGAAGTGATCTGTTCCAGATCTCGATGAGCACGGTCTTCCGCATCTCGAGCAGACACCGTGTTCTCGCCGCTGAAACCGGGATCACCCGATCGAACTCGGTTCGATGCTTCGACCGGACCCAGTTCGGTGACAAGAGTGGTGAGAGCGTCGCGGTCGACCTCGGCCACCCTGGACAGGTGTGCACGGGCGAGGCGGATGTCATCGTTCGAGGCCATGGTGAACTCCGTCGTTGTAGTGGCTGGTGCCGTATCGATCGGCTTGGTGATGAGGAACGGCGGCCCTTCGAACACGCGGTGCCGCGTCGCATGCTGTTGCGGTCGTCAACATCACTCGGTTGGGGCGCAATCGGACGGAGCGGGCCAGTGACGTTCCCCCGTAGGGCGCGGAATAGGCGGTGCATGTACGCCAGGTCATAGACATGCGCTCGCTCACGCCCCATGCTGCGAGCAAGGCGGTTCGCGGCACGCTCGACCAACACAGACCACTTGTCCTCCTTGACGACGCTGCCGCACGTCTCACATGCCAACCAGTCGCCCATGCTCATGTCCATCAGCAAGTTCGGTACTCGGAAGTTTTTGGCTGGCAGCGCAAAGCTAGCCTTCCTTCAGCGCAGAAATCACACTTCCCGCCTTGGAAGTCAGCCGGCACCGGAACGGGGACGATCTCGTGGTCGTCCGGAACGCTTCGAGGGTGTTGAACGCCTATGCCGCCAGGCCATGTAACGATGTTCAGGACGCTCTGGCAGTTCTGACAGATGAATTTCACAGGAGGTTCAGTCACGTGAGAGTCCTTTGACGACGTTGCTCGTTCTCTTGGCAGGAACGAGGTTGCGCGGTGGGCATCTGCGCGGAGGGTCATCTCTCTCTGACCGCCGCTTCGGTTGAGCGCGCTGTGCAGTCGTTGTTCACGCTCGTGTCAGTGGCGCATGGCGGCGACACGCACACAGATCGAGCCGAGCGTGGTGCGTACATCGGCTTCGAACAGATCCCATGGCTGGGCCACAGGCCATGCCCGGCACGCATGCGTGTGTGCTAGCGGGCTCGCCAGGCCAGGCTCTCGGGATCGAGGATCAGCACGCTCTTGTGCATGACCTGCACCCAACCGCGGTCGGCAAAGCGCGAGAGGACCTTGTTGACGGTTTCTCGGCGGGCGCCGACGTACTGGGCGATCTCTTCCTGGGACAGTTCGTGATCGACCTGGATGCCCGCGGGGTGCGACTCACCGAACCGCGTGGCGAGCTCCAACAGCACCTTGGCCACACGCCCAGGCGCATCCGCGAAGATCGCCTCACCGACCATGGTGTTGCAGCGTCGGAGGCTTCGAGCAAGCAAGCGCAGCAGGTGCTCTGCCAGTTCGGGATGAGCGTTCATCTGTTGACGTAAGTCCGCGCGCCCGATGCTGATGGCACTTACGTCGGTCACCGCGGTGGCGGTGGAGGCACGGGGTCCCGGGTCGAACACCGACAGTTCGCCGAACATGTCGGGCGGTCCGCAGATCGACAGCAGGTGTTCCCTGCCGCCATCAGTGCTGCCGACGATCTTCACCTTGCCGGACCGCATGATGTAGAGGTGTTGGCCGGCTTCTGCCGACGTGAAGATTCTTTGGCCGCGTGAGAACCGAACCTGATCTCCGGCGTGTCTGGCGAGCTTGGCAAGAACCGGGTCTGCCGGGGGGATGACGATGCTCATCTTGATTCCTTTGCAGCGCGAAACCGGACTCACAACGGGGGCTGGGTGCTTCCTGTACGGAAGCGCTCGAGAAACGAAGGCCCGCAGACCCACCGCTGCGGTGCGACGACACCGGTAACAGCGGTCAGAGACGAGGGAACGCAGAACGCCTACGAGCCAGCGATCCATCACGGTCACCACGGTGCCCAGGTCACGGTCGAGGACCAGGCGGACGCAATCGGCGTTGGGCCTGATTGACGGCCGGAACAACGCGTGGCCATGCACGGTGTTGGTGGTTCGCCGCCTCGGCGTGGCGAAGCACAGAAACCCGATCCTGCTGCAGACACAGCGGTCACGGCATGGCCTGATCGCCGATGAGCTTCTCGCTGAGCGGTTGAACACACCGCGGTGACCTTCGTGATCGAACTCCTGCGACGCGCTCTACCGCTCGCACTGGCGAGTGATAGCAGTTCAGCTCAGGAACCGTCGTGGTCGCCTGGCTGCCTGTCCCATCTCCGCACCCGTGGCCGGACACGAAGTGGCTTGCCGATGGGTCCATTCACATGCGGCATCACGATCACGTCGGTGTGCGTGGTCCTCGCGCACTCCGCCGGGTTCAGGTGATGACCGGACGGGTTGCGGCACACCGATCGGCGATGCGGAGGCACTGGCCAGCGGTAGTCGCAGCTGCTCGCATGGCGGCCCGTGGACGCTGTGGCATCTCCCGGCACAGCCCCCGCGGACGGGCGGTAGTCGGGGTGTACCCGTGCAACCCGCACGCCCAGCCGGGCATCCGCCTGTTGGTGACGCGCAGGAAGGTGCTCGATCTCCAGCAGTGGGGATCGCGTGCGTGTGTTCTTCTGGGACAACAGCTGCCAGCAGGTGTAGAGCACGTTGAGCCACTCGTCGCGAGAATCCCGCTTGGGTGCTGCCGGCAGGTGCGATCCCCAACGCAGGACGATGTCGCCGTGCATCTCCAACTCCGGCACGGCACTGAGCATCTGCGCCTCGTACACCTGCGCCGCGGTCACGACGCCACCAGACGAGTCCGTCCACAATGGCTCGTCATGGTCGAAATGGTCGTAGAGGTCACCTACAGCGGTGTAGAAGTTCACCCAGACGCCGTCGAAGTTGTCGTCCACCGGTAAACCGACACCGAACGGGCTGCGCCGGTACCACTGCACGCGCGGCCCGTCACCGGTGGCTTTCCACGTCGACCAGGCGGCGGCGACAACAGGTGTGGTGATGGTCAGATCGCGGCGAACCCGATCCCACAGGCCATTGGTCAGGTCGTGTACCGACGCAGTCGTACCGCCGATCGGCTCGTCGAAGACGATGAACCCCGACTCGGAAGGCAACCGGTGGGCGGCGGCGGGCTCGATCGGCGCAGTTCGGGCGATCGTCAACGCGAGACTGGTCATATCCGACGTCGCGTGCCAGATCGGCGTGGGCGCCATGAGCCGCTCAGCTTCGGCCGCGCACAGAATCCGGGCCTGGGCCAAGTGGTGCCGCTCATCCTTGCCGCTGCCCTGCTCGTCATACACGCCAAGAACCTTCGGCATGAAGTGGGAGTTCCCGCCACGCCCCAACAGCTGCGCGACGATGTCGTGATAGTCGTCGCTCAGCAAAACATCGACCTGGCGGTCCCGCATCGCGGGCAGATCCCGTGAACGACGTGGCGTCCACCCGTTTCCTGCCCTGGAAGATTGATGTTGCTTGGTCACAGTGGTGTCCTTGTCGGTGATGTTCTGGCTGTCGGCCACGCGAGCAACCCGAACGACGGCACCTCCCACCACGCAGTCGAACCGGTCATGCCGGCACCTGCTTGGCAGGCCTGGGCGCATGCGCCGCCGGGACCGCAGTTACGGGGAGGCAGCCACCGAAGGAAGGGCGGATCGGCTAACGGCAAGACCGGCTCGAAACCGGAGAACGGGATCGACTGCCCATTCAGCTGCTTCGCTGTCGGCAGCGCTGGTCCCCGGATCAGCTTGCGGGAGCAGGGACCTCGAGGTCCGAGTCCGTCGGATTGCCGACCGTCGCTGCCGGTCGCGTGCGTGAGAGCTCGTGTACCAGCCTCGCGGCATGGCGGACGGTGCGAGCGTGGCGGTGAAGGCCCCTGCTACCGATATTTTGACGCGGTCCCGTACATCCGGGGCCGTGACCGATCACGATGTGCAGGTGCCAGAGACCAGGTCTCTTCCGGGCAGAGCCATCGGAAAGGCCAGCGGTGCTTCGAGCACCAGAACGCAGGTGCTCCCGAAAACGCTGTGGAATCCCCTGCCACCGGCGCTGTGACCGGTCCGGTTTTGTCAGCGACGATCCCACACGCGGGGCTCGTCGGGTACCAAGGTGCGCGCTGGCCTGGTCCGTCGCCAGCGGGTGGTTGCGGCTGAACGTGCATCAGTCGCAGCCACCCCGCGTGGTGGATCAGGTGCTTCGATGGGTCATCGATCGTTCGGCGCCCAGGAGAGCAGCCCAGCTACGGAAGTTCGCGGGCAACGACGTTCGGGTCGCACCCCACCCTCGGAAGCCGAGCTCGGATGGCAGTCGGAGTTCGTTGCATGCGCGTGGCGAGGTCGCGGATGCGGTCGACCGCGTTCGCGGTCCCAGGCTGCAGCCAAGCGTCCCGCAGCTCATCGTCGAGAGCTTCGCTCCAGGGACGGTTCGCGTTCGCAGCGCGGTCAGAGCGACCTTGCATGCGCCCATGCGCGGCGAGAACGCGGGTGACGAGTTTGCCGACCAGGACGCTGTCCTCCACAGGAACTTGGAGACGGCCATCGGCAACGACTCTGCCGGCGTTGTCGGCTCCCAGTAGATCCAGCACCAACGGCTGCCCAGGATCCGTGATCACGCTGACCCGGTAGGTGTTCTCGCCGATCCTGACCTCATTGTCGAATGTGGACGTCAGTTGTCTCACCTCTCTCTGCCGGCATCGCAAGCCGCAGCGACACCATGTGTCTTCTCCGAATCCGGCCAGACAGCCGCCGCGGTCATCCCGAGCGGCTCCAACACGGGTTCACCCCAGGCATGCTTGGAGGGATCGCCGTGCTGAGAGACTTGGTTCGCCGGTCAGTGAGGCTGGCCAGCTGAGCGTTGACGTAGCCGGCACGACCTCGCCGACACAGTCAGCGCACCGAGGCTGCCCATGACTGGGCAGCGACCGAACGAGCGTCGGAGCCTGTCGGAACTTCTGGTGTTCAGAAGGCGGCTGGAGTAGCGGATGCCGGGCCGCGCCCAAAGCTCGCTGCCCGACCGCGTGACAGCGCGTCTCCGACGCGACGTCACGCAAGGACGGCGACGGGCAGGGAGCACGACCGGGATCGTGCAGCACGGCGATCACAACCGAAGCGGGGGCTGCACCTGCTCTTGCGACCAAGCAGTAACGGATATTCGGCGCTGGTGTCGCCGAACCAGGCAGGCCCAGTCCGTGCCGCGCCTCCCCGTACCGAGAACAAGCCCTTGAGCGGCGGCGTGATCTCCGCCTTCGGGACGACACGCATACCCAGTTTCAGGACGGTCCACCCGCGTGCCAGAGAGCACAGCGAATGCGCTCGTCGGCTCGGGCCCGGAACACGTCACCGACATACACCGCGCGAGTCTCACGTGAACAACTTGCCCCGGCAAAGCCGACCGTCTCTGCTCTAGCGTCGCGACACACCACCGCCCAGCACGCCACGCCGCGGCCCGCCCACAACACCGCCTACAGCAGCGAGACGCAGATCGGAGAGTCGATGAGTGTCAAGGTCATCACCATGGTGTGGGACCACGCCCCGGTTTCAGGCTCAGACCTGCTGTTGATGCTCGCTATCGCCGATCAAGCAAACGATCAGGGCACCGATGCCTGGCCTTCCATCGAGAAACTCGCTCGAAGGACACGAATGAGCGAACGCACGGTTCAACGACGCATCCGATGCCTCGAAGCCCAAGGTCTGCTCAAGGTCGACACAGGGGGCGGACGCCGGAGCAATCGCTACGCGATCGACCTGGCGAGCCTCACACAGGGCCTCCACGACGCCGACCACCGACGTCCCCCACCCCCGACACGACGACACCCCCGACATCCCGTCACGGCTGACCGTCCCGACACCCCAGCGGTGACACCTGACCGACACCCCACCCCCGTCACGGCTACGTCACCCGACCCGTCCTACAACGACCTAGATCCACCCCCGCCCGCCCGGACCGACGCCAGTCACAACCCCGAACCCGCACAGGTCCACGCCACGACCCTCGCAGTCCTCGACCGGCTGCGGCAGGCATGGCCACTTTCTCCGCGCGACGAAGAGCAACTCCGCCCCATGATCTCCACAGCAGTCTCCGCAGGAACGCAGCCAGACTCGCTCGCCGCGCACCTGACCGAACGCACTCACGGCGCACGATCGCCACTGGCGGTCATCGCGTCCCGACTCAACCGAATCAATGAAAGACCCGCAAAGTCCAGCCCGAACACGAACTGGCCGCCTTGGTGCGGAAAGTGCGATGGACCACTCCCCCAAGAGCGATGGATCCAGGTTTCAGCACACCAGGTCCTCAGATGCCCGAACTGCAATCCCATGATCGAATCTAGACAGAAGCCCTGAACCCCATCCATAGCCAAGTCGGCTGCACGGCCCACCACACGCATCGCGAAACAATCAAATGACACAACCACTGCGGGCGACCGCACCTCGGACGCATGGGCAGACGAATCAACATGCGGCATCCATGCACCGCACCACATCAGCATCGGCTCAGCCTCCGACAGACCATCCGCAAGACTCGCCCAGCTCGGCACCCATGCCTGCCGATCTTCACCGCATGGTTACCGACGATCAACTACGCCGACGAAGGTCGGCACCACCGCAAGTAGGCCCCAGCACCGGTTTGCACGATTCTCGCGGGCGAGCCGTCCACTGGCTTGCTCAGCCAGATAATTCCAGACATCGACAGTCCGAGCCTATCGGCCACAGCCGAACAGCCGTTGCGCCCAGCAATTGTCGAGGATTCTTTTCTTTGGACTAAGGTATCGCCGTTGCAATACAGGAAAACGATCACCGAACTTCGGCAACGCAGGACATGGATAGTCCTCGTCCGAGTTCATCAACACCGGCAACGCGCGCACACCGGGCCAGCGCCCGCTCGATCGCCGGCTCTCCCCCGCACAGCAGCTGCGCACGACCTGGGCGACAACGGACACCGCGAACCGCACTCGGTCGAGCTCGACGGGACTGAGTACGCGGGGCGTGAAGCATGGCCGCTGGCGGGGGGTGGCCGCGCGGCGACGGTGCCGCTTGTGTCCGAGCACCACATGCCGCGCCGTGCGAACACTGTCCGATTCCGCGGAGAAGCCGCACCAATCCCGACGACGATCGGAAGAGTCTGCAGGGCTCATCGCTCGGCGACGTCACGATCCCCGAGACGCCACACGCATCCGATCGAACATATGTACGATTGCAATGATAGGTTCTCGCGTCATGGATCGGCAGCTTCTCGAACCGTCCCAAGTGGACGGCAATCTCGCTCACAGGTACGACTCGACCGGCCATCTGGTCGCCCTCTTGCCGGCGCGGTGCAAGCTCGGCCGACACACCCTCGGGCACTCCCAGTTCCGGGCGGTCGTGCACGACGGTGAGGCCCTCATCAGCTGCCTGGCGTGCGCCACCGACGGCGCCGATCACTCCTGGCGGCTGACCGCGACTGCGCCCGCTGCAGACCGCGCTGAGCTGTCCGAGGAGCTCTATGAGGAGCTCATCCGCGGCAGGAGGCAGCGAGCGTTGTCCCCGGCAAGGCTGTCGTGACGCTCCACAGCCCGTTCACCGTCTGGGAGGGCGATGACATCCACGGTCACCGACCAGTGCTCACCGGGGTGTCGGTGCGGCTGGACCATCTGTTCGCGCGCCCGCCAGGTGCTCGCCGGCACGTGATCGAGACCGGGCTCGACCTGACCGGTGAGGTGCAGGGCTGCCTGCACGGGCGGTTCCCGGGCGTGGAAGGCGACTGGCTCGGCGTCGTCAACTACGAGATCGGCTACGCAGACGGTCGACGCGACAAGCTGCGCCTGGTCGATCAGTTGGTCCCGTTCCACGTACTTCGCAAGCGCGAGTAGGCGCCACTTTCAGGTGCCTGGCGGCAGCACGACGCTGTCCGGGTTCCTGTCGGGACGCAAGCCGCGCCACGCCGGATGCCGAAGGCGGCCGTCCGAAGTCCACTGCCGGAACTCGACTTCCCCCACCAGCCCCGGTTCGACCCACAGTGCGTCGCGGGCGTGCTCGCGCGGTACCTCGACGTCGAACGGGCTGGTGGGCCGAGCTCGCCGCTCCAACTGCCGCTGTAGATCCGCGAGCATGTCCTGGCTGAAGCCCGTGCCGACATGCCCGACGTAGACCAGCCGTCCACTGGCGTCGAGCGCGCCGAGAAGCAGAGACCCGATCCGGCCTGCGCGGTTGCCCTGCCCTATCCGCCAGCCACCGATCACGACTTCCTGGGTGTACCGTAGTGGCGTTTTCACCCAGGAAGGTGACCGTCGGCCGGGCTCGTAGCGCGACTTGAGCCTCTTCGAGACGATCCCCTCGAACCCGTACTGGCCCGCGACGCGCAGCACGTCCTCCGGCTCGGTGTCCGGGAAGCTCGGCGGTACCTGTACCGCGTGCTCACCGGGCAACCCCAGCTCCACCAGCATCGCCCGCCGGGCGTCGTACGGCTTCGACACCAGCGATCGTCCGTCGAGATGCAGCAGGTCGAACACGAAGTACGCGATGCGGGGCCTGGCCGGCCGCAGCTCCCGCACACGAGGGGTGAGCTTGTTGCGCTGCTGCAGCAGCCCGAAGTTCGGGCGACCGTGCCCGTCGAGCGCCACGATCTCCCCGTCGAGCACCGCCGTCCGGTTGCGCAGCAGGTCGGGCAAGATGGCCAGTTCGGGGAAGCGGGGCAGGAAGTCGAGGTCGTTCCGGCTGATCAGCCGCACGTCAGCCCCTTGGCAGTGCGCGATACCCCGGTAGCCGTCCCATTTGAACTCCACGGCCCAGCCATGGTCTCCTGGCGGGTTGCCCGCAGTAGCGAGCATCGGGCGGATGAGATCCAGGGGCCGGTCAGCCGGCACTGCGTTGCCCATGTCACCGTCCCTTCTCCGCGTTCCTCCGCTTAGTCATGGTCGGCGAGAAACACTGAGGTCGCGACATGAGCCGGTGCCACTGACGCGGGTTACGTGGTTTGTCACCCGGCGTTGCCTTGCGCCGGTGAAGCCCGCCCATCGTGTGACGATGCCATGGGCTTGCGCGGGTTTAATAGACGATCCCCAAGGGTAGGAGCGTTGAGTGCGCCGGACTTGATGATGGAGGGCATCATGAGCGCGGCTGGTGACAACAGGTCGAGAGGACTTGCTGAGACACTCAGCGGAGTAGCGCGAACACTGCAGGCTGAGCCGGGCGTCGACGCGACACTGCGGGCGATCGTCAAGGCGGCCGTGGACTACGTCGACGGCGCCGAGCACGCGGGCATCTCGCTGGTGGAACATCGCAAGATCCATACAGTCGCGCTGACGAGCCACATCGTCGAGACGATCGACCAGCTGCAGTACGACCTGCGTGAAGGACCGTGCGTGGACGCGATCGCCGAGCACGAGTCGTTCCGCACCGGCGATGTCGATCGCGTTGGTGGGCGCCCAGCGCGAGGCCCAGCTCGGTGGTGCGATCGACAACCGCGACATCATCGCCACGGCTAAGGGCATCCTCATGGAACGCCACGACGTCGATGCCGCGTCCGCGTTCCGGCTGCTGGTCGACGCTTCCCAGTCGGCCAACATGAAACTTCACCAGGTCGCTGCATGGCTCGTGCAGAACCGCACCGAAAGCAGGGCCGGCGGGCAGATCGTGGCAGATCAACGCTGAAGCGGCTATCTCTACGGACAGTCGCCCGGAGCACCACCAGCCGCCTTACGGGTGGACGCAGCACGTCCGAGAACCGCATGACGACCATCGTTTCCCGGCTTTCACTGTCGCGGCCACCTGCCTCAGCGGTTGCGACGCAGGCTCAGCACCGAGAGCGTCAACGGCCGGGTCAGCGGCGGCTGGACGGCATCCGGTGCTACGACACCAATGACCAGCGATCGATGGTTGGCTTTGCGGTGGGCAGGATGGCCTTCAGCGTGCCCACCGTGCCCCAGCCCGACGTGAGCGTCGCGAGGCGCTCCTACCCGACCAGGACGGCGCGGGCGGTGGACCGGTACTCGCCGGGGGCTTGGCCCCGCACGCGCTGGAACGCCCGGCTGAAGGCTTTGGGCGAGCCGTACCCGACGGCGGTGGCGATGGACTCCACGGGCTCGTCGGTGTCGCGGAGCCGGACGGCGGCGAGTTCCATGCGCAGCCGCGTCAGGTAGGCGGCCGGGGGCTCGCCGAGCGCGGCCGGGAACCGGCGGGACAGCGTCGCCCGGGAGACGCTGATCTCGGTCGCCAGTCCGGCCGTCGTCCAGGGGTGGGCGGGCCGGTGGTGCAGTCTGGTGAGCGCGTCTCGCACCACCGGGTCCTGCAGTCCGGTCAGCCACGGCCCGGCGCTCTCCGCCGGATGGGCGCGCAGCCACGCCCGCGCGAACTGGACCAGCACGAGGTCGACCAGGCTGTTGATCGCGGCGGTGGTGCCCACCTGGGGCTCGCCCAGCTCCGCGGACAGCAGCGCGATCGTCGCCGCCAACCGGGGCCCCTCGCCGGCCGTCACGTGCACCGGCCTGGGGAACAGCGGGGCGCCGAGCGCGGAGTCCTGCTCGTAGTGCACCGTGAGCAGCCGGGTGTCCACCTCGCCGGTGCCGCGCCGCAGGACCGCACCGTCGGCCTGGGCGGCCGCGGCGGTTTCCCGGTCGCACGCCCCCATCCGCGCACCCGCGCGCCAGGCCAGCCCGTGCGGCGTTCCCGCGGGTAGCAGCACCGCGCCGCCGGCGCCGACGTGCAGCGAGGGCCGGCCGGGCACTTCCAGCCACGCCTCGCCCTCGGCGACCAGGTGCAGCGCGGCCCCTGGGTAGGTCTCCACCCACACTCCCCACACGCCGCCGGCTTCCAGCCGCACACCTACCGAACCCCGCGCCCCGTAGAGCCGCAGGGCGTCTTCCAGCACGTCCACGACTCCATGATGGCAGCGCTTCCGCGCGAGACCCGGCGGTGAGACAAACGGCTACCACCGTGAGTCACCTGGCCGTGGGCCGCGGCGGGCCGCTTCCCGACGATGGAGGGACACCCGTCTCGGAGGAGGAACAGCGGTATGCGCGCGCTCGTGGTCGATCACGGTGACAACGGTCCGGTGCGGTTCGAGGAGGTCCCCGAACCCGAGCCGGGTTCGGGGGAAACCCTGGTCGGGATCCGGCACATCGCCCTGAACTTCGGTGAGCTGAAGTACGTCGCGCAATGGCCGTCCGGAGCCGTGCACGGCCACGACGCGTCGGGCGTCGTGCTGCGCGCGGCGGCCGACGGGTCGGGGCCGGTGGAGGGAACCCGCGTCGTGCTGGGTCTCGCGCAGCACGCCTGGGCGGAACGCGTGGCGGTCGACCGGACGCGGCTCGCGGTCGTGCCCGACGCCGTCGAACTGAGCGATGCGGCCGCCATCGGGGTCGCCGGCGTCACCGCGCTCCGCGTGCTGCGCACCCGGTCCGTGCTCGCCAAGCGGGTCCTGGTCACCGGCGCGAGCGGCGGCGTGGGGCGGTTCGCCGTCCAGCTCGCGGCGATCGCGGGTGCCAGGGTGAGCGCGCTGGCCGGTTCCCCCGCGGGTCTGCGCGAACTGGGTGCCGAGGAGGCCGCCGCCGACCTCGACGAGCTGACCGGCGAGTTCGACCTCGTGGTGGACACCGTCGGCGGCCCGCAGCTGGAACGCGTGTGGCGCAGGCTCGCGCCCGGCGGGGACGTCCAGCTCGTCGGCACCGCCTCCGGCCTGCCCACCTCGTTCCCGGTCGGCGAGCTGTTCGGTTTCGGTGCGCCGAGGACGATCAGCACGTTCGGCGACGTCACCTCCTCGGTCAGCGCGGAGCTCGCCGACCTGCTGGCACTCCAGGCGGCCGGACGCCTCTCCGCGGAGGTCACCCTGCACACGCACTGGCAGCACGTCGACAGCGCGGTGAAGGCGCTGTTGGCGCGAGAAGTGCGCGGCAAGGTGGTTCTGGACGTGTCGTGACCGCCGTGCTCCCGCTCCGGTGGCCGAAAGCGCCTGTCGCTCCCAGGTCGGACCGGTGCCCGGCAGCTCTACCGGCCTACGATCCCCCACCTGGCCGCCGCATCGAGCAGGAAATCTCTACAGAGAGCAGAGGCTCTCCGCGCTTTCAGCGCTGCTCTTCACCCATTCGGCCCTGCTCGTCCTCTACTCACCGTGAGACGCCGAGGCGATCACTGGGCCGGTCGCGGCCTTTCTCCGTGAGAGCGGTTTCACGAACCGAAGATTGGTCCATACCTATTGTGTCAGTCCACACGGGACCGGTCGTATCGCGCACGACCGGCATGACAAGAGGAGTTCCGAATGTCAACACCCCGGTTCCTGAAGCGCGCCGGAGTGGCCGTAGCCGCACTCGCCGCCGCAACCGGCGCGTTGGTGCTGCCCGCCACGACCTCGTCCGCCCAACCGTCCACATCGGACGCTGCTTTCGTGGTGAGCGAGGACCAGTTCAACCAGATCTTCCCCGGCCGCAACAGCTTCTACACCTACAGCGGCCTGACCGCGGCCCTCGACGCCTACCCCGGCTTCGCCAACACGGGCGACGACACGGTGAAGAAGCAGGAAGCCGCGGCGTTCCTGGCCAACGTGAACCACGAGACCGGCGGCCTCGTCTACGTCGTGGAGCAGAACCAGGCCAACTACCCGCACTACTGCGACACCGGCCAGCCCTACGGCTGCCCCGCGGGCCAGGCCGCCTACTACGGCCGCGGACCGATCCAGCTGAGCTGGAACTTCAACTACAAGGCCGCGGGCGACAACCTCGGCATCGACCTGCTCGGCAACCCCTACCTCGTCGAGCAGGACGCGGCCGTCGCCTGGAAGACCGGCCTCTGGTACTGGAACACCCAGACCGGCCCCGGCACGATGACCCCGCACGACGCGATGGTCAACGGCCGCGGCTTCGGTGAGACCATCCGCAGCATCAACGGTTCCATCGAGTGCAACGGCGGCAACCCGGCGCAGGTGCAGAGCCGGATCGACAAGTACACGCAGATCACCGGGATCCTCGGCGTCCCGACCGGCGACAACCTGTCCTGCTGACCCGACGGCGGCGGGGGGGGGGGGTGGGGAGGTGTGGGGGGGGGGGGGGGGAGAGAGGGAGGGAAGGGAGGAAGGGGGTGAGGGGGGGGAGGGGGAGGGGGGGGGG